>NZ_NRRW01000026.1 GCF_016583835.1 Thiococcus pfennigii | reverse complement strand
CAGCAGCCTCCGGATCTGGTGATGAGGCAGTCCTCCGGCTGGCGGCGCTCGCCCGCCGAGCGCCGCCAGCCGGAGGACTGCCTCATCACCAGATCCGGAGGCTGCTGGCATGACCGAACCAGGACAAATCCCAGGACAGATTCAAGACCCCGCCGCGCCGCTCGAGTACCTCGATCCGCGGGCGATCGAGCAACGCCTCGGCCCCCTGATGCGCCGCTACCTGGCCTCGCGCTCGGCCGCAGCGGCCGGCCGCGTCGCCCGCCACATCGAGGCCCTGTGCTGCCACCCCGACTTCTTCGGCACCAACGACGAGCGCTGCGTCTATCTGCGGCTCGCGCGCCAATGGCGCTGGCTCGCCGACCAGGGCGGTGGCCGCCTCGCCGACCTCCATTGACCCGCTTCGATCAGGACAGAGGACGAGCCCCATGTGTGACCTCCATCGATCCGCACGGAGCGACCGACCGCCGAGCGCCCCGTCTGGCCCTACCGACAGCGCCCTCGCCGCGCCTGCGAATGGCACCCCACCAATCCTCGCGCGCCCCGACGGGCTTGGATCGCTCCGACGTCCGCCCCTAGCATCGGTACCGCCCGACGCCCCATTACCGACGCTGGCGCACGCGACCCGCGCCGAGGTCACGCCGAAGAAGGGCGCGCTCAAGCTGTGGGACATCCCCCACAAGTACCACTGCCCGATCATCGGCACCTGCCTCCACGTCGAGGAGTTGCGCCGCCTGCTCGAGAAGGTCGAGGGACAACGGCTCGACCCGCTCGGCGACTATCGGATCCATGTCACCTGCGTCGGCGCCGCCGAGACGAAGAATCCGCTGTCGCTGGCGACCCAGCGGCTACTCGAGCGCAAGTTCGCGGCCAGCGTCCGCCGCTTCGCCCGGGCCAAGACGGCGCCCGAGGTCACCCGACTGTGGCACGAGGCGGTCGCCGCCGGCGACGTGCCGGGGCCCTTCTGGGCACTGATGACCCACCCGAAGGCCGACGCGCCGACGCGCGCCCTCGCCTACGAGGAGGTGCACATGCTCTCCCACCAGATCGGCGCGGGGCTGCATGCCGAGGCGAAGGCCCTGGCCGAGGCCCGCGCGCGTGCCGAGCGCTGCGAGCGCGAGCGACAGAACGAGGCCCGCCGCTACGAGCAGCGCCTCGCCGAACGCGACCGGCAACTGGCGGCGCTGCGCGAGACCCTGGCACGCCAGGAGGGAGAGACGCGCCGGCTGAAGGCAGCCGTACCGGTCGCACCGAGCGAGGCCCAGCCCCTCGGGGGCGAGCGGCGCATCGCCGCGCTGGAGGCCGAACTCGTCGCCGCGCGGCGTCGCCACGAGGAAAGCGCCCAGGAGGCCAGGCGCCTGCGCCGCGGGCAGCGCGCGGCCGACGAGGAGGTCGCCCGGCTGACGGCGGCGCTCGCGGAGCAGCAGGCCGCAGTCGCGGCGCTCGAACGGCTCCTGCCGGGCGACGCGGACGACGAGTGCCCCGATCGGTGCCCGGCCGGTCGGGATTGCCGGGACTGCGTCGACCTGCGCGGGCGACGCATCCTCTGCATCGGCGGGCGCGGGACGCTCGCCGACCACTACCGCGACCTGGTCGCGCGCTGCAACGGCGAACTGGTGCGCCACGACGGCGGCCTCGAAGACAGCCATCACCGCCTGGAGGCGATGATGGCCGCGGCCGACGCGATCGTCTGCCCGGCCGATTTCGTCAGCCACAACGCCTACCAACGCGCCAAGCGGTTCTGCAAACGCTATGCGAAGCCCTGCATACTGATGCGCAGTTCCGGGATCGCGAGCTTCGCCCGGGCCCTCGAGCAGCTCGCCGCCTGAGCGACCCGGTTCGACGCGTGCCACCGAACCGGGCGAACGGAAGGTCCAACCTCGCCCAGGTCGAGCCCAAGGGTCAAGGTGAACCTCCGGGAGTCGGGGCACGGCCCGCGTCCGGTGCAGACGGATCCGCATCGCGCCGCGCAGCGTCGCAGACCCAGCGCCAGGCTGCCTCCGCGGCCCGCGGCTCACCGAACAGGTAGCCTTGGAGGGCATCGCAGCCCATGCGCGCCAGCCAGTCGCGCTGGGCCTCCGTCTCGACCCCCTCGGCGACGACCTCGAGACGCAGGTTGTGGGCCATCGCGATGATGGTCGCGGCGATCTCGCGATCGTCGCATTCCTGTACGAGGTTCTGCACGAAGCGGCGATCGACCTTGAGGCGATCCACATGGAAGCGTTTGAGGTACGACAGCGACGAGTAGCCTGTGCCGAAGTCGTCGATCGCGAGGCGCAGGCCCAGCGACTTGAGGTCGCTCAAGGCCGCGACCGCCTCCTCGCCCTGCGCCATGATGCAACTCTCGGTCAGCTCCAATTGGATCCAATCGGCCGGGACTCCGGTATCGCGCAAGACGGCCCCGACCTGCCTGGGCACATCGCGGACATGCAGTTGGCGCAGGGACAGGTTGACGGCCATCGAGAAGGGCTGGCAACCGGCATCGAGCCAGTCCCGCACCTGGCGGCAGGCGGTGCGCAGGATCCAGTCGCCGAGCGGCACGATCAGCCCGGTCTCCTCGCAGATCGGCAGGAACTCGGCCGGCAGCACCAGCGCGGTGCCCGCCGGCTGCCAACGCACCAGGGCCTCGAGACCCAGGACCCGGCCGTCGCGGGCCGAGACGATCGGCTGGTAGTGCAGCAGGAACTCGTCGCGCTCCAGCGCCCGACTCAACCGGGTCTCCAGATCGAGACGCCGATTCGCCCGCGCAGTGAGCGCCCTGGTATAGAAGCGATAGGTGTTGCGACCCTGCCCCTTGGCCTGATACATGGCCGCGTCGGCGTGCTGGATCAGGGCCCTGACGTCGCTCGCGTCGTCCGGAAAGAGACTCACGCCGATGCTCGCCCCGACGTAGACCTCGTGCCCGGAGGCCAGCACGAAGGGGCACTCGAGGACCTCGAGGAGACCCTCGGCGACCGAGACGGCATCCTCGGGTTGGGACAAGGTCTCGACGACCAGCAGGAACTCGTCGCCGCCGAGGCGCGCGAGGGTGTCCTCCTCGCGGAGGCGACTCTTGAGTCGGAGGCTGATCGCCTTCAACAGCTCGTCACCGGCCTGATGACCGAGGCTGTCGTTGACGTTCTTGAAGCCGTCCAGATCGATGAAGAGCACGCCCACGCTCCCGGCCTGGCGCCTGGCGCGGGCGAGGGCCTGCTCCAGCCGCGCCTCGACCGCGCGGCGGTTGGGGAGGCCGGTCAGGGCGTCGAAGAGGGCCAGGGCTTCGAGCCGCGCCTCCGACGCCTTGATGTCGCTGATGTCGGTGAAGACACCGACATAGTGGCTCGGCGCGCCCTGCTCGTCGCGCACGACGCTGATCGTCAAGCGTTGCGGATAGATCTCGCCGCCCTTGCGACGGTTCCAGATCTCGCCCTGCCAGTGGCCGAGGTCGTGGAGGCTGCCCCACATGGCGGCGTAGAAGGCCTCGTCCTGGCGCCCGGAGGCGACGATGCCCGGGTCCTTGCCGCACACCTCGGCCTCCGTGTAACCGGTGATCTCGGTGTAGGCGCGGTTGACGGCGATGATCCGCGGCACGAGGTCGGTGATGACGACCCCGTCGCGGGTGGACTCGAAGACGGTCGCGGCCAGGCGCAAGGACTCCTCGTCGCGCTTGCGCTGCGTGATGTCGTGGACGATGCAGAAGCGCAGCCGCTGCCCGCCGATCATGACCGGCACGCTATAGATCTCCACGTCGCGCAGCGTCCCGTCGCCGTGCCGCTGACGCCCCTCGAGGTGGCACGGCGCCGCGTCGGCGGCTTCGGCCATCGGCAGCGTTCGGCCCTGCCGATCTCGGGTCTCGAGCTGGCCGATCCCGGCGGCCTGCAGCCGCTCGCGCGTGCGGCCATAGAATAGGCAGGCGGCCGGGTTCGCATCGAGGATCCGCCCGTCGCGCGGGTCGACGAGCAGCATCGCCGTGTGACCGTTCTCGAAGAGGCCGTGGTAGCGCGCCTCGCTGTCGCGCAGGGCCTGGTTCTGAGCGAGATGATCGAGCGCGAAGGAGAGATCGCGCACCATCTCATCGAGCGTCGCAAGGACATCGTCGGTGAAGAAGCCAGGCTCCTCGGCGTAGAGCGCCAGGGTCGCGAAGACGCGTCCCAGGTGGCGCACGGGGAAGGCCCCGGCCGCCCGGATGCCGGCCCGGAGGGCCGCGCCATGGCGCAGATCGCCAGCCGTATCGGCCAGAAAATCGTTGCTGACCGCATGCCCGCCGCGGCGGATCGCCTCGGCGATCAGGCTGCGCCCGAGCGACGCGCGCGCCGCCGGACCGGCCCAGACCGCGGCACCAGCCCAGACCGCGGCGAGATAGCCGACATCGTCGCCCCAGTGGGCGACCGGACGAATCATCCCGTCGCCCTCCCCGCACAGGCCGATCCAGGCGAACCGGAAGCGTCCGTGGCGTACGGCGATCCGACAGATCTCGGCGAAGAGCGCCGCACGGTCGCGGTTGCGCACGATCGCCTGGTTGGTCTGCGAGAGCATGTCGTAGAGGTCGCGCTGGCGCCGCAGCGCCAGCTCGCTACGGCGCCGTTCGGTGACATCGTCGATGGTCGCGATCAGGATTTCGGGCGTACCGTCGGCCCGGCGCACGCAGCGCACATCGACCGACGCATGCACGAGGGTCCCGTCCGGGCGCCGATAGCGCTTCTCGCGCCGATAGCCCTCGACCTCCCCGCGCAATAGCGCCTCCTGGGCGAGGCGGTCGGCCTCGAGGTCCTCGGGGTGCGTGAGATCGGCCCAGGTCAGCGACTCGAGCTCGGCGCGGGAGCGTCCGACGATCTCGCAGAAGCGGTCGTTGACGTGCCGCCAACGCCTGGTCGCGGCATCGGCGATGACCATCCCGATGAAAGGCAGATCGTAGAAGTGCCGCAACAGACGGTCCTGCTCGGCCCGTTCCGCCAGCCATGCGACCTGCTGGCGGTGCTGCTGCTGCCGCCACAACAACCAAAGGATCACGGCGAAGGCGACGGTCGCGAACAGGGTGACGACGCCGACCCACAGGGCCAACGCCAGCACCGGCGCCATGACCTCGTCGCGATCCCGCTTGGCGATCAGGAACCAATCGGTACCGGCGACCGGGCGGTAGGCAGCCAACACGGGGACGCCTCGGTAGTCGCGGCCGGCGACCGTGCCGGCGCGCCCCGAGCGTAGCGCGATCGCGGCCGGCAGGTCCGGCGCATCGACCGGCAGGTGCCGCGTGAGCGCCGCCCCCGAGACATGACGCAGCGGATTGAGGAACACCAGGCCGTCGCCGTCGCGACGCACCAGCAGGGTCTCGCCGCTCGCACTCTCGGTCGGCCAATAGCGGATGAAGGGCAGCAGGAAGCGCTCCGGATCCATATGTAGGACGATGAAGGCGAGCGGCCGGTCACGGGGCTCGGCAGCCAGCAGCGGGACGATGGTATCCAGGTGCAGCCGGCCCGCGGCATCGCGAAAGAGCGTGCTGTGCGGCCCCAGGGGCGGATCGGATGCCGCTGGCCCGGGGTCGTGCAGACCGGCCCCCCGCTCGTCCGCCTCACTGACGACCAAGAGCGGTTGCCCGGCGGCCGAGAACAGGGTCACGAGGCCATACCCGTGGGCCTCCCGGAGCGCCGCCAGGCGGCCCTCGACGCGCCCCCTGCGATCGGTCGCCCCCGGCGCCGCGAGCAGCCCGGCCACGGCCGCGGCGAAGGCCGGATCCCCGGCGAGGACGGCCGCATCGCCACGCCGCTCGGCCAGCCAGAATTCGAGGTGCTCGGCCTTCAGCTCGGCGATGGCCTCGAGATCCGCGAGGGCCTGCCGCTCCTCCTCCGGCCCCCGGATCTGGACGATGCTGAAGGCGAGCAGCGGCGCCAGCAGCGCCAGCGCAGCGAAGGCGGCAGCCAGCCAACGGGCGCGCAAGGCCACCTCGCGGGGAGTCTGCAACGCCGAATCGGCCGCGGGCTCCCGGGCGCGCAGCAGCAAATAGAGGACGATGCTGGTGACGGCGACGAAGAGGCCGCCCTTGACCAGCTCGACGAGCCAGAGCAGCCTCGGGTCCCCAACGATGGCCCCTGAGGCGTAGCCAGACAGGAGGATCCAGGCCCCGGCCCAGAAGGCGTACAAGGTGGCGATCCAGCCAGGTCTAAACGGCGGCGCACGGCCCCGGGTCAGCGGGGTGGACATCTGGCGCGTATCCATGGCAAGGCGGTAGCGTTCGGGCGGTTCAACAGGCGACCATGGTCGGGCAGTCCGGTGGTCGGGGCCTCCGCCCGAGCACCCACTGCCCCGCCTCTATATTGGCCCGCGGAGAGGCAATAACAACACCGATCACCATTGCCGCCGCCGGCATCCTGCCGAGCGCATCCTGCCGAGCATGGCGCCGCCGGGCGTCGCCCGGGGGCTGGGGGCGCGGCCCACATCGAGCGAAGTCCACTGGCACGCGGAGGACTGACTGCACGACTACGCCGAGCATTTCGGACCCGATACTCGGATGACCCCAAGAGGGGCAGTTGACCGCTTCACCATGGATTCAAGCCGTTGAAATCGCGAAGAGGCTTTCGGTGAGTCCTGCTCACCCGCTCGGTGAAGACCGCTCCGACGCCCGATGCAGGTCGCGCGCGGCGCACCCCGTGCACCGTCCAACTGCCGTTTTTGGGGATGATGGCCGAGATTGCGAAATCCGCAGGCGCCGCGTGGCGAACGCGACGACAATGGGCGAAAGGTCGACTTGAAAAATCAACGAATTTAACTATTTTATAAGTAGCTAATATTCTACTGGACCCTTCACCATGGTATCCCGCCGCCTCCCCTGGTTCCTCCTCTCGTTGATGCTGGCCGGCGTCGCCGCCGCCGAGCCCCCACGATCGGCGACCTTGCCGACGACGATCGCCGAGTACCACGCGATCCCACGCGAATACCGCCTCGACGGCGTCGTCGAGGCGATCCATCGCACGACCGTCTCGGCCCAGACCCAGGGTCAGGTCGAGGCGATCCACTACGACGTCGACGACTATGTCGAGAGGGGCGCGGTCCTCGTCGAGCTGCGCGACACCGAGCACCGAGCGCGCGTCACGCAGGCCGCGGCGGACCTGAAGTCCGCCACCGCCAAGCTCGAGCAGACCCGCGAGGAATACGACCGGATCGAGGGGCTGTTCGCCAAGCGCAACGTCTCCGAATCCCAGATGGACAGGGCCGCGGCCGACCTCAAGGCGGCCCAAGCGGCGCTGGAGTCGGCCACCGCGCAGCTCGAGCAGGCCCAGGAGCAGCTGAGCTACACCGAGATCCGCGCCCCCTACTCCGGGATCGTGACCCACCGCCACGTCGAGCTCGGCGAGACGGCGAGCCCTGGCACGCCGGTGATGACCGGCCTCTCGCTCGATGAGTTGCGCGTCGTCGTCGAGGTCCCGCAGAGCCTGATCCCGGCGGTGCGCTCGGGTACCGAGATCCATGTCGATCTGACCGACGGCGAGCGACTCGCCGTCAGCGACGTGACCGTCTTCCCGTTCGCCGACATGGGCTCGAACACCTTCACGGTGCGCCTGCGCCTGCCGGTCGGCACCCGATCCCTGTTCCCCGGCATGTATGTCAAGACGGGCTTCGTCACCGGCGAGCGCCGCGAGCTGGTCGTCCCCAAGGCCGCCGTCGTCTACCGCTCCGAGCTGACCGCCGTCTATGTCCAGGGCGATGACGGGCGACTCGCGCTGCGCCAGATCCGCGCCGGACGGACGGTCGATGACCAGATCCTCGTGCTCGCCGGCCTCGAGGCCGGCGAGCGCGTCGTCCTCGATCCGCTCGCGGCCAGCCGCCAGATCAAGGCCCAGACGGCCCCCGCGACGGAGGGGCACGGGGATGACTGAGCGACTCGGTCTCTCGGGGCGGATCGCGGCGCGCTTCCAAGACAGCGCGATCACCCCGCTGCTGGCGCTCGTGGGGCTACTGCTCGGGATCTTCGCGGTGCTGGTGACGCCGCGCGAGGAGGAGCCGCAGATCAACGTCACCTTCGCCGACGTCTTCATCGCCTTCCCGGGCGCCTCGGCGAGCGAGGTCGAGCACCTGGTCGCCGGCCCGGCGGAGCAGGTCTTCTCCGAGATCCGCGGCATCCAGCACGTCTACTCGGTCTCGCGCCCCGGCATGGCCGTGGTCACGGTCCAGTTCGAGGTCGGCGAGGACCGCACCGATGCCATCGTGCGCCTCTACAACCAGGTCTTCTCGAACCGGGACTGGCTGCCGGCGAACCTCGGCGTCGCCGAGCCGATCATCAAGCCCATGGGCGTCGATGACGTGCCGATCGTCACCGCGACCCTCTGGCCCGAGGACCCCGCGATCGGCGCCTTCGAACTCGGCCAGGTCGCCCACGCCCTCGAGCAGGAACTCAAGCGCGTGCCCGGCACCCGCGACATCTACACGCTCGGCGCGCCGAGCCAAGTCGTACGCGTGCTGCTCGACCCCCAGGCCCTGGCCGGCTACGGCATCGATCTGGCCGACCTGCGCCGGACCCTGCAGGCCAACAACCGGATCCAGGACAACCTGACGGTGACGGCCGCCAACCAGGAGATCCTGGTCCAGGCCGGCGCCTTCCTGACCACGCCCGAGCAGATCGACGACCTGGTCGTCGGCCTCGCCGACGGACGGCCGGTGTTCCTGCGCGACGTCGCCCGGGTGATGCGCGGCCCCGACCAGCCCGAGAGCATCGTGCAGACCGGCGCCGGGCCGGCGGCCGCGACCCCGAGCCCGCCGCTCGGCGCCCCGGTCCCGGCCGTGACGATCGCCATCGCCAAGCAGGAGGGGACCAATGCGGTGAGGATCGCCGAGCGGGTCATCGAGCGCTTCGCCCAGCTCGAGGGCACCTTCATCCCGGACCGGGTCGAGGTCACCATCACGCGCAACTATGGCGCCACCGCCGACGCCAAGGCCAAGAAGCTGATCAGCAAGCTGGCCTTCGCGACCACCTCGGTGATCCTGCTCGTACTCCTCGCGCTCGGCTGGCGCGAGGCGGCGATCGTCGGGGCGGCCGTCGTCGTCACGCTCGCCCTGACCCTGTTCGCCTCCTGGGCCTGGGGCTTCACGCTGAACCGCGTCTCGCTCTTCGCGCTGATCTTCTCGATCGGGATCCTGGTCGACGATGCGATCGTCGTCGTCGAGAACATCCACCGCCACCTCGCCCTCGGCGGGCAGCGGCTCCTCGAGGCCATCCCGGCGGCCGTCGACGAGGTCGGCGGGCCGACCATCCTCGCGACCTTCACCGTCATCGCCGCCTTGCTGCCGATGGCCTTCGTCAGCGGCCTGATGGGCCCCTACATGAGCCCGATCCCGATCAACGCCTCGACCGGGATGCTGATCTCGCTGGCCGTCGCCTTCGTCTTCACGCCTTGGATGACCCACGCGCTGCTCGCCCGGCGCTACGCCGATCCGACCGGCGACCACGGCGCCGAGGAGTCGACCTCGCCGCGCCTGACGCGGTTCTTCGACCGCGTCATCTCGCCCTTCCTCGCCCGGCGCGGTGGGCAGCGCAACCGCTGGCTGCTGCTCGGCGCGATCCTGGCCCTGATCGCGGGCTCGCTGCTGCTCGTGACCAGCAAGGTCGTGATCCTCAAGATGCTGCCCTTCGACAACAAGTCCGAGCTCCAGGTGGTGCTCGACATGCCCGAGGGGACGAGCCTGGAGCAGACGCTGCGGGTCCTGACCGAGATGGGCGACTACCTGACGGGCGTGCCCGAGGTCGCCGACTACCAGATCTACGCCGGCACGGCCGCACCGATCAACTTCAACGGTCTGGTCCGCCAGTACTACCTGCGCGAGGAGGCCAACCAGGGCGATCTCCAGATCAACCTGGTCGACGCCCATCACCGCGACCGCAAGAGCCACGCGATCGCGCTGGCGCTACGCGAACCGCTCCAGGCAATCGCCCGTGCCTATGGCGGCAACGCCAAGATGGTCGAGATGCCGCCCGGGCCGCCGGTGCTCGCACCCCTCGTCGCCGAGGTCTACGGCCCCGACCATGGCGGGCAGATCGCCGTCGCCGGCCAGGTGCGCGAGGTCTTCGAGTCGACGCCCGACATCGTCGACGTCGACGACTCGGTCGAGTACCCCTCGCGCAAGCGGCTGGTCGTCGTCGACCGCAGCAAGGCGGCGCTCCTCGGCGTCTCCCAGGGCGCCATCGCCCAGGCCCTGGGCACGGTCCTCGACGGCGAGGACATGTCGTTCCTGCACGGGGCCAACGTCAAGTACGCGGTGCCGATCCGCGTCGAGTACAGCGAGGCCGACAAGGCCGACCTCGAGCAGGTCCTGGCCCTGCGGGTGCGCGCCGAGAGCGGCCATCTGGTGCCCCTCTCGGAGATCGTGCGCGTCGTCGAGACGACCCGCGAGCACAGCATCCACCACAAGGACCTGCTGCCGGTCGTCTACGTCACCGGTGACATGGCCGGCGAGACCGACAGCCCCCTCTACGGCATGATCGCGATCTCCGAGCGGCTCGGCGACGAGCTCGGGCTCACGCAGTGGCTGACCCGACAGCCGACCGACCCCTATGGCTTCAGCGTCAAGTGGGACGGCGAGTGGCAGGTCACCTACGAGACCTTCCGCGACATGGGGCTCGCCTACGGCGTCGGGCTGATCCTGATCTATCTGCTCGTCGTCGCCCAGTTCCGCAGCTACCTGGTGCCGCTCGTCATCATGGCGCCGATCCCGCTGACCCTGATCGGCATCATGCCCGGACATGCCCTGCTCGGCGCCCAGTTCACGGCCACCTCGATGATCGGCATGATCGCGCTGGCCGGCATCATCGTGCGCAACTCGATCCTGCTCGTCGACTTCATCAACCTCCAGGTGCAGGCCGGACGGCCGTTCGAGGAGGCCGTCGTCGAGGCCGCCGTGATCCGCGCCAAGCCGATCGTCCTGACCGCGCTCGCGGCCATGGCCGGGGCCGTCTTCATCCTCGACGACCCGATCTTCTCCGGGCTCGCCGTCGCGCTCCTGTTCGGCCTGTTCGTCTCGACCGTGCTGACCCTGATCGTGATCCCGGTGGTCTACTACGGGGCGATGCGCAAGCGAGTCGACTGGATCCGCCGCGGCGCGCTGGGTTGAGGGGATCGGCCTGCACCCCGAGCGCCGTCGCCGAACCGTCGGCCCGGCGCCCGAATGCGGACGTCAGGGATGACGCGCCAGCGCCTGCCGGGCGACCGACCGAACGAAGGGGTCGCGATCTGCGAGGGCATCGGCCAGCGCACGATCCGCCTGCTCGCCCCCCAGCACGGCGAGGGCTTGGCAGACGTTGGCGCGGACATTCGGGTCATCGCGCGTCAGCGCAGCGACCAACGCCGTCACGGCGCTACGATCACCGACGAGGCCGAGTGCCGCGGCGGCCTCCATTGCCACGAGGTCTTCCCGGTCGGTCAGCAGGCCGAGCAGGGGACCGACGCTGCGGGCGCCACCCAGATGACCGAGGGCCATGGCGATGGCAGCACGGGTGACCGGATCCGGTTCCTCCGCGAGAAACTCGATCAGACAGACCTCGACGTCGGCAGCGCGCCCCCGCCTCAGCCATTCATCCCATGTCAGCGTCGAGCGGGCACCGACCATGGCAGGGTCGTCACGGAGCGGCCGGCGGGCGAGCCATTCCCGGGCAGCGCCGCACCGCATCTCTCGGGGTCTGCCCGCAGCAGGATTCATGACGCTCACCTCTCTGGCGGCCACTTGGATGCAGACACCGCGCGGATCGCTCGCCGGCTCCTAGGTGAACGAGCTGTTGTCCCAATCCGGGGCGCCATTGACCATCGTCAACACCTGAGTCGCCGTCGCGCTCTTCTGCGAATGGGCGCAGGTCCCCCCCGGCCCGCTCTTCACCTTGAGGTCGAACTCGAGCGTGCGCGTGACGGTGCGCCCGGGCCTCTTGCCGAGGGCTGGCGGATCGTTGATCGTCACCGTCGCACTGGTGTCGCAGTCAGTCGATCGATTGCGCCAAGGATCGAACGTCGGCGATGTCGGCACCAGCTGGAACATGTCGGTCCAAGTGTCCGGCGCATGGCCGGGGATGGCCGGCACATTGGTCCGCTCCCACCACTCGAGCGTGCATTCCGGCTCCAGACGCGGCCCGTGTTCGGTCGTCCGCGTCATCTCGACCACGAAGTCGAAGCTGTGCCCCATGTGCGTCGCGTTGTCGATCCGGGAGACGTTGGTGATGGCGACGGAGGAGACGCAGCAGTAGCAATCCTCCTGTCGTTGAACGCGCAGGTCGTGCGTCGCATGCACTGGCAGTCCTGGTGCGATCGGGAGCGTGCTATCGCCGAACTCGTTCTGCGCCGCCGCGCGGATCGAGGCATCCCCGCCGTCCTGTTGGACCACATGCGTGAGTTCATGCGCGATGAGACGCCTGCCGGCATCGCTGGCCGGGCGATAGGCGCCTGCGCCGAAGACGACGTGCCGTCCCACCGTGTAGGCCTTGGCATGGACGGCACGGGCCGACTCGGCGGCACGATCCCCGGTGTGGATCTGCACACGCGAGAAGTCATGGCCGAACCGGGCCTCCATGAACGAACGCACGGACGGATCGAGCGGGCGACCGCTCCCCGAAACCAGATCACCGACGATCGGCGGGGCCTCGACCGGCGCATCGCCCCCGGCCCGTTGCCGTCGCACCCCTTGCGCAGCGCGCGCCCGCAACGCAAGCCCGCCCCCCTCTTCGCATCCGCGGCACGGCCATTGCCGGCTCGGCGCCGGCATGCGCATCACCTGCTCGGCCACTCGGTCGGCCTCCTGCTCGTATTCGTCCCCTGGCGTATTGACCGCGAGCTTGCGCTGCATGGTCCCGACAAGCGAAGGACCGATGCGGATGCGGCCGATATCGTGCCCGAAGCTGGACGTGCCGGTACCGCGCGACCCGGGACCGCGGACGGCGGCGACGTCCGGCGTCGCTCGCACCCCTCTGGTGCCCGGTCCGCGAGACAGCCCGGGGCCAATGCGACCGAGCGTCGAAGACCTCTCGGAATGGGTGGAACATGTCTCCCCCGGCCTCTGGGCAAGGATGCGCATGCCATCATCCTCCATACGGATCGATTCGCCGCCGCCGATGCCAAGTGGCCCAAGCGACTGTCTCTAGAGTAAGAGTAGACGATCCTGGTCGAACGCACGGCCCTGCGGACCCGGTCGAGGCACGTCGATCGCCAAAATCTACAGCACAGGCCCGAGCATCGCGACGGCGTTGTTCCAGAGCCGGCGTCGCCAGGTCCAGGCCGCGACCACGTCGGGGTCGACCAGGCCGGCCCTGTCGATGTAGTCCTGCTGGCGGCGGCGGACCTCGGCGGTCAGGTCTCGGTCGTAGAAGAGGATATTGTTCTCGTAGTTGAGCTCGAAGCTGCGCCTGTCCATGTTGGCCGAACCGATCAGCGTGACCTCGCCGTCGAGGGTCAAGGACTTGGTGTGCAGGAGCCCGCCGACGTACTCGCGGATCTGCACGCCCGCGGCCAGCAGGTCGGCATAGTAGCTGCGGCTCGCGGCGGCGACGATCCAGCTGTCGTTGCGCGCGGGAAAGACGACGGTCGTCGCCACGCCCCGTCGGGCCGCGGCGCAGAGCGCCGCCTGCGTCGATTCCCCGGCGACGTAGTAAGGCGTCGTGATCACGAGCTCGCGGCGAGCGCCGTAGATCAGGGACTCGAACAGCTCCGGCATCGCCGAATAGCGCACCGTCGGCCCGGTACCGATGACCTGCGCCGCGAACCCAGGTGACGCCGGCGGCAGCGGGCGGCGCAGCAGGTCGGCGAGGTCCTCGTCGACGTGGGCCATCCAATCGCCGACGAAGAGGTGTTGGTTTTGGCGGGCGACCGGCCCCTCGAAGCGGATCATCAGATCGACCCAGGGGCCGAATCGCGCCTTGACGAGGAATTGCGGATCGGCACAGTTCTGGCTCCCGCAGTAGGTGATCCGGTCATCGATGACGACGACCTTGCGGTGGTTGCGCAGATCGATGCGCCCACGCAACGCGCGCAGGAGCGGATTGCCGATCGGCAGCGCTCGGGCGAGGCGCACCCCGGCGGCACGCATCGCCCGCCAGTGCCCGGAGCGGATCATCGGGCGCGCGCCTAGGTCATCGGCCAACGCCCGACAGGCGACGCCGCGCGCCGCCGCCCGGATCAAGGCCTCGGCCACCTTGACGCCGTTGCGATCGGGTAGCCAGATGTAGAAGATCAGGTGCACATGATCGCGCGCCGCATCGATGTCGGCGACCATGGCCGCGATGACGGCATCGGAGTCCGCCGGCAGGCTGGCCCGATTGCCGCCGATCGGGGCGTGGCCGCTGATCGACTCGCCGACGCGAAAGAGCTGCGCGTAGCGCCCGGGCATTCCGCCCCCCAGGCCGGGCGCATCCGCGCCCGGCGCGTCGGCGACGGCCGGCAACCGGGCCAGCACCGCGCGCAGTCGTTCGAGCCGACGCCGGCCGATGTTGACCTCGCCGAGCAGCAGATAGGCGACGATGCCGATCAATGGAAGCGCGAAGACGACCACGACCCAGGCGATCCGCGAGGCCGGCTCGCGGTGCGGGCGCAGCAGGATGCGCACGAGCAACAGCGCCTGGACGACGAGGTGCGCCGCAACCGGCGTGACCGTCAGCAGGATCGGCTCGATCAAGACCGGCCTCCCTTCGGGCTGGGTGGAGCGTCGCAACGATGGCCATGCGATCAGGGCCGCCGCCATCGAAGGGCATCGACTCCGTAGCATACGCGGCCCGCCCTTGGACACGAAAGGACAGCTCCGTCCCGAGCAACGCGGATCCGCTCTGATGGACCGGAGAATTCAGACGAGTCGTACCAGCGGACGCGGGGACGCCGCCGCCGTCGCCTGCGCCGGTAGGGGCCCGCTTGCGGGCGCCCCGGGCGGCCGATCGCCGGCAAGCCGGCCCCTATCGGCGCGCAGTCGGCCGCCCAGGGAAGCGGAGCGAGTTCGGGCGACGCCGACTCGATCTCCCCGGGAGGCGGGGATTCGCCAGCGCACCCAGACGCGGATCGACCGGCGACGGTCCAAACCATCTCGAAAGGGGCTCGAAAAGGGGTCGGAACACGGATCAGCCCTGATGTCCGCCCTGACCACCGACCCCCGAACGCTATAGACTCATCGAAACCGCCCCACCGGCCGCCTCGCCGGAAGCCGGGGCCGATCCCGTCCCGACCAGGAGCCGCCCATGTCCACCGCGACCCTCGACTGCATCGTCATCGGCACCGGCCCGGGTGGCGAGGGGGCGGCGATGAAGCTCGCCAAGTCCGGCCTGCGGGTCGCCGTCGTCGAGGCCCACACGAGCGTCGGCGGCGGCTGCACCCACTGGGGGACCATCCCGAGCAAGGCCCTGCGCCACTCGATCGAGATGCTCGCCGACTATCGGCGCAACCCCCTCTTCCAGCGCACCCGCAGCCAGCTGGAGGTCGAGTTCCCGGACCTCTTGCGGGCCGCCGACGGGGTCATCAACGACCAGGTCCGCACCCGCTACCGCTACTACCAGCGCAACCGGGTGCGGGTCGTCTTCGGCCGCGCCCGGTTCGTCGACCCGCACCGCATCCTCGTCGAGCGCCCGAACGGTGGGTCCGAGGAACTCGCGGCACACCACTTCGTCATCGCCACCGGCTCGCGCCCCTACCACCCGCCGGACATCGACTTCGACCACCCTCGGATCCTCGACAGCGACACCATCCTGCGCCTCCAGCACACGCCACGCTCGATCACCATCTACGGTGCCGGCGTCATCGGCTGCGAATACGCGTCCATCATGAGCAACCTCGATGTGAAGGTGAACCTGGTCAACACCCGCGACCGGCTGCTGTCGTTCCTCGACGACGAGATCACCGACGCCCTCTCCTACCACCTGCGCAGCGGCGGGGTCGTGATCCGCAACGACGAGGCCTACACGGCCGTCGAGCCGACCGACGATGGCGTCGTGCTGCACTGCCGCTCCGGCAAGAAGCTCAAGACCGAGGTCCTGCTCTGGGCCAACGGTCGCACCGGCAACAGCCACGACATGGGCCTGGAGGAGATCGGCCTCGTACCGAATGGCCGCGGCCAGTTGGAGGTCGACGCACGCCACCGCACGGCCCTGCCGCACATCTACGCGGTCGGCGACCTGGTCGGCCCGCCAGCGCTCGCGAGCGCGAGCTACGATCAGGGCCGCTTCGTCGGTGCCCTGATCGCCGACGGCGAGAGCGACTGGTCGTTGATCGAGGAATTCCCGACCGGCATCTACACGGTCCCCGAGATCAGCTCGATCGGGCGCACCGAACGCGAACTGACCGCCCGCCAGGTCCCCTACGAGGTTGCCGAGGCCGACTTCAAGTCGATCGCCCGCGCCCAGATCACCGGGCGAACGGTCGGCATGCTGAAGATCCTCTTCCACCGCGAGACCCTCGCGATCCTCGGCATCCACTGCTTCGGCGCCGGCGCCGCCGAGATCGTCCACATCGGCCAGGCGATCATGTCGCAGAAGGGCCCGGCCAACAGCCTGCGCTACTTCACCGAGACCACCTTCAACTACCCGACGATGGCCGAGGCCTACCGCGTCGCCGCCCTCAACGGGCTCAATCGGCTGTTCTGAAGGCCCTCTCCCACGATCACCTGCTTGATCAGAGTCTCCAGCGTGGCAGACTATGGCGAGAGGAAACGCACAGGGGCGGCCCTCACCGACGCGACGGCCGTGAAATGGAAGAGCGGGAAGGGCGAACGGCCTGATGTCGAGGAACGCGGCATGTCTGAGCAGGCCGCGCAAGCGCGCCATGATCCGAGCAGCCGGCGCTGTCCAGCCGCGCCACAACGGATGCTGGCGATCGTTCACTGCTGAAGCGGCAGCTTGCGGCCAAGAGACATCCCTCCTTCGTCTGCCATCGGCTGCAATGGGCGGTCGAGCGGACATTTGACGAGGGTGGACAATAGCGGAGCAGTCGCCCCAGCCCGGCGCGATCCGGGCCAGCAATGCGCATCGCCGCATCCAGCGAGAGAAGCCGCCATGCTCCCAGCCGAGCATGTCGCGGGCCTCCGCGGGCTCGAGCAGGCCGCTGCGGGCGAACCAGCGCAGCACCCGTCGGCGCACTTGCTCGGTGATCGCGGCCATCTCATCCGTCGTCAGTGCTGGCGCCTGGAGAAAGCGGACCTGGCCGTCTTCGCCGGGATCGAATAGGCCGTCGATGATGCAGCAGTGCAAATGGACGTGACGGTTCAGCGCGGAGCCGAAACGGTGCACGAAGCTGACCGCCCCAAGTCGCGCCCGGGGCGAGGCGGTAGGAATGGTTGCGCGAAGATGGGCCTCGATGACCCTTAGAAGGATATGCAGGACGGCACTCACGGCGTGGGGCTCGCGCTCCAGGTACCAGCGCAGGCGCTTCGGCACCGAGAGGACCCACTGGCGCACGGGCAGCGGCGGAAAGACATGATCGACCAGATGCGCGGCGGCGACGACGCGGGGGTCGAGAGCACCCTCGGCCTCGGCAGCACCTTCTGGCTCACCGTCTGCCTGCGGCGAGGCGCTCCCAAGAAGAGCGAGGCGGAAACGGCATCCAGCCAAACGCCCCAGCCCGACTGGATAAAGGACTGTGCCGGCCGTCGCCTCTTGCTCGTCGAGGATGAGTTGATCAATCGCGAAATCACGCTGGAGCTCATCGCCGACATGCAACTGGTGATCGACACCGCCGAGAACGGCGCCGAGGCGCTCGATCTCGCACGGCGGAATGTCTACGACCTGATCTTGATGGATATGCAGATGCCCGTCATGGATGGGCTGGAGGCCACGCGACGCATCCGCCGACTGCCGCGGGCCGCCGAGGTGCCCATCATCGCCATGACGGCGAACGCCTTCGCGGAAGACCGGGCGCGGTGTCTGGAGGCGGGCATGAGCGATTTCCTCGCCAAGCCAGTGGAGCCAGAGCAGCTCGAGGCCGCACTCCAGCATTGGCTTTGCCAGTTACATCGGACCTGAGCCTTCGGCCACGGACTAGCCTGTCATGCCGCGGCGATCATTATCGCCCGATCGTATTCGACGGGGTCGAGGCGCGGCGTGCGGGCGATCAGCCACAGGCGCCGTCGGCTCGGCGTGCCCGTCAGCACCCAGCGGTACTCGGGGTCGAGCCCAAGGATCCAGAGATCGCCGCGAATCAGCTTGAAGAACGTCAGCACCAGCTTCGAGCCGTCCGCGCTCGCGGGTCGGACCAGCCCCTTCACCTCGGTGCGCCGCATGGACGCGCTGGCATTGTAGGAGACCGTTTGAACGCTGAGGCGGCCGTCGGGCCGCTTCGCATAGGTGGCGCTGACGTTCACGCTGCGTCGCCCGAATCCGTCCGCCTCGAGGTTTGGCAGTCTCGCGACCTCGAGCCAGGTCCCCAAGAGGCGATCGAGGTCGACTTGCGCCACGGTCTCGGGCGGCTGCCGGGAGGCCGTGGAGCCGCCCGCGAGGGCGTTGCGCAAGGTCGAAACGATGTCCTTGATCATGAGGCCGTAGATGGGCGCGCATCGCGCGGAAGCAAGCAGCTGCGGTGAGACGCGGCGATTCAACACCTGCGATTCAAAACACCTGTAGGTTGGGAAAAGCGAAGCGCACCACACGTTTGCCCAGAGTCAGAAAGCACAAAGGACATCCCCATGTCGGCCATCATCTCAGTCGATCGGCTCAGATTATTCATCAATCGGCTACGCGAGCGGCTATGGGTGAAGCCGCTGGCGATCTGTCTGTTGTCGATTGTGAACGTGTTTGTCGCCAAGCTCGTGGATGAACCGGATCTTGCGCGCTTTGTGCCGGCGATCTCTGCCGAGTCCCTCGACAGCCTCCTGTCCATCATGGCCTCGAGCATGCTCGTGATCGCCACCTTCGCGGTCGGCTCGATGGTGTCGGCCTATGCTTCGGCCAGCAAGACGGCGACACCGCGCGCATTCAGGCTGGTCATTGCCGACGATGTCTCGCAGAACGCCCTCTCGACCTTCGTCGGCGCGTTCATTTTCAGCGTCGTGGCCCTGACCGCCGTCAAGAACGACTATTTCGAGCCAGCGGGTCTCTTTGCCATCTTCGTCCTCATGGCGGCTGTCTTCAGTATCGTCATCCTGGTCTTCTTGCGCTGGGTGGATCGCATTGCACGTCTTGGACGGCTGGGAACGACGATCGACGTCGTCGAAAAGGCCACGGCCGACGCCCTGAAGCGCCGGCGGGAGGCCCCTAGCCTCCACGGCGTGGCGAAACGGTATCAAGACGTCTATGGGCAGCCCGTGCTCGCGACCAGGGTGGGTTACGTACAACACGTCGATATCGCCACGCTTCATGCCTGCGCCGAAAAGGCACAGGGGCATATCGTCGTGACGGCCTTGCCGGGGACCTTTGCCACCCCAGGGCGGGCGTTGGCGTTCGTCAGTGACAGCCCGGGAGGGCAGCCCGCGATTGACCGCGAGCAGGTGATCGAATCGTTCCTGATCGGAGACGACCGCACGTTCCAAGACGATCCGCGTTTCGGCCTGGTGGTGCTGTCGGAGATCGCCGGCCGCGCGTTGTCCCCGGCGGTCAACGACCCTGGGACGGCGATCGAAGTGATCGGAGCACTCGTTCGACTCTTCGTGCTCTGGAATGACTCGGGCGCTAAGAAAGAGGACGAGGCCTCGAAGTACGACCGCGTGGAGGTGCCGGAGCTTGCGCTGAAAGATCTGTTCGATGATGCCTTCACGGCGATCGCGCGTGACGGCGCCAGTGCCGTGGAGGTCGCGGTGCGCTTGCAGAAGGCGCTGCTATCGCTGGCAATGATCGGCGATGCCGCCATGCGAGAGGCCGCCGGACATCATGGACGACTGGCGCTGGCGCGCGCCGAGAAGGCGCTCGACCTGGCGGAAGACGTGGTGGCCGTGCGCGCGGTGGCCGCATTGGTGCAGTCGGCCGCGGCCGAGGAGCCGGACCAAGACGCGGTGCGTCGATTGGTCTGAAATCCCTTGGCCCTTGCGCCGCGCGCTCATGAGTGCCGAGTGCTCCCGCGACGAGCTGGAGCTGTGCTTCATCGCGACGATGGGGTCCGCGACGATGGGGTCAGACCTCGCGGGCGGCATCCGGGCTCAACAGATTGTCCGTGTCGTCGTCGGCTCCGCTGGCCTCGACCTTTTCCTCGATCGTGCGGTCCACGGACACGTCCCCGGTGGCGATGGAGCCGACGGCGGCGGCCCGCCGCACCTCAGGCGGGCCCTTCGCGCGCACCCTGTCCTCACGCTCCGCGCTCGCCGCGGCGACCGAGCCGGCGTCGAACAGGCGTACCTTGTAGATCGGCTCCGGCATCACGACTCCCGCACCGTCGAACGCGGACTTCACCGCGCGGATCGCCTCGCTGCGGACCTTGAGGAAGTCGACCTGCATCTGATCGATCCACGCATAACAGCGCAAGATCACATTGGAATCACCCAGGGATTGCACGACGACGAGCGGTTTGGGATCGTGCAGCACGCCCGTCACCGCGAGCAGCGTGCGCAGTGCCAGCGACTGCGCCATGGGCAGATCCTGATCCGTGTCGACACCCACGTCGAATTCGAAGCGACGCTCCGGATTGCGGGTGTAGTTGACGATCACGGCCTTGAACACAGTCGCGTTCGGAATGCGAATGTGGTTGCCATCCGGCGACAGCAGGATCGTTGCGCGCGAGGTCAGCTTGACCACATTGCCTTGATGGCCGCCGACATCGACGAAATCGCTGACCTGGAAGGGATTGCGCAAGCTCAGCAGGATACTGGCGATATAGTTCTCGACGGTGTCGCGCACCGCGAAGCCGACCGCCAAGCCGATGATCCCGGCCGCGCCGAGGATGGTGCTCAGCAACGCGGTTGCATCGAGCAGACTCAGCGCCATCACCAGCCCCGCGATCACGAACGACAAATGCGTGAGCTGCCCGAGCAAGTGGGCGATGAAGTGATTTGGGGCGATGCGCCGGAACACCCCCTGACGGGCCGCCAGCCATCGACCGGTGATCCAAAACAGCGCAAGCACGCCGAGTGCGAGCAGAAACAGCGGCAAGCCGACCAAGACCTGCTGCGCGAGCTTGACGAGCTTGGCCCACATCGCCCGCAGCCGTGGCTGCAGCTCGCGGTTGACGCTGATGGTGCTCTCGACCTTCACGACGCCCTCGACTTTACGGGCGAACGCCAGCGCCATCGTCTCCGTCGCGGCCGATTCGACTTCGCCACTCAGGAACACGATTCCGCCGGAAACCCTGACCGATAAGCTTTTCAGTCCCTGGATCTCCGCGTAAATGGCCTGCAGCCGCTTACGGATTCTCGCGTCGTCCTTCTCGGAGGTGCCCGCGGAGATCACCTGCTCGCTCGATGTCGCCGCCTCTTCCTTCTTTCCAGTCAGCAAGTCGGTCAACTCGTCCGCGCGCGGTGAAGCGACGATCAGGAGCCAGCCTGAAATCAAACCGACGACCAAGGACCGGTATCCGATCATCGGAATCCATTGCTCGCGCGGAATCCATCCGTGCGGAACGTCGCGTTTGTGCATGCTGAGCCTCGCTGCCAGGCGCCCTATAGATGGTGCCAGAAGCCTTCCTCTACTATTTGGGTTAGTCCTCCAATCAAGAGGATCGCACAAGGAGGACATCCGCGTCATTCAGGTGCTGCTTGGGCACAAGAAGCTTGAGACCACGGCGCTCTATGCCCAGGTGGCCACCCGTACGCTCAGCGCGGTGACCAGTCCCCTGGATCGGCTGACCCCTGAGGATCCGCCGCGCACCTGAGCCGGCTATGCCACGCCAGGCCCTGGAGGTCGCGGACATCTTTCGCGACCACGGCCCCGCTTGGCGCCGCGAGCAGGCCGGGCACCTGAGCTTCGGCCAGCTCAAGGTGATGTCGGCCATCGAGCACTGCCGCACCGCAGCGCTCGGCGGCCACCTCATGCAGTGCTCGGACTGCGGCCACACCGAGATCGCCTACAACTCCTGCCGCAACCGCCACTGCCCCAAGTGCCAGGGCGCCGTGGCCAAGCAGTGGCTCGCCGCCCGCGAGGCCGATCTGCTGCCGGTGGAGTACTACCACGTGGTTTTCACCCTGCCGGCGCCGCTCGGGCAGATCGCCTATCACAACAAATCGGTGATCTACGGCCTCTTGTTCCAGGCCGCCGCCGAGACTCTGCTCACCATCGCCGCCGATCCCAAGCACCTGGGCGCACGCATCGGGCTCACCCTGGTGCTGCACACCTGGGGCTCGGCCTTAACCCATCACCCCCATGTGCATGGGATCGTGCCCGGCGGTGGGATCTCGCTCGATGGGGAGCGCTGGGTGGCCTGCCGGCGCGGCTTCTTCCTGCCCGTGCGGGTGCTCTCGCGGCTGTTCCGGCGGCTGTTCTGCGAGAAGCTCACTGCCGCCCATCAGGCCGGTCAGCTCGAGTTCTTCGGCGAGCACGCCGGGCTCAGCGATGCGCAGACCTTCCACGGATGGCTCCAGCCGCTGCGCCAGAGCGACTGGGTGGTCTACGCCAAGCGCCCCTTCGCCGGACCCGAGGCGGTGCTCGCCTATCTCTCGCGCTATACCCACCGGGTGGCCATCGCCAACAGCCGCCTGATCGCCCTCGACGAGCGCGGGGTCACCTTCCAGTTCAAGGACTACCGCGCCAAGGGTCGCTGCCGCTACAAGCCGATGACCCTTCCGGTCGAGGAGTTCATGCGTCGCTTCCTGTTGCATGTCCTCCCAACAGACTTCCACCGCATCCGCCACTACGGCTTGCTGGCCAACGCCAGCCGGGTCGAGAACTTGGCCCGCGCCCGGGAGCTGCTTGCCACTCCGCCATCCCCGCTCATGGCCGTGCCCGTCCTCGTCACGGAGGATGCCGCTCCGCAGTCTCCAGCCGCCAATGCCCGCCCTTGCCCCTGCTGTGGGGCGTCCATGCTGATCATCGAGATTGTCGCCAGAGGCTATGCCCCGCGGGCACCGCCCTCGGCAGTGGACACGGCGGCATGATCGCCAACAGCCGCTCTGCTCCAGCACCCTTGGATCATCGCCTCGCGCTCGGTGACGGACAGAGCGTGCCTATCGAGGCGAAAATCAGGCCCGCCTCACCAGCGCTGCCGCTCTGCGCTCACCCGCTTGCGTGCCCCATCGGCGCCATTGCCAGGGCGGGCTGTGCCAGCGATGCGATCCGCCTCGCTTCCTTCACCCGAACCAGCGACGAGCTCGATTCAAATCCCCATAGCGCCACGCCGCCGTTGGCTCTGTGCCAAACTGCCCGCGGTTTCCTCCCTCGAGGCTTATCCGACGCCTACCGCCGGCCCTGCTGACCTGCCAGCACCGGCCAGCTGATCGACCCCAACGCCGTCCCCTACCGCCGTGTCGGCGGTAGGCATCGGATAACCCTTAACAATAGCGGTCACTCGGCTTCGACAGCATCGCCCCCGCCAACGGGCTCGACCGGCTGTTCTGAGGCCGGCGACCGGACGGGGGTGCCGGCCAGCGGCGCCGATCGCCGGCAAGCCGGCTCCTACGGGGCGCCTCGGGGTTGGCGTGAGGATTCTGGTCGCGAAGCAGCGCTTCGTCACCAGTTGCAAGCCGTCGTGTGAGGCATGCCGGCACGGCAGTCTTCGACAAAGCAGCGGTTGGCGCGCGCCATAACCCGACAGGCAGCGCCGCAATAGCGGGTTATGCTGCGCTCAGCGCCTACGGGGCAGGTTTGCACGGTCTCGGTGCGCAGCCTCCGTCTGATCGCGGCCGTCGCCGAGCCGAACATCTTGCTGGCAGATGCCGGAGTCGAGTCGGATGGGGTTCCAAGGGCGCGAGGCCAAGACGACCTGTACACCCTGCACCACGAACGCCGCAGGCGGTGCCCGTGAAGTTCCTTTGTGACGAGATGCTCAAGCGTCTCGGCCAGTGGCTGCGCGTCGCCGGCTATGACGTGCTGATCCTCCCGGATGGGACCGACGACCGGACCCTGGTCCGCCGTGCGCGCGCCGAGGGGCGGATCCTGCTGACCCGAGACCGCCAGATGGCCGAGCAGAACGCCGCCCTCGCCGACCTCATACTGCTCGACTGCGGCGATCTCGATGACTGCGTGGCCGCGCTGCACCCGCAGTGCGACATCGATTGGATGCATGCGCCCTTCACCCGTTGCATGAGCTGCAATGCGCCGCTGGTGGCGGCAACCGACGCGCAGCGTCGCACCATGCCGGAACGCGCCAGGCATTCCGCAACCATGGCGCTCTACTGCCCGCGCTGCGACCAGGTGTTCTGGGATGGCAGCCACGTCGCGCGCATGCGTCGGCGGCTGGCGTTCTGGAACCGAAGACACCGCGGGGGGCCACCCGACCAACACCTCACCTAGCGCGCCGCCCAGCGACAGGAGATCACGCCTCCTCTCGCCAGTGACGAAACACTCGGGGCTCGTCACCAGACGGCAGGCCGCGGGCGCTGCGGGACGCGTTACGCGCCTTTCGCGGCATTCTCTGCCAGGGTGCGTCAGATCAAGGGCCTCAAGACCGAACGGTGCTAGTTACAACCTAAGAGCGCCCTCCAAGATCAAGGTCTTGTGGCCCATCGATGACTCCGAATCGGTCGGTGTGCACGTCGGATGGCGGACATCCCTTCGCGCGACAGACTGGCATCGCCGGGAAGGGTTCGTCCCTGGGGTACCCCACAAAATCGGCCTCGACGGCGAGTCGGTACGAACTGGGAGCGCCGGCTTTCAGCCGGCTTCGCGCGCAGGGGGCTCGATGACCCCGGCGCGCGACCTTCGGCGCTGGCGCCAGGAGATCACCGATCGGCGCCGCTGGATGGCCGCTGCGCACGTGCCCTCCTACCGGCCCAGACGCCGCCGACGCGGCATCGAGCCGTGACGGCGACGAGCCGGCTGGAAAGCCGGTGCTCCCAGTAGGCCACGCGACGGCGAGATAGCTCGGATTGCGAGAGCCGGCTTCCGTCGGCAAGTCGACCTACGCCACTGCGGTTTGGGCCTTTTATCCGCGGATACCTCAGGGTTCGTCCTGGATCGCTGAAGGTCTGGCCGCCGCCTTGCCGACGATACATCGATCGAGACCGCCCGACACGCCCGTTCTTTTCAGAAAATTTCGGACCGTGGCAGGCACCCGGCGAGCCTCGGGTATTTCGTCGCCCCTGGTGAACGGCTGGCATGATCCGCGGGCGCACCCGTCGAGACCCGACCCGGCGATGCGCCGCCGGGTCAGTCCCCGCCGCTCGCCTGCACGAGCGCGAGCATCTCGGCGTAACTCAAACGGCTCGTGTCGTCGGTGCCCTCGAGCAGGGCGTCGGCGAGGTCGCGCTTGTGGGCGTGCATCCTCAGGATGCGCTCCTCGATCGTGTCCTTGGCGACGAGGCGGTAGATGGTGACCGGGCGGCGTTGGCCGATGCGGTGGGCGCGGTCGGAGGCCTGGTCTTCCACGGCCGGGTTCCACCAGGGGTCCATGTGGATGACGTAGTCGGCGGCGGTGAGGTTGAGACCGGCGCCGCCGGCGCGCAGGCTGATCAGGAACAGCTCGCCGTCGCCGGCCTGGAAGGCGGACACGGCCGCACGGCGCCGGGGCTCGGGGGTCGAGCCGTCGAGGTATTGGTAGCGGATGCCGCGCGCATCGAGGTACTCGCGGATCAGCGCGAGGTGATCGACGAACTGACTGAAGACCAGGGCCTTGTGGCGGTTTTCGATCAACTCCTCGACGATCTCGGCGAAGGCGTCGAGCTTGCTGCCGGGCAGGGTGCTCTCTGGCAGCGCGAGGCGCGGATGGCAGCAGGCGCGGCGCAGACGCATGATCTCGGCGAGCAGTTGCATGCGCTGCTGGCCCGGGTTGGCCGTGGCCTGGGCCTCCTCGAGGCGGGCGACGGCCTCGCGGCGCACGGCCTCGTACAGGGCCATCTCGCTGTCGCTGAGCTCCAAGGTCAGCGTGATCTCGGTGCGCGGTGGCAGCTCGCTCAGGACCTCGCTCTTCAGGCGACGGAGGATGAACGGGCGCAGCAACTGGCGCAGGCGCTGGCGGGCGGCCTGGTCTTGGTGTTGTTCGATCGGGTTCGCGAAGCGGGCGTTGAAGGCCTCGAGCGAGCCGAGCAGACCCGGATTGATGAAGCGGAACAGGTTCCACAGCTCGTACAGGTGGTTCTCGATCGGGGTGCCGGTGGTGATCACCCGAAACGCCGCGTCGAGCTGCATGATGGCCTTGGAGCGCTTGGTCAGCGCGTTCTTGAAGGCCTGGGCCTCGTCGGCGACGATGGTCTGCCAGGACACGCCGGCCAGGCGCTCGCCCTCGGTCTGCAGCAGGCCGTAGCTGGCGACGATGAGATCGAAGGGACCGGCCTGCTCCAGCATCGCGCCGCGGTCACCCGGGCCGAAGCGCAGCAGTCGCAAGGTCGGCGCGAAGCGCGCGGCCTCCTCCAACCAGTTGCCGCAGACCGAGGTGGGCGCCAGCACCAGGGTCGGCCCTGCGGGTGCCCGCGAGAGGATCAGCGCCAGCGCCTGGAGGGTCTTGCCCAGTCCCATGTCGTCGGCGAGGCAGGCCCCGGCGCCCCAGTGCGCGAGGCGGGCCAGCCAGCGGTAGCCTTCGACCTGGTAGTCGCGCAACTGCGCTTGCAGGGTCGAGGGGACCTGCGGGTCGAGCTCGCGGACCTCGGCGAGGCGGGCGAGCAGCTGCCCCCAGGCCGGGGATGCGTCGAGCGGCATGCCGTCGATGAGCTCGGCGATCGCCGGGGCCGCCAGCGGATGGAAGCGCCCGCGGTCGGTGAGCCCGCGCAGCCCGTCGAGGCGGCGGCGCAGGGCGCTGCTCAGGCTCAGGATGTCCTGCTCGCCCAGGCGCACGAAGCGGCCCTGCGTGTCGCTGGCCCGGGCCAGCAGCTCGCGGAGTTCCAGGATGCGGCCGTCATCGAGATGCAGTGCGCCGCCGAGCTCGAGCCAGTCCTGCCGCTGGCTGACGCTGGCCCGCAGTTGGCCGACCTGTGCCTCGGCGCTGAGCCGGATGCGCTTGCCCTCGGGCCAGTCGAGCACCACGGCCTCGCCGAGGGCCTGCAACTGCGCCAGCGCGTTCAGGGCCATCTCCGGGTCGTCCAACTGCCAGCTGTGGTGACTGGCCCCGTCCAGGGGGGCGGCGCCGGCCAGCGCCGGGCAGTTGGCCAGCAGGTCTTGCACCGCCCGGCGTTCCGCGTTCAGGTTGCGGGTACAGCGCACGGGGCGCCCGTCGAGTTCGGTCAGCAGCGTCGCGCTGCCCTCGCCCGGACGCAGCGGCGGGCCGGCTTCGCCGAACGGATGGATGAAGAGTTCGAGACCCAGGCCGGCATTCAGGCCCTGACCGATCGGGGTCAGGTGCAGGTGCGGGCGGGCATCGGCCACGACCTTCTCGGCCGTGCCGCTGCCGCCGCCGATCTCGGAGTGTACCGGCAGCATCGGCGCCACCTTGGCCAAGCCCTCCAGCAATCGCTGCTTGCCGGTCTTCGGCACGCTGAGTCCGTCGCCGCCCAGTATCGCGGCAATCTCGTGGTGGGCGGCATCGAACTGGACCAGGCGCATACGCTGCGGCGTCTCCCTGACCGGGAGCAGGGCGCGCCCCGCCTGCGGGAAGGGCTCGATGCTGACCAGGATGTCCTTGCTGCGCCGCACGACCTTCAGCGCCGGCCCCGACCGGACCAGCTCCAGCGGCACGCTGTCGTTCAGGTCAGCGAAGAGCAAGGGGTGTCCGATCGCGGCCAGCAGGGCGCGGTCCGGGTCCAGATGGTAGGTCCAAGGTGGCGAGCCGCCGAAATAGATGGCTGGTTTTTCGCGGACGATGGTGGCGCAGATCGCCCGATCCTGCGGCGTTAGATGGGCCATGTCCCGGGCCTCTTCGGCCAGGCGCTGCACCGCCACCGGGCGGCCCCGCGTCCAGCCACCGCCCTTGGTGCGCCTCTGCTCGCGGGGCTCCAGGGTGGCGTAGCTGCCGTGCAGGACGAGCAGCCAGACCAGACGCAGGTCGCTCGCGGACTGCGCCCCTTGTCCATTGTCGGGGGCAAGCCGCTCGAGGGCCTCCAGCGCCCGCTGCCAGGTCGGCTGCGGGTGCAGCAGGTCGGCGAGCCGGATCAGGTCGGGCGGTCGCTCGCCGAGCACCGGCCGCTTGCCGCCGAAGCCAAGGGCCTCGAGCACGGCGACGGCCTCTTGGGGATACCAGCGCTCGCCGTTCTCGGCGGCTCGGTGGGCGTGTCGGGCCAGGGTCGACAGGGCACCCGCCTCGGGTCGCTCGCCGAGCCAGTGCCGGGCGAGGGTCTGAAACAGGAGCGGTATCGGGTCCTTGGGACCGAGGACGGACTGCAGCGCATAGCAGTCCTGCGGTTGACACTGGCCGGCCATGATGGCGGCCAGATCGCCGATGATGCGGTAGACGCGCTGGTCGCGGGCACTGGTGCTCGCGCGCAGCCACGCGCGGACCTGCCGTTGCACCTTGGTGAAGCCATCGGGCTTGCCGCGGCGCAGCAGTGCCAACAGGTACAGGGCGCCGGGGAGGCCTGGCAGGCACGGATTGCGCCTTCGGGTGCGTTGGCGCTCGGCCTGAAGGGCCTCGTCGAAGCGGGCGACGGCGCCGGCATCGTCGCCGCGCAGGAAGGACAGCCAGCCAGACAGCGTCAGGGTCTCGGTGGCGTTGCGCTCGGCGAGCAGCGCGTCCAGGTCTTCGGGCGGCACGCCCAGCAGTTCGAGCGCGGCATCGGGATCGTCTCGCAGCGCGCGCTCGACGACCGATCGATCCGTCATGACCTTGGCTCTGGCAGGACGAACCCGAGTGCGGCGAGTCCCTTGCGGAAGGCCGCGAGCCTCTTCTCGGGCACGCAGAGCTGGCGCTCGCCCGCTCGGCTGCATTGCGCGGCCGTCGCCGGGTCGCTGCTCAACATCGCGGCCAAGGCGGCGTCGCGGCACTGGATCAGGCGTGCCGGGCCGGTGTCGGTCAGCGCCGTCGCGCGTTCGTCGACGCTGTCGAGCAGGTCGCTGACCTCCAGCGGGACATCGCCCCCGAGCGACGACTCGATGAACTGCCGGATGCGCCCGCGCTCGTCGGCATCGGCACCGCGGGTGAGGATCGCCTCGGCGTCGAGGCCCCAGCGATCGCCGCTCAGGGGCGTCGCGATCTGCTCCAGCTGCAGCCGCTCGCCGGGTTCCGCGGGGCGCAGCAGCGCCAGCGTCAGGTCGGATTCGATCCGCAACAGCGGTGGGCGCTGCGCAAGACGCGGCGTGTAGGTCTCGGACAGATCCAGGCAGAAGGCGCCCAGGTCGTTGAGACGGAGATACCGCAGACCATCGTAGCGGCTCAGGAATTCGAGCTCGTCCGTGCCCCAGAGCCCCCCGTGGTCCGGCCGGGCACCATAGGGCAGCGAATAGGCCACGTCGATCAGGCCCAGCGTGGCCAGGTACTCGAACAGATAGGCCAGCGTGTAGCGTGCCTCCAGGATCTCGAAGCCGGTGCCGCCCTGGTAGCCCAAACTGCCGTAGCGCAACTCGGAGAAGTAGAGCTTCCAGGGATTGCCGGTGACCTCGAACCGGTACCCCTCGACCTTCATCTGCCGGAAGAGGTCGTCGACGGACAGCCATTTCCCGACCGGACAGCAGGCGCACAGGGCGTCCTCGATCACCAGGCGTCGGTCGAGCGGCGGCGTCAGCCTGACGCCCTTGCTGGTCTGTCCCTTGATCGCGTCCACCCGTCGCAGCTCGTCCGGGGCGCCCTTGCGCTGCCACCGCTGATACAGGTGCGAGACGACCTCGTGAACGGGCTGCGACAGCGCCTTCTTGCCCTTGGCGGTCAGGCCGAGTCTGCTGCCGTCGATCTTCGCCAAGCCGCCGGCCTGCAACAGCAGGGGCCAGGCGAAGGCACGGATCGGACGGATCGGTCCGCCGGCCCAGCGCGGGATGTCTCGGTCGTCCGTGGCCGCGTACCAGTCCCCGCCGAGCAGCAGGGCGTCGATGCGGCCGAGGGCGGCGGCGCTGGGCAGGCCGGTCTTGGCGCCGACCGCGAGACCACCCTGCGCGACCAGCCCCAACACCGCGGACAGGTCCTGGCGCACCATGGCCTCGGTGTCGACGCGTCGCAGCGGCTCCGGCTCGCCGCCCCCGCCGGGGATGACGAACTCGGGCAGCTGATCGTCGTCGAGGCCGGCAATCTGCAGTGCGGCCGGTTGCGGCACGAGCCGCGCCAGCTGGGCGGCGAGATCGGTCGGGATCTCGTTGCTGTAGAACAACAGCTCGAGCCCACTGGGGCGTTTCGATTTCGAGCGGCGGCTATACCAGTCATAGGGATCGCGGGTGAAGAAGCTCGGCAGCGACCCGTACTTGGCCTCGAAGGCGACCGGGTTGAAACGGCCGTGGCCGTTGTGAAGGGCCTCGGCGACGGCGTTGCGTTCCAGCTCGGAGAGCCGGCCGACGTGCGTCGCCAGCGCATCGGACAGCAGATAGTCGCCGATGGTGGCGACGAGGTCGGCCTTGCGGGTACCGCAACGCACGTCCGGTAGCTGCGCACAGCGTTGTTTCAGCTCGGCCACGGTGAGCCGCTCGAGGGTCTCTTGTAGTGTCATCGGTGCTTCGGTGCTGATGGAGCAGTGCTGCTCGTAGGAGGGTGGCTCGCGGCGCGCTCGCCCGATCGTGCCGGATTCGTCGCGGCATCGCCATTGTCAGGCAAGACCCGACGGCGGTGAAACCTCGTCGATCGCTGGCCCAGGTGACCCGGCGGTAGGGCCTCGCCCACGTCACTCGGCCGGGGCCTTCCGCGCCATCATCGCAACGATATTCTCGGCCGCGAAATCGGCGGCATCGCGAAACGGATAGAGCACGATGGGCGCGCCGGCGCGCCAGAGCCGGACCCCTTGCTCCTCGTCGCGCGCGACGATCGCGACATCGCCGGCGAAGCCACGGGCGGCGAGCGCATGCAGCAATGCACGGTTCGACTCGATGTCGGGCAACGTGCTGATCACCCAGCGCAGCCCCGCGAGCGGCAGGTCACCGAGGAAGGCCGCATCATGGCCGTCCCCGAAGCGTACTGCGAAGCCCTCGCTCGCGCCGCAGCGGCGCACCAGTTCCGGATCGAAATCCACGCCCAACACGGTCAGGCCGCCCTCGTGCAGGCGCTTGGCCAGGCGGTGACCGTAGCGACCCAACCCGAGCACGAGCGCCTGCGGCTGCTCGTCGTCGACGACCTGCCGCACCGCAGCCAGCTCACGCTGGGGGTCACGGCGCTCGAACAGCCCGAGGAGCGGCGCGAGCCGGACGAACAGCGGCTCGGAGTACAGGATCATGTAGGTCGACAGCGTGATCGTGATCAGCCCGACGAGGGTCGTCAGTCCGAGCGCCTCGACGCCGACATGCCCGAGCCCGATCCCCATGGCCACGAAGATGATCGAGAACTCGCTGATCTGCGCGACGGTCAGGCCGGCCAGGAAGCCGGTGCGCTTGCGATAGCCCATGTACCCCATGATGGCCATCACGATCAGCGGGTTGCCGATGAGCACGAAGAGCGACAGCACGACCGCCGACCAGACCTCGGCGCCGAGCGTCGACAGCTCCAGCTTGGCGCCGAGGTCGATGAAGAAGAACAGCAGCAGAAAATCCCGGATTCCGGTCAGCCGCGCGCCGATCGCCTCCCGATACGGGGTGGACGCGAGCGCGAAGCCGGCCAGGAAGGCGCCGGCCTCTTTGGAGAAGCCTGTCCACTCGCCCAACGCGGCCAGCCCGGTGCCCCACGCGATCGCGAAGACCAGCAGCAACTCCTGCGAGCGCGCCATGCTGCGCACCAGGCCCGGAAGCACGTAGCGCATCAGCACGGCGAGCAGCGCAACCGCCGCGGCCACCCGCCCGAGCAGCCCGATCATGACCTCCCAGCCCGCCGCCCCACTGTCGGCCGCCAGCCCGCTCATGACCATCATCGCCAGCACGACGGCGATGTCCTGCACGATCAGGAAGCCCACGGCGATCCGCCCGTGCAGCGAATCGAGCTCGCGCTTGTCCGAGAGCAGCTTGACGATGATGATCGTGCTCGAGAAGGTCAGCGCGATCGCGACGTAGAGCGCCTCGATCGGCCCCTTTCCGAGCCCCAGCAGGAGCAGGAAGCCGAACAGGATCGTGAACGCGAGCTGGCCGAGCCCAGTGGCCAACGCCACGGGCCCGATCTCGCGCACCTGGCCGATGTCGAGCTTCAAGCCCACGACGAAGAGCAGAACGGTGATCCCTATCTGCGCCAGCACGTCGATGTGATCGTGCGCCGAGACCAGACCGAGCGCGGCCGGCCCGACGAGGATCCCGACCACGATGTAGGCGATCAGGACCGGCTGACGCAGGCGTACCGCGGCCGCCCCGACCAGCGCAGCGATGACCAACAGGCCCGCCAGCTCGGCGAAAGGTTCGTGGATCATACTGAGCCTCGGCTTATCCCCCACGCACAGCGGGTCGAGCTGGCGAGCCCCGACCGGCACGATGGCCACAAGGGTTCCACAAATGATCGCGAGGGACAAAGGGCCCGGCCGGTGGGGCCAGGCGACGGCTGTGCATCGCGGCATCGCAGCGACCCCGACCCGGCACTGGGCTTGGAGGTTGTCGCTGGGACAGCAGGGCCCCGTCTCGCCGTTTTGCAGCCGACTTTCGCGCTCGGCCGACGAAGACACCGGCCGTCCTTCGAACCGCTACCGAACCATTGGCATCCGCGATACCCAGGCGAGGCGAGTGAAATTCCTCTGTGACGAGATGCTCAAGCGTCTCGGCCGGTGGCTGCGCGTCGCCGGCCATGACGTGCTGATGCTCCCGGATGGCACCGACGACCGGACCCTGGTCCGGCGTGCGCACGCCGAGGGAAGGACCCTACTGACCCGAGACCGCCAGATGGCCGAGCAGAACGCCGCCCTCGCCGACCTCGTGCTGCTCGACTGCGCCGACCTCGATGACTGCGTGGCCGCGCTGAACCGGCAGTGCGACATCGATTGGATGCTGGCGCCCTTCACCCGCTGCATGAACTGCAACGCGCCGCTGGTGCCGGCAACCGACGCGCAGCGGCGCACCATGCCGGAACGGGCCAGGCAGTCCGCGACCATGTCGCGCTACTGCCCGCACTGCGACCAGGTCTTCTGGGATGGCAGCCACGTCGCGCACATGCGTCGACGGCTGGCATCCTGGAACCGAAGACACCGCGGGGGGCCGCCCGACCAACACCTCACCTAGCGCGCCGCCCAGCGACAGGAGATCGCGCTGCCTCTCGCCGGTGACGAAACACCCGTGGCAGGTCACCAGTCGGCAGGGCGAGGGCGCTGGGGGACGCGTTACGCACCTTTCGCGGTATTCTCTACGAGGATGCGTCAGATCAAGGGCCTCCCGATCGAACGGTGCTAGTTTCAACCCAAGGGCGGCAGTTGGACGGCGCCGGAGGTGCGCCGCGCGCGACCTGCATCGGGTGCCGTAGCGGCCTTCCCTTCGCCGAGCGGGTGAGCAGGACCCACGTAAGGCCCCTTCACCGTTTCAACGACTTCCATCCATGAGGGGGCGTTCAACTGCCGTATTTTAGGTTCAATCGCGTGCCTTCATGAACACCGGAGGTGGAGCCGTGGAGATCCAACTTGTAGACGTCACCCTGCACATCAGCGACGATCTCGATGATGCGCAAAGGGCGAAGATCGAGGACCAACTGCGGGCGCTGGATGGGGTGGTGAGCGTGCACGCGCCGAGCGACAGACGGCATCTCGCCGTCGTTCAGTACAACCCGGAAAAGGTCGACTCCAGCCAATTGCTCGACGTGGTCAAGGCCAACGGGATCCGCGCCGAGCTGATCGGGCTCTGAGCCTGAGGTATCCCCACAGAATCGGCCTCGACGGCGAGTCGGTACGAACTGGGAGCGCCGGCTTTCAGCCGGCTTCGCGCGCGGGGGGTTCGATGACCCCGGCGCACGACCTTCGGCGCTCGGGCCAGGAGATCACCCATAAGTGACGATTCAAAAACGACCGGCGCATCTTCTTTTGAACTAGTAGAGGCCGGGGTTTCCCCTGGCCCCCTCTTCGAACGCAGCATGCGGATTTCCCGCACTACGCTCTCCTGTTGCCTTCACATCATGGCAGTCGCAGGGGAGCGTCGCGCTCACAGTTGCACCAAGCCAAGTTGCTTGCAGAGATGGGCATACCATGAAACCCCGGCCGGTGGTCGGTAGGGGCGCTGACTGCGACGTTTGAGGTGCCGCACCATGCGCTGTTGCAGGTACCAATTCAGGGCGCGCAACGCGGGACGGCTGCGACCATGTCGGAAATAGTTGGCCCATCCGCGGACCTGGTCGTTGACTTCAGCGATCAGCACCGCAGCCGGCATAAAGCCGCGCCGGGCACTGATCATCTCGCGCAGCTTGGCGCGCTCTCGGGCACACGCCTTGGCACTCGGAACCCGGTTGAGAAACCGCTGTGGTCGTCCGTATTTGTCACGCTCGTAGCGGAAGGTGTAGCCGAGAAAATCCAGGCTGGCACCCGCCTCGTTGAGCCGCACGACCCTGGTCTTCTCGCGGTTGATCACCAGGCCCATCCAGTCTTCCACGGTGGCTTCGACCCACTCGGCGATTCGCCCGCCCTGATAGCGGGCCAAGATGACGAAGTCATCGGCATAGCGCACGAGTTCGGCCCCGGCAAAGCGTGCCGGTCCATCCCGGCCGTGGAACCGCTTGTCCGTCCAGTGCAGTAGAGGCTGGCCAACAGCGCACTGATGACGCCCCCTTGCGGGGTGCCGTTGCGTGGGTAGACCTTCCTCGGCGGCTGATGCCGGTCCTTGGGTTCTTCCATGATCGGTGCCCGCAGCCATTGGCGAATCAGCTTGAGCACCGCACCATCGGCGATCCGATACTCGACACACGCCATCAATTCGTCGTGCGGGATGCTGTCGAAATAGCCTTTTAGATCGGCATCGTAGACGGCCGTTGATCCCCTGTCCACGGCCCTCTCGATGACGTCCAGCGCATCCAGCGCGGAACGCCGCGGGCGAAATCCGTGCGAGTCATCGAGGAAATCCGCCTCGAAGATCGGCTCCAGAACGAGCTTTGCCGCGGTCTGGACCACCCGATCCCGCACGCCTGGGATGCCCAAGGGCCATTCCCCTCCGTTCGCTTTGGGGATCATCTTGCGCCGTACCGCTTGCGGGCGGTAACGCTTGGCTTTCAGAAGCTCTCATGGATGTCCTGGGGAAACCCGTCGGCCCCTTCGGGGGCGTTCTGCACGTCCTGGATGCTCACACCATCCACCCCCGGTGCGCCGTCGTTCGCGGCCACCAGGTCCCAGGCCGCCGCCAGCACGTCGGGCCGATAGATCCGGTCGTACAGGGCGTAAAACCGGAACTTCGGCTCTTGCTTCGCTTTGATATACAGTCGCTTCCTCAGCCTGAAGACCGCTTCGGGCAAGCCCTTGTCGTCGACCGCAAAGGCCGCCGGCAAGGCAATGTGCTTTCGCTCCGCGCTGGTTCGGTTTTGCTCACGCCTTGCCGATGATCTCCTACTGAGAACGCCACACGACAACAGCGGGGCGCCTTCGCTCCACGGGCGTTACCCCGCTTCCTCGCTACTACGCACCCCACCGACTTCCGACTCACCCGCTCACACGGTTATGGATTCCCGCGCGGCCTCCGGGTTACGAGCCCCAGTACGTCGGATCTCTCAGGTTCCTCGACCAATCTTGAGTCCCCTCCGAAAAGTCCCCGGGGCCTGCACCCCCCCTGGCGACGTTGGTAGAATAGCGCGAAGCGCGCCCACTTCCAGCTGAGCCCCTCATGTTCAGAGCCACTCCTACCGGCCGCCAGATCGACCTGTTCAGCCACGTCGAGCAGTTTCTCAGCCCGCGACAGCTGGAGAAGCTCAACGATCCGAACGCCTGGCACAACGTCTTCGTCGATCAGGTGACCAAGCGCATCCCCGAAGGGCGCTTCGCCGAGCTGTTCGATGACGGCACCGGGCGCCCGAACGCCTCGATTCGGGTGCTGGTGGGGATGCTGATCATCAAGGAGGGTTTTGGCTGGAGCGACGAGCGGCTGTTCGAGGCGATGCACTTCGACCTGCTGGTGCGCCGCGCCCTGGGCTTGGAGAATCTCACCGACGCCTTGCCGGCGGAGTCGACCTACTACCTGTTCAAGCAGCGGTTGTATCGCCACCAAGTCGAGACGGGCATCAACCTGCTCAACGAGGTGTTCCAGGCGCTGACGCGCGATCAGGCCAAACGCCTCGGGGTGGTCGGAGAGCGGCTGCGCATGGACAGCACGCTGCTCGACAGCAATCTCGCCACCTGCACACGGCTGCAACTGATCATCGGCTGCTTGCAGGTGTTCTACAAGAGCCTCGATGAGGCGCAGAAGGCCCTGTTGAGCGAGGCCGACCGGGCGCGGTTGGATCGGTTGTGCGCCAAGCGCCCGAGCCAGCATATCTACGGGCTTCAGGAGACGCGCAAGGCCGCCTGGCTGGAGGAGTTGGGCCAGCTGCTGCTACGCTTGCACCAGACCTACAGCGCCCAAAGCAGCCCGCGCTACGAACTGATCGAGCGATTGTTGCTGGAGCAGTACCAGATCGAGACGGTCGGCGAGGCGCCGCGCGCGGTGCTCAAGGCCGCCAAGGAGATCCGCGCCGACTCCCTGCAATCCCCGCATGACGAAGACGCCGCCTACCGCAAGAAGAAGGACCAGACGGTGCGCGGCTACAGCGCCAACCTGACCGAGACCTGCGAGGAAGCACTCAACCTGATCCTCGACGTGCAGGTCGAGCCGGCCACGGCCCCCGACAACGCCTACCTGCAGGACGCCGTGCACAACAGCGAGGCCGTCGTGGGCCGGCCCGCACAGGAGATCTCGGCCGATGGCGCCTACTACAGCCCGGCGAACGAGACCTAGGCCGAGGCGCAGGACAAGGACATCCACTACACCGGATTCCCGGGCAAGCCAGGGCGATTCGACTACGAGCGCACCGCCGACGGTGTAGTGGTCATCGATCGTCACAGCGGCGAGCGGCAGCTCGCCGAGGAATACCGGCCCGGCCGTTACCGCTTCCGCGCCGATGGCAAATGGCGCTACATCACCGACCAAGACATCGATGCGGCGCACTGTCGGCGACGAACGCAAGACCTCCCGCGGGCGCTGTTCAACCGGCGCTGCAACGTCGAGGCGAGCATCTTCCAGCTCTGCTACCACACCAAGGGGAAGAAGCTGAAATACCGTGGCCAGTTCGCCGTTCAGGTCTGGGCGACATGTCGCGCCGCGTGGATCAACATGAAGCGCATCGCCCGTTATCAGGCGAAACAGGCCGAAATGACCGCTTGAGCGAGGGGCGAGGCCCCGAAAGCACGCTGCGGCCGCCAGCGCCGCCTTCCTCCCCCGCAGGCCATCGGCCCGTCGCGGTTCTTCCTGCCCTGGTTCACTGAAAAACTCCGTCGATCACGGGTTGCCGGCTTGCGTGTGGGCGATCGACGCCCCCTTCCCGCGCTCGGTCGCCGAAACGGGTTTTTGGAGGGGACTCAATCTTTCGCTGCGCGCTGCCCGCTCTCACCCCGGCAAGCCGAACCGGTGCTTGCGTTGGTTGCTTCCCGGTCCGTGTTGGCTTCCACTTATTCGGCAGCTTGGCCACTTGCCACTTGCGTTTCGAGGCCGGTCTCCGGTTCAACCTGTGACGGCTTACGGCTCACAGCTTCGCTGTCGGTGGCGTGCGCCACCTCGCCCGGGTGCCTGTCCGAACCGGCCTCGCTCCCCGCGCTTCGTTGCCTCCACGCGACAGGCCGCAGCTACATGTACAACCAACGACTTACATGGCAATCCCCTTTCAGATTGCGAGATTGGTCAGGCCTAGCCTGACGCACCGAAACACGCCAAACACGCCAAACACGCGAAAAGACTGAATACGCATAGAATCATCCGCCTTTTTTTTCGCAACTTTCGCGTATTTCGTAGTTCTTGTCGTCGGCGCGCTCGTGTCGGTTGTTGCTGAACCGCTCCTCAGGTCGCGCGCACGAGGCGCGCGAGGAGCGGCCGCGGCCGGCGCCAGAGGCGCAAGAGGACACGCCGATCGATGCGCCAGCCATGGCCGATACAGGGATCGAGGACGAGTGCCGCTGGCCGGCCGCGGCGGAGCGCCGCCGGCAGGTCGGCGAGCCAGGCATCGAGCCGGGCGATGGCCGCGACCCAGGCGGCCGGGTCCCCGTCGCGCAGGGCCGCCAGCGGTGTGTCCCAGTAGACGAGCGAATCGCCGAGGGGCTCGTCACCGGCGAGCGCGGGCAAGCCATCGTCGGCGACCGGCACGCCAGCCCAGCGCGCCAGGCCGACGGCGAGCGGCGCGCTGGCCTGGACCCGCGCGAACAGCAGCGCCTCGGGAGGAGACGCCGGCAGCCGGCCCCCGCCCCAGGGCCAGATCCCGTTGATGCTCGGCCGCCCGGCGGCCTGGCGGCGGCGATTGACGTCGGCGCCGTGGAACAGCATCTGCGCCTCGTTGAGCAGCGCGGCCCAATGCTCGGCGCCCTCGCCGCGCGGCAGGCAGGGGGCCACCGGGCGGCCGACGACCATCGCCAGCGGGGTCGTGCGCAGGCCCGGGGCCGCCCCCAGATGCAGGTACCAGCGGGTCGGGGTCGGCGCGAGGAGGCGCGTGCCGGTGGCCGCGAAGTGGGCATTGAAGAGGGCGACCAGCTCGCCCGCCTCGGCCTCGCTCAGGTCCAGCGAGCGGGCATCGAAGAGCCGCACCTGGGCGCGGTCCGGACGCAGATGGACTGGGTCGGCGTGCAACCAGTAGCCGCCGCCGGGGGCATCGGGCGCATCGGCGAGGTGGCAGAAGGGGGCGCTCGGCAGGTCCTCATCGGGGCGCGCGGCGACGCCGAAGGCCGCGAGGAGCGCGCGGTCCGGGTCGGGCGCGAGCCCGGCGAGGGGCTCGGCGCGCGCCAGCAGCCGGGACAACCGCATCGGGGCCGGCCCGGCCGCCAGGGCCGCCTCGAGCCCCGCCTGCCGGTCGGGCGCCACGGGCCCGAGCAGGCCCGGGATCAGCAGCCGCAGGTCCCCGGCCATGGGCGCGGGCGGCTCAGCCCGCGAGCGTCTCCATACGGATGCGCACGACGTCGCCCTTGATCGCCTCGAGGGCCTCGATCTCGGCGATGGCCTCGTCCATGCGGCCCTCGCGCACCCGGTGGGTCAGCATGATCAGCGGGACATGGGTATCGCCCTCGCCCGGCTCCTTCTGCTTGATCGCCTCGATGCTGATGCCGCGATCGCCCAGGATGCCGGCGACGCGGGCCATGACGCCTGGCTTGTCGAGGGCCGAGACGCGCAGGTAGTATGCCGTCTCGACCTCGCTCATCGGTAGGACCGGGATGTCCGCGAGCGCCTTCGGCTGGAAGGCCAGGTGCGGGACGCGGTTGTGCGGGTCGCTGGTGAGCGTGCGCACGACGTCGACGATGTCGGCGACGACGGCCGAGGCCGTCGGCAAGGCGCCGGCGCCGGCGCCATAGTAGAGGGTCGGCCCGACGGCGTCGCCCTTGACGAGGACGGCGTTCATCACGCCGTTGACGTTGGCGATCAGGCGGCGGTGCGGGATCAGGGTCGGGTGTACGCGCATCTCGATGCCGTCGGCCACCCGCCGGGCGATCCCCAGGTGCTTGATCCGGTAGCCGAGCTCGTCGGCGTAGGCGACGTCCTGCGCGTCGATCCGCGAGATCCCCTCGGTGAAGGTCTTGTCGAACTGGAGGGGGATGCCGAACGCGAGCGCGGCCAGGATCGTCAGCTTGTGCGCCGCATCGATCCCCTCGACGTCGAAGGTCGGGTCCGCCTCGGCGTAACCGAGCGCCTGGGCCTCGGCGAGGACCTCGGCGAAGTCGCGGCCCTTCTCGCGCATCTCGGTCAGGATGAAGTTGCCGGTCCCGTTGATGATGCCGGCGATCCACTCGATGTGGTTGGCCGCGAGGCCCTCGCGGACCGCCTTGACGATCGGCACCCCGCCCGCCACGGCGGCCTCGAAGGCGACGACGACCCCGCGCTCCTGCGCGGCGGCGAAGATCTCGTTGCCATGCAACGCGATCAGGGCCTTGTTGGCGGTGACCACGTGCTTGCCGTTGGCGATCGCGCGCAGGACCAACTCGCGGGCCGGCGAGTACCCACCGATCAACTCGACGACGATCGCGACCTCCGGGTCCTCGACGACGGCGAAGGCATCATCCCCGATGCGCTCGACCTGATCGAGCCCGCTGAGCGCCGGGTCGTACTCGCGCGCCGCGGCGTGGGCGATGCGGATGCCGCGCCCGGCGCGCCGCGCGATCTCCGCGGCATTGCGCGTCAGCACGGTCAGGGTACCGCCGCCGACGGTACCGAGGCCGAGCAGCCCGATCTTCACCGGTTTCATCTATCGACTCCTGAGAATGTAAGCAACCGGACAAGCCGGACAGCGAACCGCTCTAGGCCACACGCGGACGATAGGAGACCACGGCGACGTTGGGCTACGGCACGCATCCAACGCCTGGCCAAGACCTCGGGGCCCGAGATGGCGCGCCCAACCCAACCCGGCTCGTTCCTTCGCGGGCCTTGTGCTAGGCGCCTGCGCGCGCGTCGCGGCGGATCATATCACGGATGCCCTGGACCGCCTGACGTGTACGATGTTCATTCTCGATCAGCGCGAAACGGACATGGGTATCGCCGTACTCGCCGAAACCGATGCCGGGGGAGACGGCGACCTTCGCATCGCGCAGCAGCTTCTTCGAGAACTCCAGCGAGCCCATCTCGCGATAGGGCTCCGGGATCGGCGCCCAGACGAACATGGTCCCCTTGGGCCGCTCGACCGGCCAGCCGCAGCGGGTGAGCCCGTCGCAGAGGCAGTCGCGGCGGCTCTGATACTGTTCCCGGATCGCCGCCACGCAGTCCTGTGGTCCCTCCAGCGCGGCGATCGCGGCGACCTGGATCGGCGTGAAGGTGCCATAGTCCAGATAGGACTTGATCCGCGCCAGGGCCGCGACCAGGGTGCGGTTGCCGCACATGAAGCCGATCCGCCAGCCCGGCATGTTGTAGCTCTTCGACAGCGAGAAGAACTCGACGGCGATCTCCTTGGCGCCAGGCACCTGGAGGATCGACGGCGCCTTGTAGCCGTCGAAGACGATGTCGGCATAGGCCAGATCGTGCACGACCCAGATGCCGTGTTCGCGGGCGATCTCGACCACCTGCTCGAAGAAGTCGAGCTCGACGCACTGGGTCGTCGGGTTGCCGGGGAAGTTCAGCACCAGCATCTTGGGCTTCGGCCAGGACTCCTGGATGGCCCGGCGCAACTCATCGAAGAAGTCGACCCCGGGCACCAGCTTGACGTGGCGCACGTCGGCCCCGGCGATGATGAAGCCGTAGGGATGGATCGGATAGGCCGGGTTGGGCACCAGGACGGTGTCGCCGGCGTCCATCGTCGCGAGCGCCAGGTGCGCCAGGCCCTCCTTGGAGCCGATCGTGACGATCGCCTCGGCGTCGAGATCGAGCTCGACGCCGTAGCGGTCCCGGTACCAGCGGCAGATCGCACGGCGCAGCCGCGGGACGCCGCGCGAGACCGAATAGCGGTGCGTGTCGCGCCGGATGGCGACCTCGACGAGTTTCTCGACGACGTGCGCCGGCGTCGGCTGATCGGGGTTGCCCATGCCGAAGTCGATGATATCCTCGCCGCGAGCTCGCGCCGCGGCCTTCAACTCGTTGACGATGCTGAAGACGTAGGGCGGCAACCGCTCGATGCGGCGGAACTTCTGATCTGGGGCGACCACGACGACCTCTTCGGGGGATGTGAATTGGGAGTGGAAAGGATGCAGTGTAACGCCGCGCCGAGAATTTAAAAATCCCGTCGTCGCCGGCGACCTTGTCGCTGCCGGCGGGGTTCGGTTATCGTGCCGCGATGAGATTCGCCGAAGCAGACGAGGCCGACGGCCTCCTGATCCAGGGCTACGAGCCGGGCGCCATTCGGGTCGCCGGGCGGGTCTATCGGGAGGGCCTGATCCTGAGCCCGCGCCGCCTCGTCCCGGGCTGGGGCCCGGCCACGGCCGCACGGCTCGCGCCGAGCGACATCGAGGCGCTCCTCGCGTTCGACCCGCAGGTCATCGTCCTCGGCACCGGCGAGCGGCAGGTCTTCCCCGCCGCGGCCCTGCTCGCGGCGGCGCAGGCGCGGCGCATCGGCATCGAGGTCATGGACACCGGGGCCGCCTGTCGCACCTATAACATCCTCGTCGGCGAGGGTCGCAACGTGGTCGCCGGCCTGATGATGATCTGACCCGAGCTCGCCCCACCCGCCAACCGCCATCGTCACCCCATCGTCACCGGAGCCAGCGCCCATGGACCGTAGAATCATCCTCTCGGTGCTCTTCGCCGCCGTCATCGGCGGCACCGGCTTCTGGCTGATACTCCCCGACGAGATCGACGACAGCGGCGACGCGCGCCTGCCGTGGAGCACGCAACTCGATGCCGAGGGCCGCCTCCAGGTGTTCGGCTTCACCATCGGCGTCACCCCGCTCGCCGAGGTCCAGGCGGTCTTCGGCGAGCCGGGCGAGCTCACCCTCTTCGCCGCCGAGAAGGCCGAGCCGCCGTTGACCGTCGAGGGCTTCTTCGAACAGGTCAACCTCGACCGACTGCGCGCCGCATTCGTCATCACGCTGGAGGTCGCCCAGGACGAGCTCGCGCCGATGTACGAGCGCGGCCTGCGCGTGAGCCGCCTCGGCAACGGGACCAGGAAGGTCACGCTGGCCCCGGCCGACGAGGAGGCCCTGCGCCAAGCGCCGATCGCCCACATCACCTACCTGCCGATGGCCCAACTCTCCCCGGCGCTGCTCGAGGCCCGCTTCGGCGTGCCGCCGAACTGGGTCACCGACAGCCAGGACGTCACCCACTGGCTCTACCCGGACAAGGGCATGGATCTGGGTCGCGACCCGCGTGGCAACGTCGTCATCCAGTACGTCAACCCCGCCGACTTCGAACGGGTCCTCGCGCCGTTGCGCGCCGACCTGGCCAAGGCGGCCGGGGGCGGCGCGCCCTAGCGCCGGCGGGCTCCAGCGGCCTGCCTGGGCCGATGGCACGGCCCGTGGTCGGGTTAGGCGCGCCCGCACGGCGCTCGCCAATAGAGAACAGCCCGGCGCGCGCCGTAACCCGACAGCGCCCGCGTTGCCGGCCGTCGGGTTACGCCCCGAGGGGCTAACCCGACCTACGGCCCCGACGAACATCGGCACCGCCGTAGGTCGGGTCAGGCGCGCCCGCACGGCGCTCACCGATAGAGAACAGCCAGGCGCGCGCCGTCACCCGACAGCGCCCGCGTCGCCGGCCGTCGGGTTACGCCCCGAGGGGCTGACCCGACCTACGGCCCCGACGAACATCGGCACCGCCGTAGGTCGGGTCAGGCGCGCCTGCACGGCGCTCGCCGATAGAGAACAGCCCGGCGCGCGCCGTCACCCGACAGCGCCCGCGTCGCCGGCCATCGGGTTACGCCCCGAGGGGCTGGCCCGACCTACGGCCCCGACGAACATCGGCACCGCCGTAGGTCGGGTCAGGCGCGCCTGCACGGCGCTCGCCAATAGAGAACAGCCCGGCGCGCGCCGTAACCCGACAGCGCCCGCGTTGCCGGCCGTCGGGTTACGCCCCGAGGGGCTGACCCGACCTACGGCCCCGACGAACATCGGCACCGCCGTAGGTCGGGTCAGGCGCGCCCGCACGGCGCTCGCCGATAGAGAACAGCCCGGCGCGCGCCGTAACCCAACAGCGCCCACGTTGCCGGCCGTCGGGTTACGCCCCGAGGGGCTAACCCGACCTACGGCCCCGACGAACATCGGCACCGCCGTAGGTCGGGTCAGGCGCGCCCGCACGGCGCTCGCCGATAGAGAACAGCCCGGCGCGCGCCGTAACCCGACAGCGCCCGCGTTGCCGGCCGTCGGGTTACGCCCCTCGGGGCGTAACCCGACCTACGGCCCCGACGAACATCGGCACCGCCGTAGGTCGGGTTAGGCGCGCCTGCACGGCGCTCGCCGATAGAGAACAGCCCGGCGCGCGCCGTAACCCGACAGCGCCCGCGTCGCCGGCCATCGGGTTACGCCCCGAGGGGCTGACCCGACCTACGGCCCCGACGAACATCGGCACCGCCGTAGGTCGGGTTAGGCGCGCTGGCACGGCGCTCGCCGATAGAGAACAGCCAGGCGCGCGCCGTAACCCAACAGCGCCCACGTTGCCGGCCGTCGGGTTACGCCCCGAGGGGCTAACCCGACCTACGGCCCCGACGAACATCGGCACCGCCGTAGGTCGGGTCAGGCGCGCTGGCACGGCGCTCGCCGATAGAGAACAGCCCGGCGCGCGCCGTAACCCGACAGCGGCCTTAGCGCCGGCGGGCTGCCTCGTCGGCCCGCGCCCGTCGATGGAACCGATCCGGCGTGGCCCTCGCGTTGCGCCGCTTGCCAGTGGCGAGGGCACCCGCTAGAGTCCCCCGTGCGCGCGGCGACTCGACAAGCGCGCTTCTGCCCTCCCAACGCGGACGCCGACCCGGCCGGCACCCCGTGTCGCCGAAGGCCCCATCGAACCGGACCCTGGACCATGCATGGACGGCATCGCGTCGAGACCACCCTGCTGACCCTGACCATCACGCTGGCGGCCAGCGGCGCCGTGTCCGCCGGCGACTCGGCCAGCCAGCGGGTGACCTACGAGGTCAAGGCCATCGACCAGATCGCCCTGACCGGTGCGCCCCCGGCCTTGACGATCGATACCGCCACCGCCGGCGCTGCGCCGGCCGCCGTCACGGCCGATGGTGGCAGCTACGCCATCACGACCAATGGGTCGGACCGCAAGATCACCGCCGCGCTGGCCACCGCGATGCCCCCAGGCGTCACGCTCTCGATGACGATGGACGCCCCGGCCACCGGCACCAGCGTTGGATGGCAGGCCCTGGGGCCGACACCGACCGAGATGGTCACCGGCATCGCCAGGGTCGCCGAGACGGGGTTGGCCGTGCGCTATCGATTGACCGCCACCGTCGACGCCGGCATCCTCTCGGCCCGGACCGAGACCGTCACCGTCACGCTCGCCGACGGCTCCTGACCCAGCCCATCGGCGGGTGGATCGGGGCCCCCGGCGGAACCAGACCGGATGACGCCGGACTTTCGTTTGTCTTCAAGGAGCGAGCGCAGGAGCCTAGTGCAGCACTTCAGAAATCCCGAGGCTGTTCGTTGTCGTTGTCCTGATCGTAGTCCGATCGTCGATTACGACAACGATTGTCGTTGGAGGTGGTCTACTGCCTCGCTCCGGAAATACCGAGGCCGCTTTCATGTCGCCCTAGGATGCGAGCACCGTAGGAGCCCGCTTGCGGGCGACTACGACGCGCTCGTGGCTGCCAAGGAAGGGTTCAAAACAAACGACACAAGCACGAAGACGACAAGAAACCACGAAATACACGAAAGTCGCGAAAAAACGGCAGATTCTTGTGTGTAAGGTCGGCCCTTTCGCGTGTTTCGCGTGTTTCGTAGTTCCCAGAAGATGTACCGGCTGTTCTTGAATCGTCACTCAGATCGCCCGCAAGCGGGCTCCTACCACGCGCCACGCGGGGATTGCAGGCAGCGACGCACGGTCTCGGCAATTCCGCAGTCTTGCACTAGCCCAGCGATGCGAGTGCGCTCGCGACACGGAAGGCGGGCGAAAAGACAAGCCAGACGGTAGGTTTGTTGACAGAAATCGCCTCACTACCCCTTCACGCTCAGCGGCGCCAGCATCCGCATCCGGCGGATCTTCTTCTCGACGCGGAACTCGAGGGTCTCCTCGGCCTTGGGCGCCACCTCGACCCTGTATTCCGTCTCGTCGACCGTCGCGTTCTCGGGCAATGCATCGGTCAGCATCTTGACGGTCCAGGTCCCCGGTGTCAGGCCGGCGAAACGAAACTCGCCGTTGCCGTTGGTCAGGCGCCGATAGACCTCGTCGCCGCACCGGACCTCGACCAGGACGCCGCGCAGCCCTTGGCTCGGCTTCAGCTCGTTGGCGGACGGCGGGGTCTGACCGACGCGCACGAAGGTCTGCGACGGCAGCAGGCTGCTGTCCGGCTCGTAGAGCTGCACGACCCCCTCGATCGTCGCCCCCTGGATGAAGGGGATCTTCATCACCGGATCATCGTCGAGGTGCAGATTGACCTCCATCGGCATCTCGACGAGCGGGATCATCCCGACCGGCAGGCTGCCGCCGGCGACCTCGACCCGATAGATGTCGCGCTTGACCGACGGGAACATGTAGAAGCCCCGCGCGTCGGTGATCGCGACCAGCCGGCCCATCCGCACGACGACGTTCGCCAGCCCCGCGTCCGTCTCCTGATCGAACAGCCGCCCGTGCAGGGTCGTGACGCTGGCGCGGCGCGTCACCGGCAGATCGATCGGCACCGTATAGGACAGCATCAGATTCGTCTCGGCGCGCTCGCCGGTCTCGTGGCGGGCACGCAGCTCGAGGAGATGGCCGTTGTGGCGGCGATGGCGCAGCAGCCCGTCGGCGACGAAGCGATCCTGGTCGTCGTCATGCTGGCCTTGCAGGTTGAGGCTCAGATCGGTCTGCTCACTGACGGCAAGGGTCCCGCCCAGGCCGAAGGTCAACCGGTCCTCCTGAGCCTCGCTGGTCAGGGCATCGTTGTCGTGGTAGGCATAGGCGTTCAGGCTCGCGCGCGACGACGGCCGCCACGACAGCGACGCGCGATAGCCCTGGGTCGCGACCCGCTCGCCGGTCGTGCGATCCTCCAAACGCCCGAGATCGACGCTCGCGTTGAAGCTCAGATCGAGCGCGTCGAAGGACCTGCCATAGCCGAGCCGCACCGAGCGCTCGACGTCCTCGAAGTCCGAGGCCCCGCTCAGGCCAGTGCGCTCGCGGTGGCGCAATTCAACCGAATAGCGGCCGCCCCGCTCCGTCCGCCAGTCGACGCCGACCCCGAGTTCGTGCTGTTCGCTGGCCGAGCCCCGCCAGGCCAGATCCCGCTCCGGATCCAGCTCCAGCTCGCGCTCGCGCGCCTCGTCCGGATCCGGATCGTAGGCGTAGCCAAAGCCGTACTTGTCCCAGTGATAGAAGGCATTGAGCCCCCATGGCCGGTCGTCGGGCGAGTAGTCCACATCCAGGTAGGCGCGCTGCTGATCCTGATAAGCCCCGGCGAAGGCCGGGTCGGCATACAGCAGGCTCAACCGGTAGCGCCATGGCACCGTCAGTCCCAGCAGGTCGGCCCCGACGGCGACGCCGGTCCCGAGGTCGCCGCGGCTGCCGGCCAGCTCGAGGTCCAGATCGAGCCCCGGGCGCAGCCCGATCCGCTGACGCAGCCCGGCGACCCGGTGGCGGCCGTCTTCGTCCTCCTTGTCGAGCAGGCTCAGGCCGACCCACCAATCCGGCCGCCACTGGTGGCCGATGAGGAGCCCGGCCTGGTGCGCCTGGTCGTCCGAGAAGCGATCGCGCATGAAATGGACCGCTGCCTGCCAGCGCTCGCCGCGCCAGCCCAGGCCCAGGCCGCGTCCGCTGCGCCCGGACTCGGTCAACGGCGACAGCCCGAAGCTGCGATCGCCGAGCGCCAGGTCGAAGGAGCGGCCGCGGTAGTCGAGATAGAACTCGTCGCGCTGCCCGAAGATCGTCTCGCCCTCCAGGCTCGGGCCGCGCACCAGGAAGCTCAGGAAGCGCTCGCCGTCCTCGTCGATCGGCCCATCGCCCCGCCACTCGAGCTGGGCACCGCCGCCGGCCTCCTCGGCGCCGAGGCGCCCGCCGACCCGGCGCGTGAAGAAGGTCTTCATGCTGTGGTAGGGCCGCTCCTGGCCGGTGACCCTTGGGACGACCTCGACCGAGCGCTTGGCCGTATCGCTGAGGCCCGACCCGCCGGCGGTCGCCGTCAGGCTGATCTCATCCCGGACGGGCTCGGCAAGCGCCGGCGGCTGGATGGTCAGCTCGAGCGGCCGCGACTCGCCCGGGGCCAGCGTCAACTGTCCGGCCGGCGGCTCGATCGCCGAGTCGTGGCGGCTGTTGGCCGCAAAGCCGATCGCCAGCGCCGCATTGCTGTAATTGCTGATCTGGAACTGCGCCTGGTAGGGCTCGCCGGCGATCGCGAGCGACGGGATGTGCAGGACATCGACCTGAAGCTTGAAGACCGGCCGCACCCGCACGGCCAGGGTCAGCCCGTCGCGGATGTTGGGCTGCTCGCGACCGCTCACCTGGTAGCCGACCCGGTACTCGCCGGCCGGCGTATTCTCCGGCACCAACAGGCTGACGAGGCGCGTCGCGGTCGCGCCGGACGCGAGCTCGAACGGGAATTCGGGCGTGATCGCGCGCCAATCGCGCGGCAGCGTCAGGCGCCCTTCGAGCCGGTGGCTCGCATCCGTCTGGTTCGTGACCCGCACCACGAGCGTGACGACCTCGCGCGGGTCGACGCTCAGGACCCGTGGGCCGGTGGACTGGACCGAGAGCCCCGTCCCGGCGGCGAGGGCCACCGGGCTCGCCAGCGCCATCAGCAGCCAAAGCCCAAGGGCCAGCCCGAACGGACCCACCCAGCCGCCGCGTCCGAGCGGGCGGGTGCAGGCGATCTGCGCTCGATGACCGGTCCGGGACATCCTCGATGCCTCCGGATCCTGGGCGCGAGCCGTCCCGATGGGCCATCCCTGACCCGGATCTCTCTGTCCGGTCGCCACCAGTCGGCCGACCCGCCCGAGCGGACCGGCAAGGGCTGGCCGGGCAGTCGCCACGCGACCACCACAGGCCGAATCAAAGGGCGTGCGTCACCCAAGATCTTGTTCTCATGCACCCGCCGCGACCGATCGTCGGTCCTGGCGGACGCTCGTTGAAAATCATCCTGCCTATTCGATCTCCAGCTCCACATTGGCGCCATAGAGCTCGTCGCCGGTGCCGTCGGCGACGACCAGGCCGAGGTACTTGCCCGGCGGCGTCTCGCCGAGGTCGACCTGGAACTGCGCCGAGGTCCCGGGATACAGGCGCTTGGCCGGTCCCTGGAACTTGCCGACCGGAGTGCCGTCGTCGCGGTAGAGCTCGAGCCACAGGCTCGGGCGCAGCCAGCGGCTGCCGGTGTTCGCGGCATCGATGCGGAAGACCCGCCGGCCGTCCTCGTCGATCAGGCCGGGGTTCGTAAAGACCAGCCCGGTCTCGCCCGATTGGCCGATGTGCGTGACGACCTGGACGCCATAACGGATCACCTGCGTGAGCCGCGTCGTGCGCTCCGGCAAGGGCTCGGCGGCCTCGGCCGAGGCCGCCGAGATGGGCTCGACCATGATCATGCTCCAATAGGTCCCGGACAGCCCCTTGCCGGCCGGCACCTGGACCTCGAAGGTGAACTCCTCGGTGCCGCCCGCCGGGATGCGCACCAGCTCGCGGCTCAGGCTGATCCATTTGGCGTTCGAGCGTGCGAGCTGCCCGGGTGCGCCATAGGCATTGCTGCCGTCGGCCGCGAAGCTGTAATCGGTCTGATAGACCTTGGCCTCGGCCGGCACCGCGTCCGTGTTCTGCAAGACCAGGGTGCCGCGATAGCGCTCGCCGGGCTGGGCGACCCGCTCCAGGGTCATGTCGCTCGTGAGCTTGACCCCGGCCTCGGCGGTACCGACGGCCAGGACGGCCACGAGCCAGGCCAGCGCCACAAGGTGGGATGGATGGCGAATGGATCTGTGCATCGTCTCGGACCTTTTTTATTACCTAAAAGCGGCAGTTAGTAGACGCGGTAGACCAGGGTCGCGCCGAACCCGCCGGTGCCCTGCTCGACCGAGACCCCGGTGAGCCGGAACTGGAGCCCGATCCCGCTGCGATCGCCGTGCCCGGAGCAGAGGACCTGCTCGTTGGCGCCGACCGTCAGAAAGTCCTGGCCGCCGCTGATGCCGCCATCGCCGCTGCCGCCCGTCGTGCGCCGCACGGCGACGGCGACACCAGTTGGCAGGCTCGAGCTCGCGCGCCGCACCCCGACCGTCCAGGCCGCGCCGTCGGTGTTCGAGAGATCGAGCGTCGCCTGGTAGGCACCGCTCGTGATCGGCGAGCGGATGTCGGTGCCGGCGCCACCGACGAGATCGGCCGCGCCGAGCGTCTCGGACCAGTTGCCGAAGACGCTGATGTCCGCTGCCTGAGCGACCTGCATCGAGGCGAGGCAGATTGCGAAGAGGACGAATCGTTTCAGCATCGGATCCTCCCGCGGCAATGGCTCCAGGCGCCTAAAATTCGAATGCCCAGGGCGGAACACCGTCCTGGGCAGTGGACCTCTCAGCCGAACTCACCGACAAATCAGCTGCCATCCTCGATCGTCAAGGTCACCGTTCTTTCCGTCGAGGCGACAACGCCTGCGGCCACATCAGCGTCGAGATAGTAGGTCAGCGTATTACCCTCATTGTCTGCGACTTGAGTAATCCCCGTCACGAGGTCCACCGCGTTCTCACCAGAGGCAGAGGAAATATCAACCTTCCCCTCCGAGCTGCCGACCGTTGGCGCCACCGCCTGCAGCGACAAGGTCATATTTGCCGGCATGTCTTCACTGATGGTTGCGGTGATCTTCTTCCCGGTTCCGTTCGTTGTGATGGAGTAGCTCGTAGCGCCGCCGTCATCTACCTCATCGGGCTGCAAGCCGGCCGTTGCGGTGCTCACGATCAAAGTCCCGACACTGGCATTGCTGACCGAAATCTCGTTAATTGCCGACACCTGGTAGTTAAGGGTCTGCTGGGCAGAATCGCCAGCGATCGCTCCCGAGCTCACCACCATCCCCATCGCCGCCATCAGGGCGCTGATCTTCAAAATGTCGCGTGCGTTCATGTCTATGATCCTTTGCTGTGCGTATCGTACCGAGTGGTGTCCGATGGACACCCCCTTGACGGGGCGCCTGGCCGTCTCCGCGGGCCTGGGCGTTCCCGGGGCCGCTTTCGTAGCGGCCTCTTGGTTCTTCGGTCTCCTCGGGCGTCCGGTCGCGGCCATCGAGGGCCGCCTGTGGTCCCTGTCGCCCCGCTCTCGCGCCTCGGGCCTCCTGCCCCTTGCGGTTAAAGTATCGGCCGCCAGACCCAGGCGGAAAAATACTTTCGGGATATTCGGTTATACTGAAACTGCATAAGGGCACCCCGAACGATACAAGGGGCCCATGCGGGACATGGATGCCCCGCCCATAAACGACGGCGCGGAAACAACCGATACAAGCACGCGGAAGACAAGAAACTACGAAATGCGCGAAAGTCGCGAAAAAATGGCAGATTCTGCTGCGTAAATTGTGCCTTTTCGCGTGTTTCGTAGTTCAAAAGAAGATGCTTCGGTTATTTCTGAATCGTCACTAAGATTCGCGCACAGCAGGCAGACAGCAGGTCGGAGTCGTCGTGAAGCTCAGACAGTTGGTCTATTTCAACCAGGTCATCCAGCAGGATTTCAACGTCTCGGCCGCCGCCAAGGCCCTCCATACATCGCAGCCCGGCGTCAGTCGCCAGCTCCAGTACCTCGCCGACGAGCTCGGCGTCGATCTCTTCGAACATCAGGGCAAGCGGCTCGTCGGCCTGACCGCGCCGGGCCGCGAGATCGCCGAGCTGGTCGTCGACATCCTGCGCCGGGTCGAGCGCATCGGCGAGGTCGCGGGCGTCCATGCGGCGGGCCAACGGGGCGACCTCATCGTCGTCGCCAGCCGCCATGCCGCGGGCCGGCACCTGCACGAGGCGATCATCCGGTTCCACGACGAGCGCCCGGCGCTCGGGGTCCGGGTCTCCGAAGAGGACCCGCTCCAGGCCCTGGCCATGGTGACGAACGGCGAGGCCGATCTCGGCGTGCTGACCGAGCCGACCGAGCGCCACGCCGACCTCATCTGCATCCCCATCGAGGAGTGGCGGCTGGTATTGGTCGCCCCGCGAGACCACCCGCTCTGCTGGCTCGGGGCGATCACGCTGGAGGCGCTCGCCGGCCATCCGCTCTGCACCTACGAGCGCACGGCGGCATCGCGCCGGGTCATCGACGAGGCCTTCCGCCGCGAAGGCCTGCCTGCCCCCATCGCCTTCGCGCTCGGCAGCAGCGACCTCATCCTGCAATACGTGGAGCGCGGCGCCGGGGCGGGCATCATCGGCGAGTCGGCCTTCGATGCGTCCGAGCACCCGAACCTCGTGGGCCTCGACGTCAGCCACCTCTTCCGCCCGTTGACGACGAACGTCGTGCTCCGCCGCAGCCCGCACCCATCCGATCAGGTCTGCCGGTTCGTCCGCCTCTTGGCGCCGTCGTTCGACGCGACGCGGCTCGACGGGCACTGGAACTGACGCGCGAGGCGGGACCCGGGCCGCCACGGAATCCTGGCCTCCGTCGGCGGCTTTCACGCTTCTTGCTCCATCGCTACACGGGATCTGCACCTTGCCGCCCTACGCTGACGACCGTCGGGCAGTTGAAGCCCGTCGATTCGAGGAGCAACCCCCGTGAAGATGAATCCGCACCTGACCCTGCTCGCCCTGGCCGTCGGCCTGGCGCTCTCCGCGCCCGCGAGCGCCCGCCCCTCTTGCGCCCCCGGCACCGGGGCCGAGTCCGGCGGCTACGGCCCGCCGCCCTGTTACCAACCCTGCCCGCCCTGGAACTGCGCCCACCCGGCAATGGCCCCCAGGGGCAGCTGGGAGGGCGGTTGGGGTGCACCGCACGGCGAACCGGCCTGCGGCCCCGCCAAACGCGGCACCCCGCCTGCGGTGGGGGCCACCGATGATGGGCGCCGGCCCTACCGCCACGGCGCCTGGGACAATCGAGGGGGCTATCCGGGCGGCGACCCGGACAAGGCGGCCGCCATCCGGCTCGAGCGCATGGCCGCGCGGCTCACCCTGAGCGAGGACCAGAAGAGCGAGGTCGCCGCCATCCTGGCGGAGGCCAGGGCCGAGCGCGAGGCCCAGCGTCAGGCGACCCGGGAGCGCATCGCGGCCCTGCTGACCCCCGAGCAGCTCGAGCGCCTCGACCAGCGGGGACGCCCCACACCGCCGCCCCAGCCGGCCCAACCGCAACCGCAACCGCAACCGGGGCCGACCCCTGAAGGCGCGTCCCCGGCTCCGGGCCAAGGCCCGGACCAGGACGCCGACGCCTGATCCCGGCCGACCTCGTCGCCACGGCGGCGAGGTCGAGCGCCGCGGATACCGACCCGCCGTGTTCGCCCGGGCGCTGTCGTTGGGACCCGGGCGATGGAGCCCTGTCGAGCAGACCTGAC
>NZ_NRRW01000025.1 GCF_016583835.1 Thiococcus pfennigii | reverse complement strand
CGACCGAGGATCATATGAGTCTCGCTAAGTGATTGTTTTACAATACACAGCGCGACCTCATTGGAGACCTCTTGTCAAGTCTTTTTTGCTCGAATGGCGAGATTTTTTTGCGTTTCTCGATCGCCCCTTCAGAGGCTCTCAATCCACTGCGGGTCGAAAAACCACCCGGAGACGTGCCGCGCTCGCCTACGGCGTGCCAGGTCCCCGAGAGGGGACCTCATTCAACAGGTCCTGGCTTTTGGGACCGGACACCGTTGGTTCGGCGAATTCCGCGGCGATTCGCCGCGGCCTCATTGAAGCGGCATGCGGCTGACCGGGCGGCAGATTCACAGCGCCCTGAATTCCGCGGCGATTCGCCGCGGCCTCATTGAGGCTCTATTACGTTTAGCGTGGTGGTGTACGGTGGCTACGCGGCCAGGCGAAACGCGTTGGGAGCCTGTTTCAGGTCGAACGGTGAGGCGGGTAAGTGGGTGAGCTGAGCCTACCGACCACGAGGTAGGCGATGGTGATGAAATGACGCACGGTGCCGTGGCCCTTCGCGTTGGCGGCCTCGACGCTTACGCATCGGGCGTCCTAGCGGCCTTCACCTAGGGAGACGCTGATTTATTGGCCGTCCTGGCGAAAAGTCAGCACGGAAGTCGAAAGCGCGGCTTCAGCGACTTGAATCCATCATGAAGCGGTCAACTGCCGTTTTTAGGGTCAGACCTCCCAAACCCGCACCTCCGGCGCGATACCGGCTTCCCGCGCGGCTTTGCAAAATCTGCGATCAAGGGTGTGCAGCGTCGCGGTGCCGCTACTGGCCAGATGCATGGCATCGGCAAAATCACTGCCCGCTTCATACCATTCGATGGCCTTGGCAACCTGTTCGGAATTTTCGATCACTGTGTTCCACGGCTCGAAAATCCGCTTCAGAAACCGGGCGATGAGCTGACGATCAAAGCGGTAACTGTGCCGCAGCACCCATTCGGATTCCAGCAGCACGGTCTTGCTGATAAAGACCCGGTGGTCGCGCACCAAGCGTTCGGCGAGGTCGCTTTGCGCCGCGTTATCATCAACCACCAATCGAATGAGGAGATTGGTGTCCAAAGCGATCATTTCCGGTATTCCTGACATTCCTCATCGGTTAGTTCGACCGGTTTGCAAAGGTCTTCGGTGGAAATGGGCGGGCCATCGTACTTCAACATTCCGCGCAAGTCGGCCAGATTGAGCCGGTCGGCGGGTTTCTTGGACCGCACGGTTAAGCCGGTCGGTGTGGAGATCACTTCCAGTTCGGTACCGGGCTCCCAATGCAGTTCATCACGAATTTCCTTGGGGATGACGATTTGTCCTTTACTGGAAAGGGTAATGGTAGCAATGGTCATGGGGCAGCCTCTTTTGGTAAGGCCAAAAGTAAGTCCAATTATCGGCTTGCAAAGTACTGCCGACAAGCATCATGACGATGGGTCTTCGCTTGCTAGACCATCTAATGTTTCCACTTCGGCCGCATCGACCGGGCCGCGGGATGTTGGCGGATTCCCAAAGGTGGCTTTCGATCTGGTTGAGATTGATCGGAGCTTCGCGCATCGTTATCCGCTGACGCGTCTGGACGTCGAGTTCGGGGAGGACGTCACCGATTCCACGAAGGTCTCCTCCGGGGACGGCCGTCCGAAGAGGTAGCCCTGGAAGGCGTCGCAGCCTCGCGAGCGGAGGAATTGGTGCTGCTCGACCGTCTCGACCCCTTCGGCGACGGACCGGATCCGCAGACGCTGACACACGGCTAGGATCGCCTCGATGAGTGCGGCATCGCTGGTGTCACCGGGAACGTCCTGGACGAAGCCGCGGTCGATCTTGAGCTCGTCGATCGGCAGCCGTTTCAGATAGGTCAGAGAGGAATAGCCAGTGCCGAAGTCGTCGATGGACAGGTTCACGCCCAGACCTTTCAGCCCCGCCATTTTCTCGGCGGCAGTCTGCAGATCCTCGATCCAAACGCCCTCGGTGATCTCCAAGGTCAAGCGTTCTGGTGGGGCCCCGGTGTACGCGATGGTCTCGCGAACGGTCGTCAGGAGGTCGGAGCGGTGGAACTGCCGCGGGCTGACATTGACCGAGACTTGCAGATCGCAGCCGTAGGCGGTCGTATAGGCCAGGAACCGGCAAGCTTCCGCGAGCACCCAGCGACCGAGCGGGAGGATCAGTCCCGTTTCCTCGGCGAGCGGGATGAACGCCGAAGGGGAGATCAACCCTCGGCTCGGATGATGCCAGCGCACGAGCGCCTCGGCACCGGCGAGGCGGCCGGCCCGATCGACCTGTGGTTGATAATACAGCCGCAGCTCATCGCGGCTCAGTGCATGCCGCAACTCGCGCTCCAGATTGAAGCGCTCCTCGACCGCCCGTTGCATCCGGGGCTCGAAGAAGCGGATGCAGTTGCGCCCGCTGTCTTTCGCCTGATAGAGGGCCGTATCGGCTTGGCGCAGGACGTCGTGGACGCTGATCTCGTGGCCGCGGAACAGGGTGATACCGATACTCGCGGATGTGCTCGCCTCCCCTTCAGGCAGGCGAACCGGCGGCACGAGGGTTCGGCGCACCTTCTCGCCGACGAGATTGGCGAAGCGCGATGCGTCCGTCTCCGAGCGGCCTAGGCCAGTGATCAGGATGACGAACTCGTCGCCGCCGAACCGCGCGATCGTGTCTTGCTTGCGGAGCAGCGCACCGAGTCGCGCCGCAACCTGTTGCAGGAGCCGATCGCCGGCCTCGTGACCACGCGCATCGTTGATCTGCTTGAAGTTGTCGAGGTCCAGAAAGAAGACCGCACCGAAGGTGCCGTCGCGCTGGCTGGCCGCTCGGGCATTCGTCAATCGATCCAGAAACAGCCGTCGATTCGGTAGGTCCGTCAGCGGATCATAGTACGCGAGCCGGTGGATCGAGGCCTCGCTGACCTTGCGGTCGCTGATGTCGACGCAGGTCCCGGCGGCTCGGCGTGGGCGTCCGGCGTCATCGTAGTCGAAGCCCTTGCCGCGATCGAGCAGCCAGATCCACACCCCACCCTGGTGTCGAAAGCGATACTCGAGCTGCATCCTCGGACACCTGCCCGAGAGGGTGTCGTCGAACAGGCGCGTGACGGCGGGCAGATCCTCCGGGTGGATGCACGCCTGCCAGTCGGAGATCGTTCTCGGCACTTTGCTGGAATCGCCGCCGACGATGCGCACGAAGCGCTCGTCGTAGATGATCTCTGCGGTTTCCACATTGATGTCGTAAAGGCCGACCTCGGCGCCTTCGAGCGCGAGATCGAGTCGCTCTTGCAGGTGCCTCACCTCGGCCTCGGCCCGCTTCCTGGCGGAGATGTCGCGCGCTACGGCGAGGATACGCGGCTTCATGGTAGGGACGCGCTTCAGGGTGACCTCGGCCCAGAACGCGTGGCCTTCGGCGGTGTGCATCCGACTCTCGATCTGCTGAGGTCTCGCCCGCAGGACGGCTCGCCAGAGGCGCCTCCAGCGCGGGAGATCGGCGGGCATCACCCAGTTCGCCGGCTGCACGAATGGCAAGGTCTCCCGAGAGAAGGCGAACAACTCGAAGGCGCGCCGATTGGCGTCGACCACCGTCGTACCCTTGGTGTCCATCACCAGGATCGCGTCCTGCGCGCTGTCGAAGAGTTCGTGGTAGTTGGCCTCCGATTCGCGGAGGGCGGTCGTGATCACCCGGCGCTCCATCAGGTTGGCGAAGACCTTCAGGGCGGCCTCGGCGACGGCTTGGTCGCCTGGCTCGATGGGGCGCTCCGGTGCTGTGTCTCGTCGACGGTGGCCGATCGCGAGCACCCAGCCCAACGCCGGCGTGGCGACCCAGGCACCACTCGCGATCCCCAGTCGCTCGAGGAGATCGTTCGCGGGCTCGGGTTTCGCCGTGCCCGTCGCAGCGGGTTCGATCGACGAAACGGCCTGGCGCGTCAGGCCAACGGTCTCGATGACCGCGAAGCGGTCGATGTCCCGATCCCAGCGCAACAGCGCCGCTTGGTCGACCCGCAGCCGCTCGATCATCAGCATCAGCAGCTTCTCGCCGAGCGGTTGCTCGCCCAGATCGGCGCCGTCCAGGTCCTCGGCGAAGGCATGCAGCTGTTGGATGGTGCGCGCCAAGGCCTGGCTGCGTCGCGCCTTGCGCCTTGCCTGGGTCAGCTCCTCCTGCAGGCGCAATAGCCTGGCGCCAAGCTCGTCGCACTGCGCACGAAAATACTCGAGCGCCTTGTGCTGGTCGTCCATGGCCGTTGTCTATCCTCGATGAGAGAGCAGGAGCAGGACGCCGGTCCAGTCGAGTGGGCGTGCCCGGCCCTGGAAGGGTGCGATCTCGACGCCGGAATAGAAGCCCAGGAAGGGGCACAGGGCACCGATTTGCTGGCGCACGGGCGCGGACTCATCCTCCTCCATCCCGCTGAAGGCCATCGAGCGACCAGCGCAGTCGATGTAGATCCCACACAGGACGGCGTCGCGGTCGGTGGTCGCGAGGAGTCTCTGCGTCTGCGCGGCGGCGGACTCGATCATCCTGTCCGGCTCGTAGCTCATCAGCTGCACGCGCGAGCCGACCTCGAAGTCGGCCTCGAACAGGACCAATGCCTCATCGGCCGGGTCGAGGGCGATCACCAAGCGGTTGACATACTGACTGTCATTGAACGGGGCGTATGGATCACCGAGCTTCTCCCCGAGCGTGAGCGAAGGCAGCGGCTGGCGAGCGAGCAGCGCCGCGCGCGGCAGGCCCAAGCGCTCTGCCACGAGGGACAGTGCTGGCCGGCCGTCCAGCTCGAGCACGCGGGCACCATCGATCTTCGTGATCTGGAGGAAATCGCTGGCGGGGAGGCAGCCGTGCATGATGGTGTGATCGGCCGCGATGGACGGCGGCAGGACCACGGCTACCGCGGAATGCCTGACGGCCTGCTGGCCGTCGAAGACGTACGAGGCGGACAGCTCCACGTCCGCCAGCGTGCCCGCGCCGATGACCAGCGGTTGGTCGCCGCGCAAGCCTTCGTAGAGCCCTTCGAGCAGCCGGCTCCCGACGTGCAGCACCGGGGGCGGCGCGCTGCGGATCGAGTCGTAGAACAACAGGACGACGGCGCGTGGAGGCAGATCCAAGTCGCGGAGGCGGCCGCCCAAGCGGCGTCCGGCATCCGTTTCGTCGTGGTCGAGTCCATCGACACACAGGATCGCGGTCGGCTCGAGCGCTGAAGAAAAGAGCAGAATGCCGCACTCGTAGCCGGTTGCGCTTGCGCCAGCGATCGATATCAGGCCCGCGCCGCAGCCGCCGACGACGGGCAGCGGCCCGAGCTCCTCGCGAAGCCCACCGAGGAGCGCATCGGGCTCGTGCTGTCCGCCAGCGAAGACCAGCAGCCACGAAGGCTGATGATTGGGGGGCATTTGCTGGCGGGCGTCCCTGGCCGCCATGCGGGCGGCGACTCGGCTGTCCGCATTGAGGGCATGGCCAACGGCCACTGAGCGAGTCGGGGCGTCACTCGGCATCGCGCGGAAACCAGCTGCCGGGGGAGGTGACGCCTGGGCGGCATCGCTGGGCCCGGGTACCAGGGGCGCCCAATTCTTGCGGCTGGCGCCATGTCCAGCGGCTGGAGTCGTGATTCGGCTGGATGTGGGCCATCCGCGATCCCTCGCAACGCAGGTCTTCAGTATAGCGCTAGCGCCCGTTCGGAGATCCAACGGCCACGCAACGACGCCCGCCGGTGCAGTATATCGGAGAAACTGCTCGCCGACCTGCGGCCTGCCCACGCGCACATCGGTCAGAAGCCCCATCGACCGATCATCGCGCGGCGCTCACCCGCGTCAGTGCATCAGGTCCCGCAGAAGGTCTCCTGGACGACCTCGTGGGGCTCGGGCGGCAGCCTGTAACGCTGATACTCGGGGCGGTCCTCCCAGGGGTCGGTCACGACCCGCAGCAGCTCCTCGAAGGGCGCGAGGTCGCCATCGACCGCGGCCGCCAGCGTCGCCTCGACGCGGTGGTTGCGCGGGATCACCGCCGGATTCGCCCGGCGCATCCCGGCGGCGCGCTCCGCCGGGTTGGCCGCCTCGCGGGCGAGGCGGGCGCGCCAGTCCACGACCCAGGCGCCGAGGGCGCCGTCGCCGAACGGCGCCGGGGCTGGACCGTCGGTCTCCAGGGCGGCCGCGCAGAGGGCGCGGAAGCCGTTGGTGAAGTCGGCCCCCGTCTCGGCCATCGCCTTCAAGAGCCGCCCGATCAGGTCGGCATCGTCTTCATGGGCCTCGAACAGGCCGAGCTTGCGCCGGAAGGCATCGAGATAGGCCCGCTCGAAGCGCCCCGGGAAGGCATCGATCGCGGCCTGGGCCGCCTCGATGGCCTGCGCCTCGCTCGGGCCGAGCAACGGCAGCAGGGTCTGCGCGAGCCGCGCGAGGTTCCAGTGCGCGATTCGCGGCTGGTTGCCGTAGGCATAACGCCCCTGGTGGTCGATCGAGCTGAAGACAGTGGTGGGGTGATAGGCGTCCATGAAGGCGCAGGGGCCGTAGTCGATCGTCTCGCCGGCGATCGAGGTGTTGTCGGTGTTCATGACGCCATGGATGAAGCCGACGGCGAGCCACTGGGCGACCAGCTCGGCCTGGCGCCCGATGACGGCCTCGAGCAACGCCTGATAGGGCCGCTCGGCGTCGCGCACGTCCGGATAGTGCCGGGCGATGACATAGTCCGCGAGCTGGCCCAGGGCCTCCCGGTCGTCGCGCGCGCTGAAGTACTCGAAGGTACCGATCCGCACATGGCTGCGGGCGATGCGGGTCAGCACGGCGCCGGGCAGGGCCGTCTCGCGGTAGACCGGCTCGCCGGTCGCCGCGGCCGCGAGCGCGCGGGTCGTCGGGACGCCGAGGGCGTGCATCGCCTCGCCGATCAGGTACTCGCGCAGGACCGGACCGAGCCAGGCCCGCCCGTCGCCCGAGCGCGAGAAGGGGGTGCGGCCCGAACCCTTGAGCTGCACGTCGAAGCGCTCGCCGCTCGGGGCGACGAGTTCGCCCAGGAGGATGGCGCGGCCATCGCCGAGCTGGGGCACGAAGGCGCCGAACTGATGTCCGGCATAGGCCATGGCCAAGGGCTCGGCCCCCTCAGGGACCGCGTTGCCGGCCAGCACGGCGAGCCCGGCGGGCGCGCGCAGAGCCTCGACTGCGAGCCCGAGCTGTCGCGCCAGGGCCTCGTTCAGCGCGACCAGGCGCGGCCCCGCGACCGGTACGGGCGCGAGCCGCCGGTAGAAGCGCTCCGGCAACCTGGCGTAGCTGTTGTCGAACGGAAAGGTCATCGGCGGCTCCGGCTGAGGCTGTCCGCAGGAGATGGGGTTGGTCGGCACCAGCGCAAAGGCGTGGGAGGCGCCGGCCTACGGCGGAGCCGAGGACCGAGTTGCCGTGAAACAGGCGGCCGCCCGTCGGGTCGGGGCGCGCACGATCTCTTGTCTTCCCTGGTCTACCGTGCCGGCGCCGCCCGACCCGACGCGGCCGTGCCGATGTCGCCGGGGCCGGTCGGGTGAGCCCCGCGGGGCGTAACCCGACGGCCGGCAACACGGCTCCGACCGCGGTCCCGCCCGTCGATCGGCATCGCGGCGGGATGCGCTGCGCTTTCCCGTCTTACGGTACTGCCTCCCGATTCGGGGGGCGGCGGGATGCGCTGCGCTTTCCCGCCCTACGGCCGTCCGTCGTCGACGGCCAAGGATTACACGACCTGCGCTATCCCGATCATCAGGGCAGGCAAGAACAGGGACCCGTCGACCCTCAGGTCATACCAGCCCCTCGGGGTGTCCGGCCGCGCCAACGACAGGACGAGACCAGTGGCGATCAACCAGGGAAGGACGACCTCGGGCGGCGGGGCGGCAATCGTTGCGATCCACGCCGACCCGACCAGTAGCCAGGCAAGCCAAACCATCGCCAGGCAGGCCCGCCGCGTCCCTCGCACTCCGATGAGCACAGGCAGGGTGACGACCCCGGCCCGGCGATCCGACTCGATATCGCGGATATCGAATAGGTGGACATTGACTGCTAGAAACAGAAAGAGGAAAAGAAAGGTCGGGATCGCAGACGGCCCGATCGGAGCACCGGCATAGGCGAGCGGAAGGGTGACCAAGGCATAGGCAGCCATTCCAGACACGACCCATGCCTTCGAACCGGGAATATCTTTCAAACGCCGCCAGACGAGGCGTTTCGACCGCCGCCACGGAATCACGGGAAGCCCATACGCCAAGGGCACGATGCCGACGAGACTGAGCAGCAGGACGGTACGGTTGGATTGCATGAGCAAGACCGCTACCGCCACAGTTGCAGCCACCAGAATTAGCCATCCCCAACCATGGCGAAAGAATGCCTGCGCCTGACTGTCCGGGCTCGGTTGCAGGTAACTGTCCGCGATCCGGTCGAGATTGTAGAAGGCCAGCGCGAAGAAGAAGACCAGCAAGACGGGTTGCCGATCGTAATCGAGCCCCATGGTGTGCTGCACCAGAATCACGAGCGACGCGATTCCGGCGGCGACCCAGGCACTCGAATAGACCAGCACAGCCCTCAACGATCGACCAGGGACACTAACCAATGCGCCGGAAAGCGTTGACATAGACAGCTCTTCGCAACCACGGATGGGAGCTGTTCCTGGACTTCGTCCGTGGAAAATCGAAATCCAACGCGGATATCCGATAGGTGGTGGATATCGCGGCGGAAAAACAGGGCGCCGTCGTGGGGCTTGTTCCGCCGGAGGCCATCGCCGATGGACATCGCTGTGCTCGGCCCATCCGGCTGGGGCGCACACGGGGATCGGTGGGCTGGCGGCGCCCATCCGACGGGGAGGCCCTATCGGGGCGCTCGGCCCCGCCGGTCCGACTGCCGACCGACCGAGCGGGCACGGGGCGCAGCAAAAAGGGCGGGGCCTCCCTGCCCCGCGCGGGCGCCGCGACCGTTCGTGGCGCCCGCTAGGGGGACCCGGTCAGTGATCGCGGTCGGAGAACTGGGCCTCTTCGGTCGAACCGGTCAGGGCCGTGACCGACGAGGCGCCACCCTGGATCGTCATGGTCACGTCGTCGAAGTAGCCAGCGCCCACCTCCTGCTGGTGCGAGACGAAGGTGTAGCCCTTCTCGCGCGCGGCGAATTCGGGCTCCTGGACCTTCTCGACATAGTGGCGCATGCCCTCGCCGCGGGCGTAGTCGTAGGCCAGGTCGAACATGTTGAACCACATGCTGTGGATGCCGGCCAGCGTGATGAACTGGAATCGGTAGCCCATCTCCGCGATCTCGTCCTGGAACCGGGCGATGGCCCGGTCGTCGAGGTTCTTGCGCCAGTTGAACGACGGCGAGCAGTTGTAGGCGAGCAGCTTGTTCGGGTTGTCGGCGAGCACGGCCGCGGCAAACTCGCGGGCGAAGCCGAGGTCGGGCGTGCCCGTCTCGCACCAGACGAGATCGGCGTAGGGCGCGTAGGCGACACCGCGGCTGATCGCCTGCTCGAGGCCGTTGCGGACCTCGTAGAAGCCCTCAGCGGTGCGCTTGCCGGTCAGGAACGGCTGGTCGTTCGGATCGACGTCGGAGGTCAGCAGGTTCGCCGCCTCGGCATCGGTGCGCGCGAGCAGCAGGGTCGGCACGCCGCAGACGTCGGCGGCGAGGCGCGCCGCGGTGAGCTTCTGCACCGCCTCCTGGGTCGGCACGAGCACCTTGCCGCCCATGTGGCCGCACTTCTTGACCGCCGCGAGTTGGTCCTCGAAGTGCACGGCGGCCGCCCCGGCGGCGATCATGTTCTTGGTCAGCTCGAAGGCGTTCAGGACGCCGCCGAAGCCGGCCTCGGCATCGGCGACGATCGGTAGGAAGTAGTCGATGTAGCCCGCATCGCCGGGGCCGACGCCCTTCGCCCACTGGATCTCGTCGGCCCGTTTGAAGGTGTTGTTGATGCGCCGCACCATGGTCGGGACCGAGTCGTAGGCGTACAGCGACTGATCCGGGTACATGGTCTCGGAGGTGTTGCCGTCGGCGGCGACCTGCCAACCCGAGAGGTAGATGGCCTCGATGCCGGCCTTGGCCTGCTGCATGGCCTGACCGCCGGTGATCGCGCCCATGGCATTGACGTAGCCCTTCCTCGCCTCGCCATGGAGGAGGCGCCAGAGGCGCTCGGCGCCGCGCTCGGCGTACGTATGGGCGGGTTGCACGGAACCGCGCAACCGCACCACATCGGCGGCCGTGTAGCCGCGTCGCACGTCGCCCCAACGGCGGTTCTGCTCCCAGTCCTGCTCCAGCGCCCTGATCTGCTCGTCGCGGGTCATCGTTCGTTCCTCGGTAGCGGGTGTAGGCCTCGCCGCTGCGGCCGGAACCAGGCGGCCCCGGCGCGTCGGTCTATTGTCGACCATTTTGCTCGGTCTTGATTGTGCAAGATAGCCACTACCGCACTATTTGCAAGTCCAATTATCATAATCTTTTGCATTTGTATTGATAATTGTCTCTGCGCACGACCGACCCTCAGCTGCCCGCCTCGCGGACACGGGTGAGGCCGAGGGCATAGAGGTCGTTGCGCCGCGCCCCCGTGATGCGGGCGGCGAGTTCGGCCGCCTGCTTCAGCGGCAACGCCTCGGCGAGGATCCCGAGCACCCGGGCCTGCTCGCGGCGGGCCGCCTCGTCCTCGCCGGCCGGCGCACCGGCGACCAGGATCACGAGTTCCCCGAGGCGCTGCTCGGCGTCGGCGGCGAGGCGCTCGGCGAGCCCCGCCAGGTCGCCCTCGAGGAAGGTCTCGAACTGCTTGGTCAACTCGCGGGCGACGACGGCACGGCGCGCACCGCCGAGCACGGCGGCCAGGTCGGCGAGGGTGCGGGCGGCGCGCTTGCCGCTCTCGTAGAAGATCAGGGTCCCGGGCTCGTCGACCAGGTCGGCGAGCCAACTGCGGCAGCGCGCCGCGGTGCGCGGCGGAAAACCGACGAAGAGGAAGCGGTCGCTCGGCAGGCCCGCGGCCGAGAGGGCCGTGATCGCGGCGCTCGGGCCTGGGATCGGCACGACCGTTAGGCCCTGCTCGCGCGCCGCGCGCACGAGGACGAAGCCCGGATCGCTGATCAGCGGGGTCCCGGCGTCGCTGACCAGGGCCAGGTCCTCGCCACCCGCGAGCCGCTCGAGCAGGCGGGGCGTCAGCGCCGCCTCGTTGTGCTCATGATAGGCGATCAGCTCGGCGGCGATGCCGCAGTGCGTCAGCAGCCGCCGGGTGTGGCGCGTATCCTCGGCGGCGATCGCGGCGACGTCGCTCAGCACCTCGCGGGCGCGCTGGCTGAGGTCGGCGAGATTGCCGATCGGCGTGGCGACCACGTATAGTCGGCCTCGATCACTGCTCATTTGGTCTGCTCCGATGCTCGGTCCCCGCCGGCGGAGCGACGCCGATCCGATGGACCCGGATGAAGATACTGCCCATCAGCCGCCCAGCGCTCGGGGCCGAAAAGGAACGACTGGCCTGCCGCTTCCTCGAGGCGCGCGGTCTGCGCCTGGTGGCGCGCAACCACCGTTGTCGGCTCGGCGAGATCGATCTGGTGATGACCGACCGCGGCGTCCTGGTCTTCGTCGAGGTGCGCTATCGCCGCTCGGCGCGCTTCGCCGCCCCGGCCGAGACGGTCGGGCCGCGCAAGCGCCAAAGGCTCGCCGCCGCAGCAGGCCACTATCTGCAACAACACCCGACGCGTCTGCCCTGCCGCTTCGATGTGCTCGCGATCACCGGGCCGGATGCGATCGACTGGATCCAGGATGCCTTCCGTGTGGATGAATAGCTCGCCCCCCTCCCCGCTTGTCCGCCATCGCCCGCCGCCCCGGCTGGGTCGCCCCGTCGCCGCAATGCTGTTGCTCGCCGCGGCGCTCGCCGGCGCCGGCCTGCTCGCCGGGTGTGCCCCGGCCATCATCGGCGGCACCGCCGTCGGCGTCTCCGTCTTCCACGACCGGCGCCCGACGGAGATCATGCTCGCCGACCAGCGCATCGAACTGGCCGCGCTCGAGCGGTACAACCAGAACGCCGAGATCGCCGACTACAGCCGCATCTCGGCGACCAGTTACAACCGCGTCCTGCTGCTGACCGGGCAGGCCGAGACCGAGGAGATCCGCCGTCGCTACGCCGAGCTGGCCAGCCGCATCCCCGAGGTGAGGAAGGTCGTCGACCAGGTGACGATCGGACCCGTCGCGAGCCTGGCGCGCCAAGGCGAGGATGCCTACCTGACCAGCCGCGTCAAGGTCGCGCTGGCGAGCGTGCGGATCGCCGGTTTCGACCCGACGCGGGTCAAGGTCGTCACCGCCGCCGGCACCGTCCACCTGATGGGCCTGTTGACGCCCCAGGAGGCGCAGGCCGTGATCGCCAAGGTCCGCTACGTGCCCGGCGTCGTCCAGATAGTCAACCTCTTCGAGACCTACCCGAGGCCGGAGACCTGAGCCGGCCGTCGGGTTACGCCCTGAGGGGCTAACCCGACGACGACCCGGGCGAAGGCCGGCACGGCCCGTAGGTCGGGTTAGGCGCGCCGGCACAACCTTCGATGAGAACGAAGCGGTTGTGCGCGCCGTAACCCGACACCGACCTCCGCAAGCGCTGCGTGGCCGGCCGTCGGGTTACGCCCTGAGGGGCTAACCCGACCTACGGCCCCGGAGAAGGCCGGCACGGCCCGTAGGTCGGGTTAGGCGCGCCGGCACAACCTTCGATGAGAACGAAGCGGTTGTGCGCGCCGTAACCCGACACCGACCTCCGCAAGCGCCGCGTGGCCGGCCGTCGGGTTACGCCCTGAGGGGCTAACCCGACCTACGGCCCTGGCGAGGGCCGGCATGGCCCGGTCGGATTAGGCGCGCCCGCGCGGCGGTCGCCGAGAAGGACCAGCCCAGCGCGCGCCGTAATCCGACATGGGCCTCTGCCGGGCGCCGCGTTGCCGGCTGTCCGATTGCGCCCCGAGGGACCGAGTTTTACCGCTGATTCTCGAATCGTTCCCTGGTCCCGTTCCTCGTCTAGTACCTCGTTCTACCTTATTTTGCAGCCTCAGCGAGACGAGAAGCGGCCGGATGCTAGGCGCGCGAGCGCAGGAATAGCCCGTTCTATTTCAAGCGCGCGCAACAACGCAGACGGCCGCTTCTCGCCTCGCCCGAAGGGAGCCCCCCAAACGCGCCGATTCGGCGTTGCAGGCCTTGGAAATAGAATGGCTATTCCCTGCGGGCTGCGCCTTGTATCGCCACGTTTGGGGGTCTCTGAGAATGCAAAATAAGGTGGAACGAGGTACTAGCGCCCCGGACGCGTCAGACCACCGAGGCCGATCTCCTCGATCGCCTCGAGCAGGCGCCGGCGTACCGAGGCGGCGTCCTCGAGCGGCAGGACGCTCGTCAGGCATTCCCTCGCACGCGCCCGGCTCAGACTGCGGATCACGGCCTTGACCCGCAGCAGGCTGCCGGCGCTCATGCTCAGGCTGTGCACGCCCATGCCGAGCAGCAGCACGACGGCCAGCGGATCGCCGGCCATCTCGCCGCAGATGCTGACCTCGACACCCTCGGCCCGGGCGCCGTCGACGACCTCCATCAGCGCCCTCAGCACGGCCGGGTGCAGCTCGTCGTAGAGCGCGGCGACATGGCTGTTGTTGCGGTCGACGGCCAGCAGGTATTGGGTCAGGTCGTTGGTGCCGACCGACAGGAACTGGACCCGCTTGGCCAGCGACCCGACCTGGTAGACGGCCGCCGGCACCTCGATCATCGCCCCGACCGGGGGCAGCGCCACCGCCATGCCCTCGTCGCGCAGTTCAGCGTGGGCCCGCTTGATCAGCTTCAGCGCCTCCTCGACCTCGCCGACGGTGCTGATCATCGGCAACAGGATCCGCAGGTTCCCCAACCCGATCGCCGCACGCAGCATCGCCCGCACTTGGGTCAGGAAGATCTCCGGGTGATCGAGGGTGATGCGGATACCGCGCCAGCCGAGGAACGGGTTCGACTCGCTGACCGGAAAATAGGGCAGCGGCTTGTCGCCGCCGATATCGAGCGTGCGGATCGTCACCGGGCGCGGGGCGAAGGCCGCGAGGATCTCGCGGTAGATGTTCATCTGCACCTCCTCGCCCGGGAAACGATCCCGCACGATGAAGGGCAGCTCGGTGCGATAGAGGCCGATCCCGGCCGACTCCTCGATGCCGAGCGGGCGCGCCTCGGTGACGAGGCCGGTATTCAGATACAGGGGGAGGACATGGCCGTCGGTCGTCTCGGCGGGCAGGTGGCGCAGCCCCTCGAGCTCCGAGGTCAGGACCCGCTCCTCCTCGATCAGCTGGCGGTACTCGGTCTTGATGGCCTCGCGCGGGGCGACGTAGATGCGCCCGCGGTAGCCGTTGACGATGATCTCGCGACCGTCGACGCGACCGACCGGCAGCTCGCCGACCCCCATCACGGCCGGCACCCCGAGGCCCCGAGCGAGGATGGCGACGTGCGAGGAACCCGAGCCCGTCGTCGAGACGACCCCGGCGAGGGACTCGCGCGGCACGTCGGCGATCTGCATCGCGCTCAGCTCCTCGCCGACCAGGATGGTCGCCGGCGGGTAGGCGATCGGCTGCGCGCTCAGGTTCTGTAGATGCATCAGGATGCGCCGCCCGAGGTCGCGCACGTCGGCGCCGCGCTCGCGCAGGTAGCCGTCCTCCATCTGATCGAAGACCTTCACGTGCTCGCAGATGGTCGCCCGTAGGGCGCCGGGCGCCCAGTTGCCGGCCCGGATCCGCGCCAGCGTGTTATCGACCAGGACATCGCTCTCGAGCATCATCCGCCAGGCATCGAAGAGCGCCCGGTCCTCGAGGCTCAGCGCCCCGGAGAAGCGCACCGAGAGTTGCTCGAGGTCCTCGGCCACATCGTTGATCGCGCCCAGGAAGCGCTCGGCCTCGGCACCGGGTTCGGCGATCGCCTTGTCCGGCACCGCATCGAGATCGGCGAGCGGATAGACGACGACGGCCGTGCCGATCGCGAGCCCCGGCGAGGCGGCCAACCCCTGGAGGAAGTGGTTGGGCAGCCCGTTCGCATCCTGCAGGCGGGCGAGCTCGCCGCTGATGCGGGCGAAGGTGATGGCCCCGGCCAGTTGCGCGGCCAGCGTGACGACGAAGTTGACCTCGTCATCGCCGAAGCGGCGCGGCGCCCGTTGGCGCAGCGCCAACACGCCGAGGACCTTGCGGTTCTGGATGATCGGCGCGCCGAGGAAGCCGCGGAACTGCTGTTCGCCGGTGTCGTTGACGAAGACGTAGCGCGGGTGCTGGGAGCCGTCATCGAGGTTGATCGGCTCGGCCCGCTCGCAGACCAGCCCGATCAGGCCGCGGTTCAGCGGCAACCGCACGGTGCCGACCGAGCGCGGATCCAGGCCGTCTGTGGCCTGCAGGACGTGCTCGCGGGCCTCGAAATCGGTCAGGTAGACCGAGCAGACGTCGGCCCCGACAACCTGCTTGACGCTCTGGACGATAACCTCGAGGGCCTGCTCCAGGTCGGGTGCCTGGTTGACTTTCTGGACGATGCGACGCAGCGGCTCGAGCATTGACCCTCACTGACGGAAATACCGTGAAAACACCCCTGTCATCCGGCGGTGACGCCAGGTCTTGCGGGGTCTGCCCGCAGACGGCACCGAGGGCACCGTCGGCCCTGGTACCGAGCGGCAGGCGCGGGTTGGCGGCAGCGCCAGGCGCGCCGCACTAACGCAGCCGAGGCGGAGATTTCATCCTTCGGAAGGAACCGATCGCCATGGACGCAACCGGCGACACCAGACCCTGGCGGATGATTCCGAGGATCAACGGTGCCCGTGGCCAAGAAGGCCGACCTGCCCGGATGGACAGTCCCGCCGCTCGGGGACCCCGTCCGGATAGACGAGCGGGGCCAGCTCTTCGAGCGCCTGCAGGTAGACATGGCGCTTGAAGTAGACGACCTCGCGCAATGGCTGCCAGTACTTCACCCAGCGCCAGGCATCGAACTCCGGCTTTTCGGTGTGGTCGAGGCAGAAGGCCTGCTCGCCGCAATTGACCCGCAGCATGAACCAGATCTGTTTCTGGCCGATACAGACGGGCCCGCAGTGGCGGCGGATGAAGCGCTTGGGCAGGCGGTAGCGAAGCCAGCGCCGCGTGTACCCGAGGACCTCGACCTGACAGGGTCGCAGGCCGACCTCCTCCTCGAGTTCGCGATACATGGCCTCGATCGGGACCTCGTCGGCCCGGATCCCACCCTGCGGGAACTGCCACGCATTCTGCCCGACCCGCCGCCCCCAGAACAGGCGCTGCTGGTCGTTGCAGATGATGATCCCCACATTGGGTCTGAAACCGTCCGAATCGATCAAGGCCGCGCACCCTGCTGATTAGCGTCGCCATTTTTCCACATTCGCCGCAACACGGGCAACTTGCAAAATCGGCGCCCCCGCGTCCGAGGCGTTGCGTGTCCGCCGGGCACCGGACGGCGGTAGAATGGCGAGCGACCCCGGCCCCGCTAGGGTCGGCCGTTCCATGCATGCGGAGGATCCAGGTGGCGCTCGCGATATTCGACCTCGACAATACCCTGCTCGGCGGGGACTCGGACTATCTCTGGGGACGCTTCCTCGTCGAGCGCGGCGTCGTCGACGGTGCGGAGTACGACCGCCTCAACGAGCGCTTCTATCACGACTACCAGGCCGGCCACCTCGATATCATGGCCTTCCTGCGCTTCGCGCTGCGCCCGCTGCGCGACAACGATCCCGCCGACCTGCGCGCCTGGCGGGCCGAATTCATCGCCGAGAGGATCGAGCCGGTCGTGCTGCCGGCCGCCCTCGAACTGATCGAACGCCATCGCGGCCACGGCGACGAACTGCTCATCATCACCGCGACGAACGCCTTCGTGACCGCCCCGATCGCGGCGCGCTTCGGCATCGCGCACCTGATCGCGACCGTCCCCGAGCAGATCGACGGGCGCTTCACCGGCGAGGTCGCCGGGATTCCATCGTTCCGCGAGGGCAAGGTTGCGCGCCTCGAGCAGTGGCTCGCCGAGACCGGCCACGACCTCGCCGGCAGTCACTTCTACAGCGACTCCCACAACGACCTGCCGCTCCTCGCGCGCGTCGACCACCCGGTCGCCGTCGACCCCGACCCGATCCTCGCCGCCGAGGCCCGCGTGCGAGGCTGGCCAAGCCTCTCGCTGCGCCCCGAGGCCGCGACCTAGCAGCCTATAGATTCAGGGGATTGCCCGTCACGACGCCGTCACGCCCCCAACACAGGCCCGCAACAGAACCCCGATATCCTAGCCGTCTTCATCGACTCTCAATCGGGGACACTCTATGGCGGGTTCTGCGACGGCCCGGTCCGTCAAGCGCGGCGAACGACTCTTCGTCGAGCTTGCGGCCACGGAACGGGAGGTACGCGAGGCGCAGGCGTTGCGCTACCGGGTCTTCGGCGAGGAGCTTGGCGCCAAGCTCAAGGGCGGCGCGCCGGGCCTCGACGTCGATGAGTTCGACTCCTACTGCCAGCACCTGTTGGTGCGCGAGACCAGGACCGGGCGGGTCGTCGGCTGCACGCGAATCCTGACCGACGAGAATGCCGCCCGCCTCGGACGCTTCTACTCGGAGGGCGAGTTCGACCTGGGCCCCATCCCGCGCCTGCCGGGACGCCTCCTCGAGGTCGGGCGCACCTGCATCTCGCCCGAGCACCGCGCCGGCTCGGCCATCGCCGTGCTCTGGTCCGGGCTCGCCGGCTACATCAACCTGCACGGCTTCGATTACCTGTTCGGGTGCGCCAGCATGCCGCTCGGCGAGGACGACATCCAGGCCGCGGCCATCATGAATCGACTGCGCCGCCAGGCCATGGCGCCCGAGGCGATCCGCGTCGAACCGCGCGTACCGCTGTTGACGAACCTGACGCTCGACGACGTCCTCGACGCCCCGCTGCCGGCCCTGCTGCGCGCCTACACCCGCCTCGGGGCCAAGGCCTGCGGCGAGCCCTGCCGCGACCCGGACTTCGCCGTCGCCGACGTGCTGATGCTGCTGAATATCGACGACCTCAACCCCACCTATTCGAGACATTTCCTCGACAGGGCCAGCGACCTGTAACGACCGATGCCGCATGCCACCCGGACTTGGAGACTGCTGCGCCTCGCGGCGACCCTGATCGCGGGGCTCGCGGCGACGCTCGCGATCGCCGCCGGCGAGCGGTTCGGCCGTCGCCCGCGCACGACGCCGCGGGTCGTGCGCTGGTGGCACGGGCGGGTCTGCCGCGACCTCGGGCTGCGGGTCGAGGTCATCGGTACCCCGCTGCCGAACGCACTCCTGGTCGTCAACCACGTCTCCTGGCTCGACATCCCGGCGCTGGGCGCCCAGGGCGAGATCGACTTCCTCTCCAAGGCCGAGGTGCGCGACTGGCCGGTGGTCGGCTGGATGGCCACCGTCGCCGGCACCCTCTTCATCGAGCGCGGCGCCCATCAGACGGCGGGGCTCGCCGAGGCCATCGGGGCGCGCGTGCGGGCCGGTCGGCCGGTCGCCATCTTCCCCGAGGGGACCACGAGCGACGGCACCGCGTTGCTACGCTTCCACCCGCGGCTGTTCGCGAGCGGCCAACAGGCCGGCGTCGTCATCCAGCCGGTCGCGCTGCGCTACGGCACCGGGCCTGCGCCGGACCCGATCGCCCCCTTCATCGGCCGCGACACCCTGCTCGCCCACCTCGCCCGGGTGCTCGGCCACGGGCCACTCGACGTGCGCATCCAGTTCCTGGCGCCCATCGACCCGAGCCAGACCGACCGCCGCCAGCTCGCCGCGCAGGCACGCGCCGCGATCGCCCGGGCGCTCGGGCTGACGGGCGAGCACCCGCCTCGCATCCCGGGCGAGGGCGCCCCTTGCCGGGAGACACCGGCCTCGGCCCGCCGCAGCCTGGTGCCAGCGCAATGACGATGAGCAACACCCCCAAAGGCCTCTCGATCGCGGTCGTGACCGAGACCTATCCGCCCGAGATCAACGGCGTCGCCAACACGATGCGCCACCTGGTCGGCGGCCTCGCCCGTCGCGGCCACCGGGTCCACCTGGTCAGACCCCGCCAGGGGCAACGCGAACGGACCACCTCGCCAGGCGAGGTCGAAGGCCAGACCCTGGTCCCGGGCGTACCGCTGCCCGGCTACCGCGGGCTGCGCTTCGGCCTACCCGTCTACTGGCGCCTGCGCCGCCTGTGGCGCGCGAACCGCCCCGACGTCGCCTACATCGCCACCCAGGGGCCGCTCGGGCACGCTGCCCTGAACGCCACACGCGCGGCCGGGATCCCGGCCGTCACCGGTTTCCACACCCAGTTCGATCAGTACAGCCAGCACTACGGCCTCGGTCTGCTGACCCACCAGATCGGTCAGACCCTGAAGGACTTCCACAATCGCTCCGACGCGACCCTGGTACCGACCGCCGAACTCCGCCAGCAGCTCGCCGCGCAGGGTTTCCGCAACCTGCACCTCTTCGGGCGCGGCGTCGACACGCGGCTGTTCGACCCGGCCCGACGCGACCCGGCGCTGCGCGCCGCCTGGGGCTGCGGTGACGAAGACCTGGTCGTCCTCTACGTCGGACGCCTGGCCGCGGAGAAGAACCTCGACCTGGCCCTCGCGGCCTTCGCGGCGATCGCCGCACAGGAGCCGGCGGCCCGCTTCGTGCTGGTCGGCGACGGCCCCGGCCTCGAGCGGCTGCGCCGCGAGCATCCGCAATACCGCTTCGTCGGCCCCAAGGTCGGCGAGCAATTGGCCGCACACTATGCGAGCGGGGACTTGTTTCTCTTCCCCAGTCTGACCGAAACTTTCGGTAACGTGGTGCCGGAGGCCATGGCCAGCGGCCTGGCCGTCGTCGCCTTCGACTACGCGGCCGCCCACGCCTACCTTGCGCCCTGGCACAACGGGGTCACCGTCGCGACCGGCGATCGGGATGCCTTCATCGCCGCCGCCCTGGCGCTCGCTGGCGATCGCGCGCGGCTTCGGACGCTCGGCCGTCAGGCCCGCGTCGCGGCTGCCGATCTCGACTGGGATCGGGTCATCTGCGGTGTCGAGAGGCAGCTTCAGAGTGTTATTCGCCGTCGCAGCGGATCGGAGAATCGTCATGAGACTGTGGTTGCAACAACTCAATGAGATCGAGGCCCCGCTCTGCCGAGCCTGGACGACCCGGTCGTTGGAGCGCCGCTGGATCTATCGTCCGTTCGCCGTCGTCAGCCGCCTAGGTGACGGCATCTTCTGGTACAGCCTGATTGCGATCCTGCCCCTCGTCGACGGCTGGGACGGCCTCATCACGGGCGTGCACATGCTCGCGACCAGCTTCGTCGCCCTGGTCCTCTACAAATCGCTGAAGGGGACCACCCGCCGCGAGCGGCCCTGCCACTACGCCGCCGGCATCCGCCCGGGCGTCCCCCCGCTCGACCGCTACAGCTTCCCCTCCGGCCACACCCTCCAGGCGGTCGCCTTCACGACCATCGCCCTCTTCTACTATCCGTCGCTGGCCGTGATCCTGGTGCCCTTCACGCTGATGGTCGCCGCCTCGCGCGTCGTCCTCGGGCTGCACTACCCGAGCGACGTCCTCGTCGCCTCCGCGATCGGCCTCGCCCTCGGCCTGACCAGCATCGCACTGTTCGGCTAGGGCGGCCCTCCCCTTCCGCCTGCGCTGGATAGGGGTCGTAGCCCGAGGTATCCCCACAAGATCGGCCTCGACGGCGAGTCGGCACGAACTGGGGGCGCCGGCCTTCAGCCGGCTTCGCGCGCGGGGGGCTCGATGACCCCGGCGCGCGACCTTCGGCGCTGGAACCAGGAGATCACCGATAGGCGCCGCTGGATGGCCGCTGCGCACGTGCCCTTCTACCGGCCCAGACGCCGCCGACGCGGCATCGAGCCGCGACGGCGACGAGCCGGCTGGAAAGCCGGCGCTCCCAGTGAGCCGCGCGACGGCGAGATGGCTCAGATCGCGAGCGCCGGCTTCCGTCGGTCAGTCGACCTGAGCCACGGCGGTTTAGCCCTTCTATCCGGGGATACCTCAGGGTAGGAGCCCGCTTGCGGGCGAACGGGGCGAAGATTGCCTCGGTGGCCACCGCGTCGCCGGCCGTCGGGTTACGCCCTGCGGGGCTAACGCGACCTCGGCCTTCACCGGCACGCCCTGGCGTGTCGAGCTGGAAAAAGAACTGGCCCTGAAGAGCCAGCGGCTGGATGCCGTCATCATCGCGCGGCGCGATCCCCCGCCACCGGACGCCACGGCCCTCGACCTGCCCGATGGCCTCGAAGGCTTGCGCGCCCGCAATGTGCTGACCTACAAATCCCACCAGGAGCCGCTCGACGCCTGGGCACTCGATGAGCTGATCGGTCACTACGTCAACGACCGCAAGCTGCTCGCTGCCCCCGCCAGCGAACGGCTGCTCCCGGAGCCGGCCTTTCAGCTCTACGCCGTGGCGACCCGCACCCCGCGCAAGCTCGTCGACGCGTTGCCACCTGGCGCCGTGCAACCGACGGCTTGGCCGGGGGTCTATGATCTCCAGTGGGGGGCGCGCACGATCCGCCTCATCGTCCTCGGCGAGGTCGCCGAGCATCCGCGCAATGCCCCTTGGGAACTATTCAGCCTGCAACTCGACCGCCTGCGCCACGGCCTGACCCATTACCAGGCCCGCAGCGCGCTGGCCGGCGAACTGCTCTACCGCCTCTACCTGGCCTATCGCCTGGAGCTGCCGAACATGAGCTACACGATCGAAGAGTTCATCCGCGAGACCCACCGGGAGGTCATCGCCCACCTCACCCCGGAAGAGCGGCGCGCCATCCTCGAGCAGACGCCCCCCGAGGAACGCCTACGCGGTCTACCACCCGAGGAGCGCCTACGCGGTCTGCCACCCGAGGAGCGCCTACGCGGTCTGAAGCTCGATGAGCTCGACGCGAACGAACGTGCGACGCTCGAGGCGCTGCTGAAGAAGCTCAACTGAGAACCTGTCAGGAGATCGTCGCGCGCAGGGTCTTCGCCGCCGCGACCATGTTCGACAGCGCCGGGATGACCTCGTCCCACTGCCGGGTCTTGAGGCCGCAGTCCGGGTTCACCCACAGGCGCTCGGCCGCAATGCGCTCGGCGGCCTTCTGCATGAGCGCCACCATGTGCGCCTCGCTCGGGATGTTGGGCGAGTGGATGTCGTAGACGCCCGGCCCGATCTCGTTCGGGTAGTTGAAGTCGTCGAAGGCATCGAGCAGTTCCATGTCGGAGCGCGAAGTCTCGATGGTGATGACATCGGCGTCCATGTCGGCGATCGAGGCGATGATGTCGTTGAACTCCGAGTAGCACATGTGGGTGTGGATCTGGGTCTCGTCGGCGACGCCATTGGCCGTGATGCGGAAGCACTCGACGGCCCAATCGAGGTAGTCCTGCCATTGCGACCGGCGCAGTGGTAGGCCCTCGCGCAGCGCCGCCTCATCGATCTGGATCACCCGCACGCCGGCCCGCTCCAGGTCCAGCACCTCCTCGCGGACGGCCAGCGCCAACTGCCGGCAAGACACCGAGCGCGGCTGGTCGTCGCGCACGAAAGACCAGTTGAGGATGGTCACCGGACCGGTCAGCATGCCCTTCATCGGCTTGTCGGTCAGCGACTGGGCGTAGGTGATCCAGTCGACGGTCATCGACCTCGGGCGGCTGATGTCGCCGAACAGGATCGGCGGCTTGACGCAGCGCGAGCCGTAGGACTGTACCCAGCCGAACTGGCTGAAGGCATAGCCGTCGAGCTGCTCGCCGAAGTACTCGACCATGTCGTTGCGCTCGGGCTCGCCGTGCACGAGGACATCCAGCCCCAGTGACTCCTGCTCGCGCACGCAGCGCGCGATCTCGCCGCGCATGATCTCGGCGTAGGCGGCCTGATCGATCTCGCCCACCTTGAGCTGGCGGCGGGCCTGACGAATCTCGCTCGTCTGCGGGAAGGAGCCGATGGTCGTGGTGGGGAAGCTGGGCAGCCCCAGGCGTTCGGCCTGCTTGGCGGCTCGCTCGGCATAGGGGCGCTGACGCTGGCCGAGCTGGGCGTCGATCCGGGCGATCGCGGCCTTGACGTCGGGGTTGTGGACGCGCCGGGAGTTGCGGCGTGCCTCGCAGGCGGCGCGATTGGCGTCCAGCTCGGCCTTGACCGCGTCGCGCCCCTGATTCAGCGCGCTGGCCAGGACGCGCAGCTCCGCGAGCTTCTGCTTCGCGAAGGCGAGCCAGGAGCGGACCTCGCCATCGAGCTTGCGCTCGGTATCGAGGTCCACCGGCACGTGCAGTAGCGAGCAGGAGGGCGCGATCCATAGGCGCTCGCCGAGCTGCTGCTGGATGGGCTCCAGCCAGTCGAGCACCGCGTTCAGGTCGGTCTTCCAGATATTGCGTCCGTCGATGACGCCGAGCGACAGGGCCTTGCTCGAGGGCAGCAGATTCAGCAGCGGCATGACGTCGTCGCGCCCCCTGACTGCGTCGAGATGCAGGCCGGCCACCGGCAGGTTGGCGGCCAGGTAGGCCTGGTCCTGGAGCGCCCCGAAATAGGTCGCGAGCAACAGCTTGATCGGCGCGCCCTTGAGCTCGTGGTAGGCGACGTCGAAGGCATGGCGCCATGGTGCATCCAGCTCGGTGACGAGGATCGGCTCGTCGACCTGCACCCATTCCGCCCCCTGCGCGGCCAGGGCGGTCAGCAGCTCGGCATAGACGGGCAGCAGACGCTCGAGCAGCGCGAGCCGGTCCGAGCCGTCCTTGGTCTTCCCGAGCGCGAGGTAGGTCACCGGGCCGATGATGACCGGCTTGGCCGGGATGCCCTGGGCCTTGGCCTCGGCCAACTGCTCCAGCAGGCGCGAGGCGTCGAGCCTGAATTCCGTCTCGGCGGTGAATTCCGGCACGATGTAGTGGTAGTTGGTGTCGAACCACTTGGTCATCTCGCCGGCCACGATGCCACCGCACTGGACATCCGCATCCGCTACGGCGGCCGAGCGCCCACGTGCGACGCGGAAATAGTTGTCGAGCACATCCCCTGCGAAGCCGCGCACGCGCTCGGGCTGATTGCCCAGCGTGAAGCTCATATCGAGCATCTGGTCATAGAAGGCGAAATCGCCGACCGGCACCAGGTCGACACCCGCCTGCTCCCGCCAGTGGCGTGCGCGGAGCTCGACACCGACCGACTTGAGCGCCTCGAGCGTGGACTCACCCTTCCAGTAAGACTCCAGCGCGAATTTCAGCTCACGCTTGGCACCGATGCGGGGGAAGCCGAGATTGTGTGTGATCGCCATGTCGATTGTCCCAGTGGATGGATAACGGATGGGACCATTCTCGGGCGCTCATACCATGAAGTATAATGGTATTATCTCACCTAGACATGCACAAGGTTCATATATCGCCATGGCCCAGCTGGAGCGATCCCATTTGTCGATCATCCAGGCCGTCGATCAACACGGCTCGTTGACGGCCGCCGCCGAGCAGCTGCACCTCACCCAATCGGCACTGAGCCACGCGGTGCGCAAGCTCGAGGCGCAGCTCGGCGTCGCGATCTGGACCCGCGAAGGTCGCCGGTTGCGCCTAACGCAGGCAGGCGCCCATCTGTTGGCGGTCGCCAATCGCCTGCTCCCACAGCTCGCCCACGCAGAAGAGCGCCTGCGACAGTTCGCCCAGGGCGAGCGCGGCACATTGCGCATCGGCATCGAGTGCCACCCCTGCTACCAGTGGCTGCTCAAGGTGGTGTCGCCCTACCTCGCGGCCTGGCCGGATGTCGATGTGGATGTGAGGCAGGAGTTCCAGTTCGGTGGCATCGGCGCGCTCTTCGGCCACGAGATCGACCTGCTGGTGACGCCCGACCCGCTCTACGAGACCGGCCTGCGATTCGAGCCGGTGCTCGACTATGAACAGGTCCTCGTGGTTGGGCCGGGGCATCCCTTGCGTGGGGTCCCGTTCGCCCGACCGGAGCAGCTCGCACGGGAAACCCTGATCACCTATCCGGTCGCCATCGACCGGCTCGACATCTACACGCAGTTCCTCCTGCCAGCCGGCATCCGGCCAAAGCGTCACAAGCCGATCGAGACCACCGACATCATGCTGCAGATGGTCGCGAGCGGCCGCGGGGTCGCGGCCCTGCCGCGCTGGCTGGCGGAGGAGTACATCGGCAAGCTCGAGCTGAGCGTGATGCGCCTCGGCAAGCAGGGTATCGCGAAGCAGATCTTCATCGGCGTGCGCGAGCGCGAGACCGATACCGACTACCTGCGTGCCTTCGTCGAACTGGCGCGCGCGCACCGCGACCCCGGGCAAGAGAACGACACGACGCCCACGATGGATAACCAGCGAAAGAGCCGCGAGCGGCGGGATGGCTGCGGCTGACGGGGCATCGCCCGCCGCGAATATTCGTCAGCGGCGGGCCGTCGTCACGGTCAGTCGTACCGATGGTCGAAGGTCACGACGGTGCCGTCGGCTCGGACGAGCTCCCGCGCATAGATCTCGAGGGGCAGGTCATCATCGACGAACCCCCGCACTGTCACGGCCGCTCCCGGGCTCGCCGGAACGCGGTTGGGCCCGACGTAGACGCGCACCGATCCGGTGGCATCCGACATGACGAACTCATCCTCGTCGGTCAGTCGATCCAGGGTGCCCGAGATCGTGACATGGCTGTTGCGGACGAGATCGCCGATCGGAGTGATGGTCTCGGCCCAGACGGGCGTGAGGGAAAGCGCGGCGAGTGCGGCAAGGAATACGCGTTTCATCGCAGCCTCTTCAGTCGAGAGCCAGGAGGACAAGCAGGACGAGCGCAAGGCCGCCCGCGGCGAAGGCCCAACCGGGTATAGGGTCAGGGTCAACGGCGAGCGGAACCAGGACAGGACTGCGGTCGTGCCATTGCGGCTGGAATCGGTCGGATCTGGACTCATGGGACGTCACCTTTCATGATGGCGTACGGGTAAGCTCGTCTCCCAGGTCAGGGTCTTGTGGCCATCTTCCGGCACGATGCATGGGCTGGGAGATTGACACGCTTCTGGGGGTTTCCCAGCGGATGGTCAAGAGCGCGACTCGGCGATATAGACGGATTGCGGAAGCTGACCTCGCGCGGCGGGATACTACACTTTCGGCGTCGGCGACGATCGGCTGGGATTTGCAACGCAGGACGGCATCTTGGACTGCGTCTGCTGTCCACATCGCCGCGATGGTCGCTATCGGATTACCGACATGAGCCCAAAGCCCGATCTCTATCGCGACCCATTGCCCTGGCCCAGCGGTCAGCGCAAGGTGCTGCGGCATGCCAGCTGCGCGCCCTGCAGCGGCGAGATCATCGAGGCGATGCTGGCCTCGGAGATCGACGTGACGGTCCTTTTCTACAACCCCAACATCCATCCGCGTGCGGAGTACGGGCGACGCGAGGAGGAGATCATCCGCTTCGTCGACGAGCTCGCCGTGCCCTTCGTGAATGGCGACTATGAGCGCGACGCCTGGCTCGCGCGCACGCGCGGCCTGGAGCACGAACCCGAGCGCGGTGGCCGCTGCACCCTGTGCTTCGAGATGCGCCTGGCAGACACCGCACGCCATGCCCATGCGGGAGGGTTCCCCGTCATCGCCACCTCGCTGGGCATCTCGCGCTGGAAGGATCAGCAAGCGGTCAACGACTGAGACCACCGCGCCGCCGCTGGCTATCCGGGCCTGGCCTAATGGGACTGCAACTGGCGCAAGCAGGGCAGCTCGACGCGGATGACGACAATCAGACGGCGCGAGGGCTTCTATCGACAGCAATACTGTGTTTGCCCCTACCCGCTGCGTGACGCGGGCTCCGCACCCCTGGGCTCCAGCGCGAGCCCACAGACACGATCGCCGGCGAAACCTCCTCCGCAAAAGGTGCCACATGGTGCACGGCGCGCCCCAGCCTCCCGTCCCCTGCCGCGCCTGCAACGCCGCGAGAAGATTCAATCGACCGAGCACCGGTCACGACAGCAGCCCCGCGCCGGGTCTCTCGGGCACACCGGCGTCGCCCGGCTCGCCTTGCGGCGCGCCGGATCCCGGGTGTAACCTCCCGTGGAAGCGCGGCCACCTGTCGCTCGCTCTCCGTGGTCAGTTACTGCGACGAAAGATGCAAGCCTCCCCAGAAGCAGCCCCCTCGGATCGCCAGATCTTCCACCTGATCCTGATCACGCCCACCAAATACGACGAGGACGGCTATCCGTTGGTGTGGTGGCGCTCGGTCCTGCCGTCGAACTCGCTGGCCGCGCTGAACGGCCTCGGCCGCGACTGCCGAGAGCGCCATGTGCTCGGACCCGAGGTCGAGATCCGGCTGACCGCGATCGACGAGGCCAACCGCCTCATCCGGCCCCAGCAGATCATCCAGATGGTCCGGCGCGACGGCGGCAAGTGCCTGATCGCACTGGTCGGGGTGCAATCCAATCAGTTCCCGCGTGCCGTCGATCTCGCCCAGCCCTTCCTCGCAGCGGGCCTGCCGGTCTGCCTCGGCGGCTTCCACGTCTCCGGCTGCTTCGCGATGCTCCCCGAGACCACCCCGGAGATCCAGGCGGCCATGGATCAGGGCATCGCCCTGTTCCTCGGCGAGGCCGAGGAGGGGCGGCTCGACGAGGTGTTGCAGGATGCCTACCGGGGACGCCTGCGACCCATCTACAACTATCTGGATAAGCTGCCGACGATCGCCGGGGCACCGATCCCGATCCTCGACGAGGAAGACGTCAAGCGCACGATGGGCTGGATCTCCAGCTTCGATGTCGGCCGCGGCTGCCCCTACAAGTGCTCCTTCTGCACCATCATCAACGTCCACGGGCGCAAGAGCCGCTTCCGCACGGCCGAGGATCTGGAGCGGATCGTCGTCGAGAACGACGCCCAGGGGATCCGCCAGTTCTTCGTCACCGACGACAACCTGGCCCGCAACCAGAACTGGGCGGCCCTCTTCGATACCCTGATCCGGCTGCGCGAGGAGCGCGGCATCGTCCTGGAACTCTCGGTCCAGGTCGACACCCGCTGCCACCAGATCCCCGGCTTCATCGACAAGGCCGCCGCCGCCGGCGTCAACACCGTCTTCATCGGCCTGGAGAACATCAACCCGGACAACCTGGCGACGACCGGCAAGGCCCAGAACCGCATCACCGACTACCGCGAGATGCTGCTCGCCTGGAAAAGGCATCCGGTCACCATCTGCGCCGGCTACATCATCGGCCTGCCCTTCGATACGAAGGAGTCGCTGATGCGCGATGTCGAGATCATCAAGCGCGAGCTCGCGATCGATCACATCTTCTTCACGATGCTGACGCCGCTGCCGGGCTCGGCCGACCACGCGCGCATCTATCAGTCCGGCGAGTGGATGGACCCCGATCTCACGCGATACAACACCAACTTCCGGGTCATCCACCACCCGCGAATGACCGACGAGGAGTGGGACGGCGCCTATCGCGAGATGTGGCGCCGTTACTACTCGTGGGAGCACATGACGCGGATGCTCAGGCGCGCCCATGCCCTGCGCGGCGACATCCGCAAGACCCGCAACTACCTCGGTTGGTACCACCACTTCCCGATCAACCTAGGGCTCCACCCGCTCGAGGGCGGGCTGGTGCAGCTGCGCTCGCGGGTCGACCGCCGCCCCACCCTGCCGCGCGAGCACCCGCTGGTCTTCTACCCGAAGTACCTCTTACGCGAGGCCCGCAACATGCTGACCTTCTGGCGGATCGTGCGGCGCATGCACAAGATCGACGCGCGCATCGCCGCCGACCCCGAGCGCTTCGCCTACCGCGACGAGGCGATCACGCCACCGAGCGAGCAGGACTTCGAGGACCTCGGGCTCTTCAAGGACACGCGTGGCGGGCGCGAGGCGGTCGCGAAGGCCGCCGAACGCAAGGCCGCTGCGCCGCGTCGGCGCGTCGCCTGATCCTGGGCCGACGCCACCGCCCCTCATCCAAATTCAGACTCGGCAACGACCATGATGCGCAAGACGACGACCAGCGAGCCAGGCCGCGAGATCTTCCACCTGATCTTGATCGTCCCGGCGCGCTACGACGAGGAGGGCTATCCGCTGCAGTGGTGGCGCTCGTGCATGCCGGCCAACTCGCTCGCGACGCTGAACGGGCTCGGGCGCGACTGCCGCGACCGCCAGGTGCTGGGGCCGAACGTCGACATCCGTATCACCGCGATCGACGAGACCAACCATATCGTCAAGGCGCGCCAGCTGATCGGCATGATCCGCCGCGACGGCGGCAAGGGTCTGATCGCGATGGTCGGCGTGCAGTCGAATCAATTCCCCCGCTCGCTCGACCTGGCCCAACCCTTCGTCGCGGCCGGGGTGCCGGTCTGCATCGGCGGCTTCCACGTCTCCGGGATCATGGCCACGCTCAAGGAGCCGACCCCCGATATGCAGGCGGCCATCGAGCAGGGCATCGGCTTCTTCCTCGGCGAGGCCGAGGAGGGACGGCTCGATCAGGTGCTGAAGGACGCCTACGCCGGCCCCCTCCAGCCGATGTACAACTACCTGGAGAACCTGCCCGAGATCGCCGGGGCACCGATCCCGATCCTCGCCGAGGAAGACATCCGGCGCACGATCGGTTGGATCTCGAGCTTCGACGTCGGTCGCGGCTGCCCCTACCAGTGCTCCTTCTGCACCATCATCAACGTGCACGGCCGCAAGAGCCGCTTCCGCACGAAGGAGGATCTGGAGAAGATCATCCGTGAGAACAACGACCAAGGCATCCGCCAGTTCTTCGTCACCGACGACAACCTGGCGCGCAACAAGAACTGGCCCGAACTCCTCGACGGACTGATCGAACTACAGCAACGGATGGGCATCAAGCTGGAGCTCTCGATCCAGGTCGACACGCGCTGCCACCAGGTGCCGAACTTCATCCCCAAGGCCGTCGAGGCCGGCACCAAGATCGTCTTCGTCGGGCTGGAGAACATCAATCCGGACAATCTCAAGGCCGCCGGCAAGGCCCAGAACCGCATCACCGACTATCGCGAGATGCTGCTGGAGTGGAAAAAGTACCCGGTGGCGATCTCGGCCGGCTACATCGTCGGCTTCCCGTTCGACACCAAGGAGTCCCTGAAGCGCGATGTGGAGATCATCAAACGCGAACTCCCGGTCGACCACATCTACTTCACCCAGCTGACCCCGCTGCCGGGTTCGGCCGATCACGCCCGCCTCTACACGTCCGGCGAGTGGCTGGATCCGGACTTCAATCGCTACAACACCAACTACCGCGTGACCCACCACCCGGTCATGTCCGACGAGGACTGGGACGAGGCGTATCTGCACATGTGGCACAGCTACTACTCGTGGGATCACATGACGACCATCCTCAAGCGCGCCCACGCACTCGGCGGCGACATCCTCAAGACGCGCATGTACGTCGGCTGGTACCACCACTTCCCGGTCAACCTCGGCATCCACCCGGTCGAGGGCGGTCTGCTGCGACTGCCGGCGCGCACCCAGCGCCGCCCCGGCCTACCGCGCGAAAACCCGCTGATCTTCTACCCGCGCTACGTCTACCGCGAGATCCGCGACATCTTCACTTTCTGGCGCGTCGTGCGCCGGCTCCGGGCGATCGACCAGGCCATCGCCGCCGATCCCGAGCGACTCGAATACCGGGACGCGGCCATCACGCCGGCAACCGAGACCGACTACGAGAACCTGGGCCTCTACCAGACCACGCGGGGCGGCATGGATGCCGTGGCGAAGGCCGCCGCACGGGCCGCCGCGCAGGCCAAGCTGCGCCGGACCCACACCCGCCCAGCCGCCTGAGCGGTTCGAGCGACTGGCGAGGGCAGCGCAGCGCCACGCAGAAGCCCAACCCGCTCAAGGACTTCTCATCGCCGACGGCCCGCCGGCGGCGGCCCGTCGCCTTGCGATCGGAACCGCTGCGGGTGTAATCTTGTCGCGTTAAGCCCGCAAGAAGTTCCGCAGGGCGACAGGAGTCGCGTTGCGCCGACGCCCCCAGGCGGCATGGGACCTGTGGTGCCGACGGCGCGCGGGTTCGACGTTCGGCCTGGGCGCGCGCGAGGCGGCATCGAGGGACGCGTCGATCGATTCCGCGCCCCCGGGGGAGGCAGAGGATGCCCCTTCATCTGCATGCGACCGGGCATTCGAAGCTCGGAGGAAGCGGAAGACCGCCCCTGCCGCTTCGGTCGGTTTCTTGCCAGGACGGTCGATAGATCGGCTCTTCGCCAGAGAGGACTCGGACGACACGCGTCCCCCATCCGCATCAGGCCCGGATCGCTCCATGCTGCAACTGTTTCTCGCAACGACTGCCCGCGTGCTGTCGCTCCTCGTCACGAGCCTCGTACCGCGGCGCGGCACCGCCTCCGGTCCTTGGTCGTGGCGGCGCACCCTGGTGATGATCGGCTTCTTGCCCCTGTTCCTGCTGGTCCAGGCCATCCACTGGGTCGGCTTCGCCCTCGACGAGGTCTTCTTTCGCGGCTACCGCCGGGTCCAGGTGCGCGCGCCCCTCTTCATCCTCGGCGTACCGCGCAGCGGCACCACCCACCTGCACCGCGTCCTGGCCGAGGATCCGCAATTCACGACCTTCTCGACCTGGGAGTGCCTGTTCGCCCCATCGGTGACCGAGCGGCGCTTCTGGCTCGCGCTGGCGCGCCTCGACCGCCTCGTCGGCGCCCCGGCGGCGCGCCTCATCGGCTGGCTCGAGACCCACGCCTTCGGCGAGCTCGAGGCGATCCACCCGATGCGCCTCGGCGACCCGGAGGAGGACTACTTCGCGCTGACCCCGGTCCTCGCCTGCTTCATCCTCGTGCTGCCGTTCCCGCAGCTCGGACTCCTGTGGCGCATGGGCGCCTTCGACCGCGACATGCCGGCCGGCGAGCGCGAGCGACTGCTCGACTTCTACGAGGGCTGCCTCAAACGCCACCTCTACGTACACGGCCCCGACAGACGGCTCCTATCGAAGAACGCCGCCTTCGCCCCGCTCGCCGGCAGCCTGGCCGAGCGCTTCCCGGACGCCCGCTTCATCGCCTGCCTACGCCCGCCGGCCGAGACCCTGCCATCGCAGCTCAGTTCGCTGCGTTCGGGGCTCGACCTCTTCGAGGTCGAGGCCCTGGTCCCGGGCTTCGAGGCGCGACTCCTCGCGCAGCTCGCCTTCTACTACGAGAACCTCCACGCGGTCCTCGCCCGGTTGCCGGCCGAGCGACGCATCTGGATCGAGATGCGCGCCCTCGGGGCCGGGCTGACGGCGACGGTCGAGGACGCCTATCGGCGCTTCGACCTGCCCCTCGGCCCCGCGTTCCGGGAGCGCCTGGCGCTCGCCCAGGAGCGGGCGAACCGCTACCGCAGCCGTCATCGTCACGCCGATGGCCTCACGGACGCCGCGACGGCGCGAATCACGGAGCTACTCGCGACGCGCTTCGACGGCCTCTACGAGCGTTTCGGGCTCGGCCGCGACGAGGCCGCCGAGCGGTTCGCACCGCCGAGCCGACCCAGTGCACCGCGGCCCCAACCGAGCCTGCAAACGAGCGGGGGTACCTGATCCCATGTTGAACCTGTCCACGCTGGAGCCCTCGGCCGACGCCGACGAGGCACCCGCCATCAGGGGCCTCGACGCCGCCGGGCTGCGTGTCGCGATCGTCTCGGACGCGGCACCCGAGCGCAACGGCGTCGGCGCCTACTACCGCGACCTGGCCGAACACCTGCGGGCCGCCGGTGCCCAGGTGGAGCTGGTGGCGCCACGCTTCCGCGCCGGGCGCTGGTACGGGGGACTCACCCTGCCGCTACCGGGCGATCCGACCCAGAAGATCCTGGTGCCGCCCCTCTCGCTCGTCGGCCGGCGGCTCCGCCGGCTGGCGCCACACGCGATCGTCGTGCCGACCCCTGGCCCCTATGGCCTGCTCGGCATGCACTTCGCCGGACGCAAGCGCACGGCCCTGATCGTCGGCTTCCATACCCATTTCGAGCGTCTCACCGACCTCTTCCCGGGCTGGCGGGTGCGGGCGCGGATCGCCCAGGCCTGCCTGACCTTCTCGAACCGGCTGCTGTTCGCCAACAGCCAACTGGTGCTCGCCAATACCCAGGAGATGGTCGAGATCGCCCGCTCGATCGGCGCCGTCAATCTCGACGTGATGGGCACCTCGATCCCGCGGCGCTTCCTCGCCGACACGGCCCCGCCGCTCAACCCCGAGGTCCGCAAGGTCCTGTTCGCCGGGCGCCTCGCGCCGGAGAAGAATCTGGACGCGATCGTCGAGGCCGCACGACGCCTGCCGCAGATCGAATTCCAGATCGCCGGCGACGGTCCGCTGCGCGACTGGGTCCTCGCCCAGGCCGCGGACCTGCCGAACCTCCGCTACGTCGGCTGGGTCAAGCGACGCCAGATGTTGTCGCTGATCGACGGCGTCGACTGCCTGGCCCTGCCGTCGAAGGTCGAGTCGTTCGGCACGATCGCCCTGGAGGCGATGGCCCGCGGACGGCTCGTCGTCGTCTCGGCCCACTGCGGCATCACGAGCTGGGAACCGCTCAACCGCGGCCTCTTCCGGGTGCGCGACGGGGAGACCCTGGCCGATGTGCTGATGCGCATCGGCGGCCTCGACCGCGCCCTTCGCGAGCGCAAGGCCCAGATCGCCCGGACCGCGGCCCGCGAGATGAACGAGCGCAACCTGGCCCACTGGCTCGAGGTGCTGACACGCGGCCAGGCCCTGACGGCCCATGGCTGAGGGGATGCCTACCCGCGCCCTCGTCTCGGTGCACGACCTGATGCCCGAGACCCTGCCGGCGGTGCTGGAGATCCTCGCCTTCCTCGAGCGCCATGGCTGCCCGCCGGCGACCCTGCTGGTCGTGCCGGGCGGCGCCTGGTCGCCGGAGCAGCTCGCGACCCTGAAGGCGCTGGCCCGCGCCGGCCACCCCCTCGCCGGACATGGCTGGCACCATCGCATCGCCCGCCTCGGCGGCGCTGCCCACTGGCTCCACAGCCGGCTCATCTCGCGCAACGTCGCCGAGCACCTGGCCCTCGACGAGGACGGCATCGTCGACCTGATCGGCCGCTGCTTCGACTGGTTCGCCGATCAGGGGTTCGCCGCCCCGACCCTCTACGTCCCGCCCGCCTGGGCCATGGGGCGAATCGCTCGGGCGCGCCTCGCCGCCCTGCCGTTTCGCTACTACGAGGTCCTCAGCGGCGTCTACGACACAGATGAGGGGCGCCTGCGGCGCCTGCCGCTCCTCGGCTACGAGGCCGACACGGGGCTGCGCGCGGCCTTCCTGAGGTTTTCCAACGGCGCCAGCCGCGCCCTCGCCGGCCGCCGCCCGATCCGCATCGCGATCCACCCGTTCGACCTCGGCCTGCGGCTCGCCGACGACCTCGCCCGCGACCTGCACCGCTATACGCCGACGGGCTGGCCCGAGCCCCACGCGGCGCCCGCCTGACCCCGCCCGCACGCGCACGCCGATGATGCCGGCCAACGAGCTCCCGCCAGCGCGCTCGGGGACCACGCCGCCCGCGCACCGGCACCGCCGAGGGCTCGCCGCCGTGCTCGTCGCGACCGGCGTCGTCCTGGCCCTGGTCCTGGCCACGCGCCTGCCGGTCGCCGACTGGCTCGCCGCCTGGCGCCTGCACGCCGACGACCTCGGCCTCTGGGCACCGGTCGCGCTCATTGCGGTCTTCTATCTGCTCACGGTCGCGGCCCTGCCGACGCCGCTCGTCATCGCCGCCTCGGGCGCCACCCTCGGGCTGTGGGCCGGCTTCCTCGGGATCTGGCTCGGCTACATGCTGGCCGTGGCCACGGTCTGGGTGCTCAGCCGCTGGTGGGCCGCGCCGATCCGCGCCCGCTTCACCCGGCTGCACGCCGACGCCGAGCGCGTCCTCGCGGCGCTCGCGCGGCGCGGCGGCTGGCTGGTCTTCCTCACCCAGCTGCATCCGATGTCGCCGAACGGGGTCTTCAACTGGCTCTATCCGTCGCTCGGGATCAAGGCGCGCCACGCGCTGCCGGCGATCGGCCTCGGACGGGCGCCGACCCTCTGGCTCTATACGGCGCTCGGCGCCTGGTCCGTCGAGGGGGCGACGACCGACGACGGCGGCTGGTGGTGGCTGGTCTCGGCGCTCGTGGCCATCGCCATCCTCGCGGCGATCGCCCGGCTCGTCTCGCGCGCGCTGCGCGAGGCCCTCTGAACGCCGCTCCGGGTGGCGGTGATACCATTTTCGCGCGCCGCGGGCCGGCGAACGCCGACCATGGAGCGACTCGATAACCACTGGAGAACCGCATGAAGAACGCCATCGGCCTGTCGCTGTTGTTGACGGCCGCGACCCTGTCCGGATGCAAGGCGACCGTCGAGACCGAGGTCACCGTCCTCGATCTCTTCTACAGCAAGACCAGGATGATCTCGGCCGATCTCCACACCGAGGTCACCGACTGCGAGGGTGCGGCGGCCGCCCGCAGCGCCGAGGTCTCGGCGATCTTCGCCGACGCCGAGTACCTGGGCTGCGCCTCGGATGAGGGACGCGACGTCGCCCACTTCCGCATCCCGATCGCCCTCGACAAGGAGCTCGACGGCCGATTGGCCTCCGAGGAGCACATCAATCTCGTCTCGACCGAGGATGCCTTCCTCGTCCTCACGATCCCGCCAGCGCTCAAGGAGCGCCTGACGACGCCCGCCGGGCGGGCGCTGCGGGCCGGGACCCTACCGCTCGACGTGCGGATCCGGATCGACAATGACCACGGCAACGCGATCCCGATCCAGGTCTTTTCGGTCTATGTCGACGGCGAGCCCTTCCTCTTCGGCGACACCCAGATCCCCAAGGCCGGCGCGATCGTCCTGCGCCTCTCCGAGGTGGCAATCGACCACGCGATCGAGAAGGGCTCCTCGGTGCTGCTGATGCGCGAGAGGAAAGAGGAATCCTGACGACGACGCGCCACCCGCTGCGGCCACGGCCGCAGCGGGTGGATGCCGGCTCAGAGGGCGTAGCGCAGGGTCACGTAGAAGGCCCGGCCGGGCTGGTTGTACCAATCGGCCGTCTGGTAGTCCTCGTCGAACAGGTTCTCGACCCGCCCCTGCACGCGCAGGTCCGGGCTGAACGCATATTCGGCGCGCAGGTCGACGAGCGTGTAGCCATCGAGGCGTACGGCGTTGGCGGCGTCATCGAAGCTGCGCCCGGCGACGAACAGGGTCCCGCCGACGCCGATCCGCCCGAACGCGCGGTCCACATCGAGCGTGAAGGTCTGCTCCGGGCGACGCGGCAGGCGGTTGCCCGCGTTCGGCCCGCCCGAGCGATTCTCCGCATCGAGCAGGGTCAGGTTCGCGTCGACCGCCCAGTCGCGCAGTTCGGTCGCGACGACCGCCTCGAGGCCGCGGATGCGCGCCGAGTCGATGTTGTTCGGCGCCCACAGGGCCGCGTCGTAGGCGATCAGGTCGTCGATGTCGGTCTGGTAGAGATTGAGCGACCAGCGCGCAACCGAGAGCCTCCCGCCGAGGCCGACCTCGAGGCTTCGTGACTCCTCCGGATCCAGGTCCGGATTGCCGAAGCCAGGGTAGTAGAGCTCGTTGAACGACGGCGCCTTGAAGGCCGTGCCATAGGAGGCCGTCAGCCGCATATCATTGGAGAAGCTGTAGCCCCAAGCAGCGGAACCGGTCGTATATTCGCCGAACTGCTCGTTGTCGTCGTGGCGCAGGCTGAGCTCGAGGTCATGTCTCCCGAAGCCGCCCAGGTACTGACCGAAGATACCGATATTGTCGCGCTCGTCCTCGGCATAGGCAGTCGTGCCATCGACCTGGTCTCTCTGGTAGTCGACACCGAGGGTGACGAGGTGATCGGCTCCCAGCATGACGTCGTTCTGCCACGACAGGCTGTCCCGCTCGGTCTCGATGCTGTTGACGAAGGCACCTTCGTAGTAGATCCGCGACTCGTCCCAGGCCCGCCCGGCCGTGAGGGTGCTCGTCCAGACACCGACCGGCGTGAGGCGCAGCCGCCCGCCGAGCACCTGCTGGCGGTCCTTCGACTCGTTCCCGCCAAAGGGCGAGCCGTCATAGTCGTTCTCGCCGTCCGAGCGCAACCAGTGCGCCTCGGCCTCGATCCAATCGGTGAACCGATAGCCCATCCGCGCGCTCGCCGATCGGCTCGTGAAGCCGTCATCATCCGGCTCATCGACGAAGCAACCGGCCCCGGGGACGGCTTGGCCATCGCAGGCATTGAAACCATCCGTGTCCTCGTAGCTGGCGCCGACATCGATCCAGCCCCGCTCGCCGCCGGCCGAGAGGCCGCCCGAGACCTTGGCCGTGCCGTAGCTGCCGGCCTCGACCGTGAAGCGCGGACGCGGTTCGCCGCCGCCCTGACGGGTGAAGATCTGGATCACGCCGCCGATCGCCTCCGAACCGTAGAGGCTCGAGCGCGGTCCGCGCACGACCTCGATGCGCTCGACGGCCTCGATCGGCAGGTTCTGAAAGGCCGTCGTGCCGAGCGTCGCCGAGCCGACCTTGACGCCGTCGATGAGGACCAGGACGTGATCGGACTCGGTGCCGCGCAGAAAGAAGGAGGTCGTCTTGCCCGCACCCCCCGTGTTCGTGATCGCAAGCCCCGGGATGCCGCGCAGGGCATCGGGGATCGAACGGGCCTGCCGCCGTTCGATGTCCTCGCGGGTGATGACGCTGACCGAGGCGAGCGTCGCATCGGCGGTCTGGGCGGTGCGGGTCGCGGTGACGATGACCGGATCGACCTCGGTGTCGTCGACGACGACGGCCAATGCAGGGACGGTCGGCAACAGCAAGGCGCCGACGAGCAGGGTTTGACGCATGAGAAGTCTCCTCTGGCCGTGCACACCCGCACGGCGGGCCTGATGGAGGTCCGCAGAGGAGAACGCAGGCGCAGCGGAGACGACAGCGAACTGCGCCGGACACCGCGCCGGCCGTTGCCCACCGCAAGACCGGAACAGCGCCACGGGCCGGTCTCCGGACTTGCGGGGCGGAAGACCGAAGCCTTCCCAGGACGGCCCCTTCCCATGCCCTATCGGCACAGTGGAGTCTTGCCGTCCCTCATGACCCGCCTACCGTTGCGGGGGCAGTGCCGGAATCGCGCGGAACCGAACGGCCGCGCCCACCGGCTTCCCGTTTAACCCCGGCGATTGCCGGGGAACCCGTGGCGAAGGCCGCGAGAGTAACGACTCGTGGCGGCCGACGTCAATGCGCCGTGCCACCAGGCACAGCGCACGACCACCACAGCGCGCCGCGTGGCCGGTACCGCGGCCCCGCTTCGTCACCGGCCACGCCTGCTCGGAGGACCGCCGATGAAATCGGCGGATCAACCGGCAGCCTTGCCCCCGATCTCGGCGGCACTCTTCAGCAACGCCTTGCGTCCGCGCGCGTCGGCCGCGCGGAAATGGCCCAGGAGCGTCTGCTCTTGCTCGGAGAGGAGCCCATCGTCATCGAGACAGAGCAGATAGGCCGGCGTGACCGAGCCGAGGGCGGCCGAGAGGGCCTTGGCCTCCTCCAGCCCCATGCGGCGGATGCCCTGTTCATAGTTGCTGATTCGCGACTTCGACAGCGACCCGCCGGTACGCTCCGAGAGCTGCATCAGCGACAGTCCTTGATCGTGACGCGCAGCGCGCAATCGAAGACCGATGCGCTGCGTAAGACCCTGTTCGGTATTGGGCATTGACGATGCCTCCCGCGGTAATGATCTAATTTTATATCGGGTCATCGGACCCCCGGCCGCCGCACGCCGAGGCAGTGCGCTCGCACAGGTCCAGACCGGCAGCGTTGCCCCCTGACGGCCACGCCGGGGGAACACAGCGAGAGTGTTGCACCGCGAAACGAGGAATAGCAAGTCGCGACCGCGGGCGACCCCGGCGACGATATGGGGGCAAGCGCTGGGACGTCCAATCGACCAATGCCCACCGGACCTTAGCATCCGTATCGAGGCGCCTACCGGCTGCCTCCGGGGCGCGGTCCGGGCCGAACGCGATTGCCCGACACGGCAGGCATCGCGTTTTCCGACCCCCTCCGGCAGAATGGCCCGAAAGGCGCGTCGCGCGGGGTCTTCCGAGCGGGGATCCGCGCCTCGAAGACCGGGCCCGACGCCTGGATTCCGATGCCCACAGAGGAGTGAAGACGATGGTGACAGCGATCGTGGCCTAGAAGGTCGACAGGGGGACGCGTCAACGACGTCGCGGCGGCCCTCGCCGCGATGCCGGACATCACAGAGGTCTACTCGGTCAGCGGCCGCAATGACCTGATCGCGTTGATCCGCACCCGCGACAACGAGACGCTGGCGGACATCGTGACCGGCTCGATGCTCAAGGTCGAGGGGATCCTGGACAGCGAGACCATGCTGGCCCTCCGCGTCCATTCCAGGCACGACCTGGAGGCGATGTTCTCGATCGGCGTCGAGTGACCACCGGCTCCGCGACGGGCGAGTCCGGCCGACGCCATACGAAAAGGGCCGGCGTCCGAGGACGCCGGCCCTTCGATGCGTTGGTGCCCAGGGACGGAATTGAACCGCCGACACGAGGATTTTCAGTCCTCTGCTCTACCAACTGAGCTACCTGGGCCGGGTTGTCGCGGCTGCGCGTGTCCGCCGCCGCGAAGCTGCGTATTAAAGCGGGGTTCCGCGGAATCGTCAACCCTCCGGGACATGGCCGCGGCAGATCGAGCCTGCGTCCCTTCGCGAAAAGACTCGAAACCAGGTCCCGCCATCGGCCTCTTGCGTCCAGTGACGAGGCGGCTGTCGGGTTACGGCGCGCGCAATCGGTGATTTCTCATAGGGGGGCCGTGCGGCGCGCCTAACCCGACCTACGGGCCGTGCCAATCTTCATCGCGGCACCGGCCGCTGTCGGGTTACGTCGCGCGAGCCTAGCCCTTCTCAGAGACCGCCGTGCCGGCGCGCCCCCGCCGTAGGGCTCGACCTGCCGGCCATTGGTCACCGCCCGCCCCGATCGTCCGCGAGCGGCGCCCCTACCGGCCCAGACGGCCCAGACGGCGCCGGCGGTGTCCGCCGGTACGACTCGTCTGCACAGACCCCCGTCGATCAGGACGAATCCGTCTCGGGGACATAGTCGCGCGGTGGCGCGCTGCCCTCGCCGAAGAAGTAGGCCTCCATCTGCTCCTCCAGGAAGCGGCGCGCCCGCGGTTCGACCGGCGTGAGGCGGTTCTCGTTGATGAGCATGGTCTGGTGCCGCAGCCAGCCGGCCCAGGCCTCCTTCGAGACCTGCGCATAGATGCGCTGGCCGAGTTCGCCCGGGTACGGCGGCCGCTCGAGGCCCTCGGCCTCGCGCCCCAGCTTGATGCAGTGGACCATTCGGCTCATGCGGGTGCTCCTGTCTCGTTTTGCCTCGGCCGTTGCGTTGGCCTGGAATCCAAACTTCGCAGCCAGCTACCAACTGCCGGCCTCCAGCGCAGACCCATCGGCGACCCGGCGACCTTCTGCCCCGACCGCGGTCACCCATCGGTGACGAGCACAAGGGGAGGCACCGTTTACGCACGAGGCGACGTGCTCGCAGCTGGCGGCTATCCGCCCTTTCCCGGTGGAATGTGGAGCGCCTCGGCCAGTTCGGCAAGGATCCGCGCGATCGGCGCGGCCAGACCGAGCCCGGCCGGGCGACGCAAGTCGAGCCAGAGCCAACCGTCACCGTCGGCGACCGCCGCGGGCGGCGCGGCGAGGACCAGCCGCAGCGCCTCGATCTCCAGGCGAAAGTGCGAGAAGTCGTGATGGCGCGGCGACAGGCCCGCGACCGTCTCGGGCACGCTCCCCAGGTGCTCGCGACACCAAACCTCGGGATCCTCTTCCGGCCCGCACTCGGGGAGGCTCCAAAGTCCGCCCCAGACACCGCTCGGCGCGCGGCGCCGCAGCAGCACCTCGCCGGCCGGGTTCTGGATCGCGAGCAGGCGGGTGCGGTGCACGGGCCGCTCACGACGGGGCCTGGGGGCGGGATAGGCGCCCTGGCGACCGGTGGCGCACGCCAGGCAGTGCATCGCCAGCGGACAGCGCCCGCAGGCCGGGGCGCTACGGGTGCAGAGGGTCGCCCCGAGGTCCATCAGCGCCTGATTGTAGTCGCCGACACGCCGCGCCGGCAGGGCGGCCTCGGCGAGCGCCCACAGGCGCCGCGCGACCGCCGCCTCTCCAGGCCAACCGGCGACGGCGTGGCAGCGCGCGAGGACCCGTTTGACATTGCCGTCGAGGATCGCGCGCCGCTGGCCCATGGCCAGCGACAGGATGGCCCCGGCCGTCGAGCGACCGATGCCCGGCAGGGCCTGGAGCTCGGCCGGATCGCTCGGCAGCGCGCCGCCGTGCTCGGCGACGATACGCCGCGCCGCGCCATGCAGATTGCGTGCGCGCGCGTAGTAGCCGAGGCCCGACCACAGGTGCAGGACCTCGTCGAGATCCGCCGCGGCGAGGGCGGCGACGCTCGGGAAACGCGCCATGAAGCGCTCGAAATACGGTATGACGACGCTGACCTGGGTCTGCTGGAGCATGATCTCCGAGACCCAGACCCGATAGGGCGTCGCCGGGTGCTGCCAGGGCAGGTCCTTGCGCCCCTCGCGGTCGAACCACGCGAGCAGCGGCGAGGCCAGCGACGCGCCCGCCGCGCCGGGCGCCCCGAGCAGACCGTCCAGGGCCTGGGCTGCGGTCATCAGCGCCCGAGCAGATCGCGCAGGCCCTCGACCCCGTCGACGCCGAGGCGATCCTCGAGCCGCTCGATCAACCGATCGCCGCGCCCATCCAGCCGTCGGCGCGCGACCTCGCGCAGCACCGGGGCCAGATCGACCGACCAACTCGGCTCCCCCAGCGGCCCGCTCACCTCGACCGGGATCGGGATGCCCTCGAGCTCCTTCAGGGCGCGCCGCGGCGGCGGATCGACGAGGACCGGCTGCAACCGGTAGTCGAGGCGGCGTCGGACGAGGTCGATGGTGCCGCGTCCGGTCAGGGTCAGGTGATCGGCGCGCCCGGCCAGGTCGTCGTTGTGCAACACGCCGTCGCGGGCCTCGGCGGTCGCGGTCAGTTCCGAGAAGGCCGTACCCTGACCGCGGCCGCGTTCGGGGGTCTCGCCGCGCAGGCGCGCCCGCGCGGCGTCGATCAGGCCCTCCAGATCGACGCCCGGGACCCGACCGTCGCGGATCGCGAGGCCGAGGCGCCCGTTCAGACTGGCGCGCAGGTCATCGGCACCCGTGCCGGCGGCCGTCAGGTCGAGGTCGAGATCGCCACGGCCCTCCAGCCGCGCGGCACCGCGCAGGTCCTCGAGCAGCGGCCCGACGGCGACCCGTCTCGCCTGAGCGACCAGATGGCCATGCGGCTGCTCGCCGCGGACATCGACCTCGAGACGGCCATCGAGACGCCCTTCGTAGAAGCCGCCCGCCTCGCCTCGCTGGGCGATTTCGAGGACTCCGGCCCTGGACGTGATCGCCAGATCGGCCGGCGCGATCGCGAGGCCGCGGACCCCGAGGTGCCCGACCCTCAGCCGGCCCTCGAGGTCGAGTCGGCGCAGCGCGGCGACGCGCGTCGGCCAGCGGCGCGATGGGGCCTTCTCCCCGTCGGCGACGCCCGGGGCCAGGGCCTGGGCCGGCGCCCCACCCCCCGAGCCGGCGGCCCGGGCGGTAGGCGACCTGGCCGCCTCGCCCGACGCCGATGCGCCCTCGGCCGCCCGCGGCCCGCCCAGTTCCAGACGGTCGGTCGTCAGATCGAAGCGGATACCGAGCGGCCTGGTGAACAGGAGGCGCAGGGTGCCGTCGAGGCGGGCCTCATCGACATGCAACGCCAGCGGCGCCAGCGTCAGGCCCTCGCCATCGCCGGCGAGCGTCGCCTCGCCGGCGACCCGCCGCCAGCCGGCGTCACCCTGCCCCGAGGGCAGCCGCATCCCGTGACGGGTCAGCCAGTCGCGCAGGTCGACCTCGGCGAGGGCCAGGTGCCCGGTCAAGGTCGGCGCCCCAGACAGGGCGGCGACGGCGAGATCGCCGCCCACCTGCAGGCCATCGGCGTCGAGCGCCAGGTCCACCAGGGCCAGATGGCGCCCGGGCAGGTCCAATGCCGCCCGGCCGGTCAGGTGGGCGGCGCGCGCCTCGCCGCCGTCGCCGGCCGGAGGCGTATCGAGCCGCGCGACGATCCCGAACCGCTCGAGCGCATAACGGCCGGCGAGGCGATCACCGCTGACGGTCGCCTCGAGCTCCAGCGCCCCCCGCCGCCCATCGGCCATGACCAGGTCCTCGAGCCCCAGCCGCACCGGCGACGACCCGATCGCGATGCCGTCGCGCCCGAGCGTCAATGCTCCCTCGCCACGCAGCCGCGCCCGCGCGATCGGCCCGACATCGGTCAGCGGCACGGCCAGGCGCCAGCCCGTCGGTTGGCCGAGGACGAGGGCCTCGGTCGAGAGATCGATCCCGCCGATCTCGCGGACCTCCCCCCCCTCGCCGTCCTCCCAGGACAGGGTCAGGTTGCGGATGCGCAGCGGACCGAGCCGCATCGGCGCCCGGTCGTCGCCGGCGGTGACCGGCGCCGCCGGCCGGGGCTCGCCGACCGGGGCGGGTGCCGTGGCCGATTCGACCGCCGGCGCCGCGAGCGGGCCAGCCGGCTCGGCACCGGCGCGCACCAGGTGGAGCCGGACATCGTCGAGACGCACCGAGGCGGTCTCCAGACGGCCGAGGAGCAGTGGCCAGGGGCTCAGCCGTAGCTCGGCCTCGCCGATCCGCGCGAGCGGTGGGCCGACGAGACCAGGCGGACCGGAGAGGCGGACATCCTGGACGGCGATCCCCAGCGGCGGCCAGAACACCAGCCGGCTCGGGCCATCGATCTCCAGCGTGCGCCCGGTGCGCTCCGCGATGGCACGACCCAGGGCGCGCTCGAACGCCTCGCCATCCTGCAGGGCCAGGCCGACCCAGCCGGCCAGGGCGACGCCGCCGAGCAGCAGGACGACCGAGAGCAGGACACCGATCGAGGGCTTCTTCATCGCAACGCATCCTCTCCGTAGGGGCGGCCAGTCGCGACGACGGACGGGGCGCGCCACCCTGTCGATGGCGAGCTGTGTGACGGTGGCAGGCCAAGGCCGGAGGGCGAGGACCGGCGGGATGGCAACGGATCCGTCGCCGTGGGGATGATGGAGCGGGTGATGGGAATCGAACCCACGTCATCAGCTTGGGAAGCTGAGGTTCTACCATTGAACTACACCCGCGTAGCGGGCGATTCTAGTGCCTAGCGCCCGGCGCACGCAAGGGCCGCCGCCGAAGGCGCCACGGCGGACCCGCTCTGATCCGCCGGCGTCGCCTGCGCCGATGGCACGGCCCGTAGGTCGGGTTAGGCGCGCTGGCACGGCGGTTCGGGTAAAACAAAGGATTGCGCGCGCCGTAGCCCGACAGGGGCCTCGGAGGGCGCCACGGTGTCGGCCGTCGGGTTACGCCCCCGCGGGGAGCTAACCCGACCTACGGGCTCGCGCAGAGACGCAGAGGCGCAAAGTGAAGAGAAGGCATTGGTCGATGTCACCAGTACGCCCCTCTTCTCCTTCTCTGCGCCTTTGCGTCTCTGCGCGAGATGTCCTTTTCGGGTGCCCGGCGGAGGCGCGTCGGGTTACGGCGCGCGCAACCTGTCATTTCTGATAAAAGGCCGTGCGGCGCGCCTAACCCGACCACGCGGCCCCACCGCTCGGAACGGTACGACGTGCCGAATCAGCCGTCGAGCCGGTAGAGCCCTTCGATCCGATCCGAGTGGCGTTTGAGCACCTCCTTGCGCTTGATCTTCATCGTCGGGGTCAGCATGTCGTTGTCGACCGACCAGGGCTCGAGCAGCAGGGCGATGCGGCGGATCTTGGCGTAACCTGGAAAGTCGCGCAGGGCATCGCGGATGCGTTTGAGCATGTCCTTCACGAGGCGCGGATCTTCGAGACTCTCGGGCGCCTCCGGCGAGAGGCCGTACTCGCGGGCCAGCCCGATCCAGAGGTCGGCATTGAGGACCACCAGGGCGCCGAGGAACGACCGGCCCTCGCCGACGACGAGGACCTGCTCGATCAGCGGATCCAGGGCGATCGCCATCTCCATGTCCGCCGGCGGTACCTTCTCGCCGTTGGAGAGCACCAGGATGTCCTTGATGCGGCCGGTGATGTAGATGTGCCCGTCGTCGATGCGCGCCTGATCGCCCGTGTGCAACCAGCCGGCCGAGTCGATCATGCGCGCGGTCGCGGCATGATTGTTCCAATAGCCGAGCATGTTGCACGGGCCCTTCACGAGCAGTTCGTCGTCCTCGCCGACGCGCACCTGGACACCGCGCAGCGGCACCCCGACGCTCTCCGGGCGATTGTCCTGCAATGGGTTGACGCTCACGACCGGGCTGGTCTCCGTGAGGCCGTAGCCCTGGACGATCGGCAGGCCGAGGCCGATGAAGAGGTGCGCAACCTCCTTGGGCATCGGCGCCCCACCGCTGACCGCGACGCGCAGTCGTCCGCCGAGCTTGTCGAGGACCGGCCCGGCGACCCGCTTGCGCAGGAAGGGCCACAAGAGCAACAGCGGACTCCAGCCGCGCCGCCCCTGGGCATGCTCGAAGGCCGTCCAGCCGACCTCGACCGCGAGGCGAAAGAGCCACCGCACCGGCAGCGGCCGGCCTTCGACCTGTTCGCGCAGCCGCGAATAGACCCGCTCGAAGACCCGCGGCACCGCGATCATCGCAGTCGGGCGGATCAACCGCAGGTCCTCGGCCATCTGGGCGACCGAGCGGGCGAACGCGACGGTCGAACCGGCCATCATCGGCAGATAGTAGCCGCCGGTGCGCTCGAGCATGTGCGAAAGGGGCAGGAAGGACAGGAAGACGTCCTCCTGATAGCAATCGATGATCGTCAGGCTGGCGTGGGCATCGAACAGGATGTTGCGGTGGGAGAGCATCACCCCTTTGGGCCGGCCGGTCGTCCCAGAGGTGTAGACGATGGTCGCGAGGTCATCGGGGTTGCCCGCGCGCTGGACCAGCTCGGCGCCGCGCACCGGCAGCCAGTCCTCGGCGAGGACGACGCGCGGATCGGACCGCGCCAGGCGCTGCGCCTCCCCGCCCGAGTCGAGCAGGATGACCCGCGTCGGGTTGGGCCGCTCGCCGAGCGTCGCGGCGATGCGCCGCCAGCGGCTGGCGTCCTGGACGAGCAGGACCTTGACCGCGGCATCCTCGATGATGTAGACGGCATTCTCCGGGCGGTCGTCCGTGTAGAGGGGCACGGTGACCAACCCGAGCGACAGGGCCGCCAGGTCGAAGAAGACCCATTCGGGGCCGTTGCGCAGCAGCAGCGCGACTCGGTCGCCCGGGCGCAGCCCCTCGGCCGCCAGGGCGTCGCGCCAGCGGCTGACCTGCGCGGCGGTCGCGCCCCAGGTCAGGCTGCACCAGCCGTCGGCCTTGCGGTCATGGTAGCGGTAGGCGACGCGCTCCGGCGAGCGGTGCGCGCGCTGGATGAACAGGCCGTCCAGGGTACGGGCCCGCTCGATCGAGATGAGATCCTCCGACCATCGGCTCACGGCATGGATCCTCGCTGGTTCTCCGTGGGACGACTCCGGGCCCGGCGCGGCACGCGGCGGACCAGCCCGGCCAGCGGTCCTGGCCGGACGTTGGGGCGCTACGGTAGCGGGGGCGCCTGCTCGTTGCAATGCCATTGCAGCACGCCCCCGGGCTAGAATCGCGGAAGACTTGAAGAAGACCTATCCGACCGATTTATCGGGAGGCGGCGCGACGATACGATTCCCGTTGCGCGTCGTCTTCGGCTGCGGCAACGACCGAAAGCGGCGAGCCCCTCCGCCCCGCACAGTCGCCGTGATTCTTCATGGCACCTTGCGTCGACCGGCCCCAAGCGCCCCACCGCCTAGGGTCGCCGAGGCTGGGGCACGGGAGGCGACCCGCCCCGTGACATTCCATTCTTGATGAGGAGACCCATGCAGATCACAGTCAACGGCGCCCCGACCGAGGTGCGCGAGGACCTCACCGTCGCCGCGCTGATCGAGCACCTGGACCTCGCGGGGCGGCGCCTCGCCGTCGAGGTCAATGCCGAGATCGTGCCGCGCAGCCGCTTCGAGCAGCATCGCCTGGCCCCGGCCGACCGCATCGAGATCATCCACGCGGTCGGCGGCGGCTGAGCGGCGGCGCCGCGGCCTGTTGCGGCGAAATCGTTTATCCTGAGGCGATCCACCCCCCAATCCATGATCGAATTCGAGATGACCGACAGCACCCCTGACACAGACACCCTCGTCGTCGCCGGCCGCCCCTACCGCTCGCGCCTGCTCGTCGGCACGGGCAAGTATCGCGACCTGGAGCAGACCCGCCTCGCGATCGAGGCGAGCGGCGCCGAGATCGTCACGATCGCCGTGCGCCGCACCAACATGGGCCAGAACCCCGGCGAGCCGAACATCCTCGATGTCCTGCCGCCGGAGCGCTACACGATCCTCCCGAACACGGCCGGCTGCTACGACGTCGACACCGCGGTGCGTACCTGCCGCCTGGCCCGCGAGCTGCTCGACGGCCACAACCTGGTCAAGCTCGAGGTCCTCGGCGACGAGCGCACCCTCTTCCCCGACGTGGTCGCGACGCTTCAGGCCGCCGAGATCCTCGTGAAGGACGGCTTCGACGTGATGGTCTACACGAACGACGACCCGATCGTCGCCAAGCGCCTCGAGGAGATCGGCTGCATCGCCGTGATGCCGCTCGCCGCACCGATCGGCTCCGGGCTCGGGATCCGCAATCCGCTGAACATCCGCACCATCGTCGAGAACGCCCGGGTGCCGATCCTCGTCGATGCCGGCGTCGGCACGGCCTCGGACGCGGCGGTGGCGATGGAGCTCGGCTGCGACGGGGTCCTGATGAACACGGCGATCGCCGCGGCCCGCGACCCCATCCTGATGGCCGGGGCGATGCGCAAGGCGATCGAGGCCGGTCGCGAGGCCTACCTGGCCGGGCGCATGCCGGCCAAGCGGTTCGCGTCGGCCTCCTCGCCGATCGAGGGGCTCTTCTTCTGAACGGGATGGACGAGCGCAATGACGCACGGTCCACCGAGACCGGCGCGACCTCGGACGCCACGACCGAGCGCCGGCGCCCGGTGCGCAGCTTCGTGCTGCGCGAGGGGCGCCTGACCGCGGCCCAGGAGCGGGCCTTCGCGACCCTGTGGCCGCGCTTCGGCATCGACTGGCAGCCGGGCCGGCCCCTCGATCTGCCGGCGGCGTTCGGCAACGACCGGCCGGTCGTGCTCGAGATCGGCTTCGGCAACGGCGAGAGCCTCGCGACGATGGCCGAACAGGCCCCGGGGCGCAACTTCCTCGGCATCGAGGTCCACCGCCCGGGGGTCGGTCACCTGTTGCTCGAGATCGAGCGGCGCGGCCTGACCAACCTGCGCCTGCTGCGCCACGATGCCGTCGAGGTCTTGGCCCGCGGGCTCGCCCCCGCGAGCCTGGCCGGCGTCCAACTCTTCTTCCCCGACCCCTGGCCCAAGACCCGCCACCACAAGCGCCGCATCCTGACCCCGGCGTTCGTCGAGCGGCTCGCCCGCGTCATCGCCCCCGGTGGCACCCTGCACTGTGCGACCGACTGGGAGCCCTATGCCGAGCAGATGCTCGAGATCCTCTCGGCGAGCGAGCCGTTCGAGAACACGGCCGGCCCCGGCCGCTATGCCGAACGCCCGCCGACGCGCCCCCTGACCCGCTTCGAGCAGCGCGGCCAGCGCCTCGGCCACCCGGTCCGCGATCTCATCTTCCGCCGCCGCTGATCGCCGGGCGGCGCCTCGATCGCCTGCGGGCTCAGGGCGGTGAACGGCGCCGCGGCGCGATCGCGATCGGCGCGATAGAATCGCGGGTATGAACCAGCCATCCCCGCACCCCTATGCCGACCTGAGCCCGGACCGGATCCTCGATGCGATCGACTCGCTCGGCCTGGTCCCGGACGGGCACCTGTTGGCGCTCAACAGCTACGAGAACCGCGTCTACCGCATCGGCCTCGAAGACGCCGCCCCGGTCGTCGCCAAGTTCTACCGCCCAGGACGCTGGTCCGACGCCCAGATCGGCGAGGAACATGCCTTCACCGTCGAGCTGGCCGCCCACGAGATCCCGACCGTCCCACCGCTCGCGATCGGCGGGCGCACGCTGCACGCCTTCGAGGGCTTCCGCTTCGCGCTGACGCCGATGCGCGGCGGACGCGCGCCGGAACTCGACGACCCCGAGACCCTCGAGTGGCTCGGACGCTACCTGGGGCGGATCCACGCGGTCGGCGCGACGACCCGCTTCGTCGCCCGCCCGACCCTCGACATCGCCAGTTTCGGCGAGGGGCCGAGCACCTTTCTGCTCGATGGGCAGTGGCTCCCGCCCGACCTCGAGGCGACCTACCGCGCGACCGTCGCCCAGGCCCTCGAGGCGGTCCGCGCCTGCTGGGCCGAGGCCGGGGCCCCGACCAGCATCCGCCTGCACGGCGACTGCCACCGCGGCAACCTGCTCTGGACCGATACCGGCCCCCACTTCGTCGACTTCGACGACGCCCGCCTCGGGCCGGCCGTCCAGGACCTCTGGATGCTACTCTCCGGCGACCGCCAGGAGATGAGCCATCAGCTCGGCTGCGTGCTGGCCGGCTACGAGGCCTTCCACCCGTTCGACTACCGCGAGCTGCACCTGATCGAGGCCCTGCGCACTCTGCGCCTGATCCACTTCTCCGCCTGGCTCGCGCGGCGCTGGGACGACCCCGCCTTCCCGCCCGCCTTCCCCTGGTTCGACACCCACCACTACTGGCAGGGCCAGATCCTGCAATTGCAGCAGCAGGTCCTCGCGATGCAGGAGGGACCGCTGTGGCGCTTCTGAGGCCGCTGTCGGGTTACGGCGCGCGCCGGGCTGGTCCTTCTCGGCGAGCGCCGTGCCAGCGCACCTAACCCGACCTACGGGCCGCGCCGTTATCGCCGGGGCCGTAGGTCGGGTTAGCCCCTCGGGGGCGTAACCCGACGGCTGTCGGGTTACGGCGCGCGCCGGGCTGGTCCTTCTCGGCAAGCGCCGTGCCGGCGCACCTAACCCGACCTCGGGCCGTGCCGGTATCGCCGGGGCCGTAGGTCGGGTTAGCCCCTCGGGGGCGTAACCCGACGGCTGTCGGGTTACGGCGCGCGCCGGGCTGGTCCTTCTCGGCGAGCGCCGTGCCAGCGCACCTAACCCGACCTACGGGCCGCGCCGTTATCGCCGGGGCCGTAGGTCGAGTTAGCCCCTCGGGGGCGTAACCCGACGGCTGTCGGGTTACGGCGCGCGCCGGGCCGGTCCTTCTCGGCGAGCGCCGTGCCGGCGCACCTAACCCGACCTACGGGCCGCGCCGTTATCGCCGGGGCCGTAGGTCGGGTTAGCCCCTCGGGGGCGTAATCCGACGGCTGTCGGGTTTGCATACATTAACGCGAATCATTATCATTAAGTGCAGCGGCGGACCGATCGCGCCGAGAGGTGGCCTCGATCGGCGTAACCGAGGCGTCCGTCGACCAGCCACATCGATCCAAAGGGCATGCATCACAGCAGTCAGTTCGGAGGAGCCATGAACCAGACGATCCAACAGTCCAGCTCGCTCGGTCACGCGTCCGCCACCCTGCTTCCGGCCCGAGAGCCGCAGCGCGTGCGCAGCGACACCCTGCTCCAGGGCGGGCGGCGGCTCATCATCGAGCACGGCGGGGCGAGCTACACGCTGCTCCTAACCCGCAACGACAAGCTGATCCTCACCAAGTAGCCGCTCAGGACGAGGCCGGCGCCGCCAGCCGCACCGCCGGTTGGCGGCGCAGCCGCAGGCTGTTGGTGACGACGAAGACGCTCGAGAGGCCCATCGCCAGGCCGGCCGCCATCGGGCTCAGGTGCAGGCCGAAGGCGGGATGGAAGACCCCGGCGGCGACCGGGATCAGCAGGACGTTGTACAGGAAGGCCCAGAAGAGGTTGCCGCGGATCGTCCCCAGCGTGCGCCGCGCCAGCGTCAGGGCCGTCAGCACACCGGCGAGATCCCCGCGCGTGAGGGTCACGTCGGCCGCCTCGATCGCGATATCCGTCCCCGAGCCGAGGGCGATGCCGACGTCGGCCCGGGCCAGGGCCGGGGCATCGTTGATGCCGTCGCCGACGAAGGCGACGCGCCGGCCATCGCGCTGGAGCGCCGCGACGACCTCGGCCTTGCCATCGGGCAGGACCTCGGCCCAGACCTGATCCGCGGCGATCCCGGCCTCGCGGGCGATCGCCTCGGCGACCCGTCGGCCATCGCCCGTCACCATCGCGACCCGCCGCCCGCCCGCGGCCAGCGCCGCGACCACGCCGGTCGCCTCGGGTTTCAGCGCGTCGGCAACCGCGATCAGCGCCTGGACCGCGCCATCGACGGCCAGATAGATCGGCGTCTTGCCGGCCGAGGCCAGCCCCTCGGCCTCCTCGCGAACGGCATCGGCGATCGCGATCCCGTCGCGCTCGAGGAGCCGGGCGGCACCGACGCAGACGGACCGCCCGGCGACCCGCGCCCGGACCCCGTGACCCGGCACGGCCGTGAAGGCCTCGACCGCTGGCAGCTCCAGCCCCCGCGCCTCGGCTGCGGCGACGATCGCCGCGGCCAGCGGGTGCTCGCTGCCGGCCTCGGCGGCCGCGGCGAGGCGCAGCGCGCCCTCGGCGTCGCCGTCGACCGGGCGCAGATCGGTGAGACGCGGCGTCCCCTCGGTCAGGGTGCCGGTCTTGTCGAAGACGAGCGTGTCTACGCCGGCCAGCGCCTCGATCGCGGCGCCCTTGCGGAACAGCACGCCGAGCTCGGCACCGCGGCCGCTGCCGACCAGGATCGCGGCCGGCGTCGCGAGCCCCATCGCGCACGGGCAGGCGACGACGAGGACCGCGACCGCGCTCAAGAGGGCCATCGTGATCGCCGGCGGCGGTCCGAAGGCGAACCAGGCGACGAAGGTCGCCAGCGCAATCGCGAGCACCAGCGGCGTGAAGACCCGCACGACCCGGTCGGCGAGCCCCTGGATCGGCAGCTTGGCGCCCTGCGCCTCCTCGACCATGCGGATGATCCGGGCGAGGACCGTCCCCTCGCCCACCTCGGTCGCCGCGGCGCGCAGCGCGCCGTGCTGGTTGAGCGTCCCGCCGACGAGGCGGTCGCCCGGCCCCTTGTGGACCGGCAGCGACTCGCCGGTCAGCATCGCCTCGTCGACCCAGCTCTCGCCGTCCTCGACCTGCGCGTCGACCGGAATCCGCTCGCCCGGGCGGATCACGACCCGATCGCCGACCCGCAGCGCCTCGGCGGCGACCTCGACCTCGCGCCCGTCGCGCCAGACACGCGCGGTCTTGGCCTGCAGGCCGATGAGCTTGTGCACCGCCGCCGAGGCCCGGCCCTTGGCCAGTTCCTCCAGATACTTACCCATCAGGATCACGGTGATGACGACGGCGCTCGACTCGAAGTAGAGGTGACGCGCCTCGGGCGGAAAGAGCCCGGGGACGAGCAGCACGGCCAGGCCGTAGAGCCAGGCGGCGCCCGTGCCCGTCATCACCAGGCTGTTCATGTCCGGAGACAGATGGCGGTAGGCGATGAGGCCGGCGCTGAAGAAGCGCCGGCCAGGGCCGACAACCACCGCGGTGGTGAGGATCGCCTGGAGCCAGCCCCAGACCTCGGCTGGGGCGAGGCGTGCGAGGGTCCCCTCGAAGCCGGGCACCAGGTGTGCGCCCATCGCGATGACGAACACCGGCAGCGACAGGAGCGCGGCGCGCCAAAGGTCGCGGCCCAAGGCCCGATGCCCGGCCGCACGCGCGCTGTCCTCCCCGCCATCGACGGCCGCCGGCCCGGCCAGCGGGCGCGGCTCGTAGCCGGCCCGGCGGATCGCCTCCTGAATCGTCTCGGGGCTGGCCGCGGCCGGTGCATAGCGCACGCTCGCCCGCTCGGTCGCCAGATTGACGCTCGCCTCGACCACCCCCGGCAGCCGGGCGAGGGCGCGCTCGACCCGCGCCGCGCAGTTCGCGCAGGTCATGCCGCCGACACCGACCTCCAGGGTCTCGGTGATCGGCTCGTAGCCGAGCCGGCGGACCGTCGCGACGACCTCGGCCGGTGTCGTGCGCGCCTCCTCGAGCCGCAGGCTCGCCCGCTCCGTCGCCAGGTTCACGGCGACCTCATCGACCCCGGCGAGGCCCGCCAGCGCCCGCTCGACCCGCGCCGTGCAGGAGGCACAGGTCATCCCCTGGATGTCGAGCTCGAAGCGCCTCATCGGACCCTGTCTCGCCGCCCCCGACCGGTCAGGTGACCGGAGATGGACCCATCTGCGCCTGGAGATAGTTCTCCAGCCCCATCTTGTCGATCAGACCGAGTTGCTGCTCGAGCCAGTAGGCGTGGTCCTCCTCGGTATCGGCGAGGAGCCGGCGCAGGATCTCGCGGGTCTGGTAGTCGCGCTCCTGCTCGCAACAGACGATCGCCTCCTTGAGCGCGGCGGCGACGTCGTATTCGAGCTGCAGGTCGTTGCCCAGCATCTCGGGCACCGTGGCACCGACGCGCAGCGGCTCGCGGCGGGTCATGTCGGGGCTCGCCTCCAGGAACAGGAGGCGGCGGATCAATGCATCGGCGTGCTCGCGCTCCTCCTCGGCCTCATGGCCGATGCGCTCGTAGAGCCGGGCGAGGCCCCAATCCTCGTACATCCGCGAATGGATCCAGTACTGATCGATCGCGGTCAGCTCGTTCGCGAGGAGCCGCTGCATGTGGGCGATGACGTTGCGCTGGCCTTTCATCTGGGCGCCTCCTGGACGGCGGGCTAGGCGGACTAAATCGCGGATTCGAGGTAGTTCGGCAGACCGATCTGATCGACGAGCGCCAGCTGCGTCTCCAGCCAGTCGATCCGCTCCTCGGCCTCCTCCTGCATCTCGGCGAGGTGATGGCGGCTGACGTAGTCGTGCAGCCCCTCGCAGTGGGCGATGGCCGCAATCAGGGCATCGCGCAGGCGGGTCTCGGTCTCGAGGTCGCCTTCGAGGATCTCGACGACGTCCTCGCCGATCAGGAGCTTGTCGAGGTCTTGCAGGTTGGGCAGCCCCTCCAGGAACAGCACCCGTTCGATGAGCCGATCGGCCTGCTTCATCGCCCGGATCGAGGCCTTCTCCTCGCGCGCCTCCAGCCGCCGGAGACCCCAGTGGCCGAGCATCCGCGCATGCAGGAAATACTGGTTGATCGCCGTCAACGAGACCTTGAGTACCTTGTTGAGCTCCTGGTTGACGGTCGCGACTGTCTGCATGGCGAACCTCCTGCGTGGGGTCGGGGCCGACGGCGGCCCCGGGGACTGTTGGCCGTCGACACGCGACAGGGTCGAAACCGCCGATGGCACCAGAGATTACGCCCGCGGCACGCCAGTTCAAGAGGCCGTCGTTCGGGGCGCAGCGAGCCGCGGGCGCGCGGTCGCCATGACCCTGTTGACTTGAGATGGGAATCGTTCTTATTATCGAGACGCATCGACGGCCACCCATCGCCGTCCTGGTCTCCCCACCCGGGGCATCGAGGTTCGACCAATGAGGAACCCTGTCATGTACGTCTGCGTCTGCCATTCGATCAGCGACCGCGACATCCGCGAGGCCGTCGGCCGCGGCGCCCGCACCTTCGAAGACCTCCAGGGCAATCTGGGGCTCGCGATGAACTGCGGGACCTGCCAAGACTGCGCCTGCGAGGTCCTCGACGAGAGCCTGGCGCGGATCGCCATCCCCGCCGGCCAGACGCCGACGGTCCCCTGTCGATGACCGCGGACATGCTCGCGATGAAGGGCACGCTGCGTTCGCGGGTCGTGGAGGCCCTCCGCGATCTCGCCCACGGGATGTCGCAAGGACGCCGTCAACGACGCTGGCGTCTGATCCATGAGCACGCGCGGGAGACCGCACCGCCACCGCGCTCGAAGCCGCCCCCCGAGACCTGATTCCACCC
>NZ_NRRW01000024.1 GCF_016583835.1 Thiococcus pfennigii | reverse complement strand
GTAACCGGCAACTGAGCGGCGTTATTGCGTCGCCGGCGCCGATCGGCTGAGGTCCGAGCGCAGCGGGTTGTCGGCGAACTGCGGCTTCCACAGCCGCGGGGTCAGCAGGTGGACCTCGGAGGCCGGATGCTGGTCGATGCGCTGGAGCACGTCGACGAGGTAGACGTAGGGGTCGATGTCGTGCAGCTGGCAGGTGACGATCAGGCTCTGGAGGGTGGCGACGGCCTCGGCGCCGACCTCGGTCCAGCAGAACAGCCAGTTCTTGCGCCCCATGGGGATCGGGCGCAGGGCACGCTCGAGGTGGTTGGTGTCGATCGGCACATCGGGGTCGTCGAGGTAGACGCGCAAGGCCTCACGGCGCTGTAGGGCGTAGTGCAGCGCCTTGGTGAGCGGATTGCTCGGCAGCAGCGCGGCGCGCTCGACCTGGGCCTCGGCCCAGGCGAAGAAGTCTTCGACGACGGGCTTGGCGTGGGTGAGGCGATAGTCGCGCTTGGCCTCGCCCCGTAGGCCCTGCTCGCGGATCGCCTTCTCGCAGGCGTAGAGGGCGCCGATGCGCTCCAGGGCCTCGGCCGTGGCGGCGGGCTCGATGTCCTTGGCGCGCTCGAAGGTGCGTCGGGTATGCGCCCAGCACTGGGCATGAATGAGGCCCGTGCGCTCGGCATAGCGCGCATAGACCTCGTACCCATCGCTGATGAGTACCTCGCCCGATACCCGCTTGTCCCCGAGCCCCTCGCGCACATGCATCGCGGCACGCGAGGGTCGGTAAAGGAAGACGATATCGCCGCCCCCACCGTCATCGGTATCGCCCCAGATGGGCCAGAAATACCCCCGCTTGAGCTTCCCCGGCCCTTGGCGCCCGGCCTTGATCGGCGTCTCATCCATCGCCTTGACCCGCGCGGCGCGGATCCCGCTCAACTGGGCGGCCACGATCGGGGCCAGCAGCCAGGCCACGGCCAGCACCTGCTGAGTCAGCCACTGGCGACTGACTTCGACGCCGGCGGCGAGCAGCCGCTGATGCTGGCGATACAGCGGCAGGTGATAGAGGAACTTATCAATGACCAGCCCGACGAGGAAGCTGACATCGGCCCGCCCCCCTTCGAGCACGCCCACCGGGGCCGGCGGGCAGTGCAGACTCTGATCGTCCTTGCGCTTGATCAGCGGGCGCACGTATTTGAGGATGACGTAGCTGCCCGGGCGCTGGGCGAGGCGGTGGCTGATCTTCTCGCCGATGACCTCGTAGTCCTCGGGGGCGAGCCCTTCGGCCTCGGGATTGGGCACCAAGATGACCTCGACCGGCACCCGCTCGGGGTCGAAGAACAACGGCTCCTCGCCATTGTCCTCGGCCGTTTCACGGCGGGGCCGGCGGCGCTGGTGGGCACCGACCGGGGCGCTGGCGGCAGGTGGCGCCTCGGGGCGACCAAGTCCCTCGCCGAGAGACATCTGCTCAGGGGGTGGCTCGCCATGGCGACGCTCGGACTTCTCGCCGAAGATCTGGCGCTGAAACCAGGCCAGCTGCTGCTCGAGCTGGGCGATGCGCGCGAGCAATTCCGCGCGCTCGGCGGGCCACTCCGGCGGGGCGTCGAAGATGTCACAAGCCTCTGATGTCATGAGGAAATTCTACCAGATTGCGGTTCTCTTTTCACCTTCTCGTGCATAGCGCAAACGCCGTCGCGCCGGCTCGATGCCCTCCAACAGCAGCCGCAAACCGGTGACATCGAGCTCCCGATCCTGACCTCGGCGCCAATCACTGATCAAGCGCCCGCGCTCCAGGCGCTTGCACCACAGACAGAAGCCGCTGCGGTCCCAGTAGAGCGCCTTGAGATAATCACCGCGGCGGTTGACGAAGACGAACAGATGCCCCGACAGCGGATCCTGAGCCAATGCCTGCTGGGTCAGGGCGATCAGCCCGGTGAAGGACTTGCGCATGTCGACCGGGCGGCCGTGGAGAAAGACCCGCACGCGACCTTCGGGGAAGAACATTACCCACGCCTCAGGCGCAGCGCGACGCCGTCGCTGAGGTCGAGCTCAAGGTCCCAGGATGCGGTATCCGTCTTCGCCGGCCTCGACAGCCGGCCGAGATCGAGAAACTCAGGGGTCGGCCCACGCGGCTCGGGCACGCTCGGAGCCACGCCGCGCAGGCGCTTGCGCCAAAGGTAGAAGCTGGTGGTGCTGATGCCCTCGGCCGCGCAGAAGGCGGCGGTGCTCAGCGAGCTGCACTCAGCGCGCGAAATGAGGGCTTGCCAGTCGGCGCGGCTGCGTCGCACGCGGGTGGTCGTGGCCATGGTGGTCTCCTGTCGTGATCGATGACAGAAGCCATTGTCCGCATCGCGCGCGGGCGGAGAAGAACGCCGCTCAGTTGCCGGTTACGGCATTTCTCCCGTACCGGACAAGTAGGACCCCGGGACCTGTTACCCAGGGACTTGCGTGGCCTGCAATGGCTACCATAGCCGCATGATCCCTAAGGTATCGAACAGCAGGGCGTGGGTATCGAGCAACAGGCGCATCCCTTACTCCCAGGCGCTCAGCTCGGCCTCGGGCAGGGGCTCGAAGAACCGCTCGTCGACCCGCGCCCGTCCCGCCAGGGTACCGAATCGGCGTCCTGAACGCGCCGGCGGGATGGCGGTCAAGCGAGCGACGGGTATACCGGCCTTGGCGATGATGACCTCCTCGCCGCGACTGGCTTGATCGATGAGCCGGGACAGTTGGGTCTTTGCTTCGTGGATATCGACTTGCTGCATGCGCTACTCCGGACAATCTTCGCCAGGTAGACCGAGCCGAGCTTGGCACGATCGGCCGTCATCCCCCTTTGCGTTACGAAGCGGGCCCGCATGAGAAGGCCGGATTCGGAAAGAGCCGGAATCTTGCCCGGCTGAGACGGGCAGAGAGGCCGTGATCTGGGCGCGCCGTCCCGATTCGACCGCGATCAACTCGTCATCGAGCCGTCACCGAAGGCGTTCGAGACGACCGGTTGTCCATCGATGCCGGGCGGCTCGGCAATCAACCCGCGCACCCGCGCGGCCAGCGCCTCGACCGCCCCGGCAACGGGCTCGCTGAGCCCGAAGTGGGCGAATGCGAAGCTGTGTCCGGGGGTCGAGACGAGGTAGGCGGGCGGGTGGTGGTCGTAGAGGGCGGCGGCCCAGGCGAGGAGCTCGCGGGGGTCGAGGGCGTGGGCCATCGGGGCGATGGTCGTGGGGTCGGCGGCGAGCGGGCGGCAGTGGATCTCGCCCGGTTCGCCGTCGGGGGTCGCGTCGATGAAGATGACGAGGTCGGCGGCGCAGATGTCGGGGACGAGGTCGGCGGTGAGGATGTGGCGGGCGAGGATGGTGACCCCGGCCGGGACGCCGTCGCGTTCGAGGCGCTCGGCGACGAGCGGGCCGATCGCGTCGTCGCCGCGGATCGGGCTGCCGTAGCCGATGACGAGCGCGCGGCGCACCGGGGTATCGGAGGGTGCCAACACCGCTCAGCCTCGCCGCACGGTGGCGAGGATCCGCCCGGTCGGGTCGGCGACGTCGACCTGGAGCGGCATCTGGCCGAAGGCGTGCGAAGCGCACGAGAGGCAGGGGTCGTAGCAGCGGATCACGGCCTCGACGCGGTTCAACATGCCTTCCTGGACGTTGGCGCCGTCGACGTAGGCCTCGGCGACCTGGCGGATGCTCGCGTTCATCGCCAGGTTGTTGTGGCCGGTCGCGATGATCAGGTTCATCCAGGTCAGGAGGCCCTCGTCGTCGATCCGGTAGTGGTGGATCAGGGTGCCGCGCGGGGCCTCGGCGACGCCGATGCCCTCGTTTTGGTTGCTGCGGGCGCGCGCGCGCACCCGGTGGTCGAGGATCTGCGGGTCCTTGAGCAGGCGCTTCATCATCTCCAGCGCGAAGATGATCTCGACGAGCCGCGCGTAGTGGTAGTGGAAGCTGCTGCTGATCGGCCCGGATTCCTGGAGCGTGCGGAATTCGGCCAGCGCGACGTCGGCGTAGGGCGTGCCGCACGACTCGGCATTGTTGAGTCGCGCCAGCGGGCCGACCCGGTAGATGCCCCGCGGGTAACCGAGCGGCTTGTAGTAGGGGAACTTCATGTAGGAGAAGTCTTCGACCGCCTCGCCGATCAGGCGCTGGTACTCGCTTGGCGGCACCATGTCCTCGAGGATGTGGCCGTGGGCGTCGGTGATGCGGATCAGCCCGTCGTAGTGCTCGAGATCCCCCTCGGGCGTGATCAGGCTCAGAAACAGGGTCTGGAGGTCGCCGAAGTGGCGCGCCTCTTGATGGAATTTGGGCACCAGGGTCTTGAAGAAGGCGTAGCTCTCCTTCGCGATCTCCAGCCCCTCGGGCAGCAGCGCGAGCATCGCATCGCGCTTCTCGGCCGTCAGTGGCTCGTTGACGCCGCCGGGCACGACCCAGGTCGGGTGGATCTTCTTGCCGCCGAGCATCTCGATGATCTGCTGGCCGATCTGGCGCAGGCGGATGCCGTCGCGCGCGAGCTGCGGGTGGCCCTGCATGACGCCGAAGATGTTGCGGCTGGCCGGGTCCGAGTCCCAGCCGAGCAGGAGATCAGGCGAGGAGAGGTGGAAGAACGACAGCGCGTGCGATTGGACGAGCTGGGCCAGGTTCATGACCCGCCGCAGCCGCTCGGCCGTGGCCGGGATGCCGACGCTCAAGAGATCGTCGCAGGCCTTGTTCGAGGCGAGCAGGTGGCTCACCGGGCAGATGCCGCAGGTGCGCGCCGTGAGCGCCGGCATCTCGCGGTAGGGGCGGCCCTCGCAGAACTTCTCGAAGCCGCGGAACTGGGTCAGATGGAAGCGGGCGTCGCTCACCTTGCCGGCGTCGTCGAGCTGCAATGTGATGCGGGCGTGGCCCTCGATGCGGGTGACGGGCTCGATGGTGATGGTGCGGCTCATGGCGGTGGTCCCCGGATGGTGGCCCCTGATGGTGGCTCAGGTGATGGCGCTCGGCTCAGGCCCCGAAGCGGGTCAGGTCGCTCGGCCTTGGCGTGCGCCCGGCGAGGAGCTCGCCGAGGACGTGCCAGATGGTCTCGGCCGACGGCGGGCAGCCGGGGATGAAGAGGTCGACGGCGACGGCGGCGTGCACCGGTATCACGGTCTCGCGCAGGGCCGGCACGTCCCGGGTCGGGAGCTGCGGGTGCAGCGTGACCGTCTCGCGGTAGGCGCGATCGATGACGTCGGCGAGCTTGAAGTGGTTGCGCAGGGCCGGGACGTTGCCGGTCACCGCGCAGTCGCCGAGGCTGATCAGCCGCTTGCAACGACGTCGAAACTCCTGCGCCCGGGCCAGGTCGTCCTCGTTGCTGATCGCGCCCTCGAGGATCCCGATGTCGACCTGCTCGGGCAGGGTCTTGGTATCGACGAGCGGGCTGTAGACGATCTCGATCTGGCGGGCCAGCTCGATCAGGCGCTCGTCGAGGTCGAGGAACGACATGTGGCAGCCGGAGCAGCCGTCGAGCCAGGCGGTGGCCACCCTGATCTTCGCCGGGTTCTTCGCCGGGGCGCTCATCGGTTGTGCCTCCTGCGGGTGATGTAGGGAAGGAAGTGGAGGTCCTTGGTCATCTCCCCGACCGAGGTGCCCTGCTTGACCAGCGCCCCGGTCGGGCAGACCTGGACGCACTTGCCGCAGCTCGTGCAGGTGTCGCTCGCCCCCCAGGGGCGGTTCATGTCGGTGATGACCCGGCAGTCGCTGCCGCGGCCCATGACGTCCCAGGTGTGGGCGCCCTCGACCTCGTCGCAGACGCGCACGCAGCGGGTGCAGAGGATGCAGCGGTTGTGGTCGACGCGGAACATCTCGTGCGAGGCGTCGACCTCGTAGGCGACGTGGCGGTAGGGCACGCGGACGTGGTCGAGGCCGTAGCGCTGGGCGAGGGCCTGGAGTTCGCAGTGGCCATTGGAGACGCAGACCGAGCAGACGTGGTTGCGCTCGGCGAAGAGGAGCTCGAGGATCGTGCGCCGGTAGCGCTGTAGGCGCGGGGTATCGGTGTAGATCTGCAGGCCCTCGGCGACCTGGGTCGCGCACGCGGCCACCAGGCGCGGTGAGCCGGCGAGCTCGACTAGGCACAGCCGACAGGCCCCCCAGGTGCTCAGCCCCTCGAGGTAGCACAGGCTCGGGATCGGGATGCCGTTCTCGCGGGCGACCTCGATGATGGTCTCGTCCTCGCGGGCCGAGTAATCCCGGCCATCGATCTGGAAGGTGACGACGCGGACATTGGTGGGCGGGGCAGGGATGGGCATCGATCGGCTCCGGAGATGGCGGACGCGCTCGGCTGGGGGCGGCGGCCAGCGGTAGGCCGGGCCGTTCGTCAGGTCCTAGACCTGCGCTGCGGCCAGCCGTTCCTCGTACTCCTCGCGAAAGTAGCGCAGCGTGCTCAGGACCGGGTTCGGCGCGGTCTGGCCGAGGCCGCACAGGCTGGTCGCCTGGACCATGTCGCAGAGCTCTTCGAGCAGGGCCAGGTCCTGGGCCGAGCCCCGCGCCTTGGCGATCTTGTCGAGCAGGCCGTGCATCTGCAGGGTGCCGGCGCGGCACGGCACGCACTTGCCGCACGACTCGCTCATGCAGAACTCCATGAAGTAGCGCGCCACGTCGACCATCGACGAGGTCTCGTCCATGATGATCATGCCGCCCGAGCCCATGATGGTGCCGAGCTCCCGCAGGCTGTCGTAGTCGACCGGGATGTCGAGCATCGCCGCCGGCAGGCAGCCGCCCGACGGGCCGCCGGTCTGCACCGCCTTGAAGGCCTTGCCACCGGGGATGCCGCCGCCGATCACCTCGATGATGTCGCGCAGCGTCGTGCCCATCGGCACCTCGATCAGGCCGGTGTTGCGGATCGTCCCGGCCAGCGCGAAGACCTTGGTGCCCTTCGAGCGTTCGGTGCCGATGTCGGCGAACCAGTCGCCGCCCTCGCGGATGATCGGGGCGATGTTGGCGTAGGTCTCGACATTGTTGATCAGGGTCGGATAGCCCCACAGGCCGGCCTGGGCCGGGTAGGGCGGGCGAGGTCGCGGCTGGCCGCGCAGGCCCTCGATCGAGGCCATCAGCGCCGTCTCCTCGCCGCAGACGAAGGCCCCGGCGCCGAGGCGGATCTCGACGTCGAAGCTGAACTGGGTCTCGGCGATGCGGTTGCCCATGAAGCCAGCGCGCTTGGCCTTGCGGATCGCCGTCGCGATGCGCTCGACGGCGAGCGGGTACTCGGCGCGTACGTAGACGTAGCCCTTGTTGGCGCCGACCGCATAGGCGGCGATCGCCATCCCCTCGAGGATGCGGTGGGGGTCCGACTCCAGGACCGCGCGGTCCATGAAGGCCCCGGGGTCGCCCTCGTCGGCGTTGCAGATCACGTACTTCTGCCCGGGGGGCATCTTGGCGACCGTCGACCACTTGAGACCGGTCGGGTAGCCGCCGCCACCGCGCCCGCGCAGGCCGCTCTTGGTCACCTCTTGCACGACCTCGGCCGGGGTCATCTCGGTGAGGGCCTGGATCAGCGCGAAGTAGCCGCCGGCGGCGACATAGCCCTTGAAGCTGTCCGGGTCGATGATGCCGGCGTTGGCCAGCACGATCCGCTGCTGGCGGGTGAAGAAGGGCTGATCGGTCGGACAGCGCAACCGTTCCACCGGCTGCCGGCCGACGCTCGCGAGGATGTCGGGCGCATCGGCGGCGCGCACGTCGCGGTAGAGGACCGGTGCCTCGTTGGGCGCGGCGACCTCGGCCACGGCGACGAGCGGGCCGGCCGAGCACAGGCCCATGCAGCCGACCGCCTTGACCCGGCACGCGTCGCCCTGGCCGCCCTCGCTCAGCGCGGCGAAGACCGGCTGGGCGCCGGACGACTGGCAACTCGCCGCCATGCAGACGCGCACCTCGTGCTCGACGCCGGCGCTCTCGGCCCGGTACTCCTCGGCGCGCTCGAACATGTCATCCAGGTGCATGGCTCACTCCAGCCTGTTCAATTCGGCGACCAGCGCGTCGGGCGTCTGCTTGCCGAGGACCGCGCCGTCGAGGACCACGGCCGGGGCCAGGCCGCAGGCGCCGACGCAGCGCGCCGTGAGCACCGAGAGGCGGTCGTCGGGCGTCGTCTCGCCCGGGACGACGCCGAAGCCCTGCTCGACGCCCTCGATCAGCCCCCCGGCGCCCTTGATGTAGCAGGCCGTGCCGGTGCAGACGACACAGGCGTGGCGACCCTTGGGTTTGAGGGTGAAGAGGTGGTAGAAGGTCGCGACGCCGTAGACCTTGCTCGGGGGCAGGTCGAGCGACTCGGCGACGAAGCGCAGCGAGGTCTCGTCGAGATAGCCGAAGGCGTCCTGCACCGCGTGCAGGGCCTCGATCAGGGCGTGGCCGGCGTAGCCGTTGCGGCGCATTGCGGCGTTGACGAGCTTCCAGCGCTTGTCGGCGTCGGGCGGGGCGGGCTTGGTCTGCTGCAATGCCATGGCTCCTCGGGATCTGACGGTGGCGCCTGGCGGCGGTCCGATGCGGGCGGTGGATCGGTTGCGACCTGTGAACGGGCCGATGTCTGGCGGTTGGCCTCGATCCGGGCAGGCGCCATTGTGCCTGGCGGTCATTACAGCCCGAACGGCAGGCGCAGCGCATCCGGGCTTGTCCGGCTTTTTCCCCTGGGGCGGGCGCGGCTATACTGACGGACGCCTGCTGGCCTGGGGACCCCTGCATCGATGGAAGAGCCGCTCATCCCGCCGAAACGCCGCCGTGGCATCTACCTGCTGCCGAACCTCTTCACGACCGCCGCCCTGTTCGCCGGTTTCTACGCGATCCTCGCCGCCGACCAGGGGCGCTTCGAGGCCGCGGCCCTGGCGATCTTCGCGGCTATGGTCCTCGACGGCTTCGACGGGCGCATCGCCCGTCTGACCAACACCCAGAGCGATTTCGGCGCCGAGTACGACAGCCTCTCGGACATGGTCGCCTTCGGGGTCGCCCCGGCGCTCGTCGTGTACCACTGGACGCTCGAGACCGCCGGCCAACTCGGCTGGCTCGCCGCCTTCGTCTACACGGCCGCCGCGGCGCTGCGCCTGGCGCGCTTCAACACCCAGGTCGGCATCGCCGACAAGCGCTATTTCCAGGGCCTACCGAGCCCGTCGGCCGCGGCGATCGTCGCCGGCGGGGTCTGGATCGGCGACGTCTACGGCGTCCCGCGCGACCTGTGGTTCGTCGCCCTGACGGCGACGCTGCTGACCGGGACTGCCGGGCTGCTGATGGTCAGCAACTTCCGCTACTACAGCTTCAAGGACCTGGAGCTGCGCGGCCGCGTCTCCTTCATCCTGGCCGTGCTCGTCATGCTGACCTTCGCGGTCGTCTCGATCAACCCCCCTGTCGTCCTTTTTTCGGGCTTCCTGGTATATGCCGTCTCGGGTCCGATTTGGACCCTGGCACGCCGTCGACAGCACCGCGAGCGGCGCCGGCCGCACTGAGGCCGCTGTCGGACTGCGGCGCGCCTAACCCGACGGCCTCGCACCCGAAAAAGAGATATCGCGCAGAGACGCAAAGGCGCAGAGAAGGAGAAGAGGGGCGTACTGGTGACATCGACCAATGCCTTCTCTTCACTTTGCGCCTCTGCGTCTCTGCGCGAGCCCGTAGGTCGCATGAGCCCTGTAGGGTCCGCTGTGCGGACCGTTCGTGCTAGTCGTCGACGGGCGTCCCGCGCTGGCGCTTGGTCGCGGCGCGCTGACGCTTGCCGGCGAGGCGTCGCTCCTTCGCCGCGCGGGTCGGGCGGGTCGGCTTGCGCAGCGTCGGGGCGCGGCCGGCGCGTCGGATCAGTTCGGCGAGGCGCTCCAGGGCATCGGCGCGATTGCGCTCGCGGGTGCGGAAGCGGTGGGCCTCGATGGTCAGGATGCCGTCGTTGCCGACGCGCCGCCCGGCGAGGCGGATCAGTCGCTCGCGCACGTCCTCGGGCAGGGCGCTGAAGCCGCCCAGGTCGAATCGCAGCTGGACCGCGGTCGCGACCTTGTTGACGTTCTGCCCGCCCGGTCCCGGGCTGCGCACGAAGCGCTCCTCGAGGTCGCGTTCGTCGACGGCGATGTCGGGGGTGATCTGGATCATCTGGTTGTGTCGCTGTCCGGGCGGCCTTTCGCCGCCTCGCGGGCCGTGGGAGAATCGCCGAGGCACCTCGGGCGGGGGAGCGGTAGCGGTCCTCGCCGACTGCACCGCGTTCGCCTCATGGGCGGTTCCAGAACAACGGGGGGCGTACCTCTGGGCCGCCAGGCGGACGGGACCCCGCCCCCATGGTCGCGCGCGCCACTTGATTTTTCACTCGTTACTTGGTGACGATTCAAGAACGACCGGAGGCTCTTCTTGGAACTACGAAACACGCGGAATAAGCGAAAAGGATGGATGAACACAGGAGCACCTGCTGTCTTTTCGCGACTTTCGTGTATTTCGTAGTTTCTTGTCGTTCGCGCTTGTGTCGGCTGTTTTCGAACCCTTCCGAGTGTTCGATCGGCCCGCGTCGTCAGTTTACCGCCGGCCGGCGCATCGCGTGTCGCCGGCGACCGTCGCCAGGACCTGTCCATGTGGAGATCCGTGCTCGCCATCGCCGCCGGCGCCGCCCTCGGGGCCGTCTTACGGTGGCAGTTGGGCGCCAAGCTCAATGCCCTCTTCCCGACCATCCCGCCGGGCACCCTGGCCGCCAATCTGATCGGCGGCTACCTGATCGGCCTGGCGATCGGCTTCTTCGCGACCATGACGGCGCTCGCCCCCGAGTGGCGCCTGTTCGTCATCACCGGCTTTTGCGGCGGGCTCACGACCTTCTCGACCTTTTCGGCCGAGATCGTCACGCTTTTGCAGCAGGGCCGGCCGTCGTGGGCCCTGATGGCCGTTGCGCTGCACGTCGCGGGCGCGGTCCTCGCGACCGTCGCCGGCATCGTCAGCGTTGCCTGGGTGCGCCAGCTCGGCGGCTGACGGATCCATGCCAACCGATTCGGAGGTGACCACCGTGGACGGCTGCTTCATCCGTTTCTACCTGCACGAGGATCAGCGCTGCCATGGTCGGCTGGCCTGGGAGTGGCTGCTCGAGCAGGCCAATCGGCTCGGCATCCGCGGCGGGTCGGCCTTCCGGGCGATTGGCGGCTTCGGCCGTCATCACCAGCTTCACGAGAGCCGCTTCTTCGAACTGGCCGGGGCGTTGCCGGTGCAAGTGGACTTCATCGTCTCGGACGCCGAGTCCGCACGCCTGCTCGAACTGGTCCGCGAGGCCGGCCTTCGGGCCCCTTACGCCCACATCCCGGCCCGTTTCGGCGTCATCAATCCGGAGCCGGGCGAGCCGCCGACCGAGCCCGAGTGACGATGCAAGAACAATCGAAACGGGTGCGGTCTTCGCATAATGTGTAAGATTCAATAAGAACTACGAAATACGCGAAAGACACTGGTTGACGGAACGTTTCTGCTCGATCTTTGGGTTGGCGACCGACATCGACCAGCACACCGAGCGGCTGACCGAAAGCGCTGCTCCTTGAACAGGATGTCCCCGGGGCAGCGTTTCGCGCGTTTCGTCGTTTCTGATCCTCCTAAGGCGACCTCCTGCGCACCGAAGGCACATTGTTCGAAGACCACATCCACCGAAACGGCGGCGGACCGGGTCGCTGAGGTCGCGAAGCGGAACAGCGCGACCAGGGAGCGCTGCGCCCCGTAGGAGCCGGCTTGCCGGCGATCCCCACGGTCCGATGGCAATGCCGATCGCCCGCAAGCGGGCTCCCACCGGTGCCGGCGAGGCGCGCGTACCGATCGCCGAACCCGGACTCGGCGCGCTTCGTCAGAAGAGGACCGCGGTCATGCGGTTGCGGTAGCGCTTGACGAGTTCGCCCTCGCCGCCGAGGAGGTCGAAGACCATGACCATGCCCTTGCGCGCGGCGTCCTCGCCCCAGGCGCGGTCGCTCTTCAGGAGTTGGAGCAACTCCTCGAGCGCGCCCTCGTAGTCGCCGGCGACGACCCGATGGGCGGCCGACTGGTAGCGCGCCTCGCTGTCCTTCGGGTTGGCCGCGAGGCGCTCGCGCAGCGCCTCGGCCGACGGGGCGCCGGCGAGGATGCTGGAGAAGCGCAGTTCCCCGCGCAGCGCCGCCACCTCGGGGTCGTGGGCCAGCTCGAGCGGGACTCGCTCGAGCAGCGCCTCGGCCTCGGCCGTGTCGCCGCGGGCCGCCGTCAGGCGCACCTCGGCCAGGTGCAGGCGGGCGTTCTCCGGGTCCTTCTCGCGCGCCTCGGCGATCGCGGCGGCGGCCTCGTCGAGGCGGCCGGCGCGCAGCAGCTGTTGGGCGCGCTCCACCAGCCCGGCGGATGCGCGGGGGATGTGGCGGTCGAGGAAGTCGCGGATCTGCGCCTCCGGCAGGGCCCCCATGAACTGGTCGATCGCTTGGCCGTCCTTGAACAGTTGGACCGTCGGCAGGCTGCGGATGCCGAAGTAGGCGGCCAGGTCGCGTTCCGCCTCGGTGTCGACCTTGGCGAGGATGAACTTGCCGCCATATTCGTTGGCCAGCTTCGCGAGCAGCGGCATCAGCGCCTTGCAGGGGGCGCACCAGTCGGCCCAGAAGTCGACCAGTACCGGGACCCGGTAGGAGGCCTCGAGGACATCCTGGCTGAAGGTCTGCGCGGTGACTGTGACGATGAAGGGTGAATCGGCCATGAGACTTGTCGCTCCCGAAGCTCTTGAGGAAAAATCAGGCGAGCAAAATAGGCGCCTTGTTCGGGCGAATCAAGGCGGCGCACCGTCGGTCGGGCCGCGGCGTCGACCGCGGGGAGCCTGTCGCGCGAGTGTCTCGGCGAGTGAATCGGGGGAGGTTGGGATGAGCGAGAGTGTCCATGTCGTCTGTCCGCACTGCGATGCGGTCAATCGCGTGCCGCGTGCGCGGCTCGCCGCCGGCGCCAAGTGCGGCCGGTGTCACGCCCCCCTCTTCGCGGGGACCCCGGTGGCGCTCGACGAACGCCGCTTCGCCACGCACCTGGGGCGCAGCGATCTGCCACTGGTCGTCGACTTCTGGGCGCCCTGGTGCGCGCCCTGCCGGATGATGGCGCCGATCTTCGAGGAGGCCGCGCGCACGCTGGAGCCGGGTGCCCGCTTGGTGAAGGTCGATACCGAGCAGGCCCAGGGGCTGGCGATGCAGTTCGCCATCCGCAGCATCCCGACGCTGGCCGTCTTCCGCGGCGGCCGCGAGGTGGCCCGCACCGCCGGCGCGATGGACCTGGCCTCGCTCCTCGCCTGGGTGCGCCAACACCTCTGAGCGGCCGCGGCGGCGGCTGCGCCGCATCGCGGTCGGAGCCCTCGCGCCGTCCTGTATATCCGCTCTCGTATATATGGCCATGGGAATATAATCGGCGGCGTTGCCGTTTTGCACGCTGCCAGAGGAATCCCCATGCAAAAAGCCCCGCCGACGGTCCTGGTCCTCTGTACCGGGAATTCGTGCCGCTCGCAGATGGCCGAGGTGCTTCTCAACCACGACCTGGCCGGGCGGGTGCGCGCGCGCTCCGCCGGCACCCGGCCGCAGCCCCGCGTGGCCGATGGCGCGCTCGCCGCGCTGCGCGCGATCGGCCTGCCGACCGATGGTCTGGTGCCCAAGGACGTGGAGGCCGTGATCGACGAGCCGATCGATCTGGTGGTCACCGTCTGCGACAAGGCCAACGAGGTCTGCCCGGTCTTCCCGCGCCCCGTGCCGCGCCTGCACCTGCCTTTCCACGATCCGCACGGCGAGCCGCTGGAGTCCTTCATCGCGGTGCGCGAGGCGATCCGCGCGCGGCTGGTCCCGGCCGTCGCCGAGGCGCTGGGGCTCGCCCCGGGCGCCGGGGGCTGATGCCATGTCGGTGCAATGCGACGTCTCCGTCAAGCAGGCCGCCGGGGCGCCGATGAGCGTCTTCGAGCGCTGGCTGACCCTGTGGGTCGCCCTCTGCATCCTGGTCGGCATCGGCCTCGGCCAGCTCGTGCCGGCGCCGTTTCGGTTCCTCGGTCAGCTGGAGGTCGCGCAGGTCAATCTACCGGTCGGCCTGCTGATCTGGGTGATGATCATTCCGATGCTGATGAAGGTCGACTTTGGCGCGCTGGGCCAGGTGCGCGCGCATTGGCGGGGGATCGGCGTGACCCTCTTCGTCAACTGGGCGGTCAAGCCCTTCTCGATGGCGCTGCTGGCCTGGCTCTTCATCCGCGTCCTCTTCGCCGACTGGCTGCCGCCCGAGCAGCTCGACAGCTATGTGGCCGGGCTGATCCTGCTCGCCGCCGCGCCCTGCACCGCGATGGTCTTCGTCTGGAGCCGGCTGACCGGGGGCGATCCCTACTTCACGCTGTCGCAGGTCGCCCTCAACGACGTCATCATGATCTTCGCCTTCGCGCCGATCGTGGGGCTCCTGCTCGGCCTGTCGTCGATCCTGGTGCCCTGGGACACCCTCCTGACCTCGGTGGTGCTCTACATCGTCGTGCCGGTCATCATCGCCCAGCTCTGGCGCCGGCACCTGCTCGCGCAGGGGCAGGGGCGCCTCGACGCGACGCTCGAGCGGCTCGGGCACGCCTCGATCGTCGCGCTGCTCCTGACCTTGGTCCTGCTCTTCGCGTTCCAGGGCGAGCAGATCCTCCGCCAGCCGCTGATCATCGCCCTGTTGGCGGTGCCGATCCTGATCCAGGTCTTCTTCAACTCGTCGCTCGCCTATCTGCTCAACCGGGCGGTCGGGGAGCGGCACAGCGTCGCCTGTCCCTCGGCGCTGATCGGGGCCTCGAACTTCTTCGAACTCGCGGTCGCGGCGGCCATCGCGCTGTTCGGCTTCCAGTCCGGTGCGGCCCTTGCGACCGTGGTCGGGGTGCTGATCGAGGTACCGGTGATGCTGTTGGTCGTGCGAGTGGTCAATCGCACCAAGGGCTGGTACGAGGCCAATGTCCCGGTCGGCCGCAGGGTGGCCCGAGCGGAGGACGCCTGATAGACGGTGCGACCGGCCAGGCGCGCGCCATGGAGCGCCTGGCCGGTCGCGGGCGACCCCATGGGGCGGCAGTGCCGCCGGTCGATGCGCTCAGGTCGTGCCGATGCGCTCGATCTCTCGCTGGAGCCTGAGTCGGTCGAGCGAGGCGAAGGGCAGGGCGACGAAGATCTTGATGCGATTCTCGATCTCGCGCAAGGCGGTGCGGAAGGCGTTGAGCCGGGTCAGTTCGTCGCCCTCGACGGTGGCCGGGTCCGCCGTGCCCCAGTGGGCGGTCATCGGCTGCCCGGGCCAGACCGGACAGAGCTCACCGCGGGCCTTGTCGCAGACGGTGAAGACGAAGTCCATGGCCGGGGCGTCCGGCTGGGCGAATTCCGCCCAATCCTTGCTGCGCAGTCCCTCGGTCGAATAGTTGTTGCGCCGCAGCACCTCCAGTGCCAGCGGGTGCACCTCGCCCCGGGGGTGGCTGCCGGCGCTGAAGCCGCGGAAGCGACCGCCCCCCCAGCGCTCGATGAGGCGCTCGGCGAGGATGCTGCGTGCCGAGTTGCCGGTGCAGATGAACAGGACGTTGTAGGTCTCTTGGCTCATGCGACCTTCCCGTGACTCCTCACGATGAAGCGGTGACCGGGTGCGCCGAGCCAGCGCGGCTCGGGCTCAGGCGCAACGCGCGGTGCTGGGACGGGCCGGCATCCTGGCCAGCGCGCGATCATCGTCGGCGAACGGCCCCAGGTGCGCGACGCCGCGCAGGGTCTCGCGCAGGACCCCCTCGACCCAGGCGGGGATCCCCGGATTGACCCGGTAGTGGATCCACAGCCCCTCGCGCCGATCGACGACCAGTCCGACCTCGCGCAGTTGGGCCAGGTGCCTGGAGATGTGCGGTTGCGCTGCGCCGATGGCCTCGGTCAGCTGGCAGACGCACAACTCTTCGTGCCGGAGCAGCAGCACGAGGCACCGCAGGCGGGTCTCGTGGGAGAGGGCACCGAAGAGCTCGGTTGGTCGAATCTCCATGGGAATATATACCGTCAATAAAATATACAGGCAAGTGAAGATTTTATTGCGGTCCCCAGGTCGCGTCGAGTGCGATGCTGGCGGCGTCGCGAATGACGGCTGCGGCGGAGATGCTGGAACCGGCGCGTTGCGGGAGCCTGTCCGAGCCCCAGCATCCGCCCGGTGTAACCGACGAGGACTCATGACAACCGCCGCCTGGGTTGCGCGCCCATGGGCGGCGCCAGCCGAAGCCTCGCACCTCGCCCGGTGCGGCGGCGATCCGCCTCGGGAGCAGGATGACCTCTGGGACGATGAGCGCGCCACTTGAATCTGAAAACGGCGCTTGACCGCTTCATCATCGCTTCAAGTCATCGAAATCCCGAATACGCCCCCGCGCGGCGCACCTCGGGCACCGTCCAACTGTCGCTTTATGGGTTGAATCGTTCCTCAGTCCATCAGGGCTACGGCCTTGACTTGGGCGAAGACCTCTTGTCCCTCCCGCAGGCGCAACCGGTCGCGCGAGTGGCGGGTGATGCGCGCGAGCAGGGGCGTCGCCTTGCTGGCGCCGGTGCAGAGCTTGACCAGGACCTGGGCCTGTTCGATCTCGCGCATCTCCAGGATGCGGGCTGGCAGGATGTTCAGGATGCTGGAGGTGCCCGGCTCGTCGAGGGCGAGACTGACGTCACGCGCATGAATGCGCACGCGCACCGAATCATGGATCTCACGATCGACACGCGCCACGGTCAGGCGCCCACCTGGAATCCCCAAGTGCGTCAGCGCATAGTCGACATCGTGACCGAGGATGACCCCTTCGATGATGGCGCTCGCCTCCTGATCCTGGGCTAGCGCCAGATCGAGCCGGCTGAACACGTCGGCTACCGGACCCAGCGCGCGCACCCGGCCCTCTTCCATCAGTACGACCGTGTCGGCCAGTCGGGCGACTTCGTCCGGCGCGTGGCTGACATAGAGCACAGGGATCTCCAGTTGGTCGTGCAGCCGCTCCAGATAGGGCAGAATTTCCAGCTTGCGCTTGAGATCGAGCGCCGCGAGTGGCTCATCCATCAGCAGCAGCCGTGGCTGGACCGCCAAGGCGCGGGCGATGGCCACGCGCTGCCGCTCGCCGCCCGAGAGTTGGTGCGGACGGCGCTCGAGCAGGTGGGCGATGCCGAGCAACTCGACGGCCTGCGTCAGCGCTTGGCGATCCATGGCGTTGCCCACGCGCCTCATCCCGTAGGCCAGATTGCCGCGCGCGCTCAGGTGCGGGAACAGGCTCGCCTCCTGAAAGACATAGCCGAGCGGGCGCTGATGTGTCGGTCGAAATGTCCGCCCGTCCTGCCAGACATCGCCATTGACCTTGAGATGGCCGTCGCGGACCTGGATCAGTCCGGCGATGAGCCGCAGCAGGGTCGTTTTGCCCGAGCCCGAGTGGCCGAACAGGGCCGTGACCCCGCGCCCCGGCAGTTGGAGATCCACATCGAGCGAGAATTCCGCGTAGTCGAGATGGAAGCGCGCCCGGATCTGGTCGGAGCCGAGGGCGTCGGCGGCGAGCGCATGTCGCTCAGTGGGCATGCTGAGACACCTTGATTGCGGAGATGAGAAGGATCATGCCCAGGGCCGTGATCAGGATCCCCGACGGGACGGGCTGTGTGGCCAGACCGATGGTGTCATCGGCGTCAGAACGTCCGTTGGCGGGGGTTGAGGGTATAGAGCGCCAGCAGCACCAGGAAGGAGAAGACCACCATGCTTGCCGCCAGCCAGTGGGCTTGGCCGTATTCCATCGCCTCGACATGGTCGTAGATCTGTACCGAGACGACGCGGGTCGCCCCTGGAATATTGCCGCCGATCATCAGCACCACGCCGAACTCGCCGACCGTGTGGGCGAAGCCGAGGATAGCGGCGGTGAGGAAGCCCGGTCGCGCCAACGGTAGCACCACGCTGAAGAAGCGGTCCCAGGGACCGGCGCGGAGCGTGGCGGCGACCTCCAGCGGTCGTTCGCCGAGCGCCTCGATGGCGTTCTGGATCGGCTGCACCACGAAGGGCATCGAATAGAAGACCGAGGCGACGACGAGGCCCCAGAAGGTGAAGGGCAATAGCCCGATGCCGAGTGCCTGGGTAAGCTGGCCGACGGGGCCGTTCGGCCCCATGGCCAGCAGCAGGTAGAAGCCAAGGACTGTCGGTGGTAGCACCAGCGGCAGGGCGACCACTGCGCCGACGGGCCCCTTCCAGCGCGAGCGGGTGCGCGCCAACCACCAGGCGATGGGGGTGCCGATCAGCAGCAGCAAGATCGTGACCAGCCCGGCGAGTCGCAGGGTCAGCCAGATGGCCTGGAGGTCGGCATCGGAAAAGCCCATCGCGCTCGGTCTCCTACTTCGACAGCCCGTAGCCATAGGCGCGGATGATGCTCTGCGCCCGCTCGCCTTGGAGATAGTCCATCAGCGCGTGCGCGGCGGGGTTCTCGGCGCCCCTTGCCAGGATCACAGCGTCCTGGCGGATGGGCGCGTGCATGTCCGCCGGCACCACCCAGCCCGAGCCAGAACCGATCTCGCCGTCCTGGATCACCTGCGACAGGGCGACGAAGCCCAGTTCGGCATTCCCGGTGCTGACGAACTGGTAGGTTTGGGCGATGTTTTCCCCTTGGACCAGCTTGGGCGTGACCAGCTGATCGACATCGAGCTTCTCGAGGACCTCGATGGCGGCCGCGCCATAGGGCGCGAGCTTGGGGTTGGCGATTGCGAGCTTGCGGAACTGGTTCCGTCCCAGCACCCTGGGGCCATCCTGGATGAGCTCGGCATCGGCGCTCCAAAGCACCAGGCTGCCAAGGGCGTAGGTGAAAGTCGTGTCGGGCACGGTCAGTCCGTCCTCGACGAGCTGTGCCGGCTTCTCCGCATCCGCCGAGAGGAAGACCTCGAACGGGGCGCCGTTCCTGATCTGGGCGTAGAACTTGCCAGAGGAGCCAAAGGAGGTCTTGGCCTGGTGTCCGGTGTCTTCGCCGAATGCCTCGGCGATCTCGTTCATCGGGCCGGTGAAATTGGCGGCGACCGCCACCGAGACGGTTTCGGCGCCCGCGGCGGTACTGACGAGGGCCAGCGCGAACAGGGTAACAAGGTTGCCTGGGGTCTTCATCGTGGGTCTCCGGATGGGTATGAGGCGGGTCGAGCGTTGCGTCTTGTTTGCTATAACGGTGGTCGCGGCAGGCTCCTGACCTGCCGGGTATCCTCAGTCCTCGACGGCCAGGATGACGTGCGGCGCCTTGATCAGCGCGCAGGCGCGGCCGCCCTCGGCGAGTCCGAGTTCCTCGGTGCTGTCGTTGGTGATCATCGCGACCAGGCGGGTCCCGCCATCGAGCGCCAAGACCACCTCGGCGTTGACTGCGCCCCTGGTGATGCGCTCGATGGTGCCGCACAGGCGGTTGCGGGCGGAGGTCTTGAGCCCACCGTCTTCGGTGGCCAGGATGACGAAGGAGGCCTTGATCAGTGCGAAGACGTCCGCTCCGACCGTCAACCCCAGCGAGTGGACGCTCTCATTGGTGATCATGGCGACCAGGGGGGCACCATTGACGTCGAGGATGACCTCTGTGTTGACCGCGCCCGCTTTGATGGCGGTGACGACACCGCGCAGGTTGTTGCGTGCACTGACCTTCATGCCTACGACTCCTCACAGGTTGTGAAAATGTTCGAACTCCCGCTTGTGCCGGCCCAGTCGTGCGAGAACGCGGCGGTGCGCCTCGTCGGCGATCCGGAGCCGGTGTGTCGCCCCTCGTCTGTCACCTCGGCTCGGCCTTGCCGCCACGACGCCCGCCGGTCTGACGCCATAGCCGGGGGCTGGTCCGAGAGGTCATCTGCAGAGTCGACCGAACCCCAGGCCTGTTCGTGGGACATGCCCGTCTGCGAGATCGAGCCCGTCTCGCCGGTCCGCCGCATCGATTCGTTGCCGTCATATCCGATGAGGCGGTGCTTGTTCAGGTCGTCAGGCCCCGCGGACCTCCGGGCTCGACACGAGGGTGTCAGCCTCGAAGGGGGTGCTCCGATCACGACAGGGTTATGTGTTGCACGATATAACGCCTGGCCGATACCAAGCAAGTTGTGGGCCGTCCATTCGGGGCGCTGGATCGGTGCCCCGAGCGCCGGTGGTTTGTCGGCTTCGCGACAAAGGTCGTCGAGATTGAGAGGCATCGAACAGTCGGTGGCGCCTGCGTCGTTCGCGGCGTGATCGCGACTGGGGGGCCGCCCTGGCTACCCGAGCGCGCGATCACCCTTCGCGTCGGTCTCGCGGCGGGAGCCAAGGCCTTGGCATCGCGGTAAGATCGCCCGCAGGCCGAGATCCCGGCAGCGGGATCGCGCGCCTGCCGGGGGTCATTGCCCCGCGCCTTGACAGGGCGCTGTCTTTGCCGCGTCGCGCGCTGCGGCGATGTCGCCGGCGCGATCGGGTGAAGCGTCCGTGCGCCCCCGGATGCAACCACTGAGAGCGACATCGAATAAAGACGAGATAAGACGAGGTATCCGCATGTATCAAGCGCCGAAGCAGAACGATGCCCTGGGCACGACCAACCGGGGCAACCCCTGCGAGTCCGGGCTCTGTACACTGTGCAGCGCCGATTGCAAAGGCAAGTGCGAGACATGGCTTTCGTCGCTGCTGGGTCGCAAGCTGCTCTACCCGCGCAATTTCGGCGAGATCACGGCCGGCTCGGCCAACATCGAGGCCGAGGGCATCGGCTATCACGCCCTGCGCATCCAGGGCTACGCCCATGGCGCCCACGGCCTCGATGGTCGTCTCTCGCGCAGCCCCGACGATCGGGTCTTTCCCAACGTCGAGATCATGACCCAATTCGGCCGCACCCACCCGGTGCGCTGTCGGCTGCCGATCATGACCGGTGCCCTCGGTTCCACCCCGATCGCGGCCAAGTATTGGGATTCGTTCGCCGTCGGTGCGGCCCTCTGCGGCTTTCCGATCGTGGTCGGCGAGAACGTCGTCGGGATCGACCGGCAGGCGGTCATCGACAACGGGCGGACCCTGGCGGCCCCGGAGCTGGATCGGCGCATCGAGACCTTCAAGCGCTATTTCGATGGCCATGGCGCCATCATCGTCCAGATGAATGTCGAGGACACCACCAATGGCGTGGCCGAGTACATCATCGACAAGTTCGGCGACGAGGTGGTCATCGAACTGAAGTGGGGTCAGGGGGCCAAGGACATCGGCGGCGAGATCCAGGTCGCCGACATCGAGTATGCCCGTTTCCTGAAGGGGCGTGGCTATGTCGTCGACCCGGACCCGACCGACCCGGTCGTCGAGAAGGCCTATGCGAGCGGGGCGGTCACCAGCTTCGCCCGCCACAGCCGTCTGGGGGCGACCGATCAGGATGCGGCCGTCGCCGTGCGCGAGGCCTTCCTGGCCGAGGTGACCCGCCTGCGCCGCCTTGGCTTCCAGCGCATCTCGCTGAAGACCGGGGCCTATGGCGCCGAGGCCCTGGCGATGGCGATCCGCTTCGCGGCGGACGCTGGGCTGGACCTGCTGACGATCGATGGCGCCGGCGGTGGCACCGGCATGAGTCCCTGGAACATGATGGATCACTGGGGGGTGCCCTCGCTGCCGCTGCACGCGATGGCGCAGGAGTACTGCGAGATCCTCGCGGGTCGCGGCCTGACGCCACCGGACCTCTCGCTGGCCGGGGGCCTGGCCCGCGAAGACCACATCTTCAAGGCCCTGGCGCTCGGGGCGCCCTATGCGAAGCTCGTCTGCATGGGCCGGGCGCCCATGATCCCGGGCTTTCTCGGCAGCAACATCGAGGGGGTCCTGCGCCCGGAGCGGCGCGCCGCCGTCGCCGGTCACTGGGACAAGCTGCCCGCCTCGGTGGAGTCCATCGGGACCCGCCCCGAAGAGATCTTCGCGGGCTGGGAGGCGGTGCGGGCCAAGGTCGGCGAGGCCGAGATGGACAAGATCCCGTTCGGTGCCGTGGCCATGTACGGCTATGCCGACAAGCTCGCGTGCGGGCTCCAGCAGTTCATGGCCGGCGCCCGTAAGTTCTCGCTCGATCAGATCGATCGCGGCGACCTGATGGCCGCCAACCGCGAGACGGCCGAGGTCACGGGCCTGCCCTTCCTGACCGAGGCGGGCCGGGAGCGGGCCCTGGCGATCCTCCAGGCCGAGTAGCGGCGAGCCCCGGCGAGGCAGCCTGGGGCCAGGGATGGGTGCCGGTCAGCAGCGGGCTGGGATCGCCCGCCCAGGTTCCTCGCTGCCGCCGGGGTATCGCCCCTTGGCCCTCGAGGTGTCTGGACCGCAGCATGCTAAGCTGAAGGCTATGTCCAAGGGCCTCACCGGTCGAGTTGTGAGAAACACCTGATGGAAGCGCGACGATTGCTCAACATCGACGACCTGCTGGCCTGGCCCGGCGATGAGCGCGTCGAGCTGATCGACGGCGAGATCGTGCAGCGGCCGATGGGTCGCTTCGAGCATGGCCAGGCGCAGACTGCGCTGATTGGCCAATCATTTCCGCTCGTCCTGCGACGCCAACCGGGCGGTTGGTGGATCGTCCCCGAGATCAGTGTCCGGTACAACGAGCACCACTGTCCCAGCCACGACCTGGCCGGCTGGCGCAAGGAGCGGCTGCCGGAGCGCCCTTCCGGCGTCATCACCGTGTTGCCGGATTGGGTCTGCGAGATCCTCTCCCCGGGCCACGAGCGCAAGGACACGGTCACGCACTTCCTGCGCCTACAGCGCGCCGGGGTTCCCTTCTATTGGATTGTCGCACCCGAGGACCGGGCGCTGATCGCCTATGCCCTGGAGGCCGGCGGCTACCGTGCCCTGTTCACGGCCGAAGGCCCGGAGGAGACCTCGGCCAAGGTGCGTATCCCGCCGTTCGAAGCCATCGAGATCGATCTGGGCCTGCTGTTCGGGAGTCTGGAATGACGGGCGACCGCCCGGAGATGGCGACGTCACGTCCGAACAGGCCCATCCAGGCCCTGTCGGCCTGGTGGCCAGCCTAATCCGAGGCCTGCATCCAGGCGCGGATCCGCTCGGGGCCCGGCACCCCGCCGGAGTGCACGACCGTGCCGTCGATGACCACTCCCGGCGTGGACATGACCCCGTAGGACATGATCTCGGCGATGTCGGTGACCTTCACGAGGTCGATCTCGACGCCGGCCTGCTCGGCCGCCTTGGCGATCGCGTTGGCGGTGATCTCGCAGTTGCGGCAGCCGGAGCCGAGCACCTTGATCTGTTTCATGGATTGACCTCGTAAATCGCATAAGTAATGGAGGGGAGGGCGTAGGATGCGGCGAGGAACGAACCGCATCGATCGCGTGCGTCTTTCCTCAGGTGATCAGGTTGAAGCCCCAGCCGACCAGGATGAAGGACACCGCCAGCACGGCGGCGAACAGGGCCAGCGCCGGCCAGCGGATGACCTTGCGCAGGATCAGCATCTCGGGGATCGACAGGGCCGCGATGCTCATCATGAACGCCAGCACCGTGCCGAGGGCGACCCCCTTGCCGAGCATCGCCTCGGCCACCGGGATCACGCCGGTGGCGTTGGAATAGAGCGGGATCCCGACCAGGACCGCGGCGGGCACGGCCAGCCATTGGCCATCGCCGAGGTGCTCGACGATCCAGTCCGCGGGCACGTAGCCGTGGATCAGCGCACCGACGCCGATACCGATGACGACCCACTTCCAGATCCGGCGGAGGATCTCGCGGACCTCGGCGACGGCGAAGCGGTGACGCCCGAGTAGGCTGGTGTCCGGGCGCGGCACCGCGGCCTCGCCCATCTGGATCCGCCAGACGTACGCCTCGACCCAGCGCTCGGGTCGGAAGCGCTGCATGACGATGCCGCCGACCCAGGCGACCAGCAGCCCGGCGCCGATGTAGAGCAGTGCCAGCTCCCAGCCGAGGAGGCCGATCAGGAGCACCGCCGCCACCTCGTTGATCATCGGCGAGGCGATCAGGAACGAGAAGGTCACCCCGAGCGGGATGCCGGCCTCGACGAAGCCGATGAACAGCGGTACCGACGAGCAGGAACAGAAGGGCGTGACCGCGCCCAGGCCGACGGCCAGGCCGCGTGCCTGCCAGTCCGGTCGACCGCGGACGAACTCGCGCACCCGTTCCGGGGAGACCAACGCGCGCAGCAGGCCCATGACGTAGATGACGACGACCAGCAGGGCGAAGATCTTGGCGACGTCCATGACGAAGAACTGCACGGCCGCGCCGCTGGCCGAATCGCCGGCGAGGCCCAACAGGTCGTAGGCGACGCGGTCGCCGAGCCAGTCGAAGGGGTCGAGCATGTCCTGAATTCCACGGAGGCGGGGCCGAGCACCGCCCGGGTGGTGTGCCCTGGCCCGCCGTGCTTGGGCATGGTGTGTCGGGCGCAGTATATAGCGTTAATCGAATATACTCAACGGCGCCCGATTCGAAGGCGTCGCGGTCGGGGATCGCGTCCTGTGTGGCGATGGGAGGACCTCGCCGTCGGTCTCGATGCGGTGCCCCGAGCCGACATCCTTTCCGAATATCGGTTCGAAAAGACCTGGGCATTCGTCTGGTGGGCGCGGCGCGACCCGACATCCGAGGCCGAGATCCCTGGCGGGTGTCTCGGTCAATCCCCGAGGGCGACCTGGATGAAGGGCACCGTCATGAGCGCGGCGATGGCCGCGACGGCCGCGAAGTAGAACAGCACCCGGGCCGGTTCGCGCCGGATGCGCTCGGCCAGGGTCTCCAGTTCGCCGCGCGCGCGGGCCGCCTCGTGCTCGGCCCGCACGCGGGCGCCGCGCTCGGCCTGATACCGATCGAGCAGGCGTCGCGCCGCCGGGAACTGGCCGTGGTCCTCGAGCCAGATGGCCCCGACCGTGATGCCCCAGCGATTGGGCGGCGTCTCGTAGTAGGCGATCTGGTGACGATTGAGGAGCTCGCGGACCTCCGCGGCCTCCTCGTCGGTCACGTAACGCAGATTCATCAACAGCTTGCTCATGCCTTCCTCGACGTTGCCGCCACCCCGGGCGCACCGCCTCGCCGGTGCAGGATCAGGTAGATGGCCGGGATCACGAACAGACTCAACAGCGGGGCCGTGATCATGCCCCCGACCATCGGGGCCGCGATCGGCCGCATGACCTCGGAGCCGACCCTGGCCCCGAGCAGGATCGGCAGCAGCCCGGCGAAGATGGTCGCGACCGTCATCGCCTTCGGCCGCACGCGCATGACGGCGCCTTCGATGATCGCCTCGACCAGATCGGGCTCGTCTCGCAGCCGACCGGCCGCGCGCCGATCGCGCACCGCATTGTTCAGGTAGACGAGCATGATGACGCCGAACTCGGCGGCGACGCCGGCCAGCGCGATGAACCCGACGGCGACGGCGACCGACAGGTTATACCCCGCGAGATAGACGAGCCAGACCCCGCCGAACAGTGCGAACGGCAGCGACAGCATCACGAGAGCAGCGGTGCCCCCCGAGCGGAAGGTCAGGTACAGTAGCAGGAAGATGGACGCGAGCGTGATCGGCACGATCTGCGCGAGCCGGGCCTGCGCGCGCTGCATGTATTCGTACTGGCCGGACCAGGCGATCGAGATCAATACCGACACCGCGATGGTCGTGCCGGGGCGGCACAGCCCGCCGCGCAACAGCGGCCGGTAGATCGCGATCAACGCGCGATTGATCGGGTTGGCCTCCTCGCGCGCGATCCGCCCGCGGAGCAGGTAACCCATCAGGACCGGGACCAGGGTCACCGCCAACCCGGCGGCCGCGGCCATCGCATAGAGGTCTTCGTGAAGGCCAGCGGGGCGAAGAGCCGGCCCACTTGGGCCTCGAGCGCGAAGACCGGCAGGAAGCGGACGGTCACGATCAGGAGCGAGAAGAACGGCGTCGGACCGACCTCGATCGCCGTCGCGCCGATGACCTCCCAGCGGCGGCTGGCACTCAGGCCCGGCCCCGCGCGTTCGAGGTGCTTGTGGGCGTTCTCGATCATCACGATCGCGATCCCGCCGAGCGACATGATGTTGGCGTTGATGCCTTCGGAGGGTCCATCCCCCATGCAGGGCGACATCCCGAGGCGGGGGCGTCCCCCGCGCTGCCCGGTCTGCCGTGCCCCGGGACCCGCCCCGCTGCTGTCCAGCGCGGGGCGTGACTATTGGGCCTGTGGGACCTGCGAGGCCCGCTTCCTCGACCCCCGCCAGCATCCGTCGCGCGCGGCGGAGCGGGCGTATTATCGCCACCACCAGAACGACGTGGCGGACCCCGACTACCGGCGCTTTCTCGCCCGGCTCGCCGAGCCCTTGCTCGCGCGGCTGCCCGTCGGCGCCAGGGGGCTCGACTTCGGCTGCGGCCCGGGTCCGGCGTTGGCCGCGATGCTGCGCGCGGCGGGCCACCCGATGGCGCTCTACGACCCCCTCTTCCAGCCCGATCCGGCAGCTCTGCGCGGCCCCTTCGATTTCATCACCTGCACCGAGGTGGTCGAGCACCTCCATCGCCCCGCCGAGGAGTTGGCGCGCCTGGACCGGCTGCTCGCGCCCGGCGGCTGGCTGGGCATCATGACCTGCTTTCAGACCGACGATGCGCGCTTCGCCGGCTGGCACTACCGGCGCGACCCGACGCACGTCGTCTTCTATCGTGCCGCGACCTGGCGGTATCTCGCCGCCGCGCGCGGCTGGCACTGCGAGATCCCGGTCAAGGACGTCGTCCTGTTGCGCAAGCCGCCCGGCGACGGCCCGTCCGGCGATGACGCCGCCGGAATCGACGGGGAGCGAAGGGGTGCGGTGAATGATGGGCGTCGCCGCTGACGAGCGACCGGCCAGCGCCCGGTCGGTCGGGGCCTACCCGCCACCCTTCGACTCCGCCACCAACGCTTCGAAGCGCTGCACCGTCACCGGTCCCTCGTCCGCGGCCAGGGACCTGGCCACATCATCGAGACTGTGTGCGCCGTCGCTCTTGCGGCGGATCTCCCGGTCGATCTCCCGCAATACCCCGACGGCCCGGGCGGTGATCGGGCCGCTCGCGCGCTCCACGTCGAGGGTGCGGACGTCCCTTCCCCAGTCTGCCAGTTGCCGGTGCGCCCGCTCGAACCGCGCCTCGCTGATGGCGCCCGAGCGACGCAGGATCTCCAGCGAGTAGTACTCCGCGAGCCCCTCGACGATCCAATCGGCGCCAGGGGCGCCGCGGGCGCGCATCGCGACGTGGATCAACTCGTGGACGAGGGTGCTGGTAGCGTTGCCGCTGATCAGCGGTCGATCGCGGTGCAGGTAGAGCGACCCCGGCCCGGACAGGGCGCCACGCCACATGGGATCGCCCGCGCTCACCACGAGCAGCCGCTCGGGGAATCCGGGGAAGAGTCGTTGGATCGAGGGCAGCGTCCAACGCAGGAAGGCGAGGGTGTCGAGGTAGCGCACGTCCTGGCCGACCGGGGCCGAGACGGCGACGCGGGTGTCGCCGATGCGCTCGCGGCGGGTGCCGATGTCGCCCATGACCAGCCAGCCGGTCGGACGGTCGAAGCGTCGGCGGGGATCGTCGACCTTGAAACGGCCGCTCCTGTAGCGCGGATAGCGGGTCTCCACCGACCAGCCCGCGGGCAGGTGGAATTGCAGCTTGGCGTTCGAGGAGGCGGTGCCCTCGAAGCTGGAATGGATCGGCGGCACCAGGTCGTCGGCTCGGAACAGCGCCCATCGGGGCGTGATCATGCCGTCGTGGTCGCCGTTGTCGCGCCGGCTGGCGAGATCCACCCGGTACTGCAGCCAGGCGTCCTGCGCTGGCGGTCTCCACAGCACCTCGTCCCCCTGTTTCGAAACCTGTCCGGTACCGAAGAAGCCGCTGTAGCGTTGCGGGTCGGCCTGCAGCTTCAGCCAATCCACGAGATGGATGTTGCGGCTCAAGCGGATCTTCACGACCGCGGATTCGCGCTCGGGCTTGATCCAGACGGAGTAGAGCACGCCGAAGGTCGCGGGATCGGCGGCGCGGACGACGCCGCCCGGCAGCGCCAGTACCAGGGCCAACAGGAGGAATCGCAGGACGGACATCGGGCGCATGGGCGGGATCGTGAGCGGGTTATCGAGGGCAGGGTGGGGCATCGGGTCGAACGGCGAATTATAGGGCACCTCGGTTGGCGCGTAGACATATCCGGCGATGGGTCGCAGGGCGGGGCGCCCGCCGAGGGAGTCGACCGGCGAGGCGGCCTCGGGCGGGCCGACGCGGATCAGGGCGTGTCCTCGCCCTCGCTGTCCCCCTCGCCGGGCACCGTCCGGCTGCGGGCGAGGTACTGTTCGCGGTAGATGTGCGCGAAGGCGAACACGCAGGCGATGACCATGGGGCTGATCAGGGCGCCGATGAGGCCGTAGACCTGGATGCCCCCGAGCACGCCGAGGAACAGCAGCAGGATCGGCAGTTGGGCATGGTCGCCGATCACCACTGGGCGCAGCACGTTGTCGATGAGACCGACCAGCAGCAGGCCCCAGATGCCCAGGCCGACCGCGGCCAACGTCTGCTCGTTCACGAACAGGTAGACGGCGGCCGGGAGCCAGATGAGGCTCGCGCCGACGAAGGGCACGACCGCGAGGAAGGTCGCGGCGAAGCCGAGCAAGACCGGGAAGGGCACCCCGAACAGCGCGAGTCCGATGCCCGTCAAGGCGCCCTGCGCCGAGGCCGTCACCACGGTGCCGCGGAGCATCGCGACCAGGATGCGATCCAGGCCGGCGAGCACCCGCTGCTTGCCGGTCTCCTCCATCGGGACGAGTTCCACCACTCCGCGCACGAGGTGCGGTCCGTCGCGCAGGAAGAAGAACAGCGTGAACATCAGCACGATCAGGTGCAGCAACACGACGAAGAACTGCGCGACCAGGCTCGCGCCGAGCCGCGTGATCTCGTTGCCGGCCTGGCGCACCGTGTCGAGCGCGATGCCCGCGAGGTCGAGTTCGAAGCGCTCGACGTAGCCCCGCAGTGTCTCGACGAGAGCGGCGAGTGGGTCGGGCAGGTCGAGTGCAACGAGCACCGCCCCGAGGTCGCGGTGCGACAGCAGCCAGTCGCGTGCCACTGGGACCACCGCGGCCGCCTCGCGCAGCAGCAGCCAGATCAGGATGCTCAGCGGCACCACCACCGTGAACATGATCAGCAGCGTCGTCATGGTCGCGGCGAGATTCGGTCGGCGCACGACGCGGTGGATGATCCGGTGCACCGGGTAGGCGACCAGCGCCAGCATCACGGCCGCGATGAGCGGCGCCATGAACGGCGTGAGGATGAGGACGAGCTGGTAGATCAGGAAGAAGTAAGCGGCGAAGAAGAAGGCGATGAACAAACGCTCGCGATCGAAGCCGCTGAAGGCCTGCGAACGGGCCGGTGGAGGGCTGCTTGGGACGTCGCTCATCTTTCCGTCTTCCAGGGACAGTGGCAGATTGGTGGCGAACCGGCGTCGGCGCTCAGGGGTCCGGTGTCCGGCCCGATCGAAGACCCGCGCGCCCCTGACCACTGGGCGCGGCCCCAGGCAAGGATCGCGAGCGGGTCGCCTATATTCTCCCCCGGGCCTCGGGCGCACAAGGTCTAAGGGTTCCGCCGCGTAGGCGTGGCCGCGAGGTCCCATCGGACCCCGCTGAGCCGATCTGCGTCGGGGGAGGGGCGGTGCCGACCTTCATCCATGCGAAGGCTGGGGTGAAACATCCGGCGCCTTCGGCCTGTCCTACTGACATCGCAACGATCAACGCAATGAAGGCCCGACCATGTCCATGATTCGACCAACGATCTTGCCGGCGCTGCTGCTCGCGCTGCTGCCGCTCGCCCCGGCCTTGGCCGCGAGCGAATCCATCGTGCTCGGCATGGGCTGCTTCTGGGGCGCCGAGAGACGCATGTCGGAGATCCCGGGCGTCCTGGATGTGGAGTCCGGCTATGCCGGCGGCGATGCCGAGCGGGTCGGCTACCGTGACGTGCTGAGCCTGGAGCGGCAGATCCGTGGCGGGCGCAGCGACGCGCGCAACCATGCCGAGGTGGTGAAGGTGACCTTCGATCCGGCCCGGGTGTCGCTGGAGCGGGTCCTGATCGGCTTCTGGGAGAACCACGACCCGACCCAGGGCGACCGCCAGGGCAACGACATCGGCAGCAACTACCGCAGCGCCATCTACTGGACCGATGCGGACCAGCGCGCGGTCGCCATCGAGACCCGCGATGCCTACCAGCAGGCCCTGAGCGCCGCCGGCTATGGCCCGATCACGACCGAGATCGCGCCGCTGAGCAACTACAATCGCGCGGAGACCTATCACCAGGACTATCTGACGAAGAACCCGGACGGCTACTGCGGTCTGGGCGGTACCCGGGTCGCCTATCCAGGCGAGCCGGCGAAGCCGCGGCCGCAGCCGCTCGCGGCCGATGCGTTGGATCGGGACCGCCAGCTCATCGTCTTCGAGGCCGAAGACTGCCCATACTGCAAGGCCTTTCGCACCGAGGTGCTGGCGCACTGGTCCTCAGACGTGCCTGTCGTGACGACCTTCAGCTCTGAGCCACCATCGGGCTGGACCCTGGCGAAGACCCTGTTCGCGACGCCGACGATGGTCCTGTTCGAGGACGGCCGCGAGGTCGCCCGCTACACCGGCTACCAGGGCGACAAGGAGCGGTTCTGGAAGTGGCTCGGTTTCCAGATCCTGACCCCCGAGCAGCAGAAGATCGCGTTCGAACAGGGTACCGAGCGCGCCTTCACCGGCTCGCATCTCGATGAGAAGCGCCCTGGCGTCTTCGTCGACCCAATCACGGGTGCACCTTTGTTCCGCAGCGATGCCAAGTTCGACAGCGGCACGGGTTGGCCGAGCTTCTTCAATCCGGTGGAGGGCGCGATCACGCTGCAAGAGGACAGGTCCCACGGCATGCGCCGCATCGAGGTGCGCAGCGCCAGCTCCGGCATCCATCTGGGGCATGTCTTCAACGACGGCCCACCGCCCACCGGCAAGCGTTATTGCATCAACGGCAACGTGCTGACCTTCGTGCCGGATCCCGAATAGCTGCGCGGGCGGGGCTGACAGCAGCGTGCAGCCCCGTGCGTTTGGGGTGGCATCGGGCGGTTACGCGTGTCTGCGCATATCCGGTGCCCGCTGTTGGACTGGTTGCCCGCTTGGGCGAACCTTCTCGCCGATGCCGGGGCGGACCGGCTCGATCGGCATGCACGCCCGGTTCGGCCGTTGGGCTCGAAGGATTTCGTCGCAGGCGTCGAGGTCCGCCCCGGGCAGTGGCTTCGAGCGCAGACGCCGCGTCGCGAACGCGGCATCGAAGCCGGGCGGCGCCCCGTGGAAACGGCTCAGAGGCTGAGGTATCCCCGGATAAGAGGCCTAAACCGCCGTGGCGTAGGTCGACTTACCGACGGAAGCCGGCGCTCGCAAGCTGAGCCATCTCGCCGTCGCGCGGCTGACTGGGAGCGCCGGCTTTCCAGCCGGCTCGTCGCCGTTGCGGCTCGATGCCGCGTTGGCGGCGTCTGGGCCGGTAGAAGGGCACGTGCGCAGCGGCCATCCAGCGGCGCTTAGGACCGGTGCATAAACAACCGATACAGGCACGCGGAAGACAAGAAACTACGAAATGCGCGGAAGTCGCGAAAAACAGCGGATAATTCTATGCGTATTCAGTTTTTTCGCGTGTTTCGTAGCTCTCAGAAGATTTTCCGGTTGTTCTTGAATCGCCACTGAGCGGTCCCGCGGGTCGACATGGACTTTCTCTCCGCCGCAATCCTGCTCTTCATCATCATCGATCCGCTGGGCAACATCCCGGTGTTCCACGCCCTGCTCGGGCGGTATCCGCGCGCCCGGCGGTTGCGGGTCATCGTCCGCGAGATGCTCGTTGCGTACGCGGTGCTGCTTGCGTTTCTGTTCGCCGGCGGGGCGATCCTGCGCTATCTGGGGCTGAGCCAGCCGGCGCTCGGCATCGCCGGCGGCATCGTCCTCTTCGTCATCGCGCTGCGGATGGTCCTGCCCGGGGCGCAGGCCGGCGAGCCGCTGCGCGAGGGGGAGGAGGAGCCCTTCATCGTGCCGCTCGCGGTGCCGATGATCGCCGGCCCGTCGGCCGTCGCGGCGCTGCTGCTGCTCGTGAGCCGCGCGCCCGACCAACTCTGGACCTGGTGGGGGGCGATGACGCTCGCCTGGGGTGCGAGCGCGCTGATCCTGGTCGCCTCGGGCCTGTTGATGGAGGTCGCCGGGCCGCGCACGCTGCGCGCCCTGGTGCGCCTGAGCGGCATGCTGCTGATCATGATGGCCGTGCAGATGCTGATCGATGGCCTCACGACCTATGTCTGCGCGTTCGCGACCGGGACCCTCTGCCCCGGTGGCGCGTCGCCCTGAGGGCCGGCCTGCGCCCGCGCCATGCAGGCGTCGAGGTGGCGCAGGATGCGTCCCTCGAGCCAGTAGACGGGCCGCCCGGGGACGGCCCCGGCGATGAAGCCGACGTGGCCGCCACCCTCGGCGAGCTCGAGCGTCACGCCCGGGCCGAGTTCGTGTTCGTAGGGGATGGTGCGCGGGTACATGAAGGGGTCGTCGCGGGCGTGCAGGATCAGGGTCGGTGTCGTGATACCGGGCAGGAACCGCCGGCAGCTGCACCGTGCGTAGTAGTCGTAGGCCCCGGCGAAGCCGTTCAACGGCGCCGTGATGCGGTCGTCGAAGGTGTCGATGTCGTCGATCTCGGCGAGCGCGGGGTCGTCCGGCAGGCCGAGGTGTGCGAGCTTGCGCCGGTAGGCGGCCTTGAGCTTCGCGAGCAGGTGGCGGTGGTAGAGGCGCGAGACGCCGCGCTCGAGCCGCAGCATCGCATCGCGCAGCACGAAGGGGACCGACACGGCAACCGCGCTCGCGAGCGGTGGCTGGCGCGTCTCGCCGAGGTACTTCAGCAGCAGGTTGCCGCCGAGCGAGAAGCCGACGGCCGCGAGCAGCGGGCCTTCGGGATCCTCGGCGAGCTCGACGAGGACGGCGGCGAGGTCGTCGCTCGCCCCCGAGTGATAGCCGCGCTGGAGGCGGTTAGGCTCGTCGCCGCAGCCGCGCAGGTGCATGAAGATCGGCCGATAGCCCTGGGCGGCGAGGCGCGCCACCAGGGCCCCGGCATAGTGCGATTGCAGGCTCCCCTCCAGGCCGTGGATGACCAACACGCGCGGGCCCTGGCCCTCGGCGACGGCCAGGTCGATGAAATCCCCGTCGGGCAGTTCGATGCGCCGCCGCGGCAGCCTCAAGCGCGGGCGGGCGCGCGCCAGGCTCGGCCACAGGGTCTGCAGGTGCGGGTTGGCCAGCCACCAGGCGGGGCGAAAGTCGCTGATTTGCAGTTGGCCCATCTCGGCAAGGCACTCCGGTTCGTGGGTTGGCGATCGCCGGCGGGGGCCGGGCGGCCGACGAGCGGGTCGCCCGCCCCGTCAAGGTCCCCTCAAGTCGGCGCGGTTTGTGTTAGCTTATATGCCTTTCATCGGGCGCTTGAGGATTCATCGAGGATGTTCAGATCAATCCCGGCCATCGTCGCCGTCCTGTGCTGCGTCGTGTTGCCGCTTCCAGGGCACGCAGAGGACCTGCTTCAGATCTACGATATCGCGGTCGAGAGCGACCCGAGGCTGGGCGAGGCGGAACAGATCCTGGCCTCGACGCGCGAGCTCAAACCCCAGGCGCGGGCGCTGCTGCTGCCGTCGTTCGGCCTCGAGGGTTCGGCGGAGTATGTCGATTCCAAGGTCTCCGGGACGACCAGCGTACCCAGCCTCAGGTACGACCCGGCTGGCGGCTTCCCGATCCGCGACCGCTTCTCGATCGGTTCCGGCGAACGCCGCTTCGAGCGCAGCGACAGCTATTCGCAGGAGTCCTTGTCGGCGGTCCTGACCCAGTCCGTCTTCGATCGGGCCAACTGGATCCGGTTGCGCCAGAGCGATGCGACGATCGCCCAGGCCGAGGCCCAGTACAGCGATGCCCAGCTCGCGCTGATGGTGCGCACGACCGAGGCCTATTTCGGGGTCCTGCGGGCGGCCGATGCGGTGCGCGTGCAGCAGGCCCTGGTGCGCGCCAACGAGCGCACGCTCGAGCAGTCCAGGCAGCGCTTCGACGTCGGCCTGGTCGCGATCACCGACGTCAACGAGAGCCAGGCCGCCTACGACCGCTCGCGCGCTACCCTGATCGCCGCCGAGAACGCCCTCGGCAACGCCTGGGAAGCCCTGCGCGTCATCGTCGGCCCGATCCGCGTGCCGATCGCCCGTCTCGGCGGGCAGCTGCCCCTGGCGCCGCCGGAGCCGAACGACATCGACCAGTGGGTCGAGACCGCGCTCCAGCGCAACTACGGCATCGCCGCGGCCCAGCAGGCGGCGACCGCGGCCAAGCAGCAGATCGAGATCGAGCGCAGCGGCCACCTGCCGAAGGTCGATCTGCAGGCCGGCTACAACTGGGACGAGTCGCAGGCCGACACCGGGACCGATACCGAGACGGCCTTCGTCGGCCTGCGCGTCTCGGTGCCCATCTTCCAGGGCGGGGCCGTGACCTCGCGCACCCGCCAGGCCGGCCACGACTTCAGCGCCGCCCAGAGTCGCCTCGATCAGCAGCGGCGGGCCGTGCTGAACCTGGTCAAGGACTCCTTCCGCGGGATCCTCTCGAACATCAGCGACGTCGAGGCGCGGCAGGCGGCCATCGTGTCGGCACGCAGCGCCCTGGAGTCGACCCAGGCCGGGCTCGAGGTCGGCACCCGGACCCAGGTCGACGTGCTCAACGCCCAGCAGCTCCTGTTCGAGGCGGAATTCCAGTACCTGAGCGCCCGCTATGACTACATCATCAACGGCGTCAAGCTCCACCAGGCGACCAGCACCCTGAACCGGGAGGTCTTGGCCAAGGCCAACGCCTGGCTCGACCCGCAGGATACGGTCCCGCCGCCGGCCTACTGACCTCGATCGCGCCGAGCGCGATCGCGCTCGGCCCGCCGCCCCTGAGCCCGCGAGACCCAAGATGTCCGGAAACAGCTTCGGCAAGCTCTTCGTCGTCACCAGCTTCGGTGAGAGCCACGGGCCGGCGATCGGTGGGATCGTCGACGGTTGCCCGCCGGGGCTGCCGCTCGGCGAGGCCGACCTGCAGCCGGATCTGGACCGGCGCCGCCCGGGCACGTCGCGCCACACGACCCAGCGACGCGAGGCCGATCGCGTCCAGATCCTCTCGGGGGTCTACGAGGGGGTGACGACCGGCACCCCGATCGGGCTCCTGATTCACAACGAGGATCAGCGCTCGCAGGACTATGCGCAGATCGCCGCCAAGGTCCGCCCGGGCCATGCCGACTACAGCTATCTCCTGAAGTACGGCCTGCGCGATCCGCGCGGCGGCGGGCGCTCGTCGGCGCGCGAGACGGCGGTGCGGGTCGCGGCCGGGGCCATCGCGAAGAAGTATCTGGCGGTGCGCCATGGGGTGCGCATCCGCGGCTACCTTTCGCAGCTCGGCCCGCACCGCCCGGCGGGCTTCGACTGGGCGGCCGTCGAGCAGAATCCCTTCTTCTTCCCCGATGCGGCGGCCGTGCCCGCGCTCGAGGCCTTCATGGACGCGCTACGCAAGGACGGCGACTCGATCGGCGCCGAGGTGACGGTGGTCGCGACCGGCGTTCCGCCCGGTCTCGGCGAGCCGGTCTTCGACCGCCTCGACGCCGACATCGCCCACGCCCTGATGGGGATCAACGCCGTCAAGGGGGTCGAGATCGGCGCCGGCTTCGCCGCCGTGACCCAGCGTGGCAGCGAGCATCGCGACCAGCTGACCCCCGAGGGCTTCCTGAGCAACAACGCCGGCGGCGTGCTCGGCGGCATCTCCAGCGGTCAGGACATCGTCGCCCGCTTGGCCCTCAAGCCGACCTCGAGCATCCGGGTGCCGGGTCGCACGATCGACGCCACGGGCGCCCCGACCGAGGTCGTCACGACCGGCCGCCACGACCCCTGCGTCGGCATCCGCGCGACGCCGATCGCCGAGGCGATGCTGGCGCTGGTCCTGATGGATCACCTGCTGCGCCATCGCGCCCAGAACGCCGACGTCGCCCCGACCACCCCCGCCATCCCGCCCGCGGCCCCGGCCTGAGCCGGGCGCTACCCGGATGCCCGGCCGGTGCGGCCGGGCCGACCCCATCGATGCCCTACTGGCGCCTCGCGAGCTTCTATTTCTTCTACTTCGGGTCGCTCGGCGCCCTGATGCCCTACTGGGGGCTCTATCTCCAGGAGCGCGGCTTCTCGGCGCTCGCGATCGGGCAGCTGGTCGCGATCCTGCTGGCGACCAAGATCGTCGCGCCGAACGTCTGGGGCTGGCTCGCCGACCGCCAGGGTCGGCGGATGCCGATCGTGCGGCTGGCCTCGCTGCTCTCGGCCATCGCCTTCCTCGCCGTCTTCGTCGCCGACGGGCTGGCCGAGATGGCGCTCGTGATGGTCCTGTTCAGCTTCTTCTGGAACGCCTCGCTGCCGCAGATGGAGGCGGCCACCTTCAGCCACCTCGGCGCCCGCGTCAATCGCTACGCGAGCATCCGGCTGTGGGGCTCGATCGGCTTCATCCTGGCCGTCGGCCTCGTCGGCATCGGCCGGCAGCACCTGGGCAACGAGGTCGTGCCGCTCGTCGTCCTGGCCCTCTACGTCGGCGTCTGGCTGAGCACGCTGGCGGTCCCCGAGGGTCGGGCGGTGGTCCACGCCGAGGAGTCTCCGTCGCTCGCCGGGCTGTTGCGGCGCCCCGAGATCCAGGCCTTCCTGGCGAGCGGCCTGCTGATGCAGATGAGTCACGGGGCCTACTACGCCTTCTATTCGATCTATCTGGAAGAGGCCGGCTACGGTAGCCTGGCCATCGGCGGCCTCTGGGCCTGGGCCGTGGCGATCGAGGTCCTCGTCTTCCTCGGCATGCACCGGATGCTCGATGTCTTCGGCGCGCGGCGCATCCTGCTCGCAACCTTCGTCCTGGCGGTCGCGCGCTGGCTGTTGATTGGCGCCTTCATCGCCGTGCCGACCGTGCAGATCCTCGCTCAGGCCCTGCATGCGGCGACCTTCGGCGCCTTTCACGCGGCGGCAATCCACCTCGCCTATCATTACTTCCCGGGGCGCACGCAGGGGCGTGGCCAGGCCCTCTACAACAGCGCGAGCTTCGGCGTCGGCGGGGCGGGGGGCGCCCTGGCGAGCGGGGTCCTCTGGACGACGCTCGGGGCGAGCGTCACCTTCGTCCTCTGTGCCGGGGTGGCGGCGCTCGGCGGGCTGCTGGTCTGGGGTTGGGTGGATCGGGGGCGCCGCTTCTGAGGCACGGGCGTGCCGCAACCGGCCCGCACGTTGTCGAGCGCGGGCGTGTCCCCCAAGATGATGGGGATCTGGCGGGCGCGGCGCGCGATCGGCGCCGAACCGCTTCTAACGGGGACGCGGATGAACGATAATCGCCATGGGCGCATTCGTCGGCGATGGTTCGCCGGCGGCTGGCGCCCGTCGCCCTGTCTGGCGGCCCTGATCGAGACCATCCGCAGGACGTCGTTCGGCCGTCGCCCGCCCGCCGGCGGCAACGACGGGCCTGCCGGCACCCGACGGTCCTGGTGTCTCGCGGGTGCAAGGGACCCGGGTCTCGCCTGCCCGTCACACCCCCCAGCATCGACACCCGACCATGGCCCCCTGATCACTACACGAGCGGTCCAGCCGATGATTCGCCAATATGAGACGCGCCCTGGGCGGCGCTACCCGTCCGGGGCGAGCGTCGAGGAGCTCGGCGTCAATTTCTCCGTCTATGGCCGCCACGCGACCGGGGCGGAGCTGCTGCTCTACGCCTCGGCAACGAGCGCGGAGCCCTTCCAGGTGATCCGGCTCGATCCGCGGGTCAACCACACCTTCTTCACCTGGCACGTCCTGGTCATCGACCTGCCGCCCGGGGTCCATTACACCTGGCGCATGGACGGCCCCTACGACCCGAGCGGCCGGGGGCTGCGCTTCGACGCGCGCGTCGAACTGATCGACCCCTGGGCGCGGGCCGCGACGACCGAGGTCTGGGATCGCTGGCGGCGCTGGCGCGACGGGCCGCAGCCACACGACTCGCCGCGCGCCGTCGTCCTCGCCGAGACCTACGACTGGGAGGGCGATCGGCCGCTGCGCATCCCCTCGGAGGAGACCATCATCTACGAACTGCACGTCGGGGGCTTCACCCGTGATCCCTCCTCGGGCGTGCGTCACCCCGGGACCTTCGCCGGCATCATCGAGAAGATCCCCTATCTGGAGGCCCTCGGGATCACCCACGTCGAGCTGATGCCGGTGATGGCCTTCGACGTCCAGGATGTCCCCAAGCCCGTCTGGGAGGCCGGCCTCAGCAATTACTGGGGCTACAGCACCCATAGCTTCTTCTCGCCGCACCCGGGCTACTGCGTGACCCCGGAGGCGGGCACCCACCGGCGCGAGTTCCGCGACATGGTCAAGGCCCTGCACCGGGCCGGGATCGGCGTCATCCTGGACGTGGTCTTCAACCACACGGCCGAGGGCAACGGCGCCGGCCCCGTGATCAACTTCAAGGGCTTCGGCAACGAGACCTTCTACTGCCTCGACCAGATCAACAAGGGCATCTATCTCGACTTCACCGGCTGCGGCAACACGGTCAACGCCAATCACCCATTCGTCAGCCGCTTCATCATCGATTGCCTGGAGTACTGGGTACGCGAGATGCATGTCGACGGGTTCCGCTTCGATCTGGCGAGCGCTATGGCGCGCGACGCGAACGGGATGCCGATGGCCCACCCGCCCGTCATCTGGGGCATCGAGCTCTCCGAAGCCCTGGCCTCCACCAAGATCATCGCCGAGGCCTGGGATGCCGCCGGGTTGTATCAGGTCGGCAGCTTCCCGGGCTACCGCTGGATGGAGTGGAACGGGCGCTATCGCGACAGCATCCGGCGCTTCGTGCGCGGCGACCCGGGGCTGGTCGGCGAGGTCGCCACGCGCATCGCCGGCAGCAGCGACCTCTACGAGGCCAACCTGCGCCTGCCGATCAACAGCATCAACTTCATCACCTGTCATGACGGCTTCACATTGGCCGACCTGGTCAGCTACGAGCACAAGCACAACGAGGCCAATCACGAGGGCAATCGCGACGGCAGCAAGGAGAACCTGAGCTGGAACGGCGGCGTCGAGGGGCCGACCGACGACCCGCTGATCCGGGCGCTGCGCCGCCGCCAGGTGCGCAACTTCTTGACCATCCTGATGGTGAGCCAGGGGATCCCGATGCTGTTGGCCGGCGACGAGGTGATGCGCAGCCAGGGTGGCAACAACAACGCCTGGTGTCAGGACAACGCCACCGGCTGGTTCGATTGGGGCCTCCTCGAGACCCACCGCGACCTGTTGCGCTTCACCCGCGAGCTGATCGCGCTGCGCAAGCGCCACGCGAGCCTCCGACGGCGCTACTTCCTCTCCGGCCGCCACCGCGCCCCCTTCACCGATCAGCCCGACATCCGTTGGCACGGCCTGGAGCTCGACGCGCCGAACTGGGACGACGAGCGTGCCCGCTATCTGGCCTTCACCCTCTCCGGGCGCACCGCCGAGGAGGCGCCGTTGCACGTCCTCCTCAACATGGACGACGAGCCGCAGACCTTCGCCCTGCCGGTCCTGCCCGACTGGACCTGGCGGCGGGCCGTCGACACCGGGCTCGACACGCCCGAGGACATCAGCCCGCCACTCGAGCAGCCCGCCGTCACCGGCGGGTCCTATCGCGCCGGTCCGCACACGATTGTCGTCCTCGAGGCGATTCCGGCAGCTTGAGCGCGGCGCGCCGGAAAGCGATCGAGCGCCTGCGCAGGGCTGGACGGGGGCTTGCTCCGGGGCCTAATCTGGAGCCTCATGTAGGCGCTGGGGCGTTGGACCGTCGCGCTTCTCGGGCACGGGGCGGGGCCGGGGAGGGCGGCCTGGCGTCATCTGGCCCGAGTTCAGGAAGCCGTTTCTTCGATGACTGCGACCAACATCCATCTCGCCATCGGGCGGCGCAGGCGCCTGGTGCCCGGCAAACCCGCATCGCCGACCGAGACCAGTCCCCGCGAGGCCGAGCCGATCGACCGCCGCGACCAACGGGCACCCCGTGCCCCCGTCCACCTCCCTGTCCCCTGCGGGCCGACGGCCGAGGTCATCGAGCGTGCCACGCGGGCCGTCGATCCTGCCGATGGGCGGGCCGGCAGTGGCTGAGGCGCCTCGCGAACCCTCCCCGATGCTGCTGATCGAGCCGGCCGGGCCAGCGGCGGCGCGGCTTCGCTGGTCGGTCAGCGCCGCCGATTGGGCGCGTCTGGATGCCGAATTTCCCGGCAGCGCCGGGGTGACCGAGCCGGTGGCGCGGCTGCGGTTGATCCGCCGCAACGGGGCCGTCGCCGAGGTGGCGACCGAGCGGCTCGGCGATCCGGCGCTGGCGCGCAGCGGGGTCGTCGAGGTCGCCCTCGCCGAGGAGGGCGACTACGAGGCCGAGCTCGGCCTGGCGACCGCCGACGGCGGCTGGCTCGTGTTGCTGCGTTCGGCGCGTTGGCACTGGTCGCGATCGGGCGGTCGCGGCGATCCCGAGCCGATCGCCGGGGGCCGGGCGCCGGAGGACGACTCGCCCGAGCGGCCACTGGCGGTGGCGTCGGCCGTGTATCCTCCGGTCTGGGGGCTGCTGCCGCCCGCGGTGGGGCAGGCGGCGCCGGCGGCCGAGTCGTCGCCGAGTCCGCGGGCGGGGGGTGCTACCGAGCGGCCGCCACGCTGGGGCGAGGGGCCGGCGGCCGCCGGCTACGCGGCGGTGCCGGGCGGTGCCGGCGGGGTACAGGTCCGCGCCGAGGTGATCCTCTACGGCAGTGCCCCGCCGGGCACCCTCGTCGACCTCTACGGCCGGCGGCTGCGGGTCGGGCCGGGCGGGGCCTTCTCGTTGCGCTTCGATCTCGACGACCCCGAACTCCTGCGCCGGGTTCTGGCCGAGGCCCCACAGCCCCCCCAGGGGCCGACGGTCGCGCCCGACGAACCCGACTGAAGGCCCGAGCTGGCGGTCCAGGCTACCGAAACCCGTCCCGGCACCGCTGTGACGGGTGGCTGTGACGGGTCCGCGTAGGGTTGTCGGCGATCCGTCGTCGGCCGGCCGTGTGCCCTGATCGGATCCTCAGTCCGCCGTCTCGCCGGCCGCGCCGCGGGTCAGGAATGCCTGCACGCGCGGGTGGCGGCACTGCTCGAGGAGGGCCTGCGGTGGCCCCTGGGCGATCTGGGTGCGGGTCTCGACATCGAGGAAGACGGCGTTGGTGCCGATCCGCAGCAGGCTTGCGAGTTCGTGGGTGATGACGACCATGGTCGTCCCGAGGCTGTCGCGCAGCTCCAGGATCAGGTCATCCAGGCGCCGGGCGCTGACCGGATCGAGGCCGGCCGAGGGCTCGTCGAAGAAGAGGATCTCCGGGTCCAGGGCCATGGCCCGGGCGACCCCGGCGCGCTTCTGCATGCCGCCGCTGATCTCGGCCGGGTAGTAGTCCTCGAAACCGGCGAGCCCAACCAGGGCCAGCTTGTAGGCCGCGACCTCGCGGATCGTCGCCGACGAGAGGTCCGTGAACTGCTCCAGCGGCAGGGCGATGTTCTCGGCGAGGGTCAGCGAGCTCCACAGGGCCCCGCCCTGGTACATGACCCCGACGCGGCGCAGCAGATCCTCGCGCTCGGCGCGTTGGGCCTCCCAGAGGCTCTGTCCGTCGATTAGGACGCGGCCTTGGGCCGGGCGCTTCAGGCCGATCATGTGGCGCATCAGGGTGCTCTTGCCACACCCGCTGCCGCCCATGATGATGAAGATGTCGCCGCGCTTGATCGCGAACTCCAGGTCGCGCATGACGACGAAATCGCCATAGGCCATCTTCAGGCCATGGACGCTCAGCTGGTCGTCGTCGCTGGCCGCCGTCGAGGCCAGCCAGCAGCCGGGGCAACGCTCGCTGTCGTCAGATGCCGAGGGCATTGAGCGCCACCGCGAAGAGGCCGTCGGCGACGACGATGGCGACGATGGCGACCACCACGGCCGAGGTCGCGGCCGTCCCCACCGCCGAGGCGCTGCCGCTGGTCTTGATGCCCTGGTAGCAGCCGGCCAGCGCGATCAGGGCGCCGAAGACCACTGCCTTCACCAGGCCGATCGCGAACTGCTGGAGCGACAGGGCGACCAGGGTCTCGTTCCAGTACTGAGTGAAGGTGAGTCCGAACAGGCTGATCGAGACGGCCATGCCCCCGGCGATGCCGACCAGGTCGGCGTAGAGGGTCAGCAGCGGCATCATGATGACGAGCGCCAGGATCCGCGGCAGGACCAGGAACTCGATCGGCGAGATGCCCAGCGTCTTGAGGGCATCGACCTCCTGGTTGACCTGCATCGTGCTGATCCGGGCGGCGAAGGCGGCGCCGGTGCGCCCGCTCATGATGATCGCGGCCATCATCGGACCCATCTCGCGGACCATCGCCAGGCCGACGAGGTCGGCGATGAAGATCTGGGCGCCGAAACGCGAGAGCTGGATGGCGCCGACGAAGGCCAGGATGACCCCGACCAAGAAGCTGATCAGGGTGACGATCGGCAGCGCCCTCGGGCCGACGTCCTGGAGCACGAGCCAGAGGTCCGTCTTGCGGTAGCGGGCCCGCCCGCCGAGGAAGGCGACGAAGGCGAGGGCAGTCTCGCCGAGGAAGGCGAGGGCCCCGAGCAGGGTCTGCCAGATCCGCAGCGTCGCCTCGCCGACACGGGTCACGAGGCCGGTGCGTCGGGCCTCCTTTTTGCCAGCGTCCTGGGCCGCCGGGACCGCGCCGGCCAGGTCGAGGAGACGCCGCGCCCCGTCGGGCAGGCCGTCCGCGTCGAGCGCGATGCCGCGCTCGGCGGTGGCCTTCTGCACGCCCCAGAGGAAGACCGCGAGCGCCGTGTCCCAACCCGTGATGCCGGTCGTGTCGAAGGTCACCCGTGGCACGGGTGGGCCATCCGCGAGCGCGGCGACGACGGCCCCGGCGCCGGGCGGATGCTCGGCGAGCCGCCAGCGACCGGCCAGGCGCAGCACCAGCGCCTCGTCGTGCCGTTCGATGGCGAGCGAGGCCGCGGAGGGGGGCAAGGTGGGGTTTGGCGTCAAGGTCGGCAGGGGGCGGCGAAGACAAGGCGCTAGCCTAGCATGTCGGGCTGGATGGCAAGAAGCCGCGCGACCACGAGGGGCACGACGGATCCGTTCTGCGGCCTTCTTCGAGGCGATTGGAGTGTCGAGGTGGAGCCTCGTCGGGGTGCGCGGGCGAATCCCCGCCGACCGGGGTCATCGAGTCGGCGTCGTCTGTGCCCCACCGGCGCAGGCCGCTGGCGGGTGGCGGCGGCGCGCGGGTCGATTCCTTGTCGGCGACCGCTGCGCCGGGGTGTCGAGATCGGCCTGCGCGGCGTGCCGAGATTCGCCGGGCCGTCGGTCGGGCTAGGCCCTTGGCGCGCGACCGGACAGGCGGCTGTCGACCGCGCCCCCCAGGTTTGGAAACGGTATCTGGGCCCGACCGGGCCGTCGCGCCGGCGTGGTCCGGCTGCGGGCAGCCGCTTCGGCAACGAGTGGTGGGACGGTCTGGTCTCTTGCGATCCCGGCCGCTGCGCTATCCTGAGCCCTTCCACCCTGGGGGAGCCGATCGATGACTCGCCGCTCGACCTTCGCCCGCCTTGCGGCGGTTGCCGCGTGCACCCTCGCGTTGCTCGGCGCGGCCCCGATGCGGGCCGCTGCGCCGCCGTGTGGGATCGTCGCGGTCCAGATCCCGTTGGCTGGTGGCATCCTGCACTTCAGCCGCGCCGGCCAGGGGCCGGCCGTGCTCCTGTTGCACGGCCTATTCGCCCAGAAGGAGCAGTGGCACGACCTCGCCTGCGCGCTCTCCGCGGCCGGCTTCGCGGCGATCGCCCCGGACCTGCCGGGCTTTGGCCGCAGCGACGGCTTCGCGGTGACCGACTACGCGCTCGACCGCCAGGTCGCGCTGCTCGACGGTCTCGCCGACGCCCTGGGCCTCGCGCGTTTCGCCCTGGCCGGCAACTCGATGGGCGGGGCCATCGCGGCCCTCTACGCCGCGCGTCATCCCGAGCGGGTCGGGCACCTGGCCTTCATCGGCGCGCCGCTCGGCTGGGTCGACTGGGGGCCGGGCCTGCGCCAGGCGATCCTGGAGGGCGTCAATCCCTTCATCCCGGTCGACCGCGCCCAACTCGCCCGTGAGATGGACCTCCTCTTCGCCGAGCCACCGGCGCTGCCCGAGGCGCTCGCCGACCAGCTCGTCGCCGATTATCGGGCGCGCCGCGACCACTACCGCCAGGTCTGGGACATCGTCGGCCTCTTCGACCGCGTCCTCGCCGACGGCGCGCTCGCGGCCCTCGACCAAGGGCTGTCGCTGCTGATCCTCTGGGGCGAGGCCGATGCCATCTTTCCGGTCGCTGGCGCCGCCTCTTTGCACGCGCGCCTGCCGCAGGGCCGGCTGGTCGTGCTGCCGCAGAGCGGCCACCTGCCGATGCTGGAGCGTCCCGCCGAGACCGCCGCTGCCCTGATCGAGCTGCTCGCTGGATCGGACTGATGCGGTCGTCGGTGCGGATGCGCGTCGCAGGCAGTGGGGTATCAACGGGCCAGGGCGACCGGACCGCGATCCGGGGCCAGTCTCACACGCGGCGGCCCTGCCTGGAGGTCGGCTAGCGTCCCCGCGCGTCCGCGCCGTAGGGTCCGCTGCGCGGACCGTCGCGCTTCACGACACCGAGCCCGCGTGCCTGGACCAGAGCGCACGGCGAGGAGCACCGCTCGCCCGTGGCGGCCGCAGGGAAGACGGACGCGAGCACGGCCGGCGAGGTGGCGGGGTCCAGCGGCCTTGGGGGTCGCCGCATTGCTGGCCGTCGGGTTACGCCCCGAGGGCCAACCCGACCGACCTCTCCGTTGACGCCGTCTGGAACGGGCGGTCCGGTTAGGCGCGCCATAACCCGACAGGCGGCTGCATGGTTCGCGGTAAACGGCTGAAAATGAAGCGAAGCGGAGGCCGTATTTTCGCTTCGCGCCTTGCAGAATTGCCCGGATGGCAATTTTTCGAGGTCCCCCAAAATGGGCCATTCCGGCGGACAGCATTCAGCGGTTGCCCTGCCCGGAGGGGCCGACATCGATTTCTCCTGTTGGAGCCCCATGCCCGTCGCCGTCTCGCATGAGCGGCGGGCGCTCGTCCCCGGCGTCCATGCGGCTGTTGCACCGAGAGGGGGTCGCGCTTCGCGAGCGGACCCTCGGCGCATGAGCTCGAGACCGAGGCATCGCATGCCAAAGAGGGACTGTAGGACAGGGATTCTGGCTCGCAACTTCAACAAAAGTGTTGACAACGAAATTGTTGACTTTAAACTTCAACAAAACCGTTGAAGAGGGCTGAGACATGAAATCCTCCACTGGCCGCTGGGTGACGGGCGAGAACTTCTTCGACCGCGAGACCGAGCTGCGGCTGCTCCGTCAACGCATCGAAGACGGTAACCATGTGTCGTTGACCGGGCAGCGACGGATGGGCAAGACGAGCGTCGCCAGGGAGCTTGGCCGCCGGCTGGAGGAGGAAGGCTGGGTCTTCCTGTTCGCCGACATCGAGGGCGCGTCCAGCCCCGAAGATGTCATCGTCGAGTTCGCCAAGGAGGTCAAGCGAGTGCAGCCGTTGGTCAAACGGTTTGCGTCTGGCCTAGGCCGCTGGCTGGACGGTCGCATCGAAGAGCTGAGCGCGCTGGACTTCTCAGTCAAGGTCAGGGCGGCGCTGGACGCCGCGAACTGGCGTCGCCATGGTGAAAACCTCTTCGCCGATTGTGCGGACTACGAAAGACCCGTGTTCCTCGTCGTCGACGAGCTGCCGATCTTTTTGAATCGCATCCAGAAAGGGGACGATGGTCTCCGGCGGGTCGATGAATTCCTGAGCTGGTTCCGGCAGGTGCTGCAGGAAGACCATCCGCGCGGGTCGCTGGTGGTAATGGTCTCGGGCAGCATCGGGCTGCGTCCGCTCCTCGAGAGGCTCGGCATCCCGGATCGGATCAACCACCTGGATCCGTTTCGGCTCGGGCCTTGGTCCAAGCGAGACAGCGAGGACTGCTTCCGCCGCCTCGCGGAAGGCTACGCGATCCAGATGGACGAGGCTGTCCCCGGTGCCGTCTATGACAGGCTGGGGATCGGCATCCCACAACACGTGCAATCCTTCTTCGCCCGGCTTCGCGATCATTCGATCAAGACCGGCGGTGCCCGCCTGACGGTGGCGGATGTCGATCACGTCTACCGTAACGAGCTGCTCGGGCCCTCGGGTCAAAACGATCTGGTGCACTACGAAACCCGCCTCAAGGATGGTCTGGACGAGGCGAATTTCCTCCTCGCCATGGAGATCCTGGCCGAGGCCGCCATCGTGGGCGCGTTCTCTCTCCCAGCACAACGCTGCCTGGCGGCCGACTACGAACGGATCGTCGACGAGGTCCGCGTCCGTATCGTCAACACGCTCGAGGTCCTGGTCCACGACGGCTATCTCGCCGAATCGGACGGAGATTACCGTTTTCCGTCGCTGTTGCTGCGGGACTGGTGGGCGGCCCGCTTCCGCGGTCACCATGTTCCGCTTCGCGATCGCCCGCGAGCTGGCCGCTGAGGGCGGGACGCCATGACCGAAGCGACCGCCAAGCAAAGACCGCGACTGCGCAAGTTCCACGTCGGCACCGGGCAGAGCGACCAGGAGATCATCGACCAGTTCGTCGTCCGCCAAAGCGAGCTCGCGGCCGTCCTCGATGTCCTGGACGGGAACATCGGGTCGGACTCCTGCCAGCATCTGCTCGTCGTGGCGCCGCGGGGCCGGGGCAAGACCACGCTGCTGGTCCGAGTCATCGCCGAGCTCCGCACCAATCCCCACTTCAGCGACCGACTCCTGCCCGTCAGGCTGATGGAGGAGAGCCAGGAGATCTTCACGCTGGCCGACTTCTGGCTGGAGTGTCTCTACTACCTGGCCAAGTCCTGCGCCCCGATCGATCAGGCCCTCGCGGACGAGCTGCGCGCCAGCCACGCCGTGCTGACGCAAGGCTGGACCGACCCGGCGCTGGAAGGCCGCGCCCGCGCCACCGTCCTCGACGCCGCCGACCGGCTCGGGCGCAGGCTGGTGATCATGATCGAGAACCTGCAGGCGCTCTGCCATGATGCCGAGCCGAATTTCGGCTGGGACCTGCGCCAGGTCTTGCAGACAGAGCCGCAGATCATGCTGCTCGCCAGCGCCACCAGTCGCTTCGCGGCCCTGGAGAACGCCGAAGAGCCCTTCTTCGAGCTTTTCCGCACCCTGTGTCTGCCGCCGCTGGACACGGAGGAATGCCGCCGCCTCTGGGAGGCGATCAGCGGCGAGGTCGTGGATGCGCACCGGATCCGCCCGTTGCGGATCCTCACCGGCGGCAGCCCGCGCCTGATGGTGGTGCTGGCGGGTTTCAGCCGCAACCGGTCGCTGCGCCAGCTGATGGACCACCTGGTCGAGCTGATCGACGACCACACCGAGTACTTCCGCGGTCACATCGAAGACCTGCCGGGCCATGAGCGGCGCGTCTACCTCGCGCTGATCGATCTTTGGCAGGCGTCGACCAGCGCCGAGATCGCGGCCCGGGCGCGGATGGAGATCCGCAAGGTCTCCGCGTTCCTCGGCCGGCTCGTCGAGCGGGGCGCCGTCGTCGCCGAGGGGACAGGCCGCAACCGCACCTACTACGCGGCCGAGCGGCTCTACAGCATCTACTACAAGCTGCGCCGAGACCGCGACGAGGCGGCCGTGGTGCGCAACCTGATCCACTTCATGGTCACCTACTACCAGGGCGACGAGCTGGCGGTGCTCTCGCGCCAACTGATGAGCGAGGCGCTCGAATCGGACGGCATTCGGGAGGGGCTCGCCCGCGCGGCCAACGAGGTGCCCGAGCTGCGCACCCTCTTCGAGGGTCAAGGAATGGCGCTCCCCGGCCTGTCCGAAAAACGAGCAGGTGATGAATCGTCCGAAGCGTTGACCCAGATCCGTCGGCATTTCGAGGCCGGTGAGTTCGAGACGGTGATTCAACTGGCGGAAAGCCTGATCGCAGTGGGTCCGAACAGACCGATCACCGATCCGGTCACGGAGGCAACGGCGATGTTCTGGAAGGGGCTCGCGCAGGGCGAACTCGGCGAGTCGGCAGCCTCGATCGCGACCTACGATCGGGTGGTCGAGCGCTTCGGCGAGAGCACGGACGGGGAACTGCAGGTTCGGGTTGCCTGGGCGCTGTTCAACATGGGGTACAGGCAGGGCCAGCTCGGCGAGTCGGGAGCCGCGATCGCGACCTGCGATGCGGTGGTCGAACGCTTCGGCGAAAGCACGGACCGGGAACTCCAGGAGGCGGTCGCTCGGGCGCTGGTCGAAAAGGGGTACAGCCAGGACGAGCTGGGCGAGCCGGCGGCTGCGATCGCGACCTGGGATCGGGTGGTCGAGCGCTTCGGCGAGAGCCCGGACCCGGAGCTGCGGGTTCGGGTAGCCTCGGCGCTGGTCAACAAGGGCGTCAGGCAGGACCAGCTCGGCGAGCCGGCGGCCGCGATCGCGACCTACGATCGGGTGGTCGAGCGCTTCGGCGAGAGTCCGGATCGGGCGTTGCAGGTTCTGGTCGCCTCGGCGCTGTTCAACAAGGGGTGCACGCAGGGCGAGCTAGGCGAGTCGGCGGCCGCGATCGCGACCTGCGATCGGGTGGTCGAGCGCTTCGGCGAGAGCCCGGACCCGGAGCTGCGGGTTCGGGTAGCCTCGGCGCTGGTCAACAAGGGCGTCAGGCAGCGTCAGCTCGGCGAGCCGGCGGCCGCGATCGCGACCTACGATCGGGTGGTCGAGCGCTTCGGCGAGAGCCCGGATCGGGCGTTGCAGGTTCGGGTCGCCATGGCGCTGGTCAACAAGGGGTACACGCAGGGCCAGCTCGGCGAGCCGGCGGCCGCGATCGCGACCTGCGATCGGGTGGTCGAGCGCTTCGGCGAGAGCCCGGACCGGGAGCTGCAGGATGCGGTCGCCCGGGCGCTGGTCCACAAGGGGTACAGGCAGGACCAGCTCGGCGAGTCGGCAGCCGCGATCGCGACCTACGATCGGGTGGTCGAGCGCTTCGGCGAGAGCCCGGACCGGGAGCTGCAGGTTCAGGTCGCCGGGGCGCTGGTCAACAAAGGCGTCACGCAGGGCCAGCTCGGCGAGTCGGCAGCCGCGATCGCGACCTACGATCGGGTGGTCGAGCGCTTCGGCGAGAGCCCGGACCGGGAGCTGCAGGTTCAGGTCGCCGGGGCGCTGGTCAACAAGGGGTACACGCAGGGCCAGCTCGGCGAGTCGGCGGCCGCGATCGTGACCTGGGATCTGGTGGTCGAATGCTTCGGCGAGAGCCCGGACGCTCAGGTGCAGGCCCTGGTTGGCCACGCGCTCGGACATGCGGCAGAGGCCCTTTGCATGGGCGGCGATGCCGAGGCGGCGATACGGAAAGCGGATCGGCTGCGCGACCTGGCCGGCCGCGCCCAGTCGCCCGCGGCTGAGACTCAGGCCGATTGGGCCGAAGCCATGGTCCGGGCGCTGCGCGGAGAGACGCGGCGCGTTGAAGGGCTCGTGCGGAAGATCCGCTCCGCATTCCGTCCGGGCGACGAGGGCATGCTACGGGCCTTCCAGGAGGGCGTTCCCACCCTCGTCGCGCTCGGTGCCGACCCGGTCTGTCTCGCGGCGGTGCTGGAGGAAGAACAGGAGGTCCACGACGTCCTGCGGCCCTTGACAACGGCACTGCGGCTCGAGGCGGGCGAGAAGGTCCGCGCGCCCGCCGAGATGCTGGAGGTCGCGGCAGATATCCGGGCGGCGATCGACGAGAAGCGCGGACGATGTGGTCGCTAGACGACCTGGGCCGAGTGACCGCAACTGGGATGCGGTATTTACCCGTGCGGCTCGGATGGCATCGATCTGTCGTGGTCCCGCTCGCGCCCCGCATCGGCCAGACTGTGGAACTGGCGCCTAGGTGCCCGGGCCCTTCGGCAGACGCAGGTCCCGTACCAGTGTCAGGGTCCAGTAGAGGGTGTAGGCTAGGAAGGCCGCCAGCGCGGCGAGGAACAGCGGCTCGTCGAGTCGGACGGGATCGGCGCGATTGGCCTCGAGGGTCAAGAGCCCAGCAGCCAACAGGAAGAGGAACAGCGCCGTTCCAAAGGCCCACAGGCGCTGGCCGAGGCGGGCGATGGTCGCCTCGCGCCGCTCGGGGCTCAGCCAATAGGTGCGGTTGGGCAGATTCACCCACCTGGCCGGTGTCCGGCGCAGCAGCGCGGGCGCGAACCAGAAGGTCAGGAAGAGTAGGGTGTCTAGGGCGAGCGTCAGCCGGGTGGCGTCGAGCCGCGGGGCCCAGCCGTCGGCGGCCCCGCCCCAGGCGAAATGGATGGCCACGCGCTCCGGCAGGATGGCGACCGAGATCAGGGCGAGCGTCAGGTTGGCGAGGAAGCTCAGGACGAAGGCGACACGCATGACTCGGCGTCCTACGTTAAATCAGAGACGTACCACGAACCCTACGGCAGGAAATGGTGCCTTGCGACCAACCCTCGCCACGCGCAGGCAGCTACCTCGACAGCTCCACCTTGTCGTAGATCTCGGCGAGCGACAGGTCGGCCTCGATCGCGCGCAGGGGAATGGATTCCGACGGCGCTTGGTAGCTGGGTCAGGCTCCAAGTCCCGTCCGGCTGGCGGAGGAACAGCTCCGCCTGCACCCGGTACTGTGATACAAGCAGGTAGGCCCGCAGGCTGTGGAGGTTTCGATAGTGCCGGAACTTGTCGCCGCGGTCGTATGCCTCGGTAGACTCGGACAGGACCTCGACGATCAGTCTCGGGTTGGTGACCAGGTCGCGCCTGCCGTCGTAGAACTGGCGCTCGCCGCAGATCACCATGACGTCCGGGTAGGTGGCGACGTCGGCGGCGGCGATATGGACCTTCATCGCGCTTTCGTACACGCGGCAAGGTCTGCCCTTGAACTGGTTGCCGAGCTCCCGGACCAGGTTGGCGACGATGAGATCGTGCTCTTCGGTGCCGCCAGCCATCGCGAAGACCTCGCCGGCGACATATTCACTGCGTGGGTCGGTGGTGGTCCGCTCGATGGCGAGCCAGTCGACGAAGGAGCGATGCGTTTGGGGTGCAACAGACATCATGGCCTCCCGCAACGGGTAGCGGCGGACGGTGCTGCGCCGATTATAGCCCCGTCGGCGCGTATCTCGGTCGCGATGACCGGCCGTTGGGCGCGGCATCCAGGTCGCGTCGAGGTCGAGCCATGACGACGCGGCGAGTCTGGCAGATGCCATCGGCCGGATCGCTCGAGCGGCTGGCGCAGGTCACCGAGGACCTCCCGCCACCCGGTCCGGGCGAGGCGCGCGTGCGGGTCGAGGCGATCGGCCTGAACTTCGCGGACGTCTTCGCCTCCCTGGGTCTGTACTCGGCGACGCCGCCGGGCGCCTTCGTCCCGGGTCTGGAGTGTGCCGGCATCGTCGAGGCGCTGGGTCCCCCGCGCGCCGGCGGTGAAGCCGCCGGGACCGCGGTCGCGCTCGGGGATCGCGTGATGGTGCTCACGCGCTTTGGCGGCTACGCGACGGCGTTGAACGCCGATACGCGCTACCTGGTGCCGATCCCCAGCGACTGGACGATGGCGCAGGGCGCGGCTTACCTGGTGCAAGCGCTGACGGCCTGGTACGGCCTGGTGCACCTCGGTGCGCTCGCGCCAGGCCAGGTGGTCCTCATCCACTCGGCCGCGGGCGGGGTCGGGCTGCGCGCGGTCGCGATGGCGCGCGCGAGCGGTGCCAGCGTGATCGGGACCGTCGGGCACGCCGACAAGGTCCCGGTGCTCGAGGGGCACGGGCTCGCCCGTGGTCAGGTCATCGTGCGCGATGCCGCGCGCTTCGCCGCGCAGCTCGATGCTGCGCTCGCCGCGATCGGCGCCCCGGGCTTCGACCTGGTCTTCGACGCCCTCGCCGGCCCCTTCTTCCTCCCCGCGCTCGTGCGCCTCGCCCCCGAGGGGCGTCACGTGCTCTACGGGGCCGCCGACTTCATGCCGAGCGGTGCGCGTCCGAACTGGCTGCGGCTCGCCTGGCAGTACCCGCGCCGGCCGCGGCTCGACCCGATGAAGCTCATCGACAAGAACCGCAGCGTCATGGGGTTCAACCTCATCTGGCTCTTCGAGCATGCCGAGCGCCTGCCAGCGTCGGCGGCGGCCGCGCTCGCCCTGAGCCCCACGCCCGCGCACATCGGCGCACGCTTTCCATTCGAGGAGATGCCGCGCGCGCTGCGCGCGCTGCAGGGCGGCCGTACCACTGGTAAGGTCGTCGTCGAGGTCTGACGGCGATAGACCCTGAGGTATCCCCGGATAAAAGGCCTAAACCGCAGTGGCTTAGGTCGACTGACCGTAACTTCTCAATAACCCGTGGCGGATTTAGAATCAATGGCTTGCAAGTCAGAAATCGCGCTCCTAGTCTCACGTCGAGCGAGAGCGCAGACGAAGAATCAATGACTTGTAGTCAGGATCGACCGCGAATGAGGAGCGGCGAGGCGCACGGACGCAGTCGCCAGCACCTTCAAGTCATTGTTTTCATGGTTGCCATGACTTATTGAGAAGTTACGACTGACCGACGGAAGCCGGCTCTCGCGATCCGAGCCATGTCGCCGTCGCGTGGCCGACTGGGAGCGCCGGCTTTCAGCCGGCTCGTCGCCGTCGCGGCTCGATGCCGCGTTGGCGGCGTCTGGGCCGGTAGAAGGGCACGTGCGCAGCGGCCATCCGGAGGCGCTTATGGGTGATCTCCTGGTTCCAGCGCCGAAGGTTGCGCGCCGGGGTCATCGAGCCCCCTGCGCGCGAAGCCGGCTGAAAGCCGGCGCTCCCAGTTCGTACCGACTCGCCGTCGAGCTGGTTGGCCGGCGCAATTGCGCGCGAACACGGCGCCCGATTCGTGTGACGAACTCTGCGCGCGGCATTGGGTCGGCGCCGGTTCAATCGTTCTCGCACCGTTCCTTACGGATGTCGCTAACGGCTCTGGCTATGACTACAAGCGTCGGACGAAGTCGGCCGGTGTCTCGATCCGATAGTGCTCACGCAGCGCCAAGAGGTCGCTATCGCCGGTGACCAGCACTTCGGCGCAAGAGGCAATGAGCGTCGCCAGAATCGGCGCGTCGTTCGGGTCTTTCGGCAAGGCGGCGGCCCTGTCTGCAATCTCGACCACTTCAGCTCGCAGCACGAGTTGTCGCACGAAAGACTCGATCCGCGCGTCATTCCACCCCAACAACTTACGAATCTTCGGGTAACCCAAGACCCGTGCGACCTCATCCAACTGGAAGCGCGACATGGCCAGCCGCAGGGTGTGCTGGTCCCAGGCGGCGACAATTCGCCCGGGGACGCTGTTGGGATAGGCGAGCCCTGAGATCAGGACGTTGGTGTCCAGGACGACCTTCATCCGCGCCTAGGTCCTCGTGCCGCGGATCGCCGCTACCGCCTCCTCGATCAGGGCCTGGCCCTGCGCCTCCGGAAGGTCGGAGAAGCCTTGGGCCAGGTCCCCGCGCAGGCGGGCGTATTCGTCGTCCAGGGTCTGTAAACGTTCGAAGAGGGCGATGTCGATGAGCGCCGCGACCGGCTTGCCGCTCTTGGTGATCACGACCGAATCGCCGCGATACTGGATCTCGTTGAGCAACTCGCCGAGGTTCTGTCGGACTGTCATTGCCGGGGCCTCGCGGATCATATCAATTACCTCAATTGGTGCGGTTGGGTCGATCCTAGACCCGGCGACCGCCCGAGGCAAGACCTGGGTCAAGGCATGAGCCAAGGCAATCTCGACCGGAAACGCGGATAGAGCATCGCTTCATTGACGTCGCTTGGCGGTGGGCTCATCTCAGCACCGGGCCAACTTGGTCCGGCGTTGACCAGTCACAGGGGGGAGGTGTCGGGTCTTTCCCTGTGCCCGTAAGCCAGTCAGGCATCAGCGGGTGCGCGTGACGTGTGCGGCTGGCGACTCTGGGTCGATTCTCTTCACCCCCGTCGCTACTCCTACGGCGCCACCCGAACCCGCCGCGCCCACGCTTCGTCCTCCGCACAGGGCCTTCGGCCCTTCCGCGAGCGCTCCGCGGCGTACTCGCGGTCCCAGCAGGCCAACCCGTTGCGTATGCACTGTACATTCACTTCCCAGCCGTTGGCGATGATCGCCCGGGCCACGGTGGACCATTCTCGATGGAGGCCGCCCCGCGGGACGGTCCGCACGGGGGTTCCGATCGAGGTGCAGCTCAGGGCGCGACCGGCGGGTTGAGCGGTGGCAGGGTGGCGCGGCGTAGCGGCACTCGGAACCGCGGGCCCGAGCCTGCGCGTCCGATCGTGCGGCGGAAGCGCCGCTTCCAATGGGGGAAGTCGAGCGCTTGACCGGCGTAGAGGGCGCCATCGAGTTCGCCGAGGAGGGCGGTCAGTTCGGCGCGGCGCGCCGCCGGGCAGATCGGCAGCAGACGGTCGGCGAGGCGGCGGGGCGGTGGCCTGTGTGTCGCCGGCTCGAGGCCGTCGAGGTGTCGTTGCAGCCGGGCATGCCAGTCGGCCGGTGTCGGCGCCCGCTCGGCCGCGCGGATGGCGAGGGCGAGGCGGAGGTTCGGCGGGAGGGTGCGCCCCAGCCGGGAGCGGAGGTGGGCGAGGGCGGGGCGCGGGTCGAGCCGCTGGCGCAGCTCGCCCAGTTGGCCGGCCAGTCGGTTGCCGAGGTGCCGACGGGCGGTCGCCGCGAGGCCTTCGCGCCACGGTCCGAGGCGGCGCCGGGGGGCGCCCTCGGCCCGGGCGCGTCGCCGGTCGAGGCGGCCGCGGTACCACATGCCGGTCCAGTAGCCGATCAGCAGCAGGGCCAGGCCGCCCACCGGTAGCCAGTAGCTCGCCCAGTCGGCGTCGCCGCCGAGGCCCCCGGTGGCGGGGCGCCCGTCGATGCCGAGGGTGCGGATCGGCATGGTCGCGACCTCGCGGCTGTCGGTCGCGACGTTCCACCAGGCGAGCTCGATTTCGGGCAGGTGCAGCCGGCCCCCGGTCTGCGGGATCAGCGTGTAGTACTCGGTGCGTTGGCCCTCGAGCGCCTCGCCGTCGCGCGACAGGGTGGCGCTGGTCAGGGTCTGCTCGCGGTAGACGCGCAGGTCGGCGGCGCGCAGCTGCGGCTCTAGGCTCGGCAGCTGATCGCCGGTGGCGCCGGTGGCGTCGAGCTCCAGGATCAGCTGGACGGGCTGGCCCGGCTTGACGCGCGCCGGCCCGTCCAGGCTGCCCTTCAGACTGAGGTCGGTGAGCGGTAGCCAAGGGCTGACCGAGGCCAGCGCCGGGCGGACCTGAAGTGCGATGGGGTCGCTCGCGACGGCGAAGCGCTGACCGCTCTGTCCGGGCCGCGCGGCATGGGCGCCGCTGATCCGGATCGGCGGGACCTCGAGGTCGCCGGCGCGCAGCGGCGTCAGGATCAGGACTAGCTCGGTGACGATCTCCCGTCGGCCGTCGATCGTGCGCAAGCGGGTCTTGGGCTCCTCCAGACGCTGCCAGAGGACGGCATCGCTGCCCGGCGGTTCCGGCGTCGCCTCGGCCAGCTCCGTGTCGCTGATCAGGCGGACGCGGACCAGGACGTTCTCCATCAGATACGGCTGACGGCTGGCGACCTCCAGCTCGAGGCGCGGCGGGCGCGCCTCGATCGCCGGAGCCGCGGCCGGCTGTGGGCGGGCCTGGGGCGCGCCGGGTCGGCTGCCGTAGGGCGTCGACCAGGGAGTCGGCTGCGCCGGGGGCCAAGGACTGCCGCCTGGGGGGCTCCCCGGAGGACCGCCCGGATAGCCACCCGGAAACGCCCCGGGGTAGGTCCCAGGGTAGTTGGGATAGTTGGGGTAGTTGGGATAGCCTGGCTGCGCACCGCCCGGTGGGACGCCCGGTTGGTAGGTCGGCGGCTGGCCTCGGGCATCGCTCGGGGCGGGCGGGCGGAATGGCCAGCCGGTCGGCGGTGCGCCGAATGGAGAGGGGTGGGCCGGCGGTGCGTTGTCGGCCGCCTGCAGCGGCAGCGTGAGCAGCAGCGCCCACAGGCAAAGGACGGCGAGTGCGGCGTGCCTGGTCGCTGGACTCACCATGGCCGGCTCTCGCGCAGGGGGCCGCCGGTCGCCTGCTGGCGCCGCTCCTCGAGGCGGAACTGGTTGCGCAGCAGCAGCGCCGGCTCGCCTTCGACCTGCTGCAGGCGCTGCTCGAGGATGGCCATGTTGGGGATGATCGGCGTCGCACCGCCCCCGGCCAGCCCGCCGAGCGCGGCGCTGCCCGACTCTTCGGCCTCGATGCCGGCCATCGGCTGATCGCCCAGTTGGTCGAAGCGCTCGACGGCCTCGGCCTGACCGGCATCCGCGGCGGTCTCGGGCAGGTCGGTCGTCGCCGGGCCAAGGCGTCGGCCGCGGCTGCCGGGCGGGCCGTCGGTCTGGGTCTCTTCGTCGGTCGGTTCGTCGCCCGGCTCCCCATCGGTACCGGCGTCCGGCCGGGGGGCCTCGCGCTCGGCCTGTGGCTCGGGGCGCCCGGGTTGCTCGGCGGTGTCGTCGGTCCGCCGGCCTTCGTCGGGGCCGTCCTCGTCGCCGCCGGGACGCGGGGTCTCCTGCTCGGTTGCGGGCTCGGTTTCGGGCTCGGCCGCGGGGCTCGGCCGCTCGGCCATGTCGCGAACCTCGTCGCCGCCACTCCCATCGCGGGGCTCGTCGTCGGCCGCCTCGCCGCGTTCGCGGTCCGGTCGTGGTCGCTCGCCCGCCCCGGTCTCTTCGGTCTCTTCTTGTTCGCCGCCGGTCGCGTCGGGTTGGCGCTCGCGCTGGCCGCGCTCCTCGCCGGCTCGTTCTTCGCGCCCCGCGGTGGTGCCCTCGGGGCGGCTCTCCTCGGTCTCGGAGGGTGGGCTCTCGGGCGGGGCGCTGCCGCGCTCGGACGACCTGT
>NZ_NRRW01000023.1 GCF_016583835.1 Thiococcus pfennigii | reverse complement strand
GGGGTAGGGTGGGCATCGCGCAAGCCCCGTCCGTTCTTGTCAGTGGGTCATTTCAGACGAGGCACCCCGGCGGACTCCGCAGGGTGGCCGGCGAGGGTAGGAGCCCGCAAGCGGGCGATCCGGCGGGCGGCCGCTCGCCCGCAAGCGGGCCCCTACGGCTGGGGGTGTCCTGGCCCTCGGCGGTGTCTTCGGTCGTGCCGAGGCGACGGTGCGATTACACTGACGGTTCGATATCGAACGACGGGGAGAGACCAGCGTGAGCGAGGGGCGACCGAGGCGTGCCGCGAGGTGGGCGGACCTGTGCCGGCGGTGTTACCCAAGGTGCGGCAAAGGGTGCGCCGATGGCCGTTGAGATCGAGCGCAAGTTTCTCGTCGCCGGCGACGGGTGGCGCGCCGCGGTCTTGTCCGAGACCCGCATCCTGCAGGGCTACCTGGTCAATCAGGCGACGGCGACGGTGCGTGCACGGGTCGCCGGCGAGCGCGCCTATCTGACGATCAAGGGGCCGGGCAACGGGCTCAGCCGCAGCGAGTACGAGTATCCGATCCCGGTCGCCGATGCCGAGGCGATGCTGGGCGAGTTGGCCGTCTCGCCGCCGATCGAGAAGACCCGCTACCGGGTGCGCGCGGGCGACCACGTCTGGGACCTGGACGTCTTCGCTGGGGCCAACGCCGGTCTCGTGATGGCCGAGGTGGAGCTCGCCGCCGAGGACGAGGTCTTCGCCCGCCCCGACTGGCTCGGCGAGGAGGTCACCGGCGATCCGCGCTACTACAACGTGAACCTGGCCCGCTGTCCGTACCTCAGCTGGTGATGCGCCGCGTGTTGGCGTTCCTGCCGCCCCTGATCTGGGCGCTGCTCGCAATGGGCGGCTGCGGTGGGCCGGTGGCACCGCCCGACGATGTCCTGCGCCTCGGCCTCGCGAGCGGGCCGCGCAACCTGGATCCGCGCCTGGCCACGGATGCGACCTCCGAGCGCGTCAACCGGCTGCTCTATGCCCGCCTCGTCGAACTCGACGAGCGCGGCCTGCCGCAGCCGGGGCTTGCGACCTGGGAGCCGATCACGCCGACCCACTACCGCTTCACGCTCGGTGCGGCGGGTCGGACCTTCGCCGACGGGCGCCGGCTGGTCGCCGAGGATGTCGTCGCGACCTTCGAGTCCATCCTCGATCCGGCGATGGGCTCGCCGCACCGTGCCACCCTCGGCCTGATCGAGACCGTCGCGAGCGACGGTCCCGAGCGCATCGACTTCCATCTCTCCGCACCGGACCCGTTGTTCCCGGCCTATCTCGGCATCGGCATCCTGCCGGCGGCCGGCATCGCCGCTGGTCACCCGTTTCAGCGCGCGCCGCTCGGTAGCGGGCCGTTCCGCTTCGTCGCCTGGCCCGAGCCGGGCCGGCTGCGCCTCGCGCGGCGTGCCGACGGACAGCGATTCGAGCTGGTCGCGGTGCGCGACCCGAGCGTGCGGGTCATGAAGCTCCTGCGCGGCGAGATCGACATGCTCCAGAACGACCTGTCGCCGGAGCTCGTCGGCCTCCTGCGCGGGCGCGCCGAGGTCCAGGTCCGCCGGCGCGACGGGGTCAATTTCTCCTACCTCGGCTTCAACTTGGAGGACCCGGCGACGCGGCAGCTCGCGGTGCGCGAGGCGATCGCCCAGGCGATCGATCGCGACGCCATCATCCGCTACCTGTTCCAGGGCGCGGCCCGCCCGGCGGCGGCGATCTTCCCGCCCGAACATTGGGTCGGCGCCGCACTGAGCCCGCCGGCCTACGACCTGGCGGCGGCACGCGCCCAGCTCGCGGCTGCGGGCTTCGGCCCCAGCAACCCGCTACGGCTCGTCTACAAGAGTTCGAGCGATCCCTTCCGGCTGCGCCTCGCCGCCGTCCTCCAGGCCCAGCTCGCGGCGGTCGGCATCGAGCTGGAGATCCGCAGCTACGACTGGGGCACCTTCTTCGGCGACGTCCAGGCCGGGCGCTTCCAGCTCTACGGCCTCACCTGGGTCGGCGTGCGTATCCCCGACATCTTCCGCTACGCCTTCCACAGCGCCTCGCTGCCGCCCGATGGCGCCAACCGCGGCCGCTACCGCAGCGCCCGCGTCGACGACCTGATCGAGCGCGCCCGCGGCGAGCCGGACCTGGCGGTCCAGGCCGACCTCTACCGCGCCATCCAGCGCCAACTCCTCGCCGACCTGCCCTACATCCCGCTCTGGTACGAGGACCAGATCTTCGTCGCCCGCCGTGACATCGAGGGCTATCGCCTCGCCGCCGACGGCAATCTCGACGGGCTGGCCCGGGTCGCACGACGCGCCGCGCCGGCCGCGCCCTGAGTGCATCGGTGGGGGTGAATCTCGGCGCGCACGTCCCGACCTTAGGCCGGGACGCCGGCGCCGGCCTCGGCCGCGCTCGGCGCGCGAGTCCACCGAACCAAGAACAGAACCCGAGCCCCAGGAGGATGCGATGCTGAATTGGGATGACCCGCTGGCCGATGTGACGCGCCCGAACCGGGCGCGGCCGGTCCCGTCGCCGTCGCCGATCCGCGATCAGGATCTCGGCGACCCGGCCGCCAATGCCGCCGCGCAGCAGCGCGCGGGTGGCCCGGGCGACAGGCCGCGTCCGGTGGGGGCGATCGACCAGCCCGGGACATCGCCGGGGGGCGGCGGGGCCACGGGCCTGGAGCAGCCCGAGCTGGGCGCCGGCCGCGTGCGCGTCGACGACAAGCGGTTGATCAACTGCCGCGCCGACCTCAACCAGCTCGTGCCCTTCAAGTACGAGTGGGCCTGGCGAAAGTACCTGGACGCCTGCGCGAACCACTGGATGCCGCAGGAGATCAACATGAACGCCGACATCGCCCTGTGGAAGGACCCCCACGGGCTGAGCGAGGACGAGCGCACCATCATCAAGCGCAACCTGGGCTTCTTCGCGACCGCCGACTCGCTGGTCGCGAACAACCTGGTGCTGGCCATCTACCGCCACATCACCAACCCCGAGTGTCGCCAGTATCTGTTGCGCCAGGCCTTCGAGGAGGCGCTGCACACGCACGCCTACCAGTACGTCGTCGAGAGCCTCGGCCTCGACGAGGGCGAGATCTTCAACATGTACCGCGAGGTCCCGTCGGTCGCGCGCAAGGCCGAGTGGGCGCTGCCCTACACCCAGCACCTGGCCGACCCGCACTTCCAGACCGGCACGTCGGAGAACGACCGGCACCTGCTGCGCGAGCTGGTCGCCTTCTACGTCATCTTCGAGGGGATCTTCTTCTACGTCGGCTTCGTCCAGATCCTCTCGATGGGGCGGCGCAACAAGATGACGGGCACCGCCGAGGAGTTCCAGTACATCCTGCGCGACGAGTCGATGCACATGAACTTCGGCATCGACGTCATCAATCAGATCCGGATCGAGAACCCGCACCTGTGGACGGGCGAATTCCGGGAGGAGCTGGTCGCGATGATTCGCGAGGCGGTGGAACTGGAGGCCCAGTACGCCCGCGACACCATGCCGCGCGGCGTGCTCGGCCTGAACGCGCCGATGTTCGAGGAGTATCTCGGCTTCATCGCCAACCGCCGCTGCGCCCAGATCGGCCTGCCCGAGCAGTACCCGGGTGCGACGAACCCCTTCCCGTGGATGTCCGAGGTCCTGGATCTGAAGAAGGAGAAGAACTTCTTCGAGACGCGGGTCACCGAGTACCAGACCGGCGGCGTCCTGAATTGGGACTGAGCGATCGCCAGTGATGCGGTTCGCAAGCTCACCGCATCGACCGCCCTGGCGGGCGCCATCCCGTCACCCCGAGTGGATCGTCGCGTGGGCGCGTCAGTCTTCGAGGCGGTAGCGAGCCCCGCAGTAGGGACAGGTGATCTCGTGGTCCGGGGCGTCCTGGATCGGTAAATAGACCCGCGGGTGCATGTTCCACAGGCTGTCGTCCGGCCGCGGGCAGTGCAGCGGCAGGTCGGCGCGGCGCACCTGGATCAGGGCGGCCTCCTGGGGTGGGGCGCCCCGGGCGGGGCGGGTCTCGGGCTGGGCGTTGGCCATTGCGTCATCTCCTTTGCCTGCGGGGATGCCGCAGGCTGCGGCATCCCCGTTATCGAGGGGTCTTGTCGGCGCGGGTCGGCCGGTCAGACCAGCGTCAGCCACTGCGGGTGGGCGTCGCGGCGGCCGTGGACCTGGTCGAAGTAGAGGGTCTGGAGGCGCTCGGTGATGGGTCCGCGCGCGCCGCAGCCGATGGTCCGCCCGTCGACCTCGCGGATCGGTGTCACCTCGGCGGCGGTGCCGGTGAAGAAGGCCTCGTCGGCGATGTAGACCTCGTCGCGGGTGATGCGCTTCTCGACGACCGGCAGGCCGAGCTCCTCGGCCAGGGCGATGACGGTGCGGCGGGTGATGCCGTCGAGGGCCGAGGTCAGGTCCGGGGTGTAGAGGACGCCATCGCGGACGATGAAGATGTTCTCGCCGCTGCCCTCCATCACATAGCCGTTGGCGTCGAGCAGCAGGGCCTCGTCGTAGCCGTCGCGCAGCGCCTCCTGCAGGGCCATCATCGAGTTCATGTAATTGCCGTTGGCCTTGGCGCGGCACATGGTGACGTTGACGTGGTGGCGGGTGAACGAGGAGACGCGGATGCGGATGCCGCGGTGCATGTTGTCCTCGCCGAGGTAGGCGCCCCAGGACCAGGCGGCGACGATGACGTGGACCTGGAGGTTGTCGGCGCGCAGCCCCATGCCCTCGGGGCCATAGAAGCACATCGGGCGGATGTAGGCCGAGGAGAGGCCGTTCTCGCGCACCGCGGCGCGCTGGGCCTCGTTCAGGGTCTCGCGGTCGAACGGGATCTTCATGCCCAGGATGTGGGCCGAGTTGAAGAGCCGGTCGGTGTGCTCGGCGAGCCGGAAGATGGCCGCGCCGCGATCGGTCTGGTAGGCGCGCACGCCCTCGAAGACGCCCATGCCGTAGTGGAGGGTGTGGGTCAGCACATGGGTGTTGGCCTCGCGCCAAGGCCGCATCTCCCCATCCAGCCAGATCAATCCGTCACGGTCTGCCATCGTCATCATCTATTGAGCTCCGCGCGACGGCGTCGCAGCGCCGTCGAAAATTGAACCATTCCCACGAGGGCACCCTGAACGCTTCAGTGCCCCGAAAAACCTTCGCACCCGGCTCGGGTGGCCGCTCAATCTTCCATCAACTGCGCCCACAGCGCGCGCACGCGCGCGCGCTCGTCCACAAGGCGGTCCTCGGCGATCGTCGTCGGCTCGCCCTGGAGCGAGCTGCGGTGATAGGCGGCGCGCAGGGCCTTGTAGGCGGCCGTCAGGTCGGCGGCCGCCGTGCCCGGTAGCAGGTCGAGCCCGGCCAGGGTCTCCAGCAGGCGGACGTTGTCGGTCCAGCGGGTGAGCTCCGGGTGGCGAGCGGCCCAGCGCAAGACCGAGTATTGGACCATAAACTCGATGTCGGCAATACCACCGGCCCCCTGCTTGAGGTCGAAGCGCCCGGTGCCGCTCTTGTCGAGGTTCGCGCGCATCTTCTCGCGCATCTTGCGCACCTCGTCACGGAGCGGCCCGGGGTCGCGCTCACGACGCAGGGTCGCCGTGCGCACCTCGGCGAAGGCGGCGGCGAGGGCCGCGTCGCCGGCGACCGGGCGGGCCCGCACCAGGGCCTGGTGCTCCCAGGTCCAGGCCTGTCCGGCCTGGTAGTCGGCGAACGATGGCAACGAGCGCGCCAGCAGGCCCTTGTTGCCGTCGGGGCGCAGGCGCATGTCGACCTCGTAGAGGACGCCCGAGGCGGTGCGCGTGGTCAGCATGTGGATCATGCGCTGGCCGAGCCGGACGAAGAACTGCTCGTTGGCGATCTCGCGCGGGCCGTCGGTCATCGCGTTGGCGCCGCCGGGGGCGTGCAGGAAGACCAGGTCGAGGTCCGAGCCGTAACCGAGTTCGATGCCGCCGAGCTTGCCGTAACCGAGCACGAGCAGGCCCGTGTCGGGCGCGGCGACCCCGGCCGGGCGGCCGTGGCGGGAGACCAGGTGGGTGTTGGCGAGGTCGAGGACCCGGGCCAGGGTCACCTCGGCGATCTCGGTGAGGTAGTCGCTGACGACCATCAGCGGGATGACCTCGGTCAGGTCGGCGGCGGCGACGCGCAGGATGTTGCCCTGGGCGAACTGGCGCAAGTACTCCATCTGCTGCTCGAGGTCCTCCTCGGCGACCCGCCCGAGCAGGACCTCGGCCTCCTCCACGAGGTCGCCACGTTGCAGCGGCCGGTAGAGGCGGGCGGGGTCGATCAGCTCATCGAGCAGCAGCGGGTAGCGGGCGATGCGCTCGGCGATCCAGGGGCTCATGCCGGTCAGGCAGGCGAGCTGGGAGAGGACGACGGGGCGCTCGACGAGCATCGCCAGATAGGCGGTGCGCCGGGCGACGGCCTCCAGGACCTTGAGGACCCGCTCGAGGGCGGGATCCGGCCGTTCCGCCTCGGCGACGACCCGCAGCACGAGCGGCATCAGCTGGGCAAGCCGCTCGCGGCCGCGCTCGCCGAGCGCCATGCGGTCGGTCGCGTCGCGGAATTCGGCGAGCCGGGTCAGCGCGAGCGACGGGTCGGCGAAGCCGGCGCGGGCGAGTTCGTTCGGGTCGCGCTGGCCGTCGCCGAGCCCGTGCCAGAGGTCGGCGAGCGGCAGCCCGTCGGTCCGTGCGGCGTCGCGCGGCGCCTCGAAGACCCGGTCGAACTCGGCCTGCACGCGCTGGCGATGCGTCGCGAGGACCGCGGCGAAGGCCGACCAGTCGGGGAAGTCCATCGCGCGGGCGAGGCGCGCCCGCTCGGCGTCGCTGGCTGGCAGCACGTGGGTCTGCTTGTCACGCCAGGCCTGGAGGCGATTCTCGACCCGGCGCAGGAAGCAGTAAGCGGCATCGAGCGCCTCGGTGGCCGGCCGCGGCACCAGGCCCTTGGCGGCGAGGTGGGCGAGCACCTGGCGGATCGGGCGCACCTGCAGGTCCGGGTCGCGGCCGCCGCGCACGAGCTGGAAGGCCTGGCCGATGAACTCGATCTCGCGAATGCCACCCGGGCCGAGTTTGATGTTGTCGGCCATCCCCTTGCGCTTGAGTTCCTTGGCGATCAGCTGCTTGAGGTTACGCAGCGACTCGATGACGCCGTAGTCGAGGTAACGGCGGTAGACGAAAGGTCGCAGCAGCGCCATCAGGCGTTCGCCGTCCTGGGCGTCGCCGGCGACGACCCGCGCCTTGATCATCGCGTAGCGCTCCCACTCGCGCGCCTGGGATTGGTAATAGTCTTCCAGCGCGGCGAAGCTCGTCGCCAGCGGGCCGGCGTCGCCGAACGGGCGCAGGCGGGTGTCGACGCGAAAGACGAAGCCGTCGCTGGTCTGGGTGTCGAGGACCCGCACCAGGCGCCGGGCGAGTCCGATGAAGAACTGCTCGTTGCTCAGCGCGCGCGGACCGTCGACCTGACCGGCCTGCGGGAAGGCGAAGATGAGATCGATGTCCGATGACAGATTGAGCTCCCGCCCGCCGAGTTTGCCCATGCCGAGGACCAGGAGGCGCTGGGGGCGGCCGCGGGCTGGGCTCGGGGTGCCGCACTCGGCGACCTGCCAGGCGTGCAGCCGGTCGAGGGCCTCGGCGATGCAGGCGTCGGCGAGGGCGCTCAGCTCGGCGAGGGTCTCGTCCAGGTCGGCCCAGCCGGCGAGGTCGCGCCAGATGATGCGCACCTGGTGGCGGCGGCGGAAGCGGCGCAGGGCCGCCATCAGGGCCGTCTCGTCGGCGCAATCGGCGAGCGTCGCGGTCAGCTCGCCCGCGAGTTCGCCGGCGCCGAGCGGGCGTGCGAGCAGCCCGTCGCTCAGCAGGTCGGCGAGGGTCTCGGGGGCGCAGGCGCAGGCGCTCGCGACATAGTCGCTGCCGTCCCAGACGCGCTGGCGCGCGGCCTCCCAGGCCGGATCGACGGGGGGCGCGAGGTCGCGCTCTCGCGCCCAGGCGAGCCAGGACTGCCAGTGGTGGTCGGCGGCCGCCGTCGGTCGTGGCTGGTTGTCGTCGCTCATGGCTCCCCCGCGCCCTGTGCCGGCCCCCGGCCGGCGTCCGGGACATGATAACCGCCAGTTCATCGGGCCGTGACGAGGTGTCGGCGATCGGGGCGGGTGGTTTTCGCGTCGCGGGTATCGATGACAGGGGCGTTCGGCTACTAGGCAAGGGGCGAGGCGCGCGCGAGGGAACTGGGGAGCCCCGCCGGCCGCCTTTCCCGGTCCCGCCCATGTGGCTATGCTACCCTTTCGGGCGATCGCTGCGACCCCCGGCCGATCTGGGTCGCCCTCGCCATCGGTCCCGCTGGAGGTCCATGCCCGTGTATCCGCCGATTCACACGCGCCCCGCGCGGCGCTCCGGCCTCGCGGTCGGCCTGCTCCTGTCTCTCCTCGTCGCCGGGCCGGTCGCGGCCGATATCGCCGAACGGCGGATCGAGGAGACCGCCCAGCGGGCGCTGGCCGTGACCATCTACAACGACGACCTGGCACTGATCAAGGACCAGCGCGAGGTCGCCTTGGAGCCCGGCGAGAATCGCCTGGCGTGGCGCTCGGTGTCGGTGCAGATCCGCCCCGAGACGGCGCTCCTCGAAGCGCGCGGCGGCGAGGTCGCGGTGACGCTGCTGGAGCAGAACTTCGATTTCGACCTGTTGACGGCCGAGAGCCTGCTGAAGAAGTACGTCGGGCGCCAGGTCCAGGTCGTGCGCACCAACGACGCCGGCGAGCGCACCGTCGAGGAGGCCCGGGTCCTCGCGGCCAACGACGGCGTCGTGCTGCGCTATGCCGATCGCATCGAGACGGGCATCGTCGGCCACCTGGCCTATCCGGACGTGCCCGACGACCTGCGCGACCAGCCGACCCTGGTGCTGCGGCTCGAGGCGGCGCGTGGCGGTAGCGGGCTCTTCGAGCTCTCGTATCTGACCGGCGGCCTGGGCTGGCAGGCCGACTATGTCGCCCAACTCGACGACGATGGCACGAGCATGGACCTCAACGGCTGGGTGACCCTGACCAACCGCAGCGGCATCGCCTATCGCGACGCCCAGGTGCAGCTCGTCGCCGGCGAGGTCAACCAGGTCCGCGCGCCGCGGGCCGATGTCCGCATGGAGCGCGGCCTCGCGATGGTTGCCGCCGCGCCGCCGCCCGAGGAGGAGGCGCTCTACGAGTACCACCTCTACACGCTGCCGCGCCCGACCGACATCCTCGATCGCCAGACCAAACAGGTGGCGCTCCTGTCGGCGCCGCGGGTGCCGGTCACCCGGGCGCTCGTGATCGAGGGGCGTCCGTCGGCCTATCGGGTCGCGGGCGGCGACGGTTGGGCGCCGGCGAAGGTCGAGGCCCGGCTGCACTTCACCAACCGCGATGCCCCTCTCGGGATCCCGCTGCCCAAGGGCGTGGTGCGGGTCTACGCGCGCGACAGCCGCGGCCACGCCCAGTTCGTCGGCGAGGACCGCATCGACCACACGCCGAAGCACGAGACCGTCAGCCTGCACCTCGGCGAGAGCTTCGACGTTACGGCCCGGCGCAAGCAGACGAGCTTCCGCAAGCTGTCGGGGTCGAGTGCCTACGACTATGCCTACGAGGCGGGCTTCGCGCTGGAGCTGAAGAACGCCAAGCCCGAGCCGGTCGCGGTCAGGGTGCTGGAGTCGCTGCCCGGCGACTGGCGGATCCTCGAGGCGAGCGCGCCCCACACGCGCGAGGCGGCCGCCGTAGCCGCCTGGACGGTCGAGGTCCCGGCCGAGGGCGCGACGACCCTCACCTGGGTCGCCCAGGTGCGGTACTGAGGCGCGGGGCGGATCGCCATGTGTCTCGGTATCCCGATGCAGATCCGCGCGATCGACGGGCTCGTCGCCCGCTGCGAGGCCAAGGGGGTGGTGCGCGACCTGAGCCTCCTGATGCTCGACCACGAGGCCCTCGCGGTCGGCGACTTCGTCGTCGCCCACCTCGGCCATGCGACGGAGAAGATCACTCCCGAGCGGGCCGCCGAGGCCTGGGCCCTCTACGACGAGATCCTCGCCGCCGAGGTTCAGATCGCGCCGCGGCACCCGTGACTCGTAGGGCGGGAAAGCGAAGCGCATCCCGCCGTTTGCGGCTTGCGACGCCGGATATCGATGGGTATGGCGCCCCGATCGCATCAAGCGAAGCGCATCCCGCCGTTTGCGGCTTGCGACCGCGCATCTCACCACCCGCGACCGCGATCCCCACATTCACGGCGACGTCTCCCGCCGTCGAGGGGATGGCCCTGTCGCATTGCGTGCGATGATCCCGGACGCCGCTGCTATGCGCTGGCCTGGCTGCGCGAGGGTCGCATCTTGGGTTGGCGACCGGTAAGTGGCGGGATGCGCTTCGCCTTGCGGCCCGTCATCCGCGACCAGCCGATCGCCGCATCGATGCGGTTCGTCTGACACCGCGCCATCGATGCGGTTCGTCCCTCACCGCATCCTACACCTTTCACGCCCGGGCCGGCCGGGGTCAGTCGGCGCCCAGGTGCTCGTTGACGAGCAGGTATTGGCGCTCGGCCTCGTTGGCGAAGTCCCCTTCGGCCCCCTCCATCATCGCGCAGTTGACCGCCATGCGCGCCTGGACGGCGGCCTTCCAGGCGCGGTTCTGGCGCTCGCTCAGGAGCGTCTCGGGGGTCAGCGCGGCGGCCGCCGCGGCGGCGACGAAGTGGTCGGCCTGGCCGAGCCAATTGGTGTCCCGGCCGCAGTCCGTGTAGGTCTTGGTGGCGTAGGACTTGGCCGCGCGGTAGGCGTCCTCGAGTTCCGTCGGGCTCGCATCGGCCCGCAGGGCCGTCTCGATCGCGCGCTCCACGCGCCCCTCGCGGCTCCACTGGGCGACGCTCCGGGCGAATCGGGCGCCGAGGATGCGCTGCTCGATCTCGGGGAGGTCGGCGAGCACGCGACGCAGGTCATGATCGTTGCTGATCGATGCCATGGGTGCAGTCCTGTGGCTTAGAATGGCGCCGGCGGGCGGCGACGCGTCCCGGCGCGAGGCCCGCACGGACAGCCGAAATATGGACGATAACCCTCGATCCCCGCATTGATTTGCATCACGGCCGTGCGACGCCCAGCGCGAGGCCCGCGCGGCCCCCACGAGTAACGGTAAATGAGTCGTCGTACGGTCTTCTACGTATCGGAAAGCACGGGCATCACCGCCGAGACGATGGGGCACAGCCTGCTGTCCCAGTTCGATTCGGTCGATTTCGAGCAGGTCTACATGCCCTACATCAACACCGAGATGCGGGCGCAGGCGCTGACCGAGCGGATGCAGGAGGCGGCCGAACGCGACGGGGTGCGCCCGATCGTCTTCGCGACCATGCTCGACGACGGGATCCGGCGGATCCTCAGGGGCGGCAACTGCTTCTACATGGAGCTGTTCGAGGGCTTCATCGAGCCGCTCGCGGGCGAACTCGGGGTCGCGCCGAGCCGCATGTCCGGGCGCAGCCATGCGATCACCAAGCCGAGTTCCTACACGAAGCGGATCGAGGCGATCAACTTCGCGATGTCCAACGACGACGGCATTCGCCCCGACAACTTCGCCCGTGCCGATGTCGTCCTGATCGGCGTCTCGCGCTCGGGCAAGACGCCGACCTGCCTCTATCTGGCGATGCACTACGGCCTGTGCAGTGCCAACTATCCGATCACCGAGGAGGACTTCGAGCGCGGCGACGTGCCGCGGGAGGTCTGGGACTGTCGGCACAAGCTGTTCGCGCTGATGATCGACCCGCAGCGCCTCCAGCTGATCCGCGAGGAGCGCCGCCCCGGCAGCGCCTATGCCTCGCTCGCCCGCTGCGAGGAAGACATCAAGCGGGCGCATGGGATGTTTCGCCGTCTGAACGTCCCGGTCCTGAACACCACGACCCAGTCGATCGAGGAGATCTCCTCGCACATCGTCAAGATCCTCCGCAATTCGGTCTCCTGAGGACGCCCGGTCGCGGGCGGTCGGCTCGCGGCCCGAGGTGGCTCCCACGGCGGGGCCGCCGCATGGCCGGCTCTCGGGTTACGCCCCGAGGGCCAACCCGACGGCGCGGCGAATGGCTGCACGACCGCGGTCGGGTTGGCGCGCCGGCACGGCGGTCGCCGACGAAGGACAGGCGGGCCGCGCGCCGGAGCCCGACGTCGGCCTCGGGGCCGCCTCCGTGTTGAGATCGCCGGGGCCTCGCCCCATAATGGCGCGAATTTTTTGGCCGCGTTCGCGGCACGCGCCGCAGATGAAGGGTTCAGCGACGATGAAGATCGGGGTACCGAGAGAGATACGGGCAGGCGAGGCGCGGGTGGCCATGACCCCCGAGATGGTCCAGAAGCTCGTCGGCAAGGGGTTCGAGGTCCTCGTCGAAGAGGGGGCGGGCGCGCGCGCCCACTATCACGACGAGGTCTATCGGCAGGCCGGGGCCGGCGTCGTCGCGCGGGCCGCCGCCTTCGATGTCGATATCCTCGTCAAGGTCCGCCGGCCGGAAGCCGATGAGGTCGCGGCGATGCGCGACGGCGGCCTCTACATCGGCCTGCTGGAGAGCTGCGGCGAGGACGAGGTCCTGGCCGCCATGCGGGCCAAGGGCATGCGCGTCCTCGTGCTGGAGCGGATGCCACGCATCTCGCGCGCCCAGTCGATGGATGTCCTGTCCTCGCAGAGCAACATCGCCGGCTATCGCGCGGTGCTCGAGGCCGCTGCCCACTACGGGCGCTTCGTGCCGATGATGATGACCTCGGCCGGTTCGGCGAAGCCCGCTCGCCTGGTGGTGCTGGGCGTCGGCGTCGCCGGCCTGCAGGCGATCGCCACGGCGCGCCGCCTCGGCGCCGACGTCCATGCCTACGATGTGCGCCCCGAGACGAAGGAGCAGATCCGCTCGCTCGGCGCCAAGCCGATCGAGCTCGATCTCGGCGAGAGCGGCAGCGGCGAGGGCGGCTACGCCAAGGAGCTATCCGAGGAGGCCAAGGCCCGCCAGCAGGCGGCGCTCGCCGACGAGTTGGCCAAGGCCCACATCATCATCTCGACGGCCCTGATTCCCTGTCGCCCGGCGCCGACCCTGATCACCGAGGCCGTCGTCGAGCGCCTGCGCGCCGGTTCGGTCATCGTCGACCTGGCGGCGGTCAACGGCGGCAATTGCCCGCTGACCGAGCCCGACCAGGTCGTCGAGCGCCATGGCGTCATCCTCGTCGGACACACCAACCTGCCGTCGCGGGTGCCCTCCGACGCGAGCGCCTTCTATGCCCGCAATCTCTTCAACCTGCTCGATATCATGGTCGAGCGGGGGGAGGCCGGTCCGGTCCTGAAGGATCTGATGGCCGACGAGATCACGCGGACCATGCTCGCCGAGCGCTAGCTTGGTGAGGACTCGCGAACAACCGGTACATCTTTTCGGAACTACGAAACACGCGAAAAGGCGGACTACACACGCGGGTATTTGCTGTCTTTTCGCGACTTTCGTGTATTTCGTAGTTCCTTGTCGTGCGCGTGCTCGTGTCGGTTGTTTCTGAACAGTTCCTTGCTCGCGCGCGCCGGTGGCCGGCGCCGCCGGCCCGCCGGAAACCCTTTCGGAGCCTCGAATCCATGTCAGAAACCCTGGTCGCTCTCTACGTCTTCGTCCTCGCCTGCTTCATCGGCTACTGGGTAGTCTGGGGCGTCACGCCGGCCCTGCACACGCCGCTGGTGGCCCTGACCAACGCCATCTCCGGCATCGTCATCGTCGGCGCCCTGCTGGTCGCCGGGTTGAAGGAGGCTGGCGTGGTGGCCGACGCGATGGGCTTCATCGCCGTGCTGCTGGCCTCGATAAACGTCTTCGGCGGCTTCCTGGTGACCCACCGCATGCTCTCGATGTTCAAGAAACGGTCGAAGTAGACGGTCGCCGGCCCGCCCGGCCCCTTCCAGCACAGCCCACCGGGCCCCGCGGCCCGGCCAGCAGCAGGACAATCCATGGAGCTCTCAACGAATACGCAGGCGATCGCCTATCTCGTCTCGGCGGTCCTCTTCATCTTGGCCCTCAAGGGGCTCACGCACCCGGCGACGGCGCGCCGGGGCAACCTCTACGGCATCGCCGGTATGGCGATCGCGATCGGCGCGACCCTGGCCGGCAGCGAGGTCCAGTCCTACGGCCTGATCGCGATCGCGATCGTGGCCGGCGCGGCGATCGGTGCGGTCGTCGCGATGCGCATCCAGATGACGGCGATGCCGCAGTTGGTGGCGGCGTTGCACAGCTTCGTCGGCCTGGCCGCGGTCCTGGTCGCGATCGGCACCTTCATCAACCGCCGTGCCGCCGAGACCCTGAACCCGGTCCTGATGGGCGAGCTCTCGGCGGGCATCGTCATCGGCGCGATCACCTTCACCGGCTCGGTCGTCGCGTTCGGCAAGCTCCAAGGGCTCTTGAGCGGCAAGCCGGTGCGCTTCAACGGCCAGCACCTGCTGAACGCGGCGATGGGCCTGGCGGCGATCGGCTTCGCGGTGCATTTCGCGATGACCGGTAGCCTCGTGTCGCTGGTCGCGATCACGGTCCTCGCGCTGGTGCTCGGCACGACCCTGATCATCCCGATCGGCGGCGCCGACATGCCGGTCGTGATCTCGATGCTGAACAGCTATTCGGGCTGGGCGGCGGCCGCGACCGGCTTCTCGCTCGGCAACAACCTGCTGATCATCGTCGGCGCCCTGGTCGGCTGCTCGGGCGCGATCCTCTCCTACATCATGTGCCGGGCGATGAACCGCTCGATCTTCAACGTCGTCTTCGGTGGGTTCGGCACCGACGGCGGCGAGTCGAGCGCGACCGGCGAGGCGACGCAGCAGGGCATCAAGTCGGCCTCGGTCGAGGACGCCGTCTACTGGATGGAGGATGCCGGCCGGGTCATCATCGTCCCCGGCTACGGTATGGCCGTGGCGCAGGCCCAGCATGCGCTCAAGGAGTTGATGGAGCTGCTGGAGGCACGCGGCGTCGAGGTCCTGTTCGCGATCCACCCGGTCGCCGGGCGGATGCCCGGGCACATGAACGTGCTGTTGGCCGAGGCCGACATCCCCTACGACCATGTGCTCGAGATGGATGAGATCAATCCGGACTTCCCGAGCACCGACGTGGCCCTGATCGTCGGCGCCAACGATGTCGTCAATCCGGCGGCCAAGGAGGACCCGAGCAGCCCGATCTACGGTATGCCGATCCTCGAGGCGGGTCGCGCGCGGCAGGTCTACTTCCTCAAGCGCTCGTTGCGTCCCGGCTACTCGGGCGTCGACAACCTGCTCTTCTACCAGGAGAACACCTCGCTGATCTTCGGCGACGCGAAGGACACGATCGAGGGGATGGTCGGCGCCCTGAAGGGCGGCCGGCATTGAGGGTCGCCGGGCGACCCTTGTGGGTCATGGGCGCCGGCCTGGGCCGGCGTTAGCCTGACCGGGTCGGGCGACGCGCATCGACGCGCCGCCCGGCCCATCCTCTGTCGAGCTCGGTGATGCCTGTGCAGCCCCATTCCTCCCGTGGTGCGATGATCTTCCTGCGGGCCCTGACCTGGAGCCTGGTCGGCCTGATCTATGCGCCGCTGTTCACCGGCCTGAATATCGGCTTTCGGGCCCTCGGCGCCGATTCCCTGGCCTTCGTCCCGGCCGCCGCGCTGGCCGGGGCCGTCGGGGCGGCCTTCTACGGCGCGCGCGAGGTCGCCCTAGTGGCAACCGCCATCGGTCTGACCGTCGCGACCGCGGTGTTCTTCGCCTGGCCCGGCGTCCTCGACGTCCTCCAGGTGGCCCTCGTCGCGGCCCTGATCGGGACGCTGCTCGGCATCCTCGTGCGCTTCCCGGATCGCTGCTCGCGCGGCGTGCCGGGCAAGGCGCTGGCCGGGCTCGCGGCTGGCGGGGTGTGCGGGGTGGCCCTGATGCTCGCCGAGCCCCATCACGCCGAGGCCTTCCAGATCGCCGGCATCCTCGCCTTTCTCGTCTCGGTCAATGGCATCCTCTACGTCGCCTCGGTGCGCTGGTGGGTGCGGGTCACGACGCCACGCCACCCGAGCCGCTATTGCAACCTGATCGAGGCGATCGTCATCGGGGTCCTGGCGGCCAGCGCGGCGGGTGCCCTGTGGCTCGTCGTCGGGCCGCTGGTCGACCACCTCGATGCCGCCGAACTCGCCGTCAGCAGCGCCCTACAGCGCGATGTCCCGGTGGCGATGATGGGCGGGCTGATCGGTGGTGCGGTCGGCGGGGCCTTGCTGGAGGCCTTCCGCTTTCGCGCCGTCCACGACCTTTGAGGGTCGTCAGGGCGGTTCGTCGGGCGAGCGCCGCGTGACCCGCCAGTGGCCTCGCTGGCTGTTGCGTTGCCGGCCGTCGGGTTACGCCCCGAGGGGCCAACGAGCGTGCACGAGTGGCGGGACCGCCAAAAAATGTAGCGGCGTGCGTCACGGCAACCGGACCCACGCCGCTCGAAGGGCGGGAGCCGAGCGCCACTGGGATCGAGATGCAGGTCGAGTTGGCGCAGCATAACCCGATATCGCGTGCCGATTCGTGCCGTCCATTCGGGAATCGTTCCCGGGTGTCCATCAGGGGAGCCGTTCGAGCGCCGTGAAGAGTTCCTGATAGCGCGTCGCGAGCCGTTCGGCGATGCCACTTGCGCGGGCCGCCTGGCAGCCGCCGGCGGCGCGCAGCTCGGCGGCGAAGTCCCGTTGCAGCCGTTCCTGGGCGCGCCGATAGGAGCGCTCCGGGAAGAGGTCGTCCTGGACGCCCAGGACCGTCAGCCGGAATTTGCCGGCGATCAGCTTGTTGAGGTTCTCCGTGCGGCGGTTCGAGCCGTCGGAACGGCACCTGGCATGGAAGAGGTCGAGCGTCACGGCCGCCTCGACCGCCTCGACGAGCAGTTGCTCGGTCTCGGGATCGAGGAAGGGGCGGGCGAAGGCGGTGGTCGCGAACAGGCCGATTAGCAGCGATAGGGCGAGGGTCTTGGATCGCATCATTCGAGGTCGGGTCATGGCGGAAGTGGGTCGGGGCATGGTTCGGATTACAATACAGGGTCCGCGGCCGCACAGAGGATGCCGTATGATAACGGTCCGTCGATCGCCAGGTAGTCCGAGCGTGAGATCCTCCCCGCAGAGCGCGCGCGAGCGCCGGCCCATCCGTCGTCCCGGCCGGCGAGGATCCTGGTGTCCGAGGGGGCGGTCTTGACCGAATTGTTGTTCCTGCTGTTGCCGGTCGCCGCCGCCTCGGGCTGGTGGGCGGCGCAGCGCAGTCGGGTCTCGCTCGGTAGCGCGGCGACCGCCAAGGATCCGGCCTTCTTCCGGGGTCTCAACTACCTGCTCGACGAGCAGCCGGACAAGGCGATCGACGTCTTCCTGAGGCTCGCCGAGGTCGATCGGGAGACGGTCGAGACCCACCTGGCGCTCGGTAGCCTGTTCCGGCGGCGCGGCGAGGTGGAACGCGCGATCCGCATCCATCAGAATCTGGTCGCTCGGGCCAATCTGGAACCGGAGGCGCGCGGCTTCGCCCTCTACGAACTCGGCCAGGACTATATGCGTGCCGGGCTCCTCGATCGCGCCGAGAGCCTATTCCACGAACTGCTCGAGCATAGACTCCAGCCCGAGCGCGCCCTGCGGGCATTGCTGGAACTCTATCAGCAGGAGAAGGATTGGGTGCGCTGCCTGGAGGTCGCCGAGCAGCTACGGGTGCGCCAGGGCGTGCCGCTGCACGTCGAGATCGCCCAATACCACTGCGAGATCGCCGAGAAGGCGCTACGCGCGGGCGAGACCCCGGCGGTCGTCGCACACCTGGACCAGGCCGATGCGAGCGACCCGGGTTGCGCCCGGGCGCTCCTGCTGCGTGCCGAGCTCGCCTCGCAGCGGGGCGACCGGGCGGGCGCACTCGATCTCTACCGGCGCGTCGTGCGCCAGGATCCCCGTTTCGTTCGGGAGGTCCTGCCGCGCCTGTTGGCCTGCCTCGCCGACGAGGCGCCGGCGGCCGTGATCGCCGAGCTCACGCGCCTCTACCGCGACCGGCCGAGTTCGGCGCTGATGCTGAGCCTCGTCGAGGCGGTGCGCGCGGGGCAGGGCGAGCCGGCGGCGATCCGCCTGCTCGGCGATTACCTCGAGCGGCATGCCGACCTCGGAGGCCTCGCCCGCCTGCTCGAACTGCGCCTCGCCCAGGCCGATGGGAAGGGCGACGAGACGGCGCGTGTAAGCCTCAAGGTCCTGCGCCACCTGCTCGCGCACCGCCCGGCCTATCAGTGCGAGCACTGCGGCTTCACGGCCCGCCGTTTGCACTGGCAGTGCCCGAGCTGCACGCGCTGGAAGACGATACGCCCGATCGAGCCTGAGCCGATCGCGGAGCTGGTGCCCGGGTCGAGCGATGGCCGTCACGACGAGCCGGCGGCGGTGGACATCGGCCCGCGCCCGGCCTCCTGAGCCACCTGACCCTTCCCGGAGGATCCGCTTGAACAGAGACCCTCGCATCATCGTCGCACTGGACTTCCCCGCCGAGGCGCCGGCCATCGCGCTGGCCGAGCAGCTCGACCCGCAGCGCTGCCGGCTCAAGGTGGGCAAGGAACTCTTCACGCGCCTCGGACCGGCCTTCGTCGCGCGCCTCCAGGGCCTGGGCTTCGAGATCTTCCTCGATCTCAAGTTCCACGACATCCCGAACACGGTGGCCGCGGCCTGCGCGGCGGCCGCGGACCTCGGCGTCTGGATGGTGAATCTCCATGCCTCGGGCGGACGGGCCATGATGGAGGCGGCGCGCGCGCGCCTCGCCGGGTACGAGCGGCCCCCGCGCCTGATCGGCGTGACGGTGCTGACCAGCCTCGATGGCGACGACCTGGCGGCGATCGGCTGCCCGGGCGACCCGGCCGAGCGGGTCCTGCGCCTCGCCGGCTTGGTCGCAGAGGCTGGACTCGATGGCATCGTCTGCTCACCGCGTGAGGCGGCGATGGTCCGCGCTACGCGCGGTCCGGGCCTCCTGCTTGTGACCCCCGGCGTGCGCCCGAGGAGCGCCGCGACCGGCGATCAGAAGCGCGTGATGACCCCGAGCGAGGCCCTCGCGGCCGGCGCCGACTATCTGGTGATCGGCCGGCCGATCACCGCCGCTGCGGACCCGCTCGTGGCACTGGCAGCGATCGAGGCGGAGACGGCCGCCCCGGGCGTCTGACGCGAGTCACGCGTCGTCGCTGGCCGTGTGGCGGGCGCCGTTGTAAGGTGAGGCGGGAGGCTAGAGCCCGGCGTTCGTGCGCCGGGGGACATGCACCGGGCGGGGCAGCGGGCAGTTCGCCGTGGCAAGATCACAAGTGACACTTTCGTTCAGGATGGACCGACGGCCGCTCGGCGATCGGTGTATCAGCCGCCCGGCGTCGCGAGCGGCGGCGGACCGGCCCCATTCAATCTGAGGAGCAATCGATGGCGACAATCCGCAAGGCAGTCTTTCCCGTGGCCGGGCTGGGCACCCGTTTCCTGCCGGCAACCAAGGCGAGCCCCAAGGAGATGCTGCCGGTCGTCGACAAACCGTTGATTCAGTACGCGGTCGAGGAGGCCGAGGCGGCCGGGGTCGAGCAGATGGTCTTCATCACAGGTCGCAACAAGCGTTCGATCGAGGACCATTTCGACAAGGCCTACGAACTGGAGATGGAGCTGGAGGCGGGCGGTAAGCAGAAGCTGCTGAAGATCGTCCAGGGCGTGCTGCCCGCGCACGTGAGCTGCATCTACCTGCGCCAGGCCGAGGCCCTCGGGCTCGGCCACGCGGTGCTCTGCGCCCAGCCGGTCATCGGCGACGAGCCGTTCGCTGTGATCCTCGCCGACGATCTGATCCAGGGGGAGGCCAACGGGGTCATCGCCCAGATGGCCGAGGTCTACGAGCGATTCGGGTGTAGCGTCTTGGGCGTCGAGGAGGTGCCGCACCAGGAGACCAACAAGTACGGCATCGTCGCGACCGAGGCCGGCCCGGACGGCGAACTGCGCGTCACCTCGATCGTCGAGAAGCCGGCCCCTGCGGAGGCGCCGTCGAACCTCGCCGTGGTCGGCCGCTATCTCCTGACGCCGCGGATCTTCGATAAGCTCGCCGCGACCCAGGCCGGCGCTGGCGGCGAGATCCAGCTCACCGACGGCATCGCCGCACTGCTCGCCGAGGAGCCCGTGATCGCTCATCCATTCAAGGGCAAGCGTTACGACTGTGGCAGCAAGCTCGGCTACCTGGAGGCGCAGGTCGAGCTCGGTCTCCAGCACCCGGAGCTCGGCGCACCCTTCGCCGCCTACCTGAAAACCTTGACCATCGACTGACGGGGACCGATCGGGACGCGATGATGAAAGAGCATACGGTCAGGGCATTCGACGAGGCGCTGCGCACGGTCGCAGCTGACGTGCTGCAGATGGGTCAACTGGTCCGCGGGCAGCTGGCCGCGGCCGTCGACCTGCTCGGCGATGCGCCGATCGGCGGCGGCGCGGCGATCGAGGCGACCGAGGAGCGGGTCGACGATCTCGATCGAAAGATCAGCGACGAGGTCCAGCGGATCCTGGCGCTGCGCCAACCGCTCGGTGTCGATCTGCGCACGCTGGTCAGCTGCGACCGGATGGCCACCGATCTGGAGCGCACCGCCGACCACGCGAAGAGCATCGCGCGGCGCATCACGATGATCGCCGGGCAAGGGAGCCCGGTCGATTTCACCCGCACGCGGGATCTCGCCGAGCGCGTCCTCGCCCAGCTCGACGGGATCCTCGCGGCCATCACCGAGGGCGATATCTCCGCGGCCAAGGCGATTTGGCACGCCGACAGCGAGATCGACGCCCGGTACGACGAGACCTTCAATGCCCTGGTCGAGGAGATGTGTCGCGAGCCGCGCGCGGCAGCGAGTTACAGCCATGCGCTGTTCATCGCCAAGTCGCTGGAGCGCGTCGGCGACCACGTCACCAACATCGCCGAGGACCTGGTCTACTGGGTTGCCGGCGAGCGCCTGAGCAAGCGCGGCGCCGAAAAGGGCGGGGCCTGAAGGGCGGGGAGTCGGCGCGGCCGCCTTGCGCCTGACCCCGCACGAGGCTCGGATCATTCGCGACACGGTGGCCGCGGCGCCCTGTTCGGCTCGCGCACCGATGACCGACCCCGACTCCCGCGGCAGGCGTCCGGCCTCGGCCTTTGGTCACGCGGGATCCGCTGCCTCGGAACGCGCGAACACCACGTCCTCGTACAAGGCATCGAGCGGACAGTCAAAGCCGATCGAATGCAGCACTAGCCGCCCGTCCTCCGCCACCGGGTCGAGCAGCCAACCATCCGGATGGCGGCGGAAAATCTCGCAGGCGCGGCGGTGGGAGTCGATGAGGACGTATTCCTCCAGCGAGTCGAGCCGCCGGTAATCGCGGAACTTGGCGCCGCGGTCGTAGCCCTCGGTGGACTCGGACAAGACCTCGATGACCACGCGCGCATGCCGTTTGAACAAGGGCTCGGCCGCGTCCCGCGCATCGCAGGTCACGAACAGGTCTGGATAAAAAAAGGCGGCCGCCGGCTCGACGCGCAGCTTCATGTCGGCGATGTAGACCCGGCACGGACTGCCGCGCACATGCGCGCGCAGCAACGCGAAGACGTTGCCGGCGATGGTCGCGTGCTCCTCGGAGGCGCCGGCCATCGCGAAGACCTCGCCGGCGACGTACTCATGGCGAACCGGCGCGGCAGCCTCGCCCCCGAGATACTCCTCGACGCTGACGGATCGAGCTTCGGCAAGATCGGACATGGCTGGGTTCCGTGTTTGGTCGATGGTGCAAGAGTATAGGCGCGACGGATCAGGGGCCTGCAAGCGGGCCTTGCTCATGATTCCGGCCAAGACCCCCGCCATGATAGGCGATCGGTCGCAGCCAACTCGCAGGATCGGTAGCTTACAGCGGACTCTCGGCAGGAGGCCCGCTCGATGGCTGTGGTTATGAGCAAGGCCCCGCACCGACAGCGCTCTTCCACCGCTGAATGGGCATCAGGTTGCTCCGTCGATCCTGCCGGCTCATGGGTAACGGTATGGCCGACCCCCGCGGCAAATGGGACGGCCTTTTCCGGATCTCCAAGGGGTATGCACGCAACGGTCGCACTAATAGGTGTTTCAGCCCAACTTACTGAGCAGGTGAGCGGACAACCGGCCCAACAGGCGGCGATGTCGGTCTGGCCCGAGCCTACCGATGACGCCAAGCAGGCGACTCTCGGGCAGCACTGCCAAAAAAGCCCAAACGGATTAGGGACGGAGATTTTGGACCGCTGAGGGCGAAGTCGGCATGGTCCGCCAGAATCGGATCGTCGAATCCCGCGATCTCCTGATGCAATTGGGTGCTGACGCCGCAGACCAGCCAATCGCGGAAACTCGGCATGCGCCGCAGTGCAATGGTCGGCCGGTTCTTCACACGCCCGTCCGCCTGGAGGAGCGGTGTCAGAACGACGTCACCCTCGTTCATACCCTTCTCACATCCGTCAGTGCGTACTCGGGCTCATCATCTCCATAGGCATGCGTGAGCCCCGTTCCCGCGAGATCCGCCCAGGATTCGCGTTCGGCGTCCATCGAAGGCGAAACCACTGTCACCAACAGCCGGGCATTGGCGGGAAGCTGGAAGGGTTCATCGAGAATGATCGATTGGCCGTCGAAATGGGCGTTCAGGGTAATGCTGGGCATTGGGACCTCTGCAAGGATTATTCGATCGATGATTGGAAGCCGGCGCCATTTCGTATAGTCGGCCAAGGTCTACCAAGTTCGCCACGCGAACGGAAATCGAGGAGCGCCTGCGCGAAGGCTGGTGTCCGCCGATGGGATCAGCTGCCCTACGGCCTCAGCCTGGCGGGTTGTGCTTCGCTGTCTCGCCCTAGGGTCGTGCATCCTCCGCCGCCTTCACGGTGGCTCGGCCGACGGGTGGGCTCTGGGCCGTCGTCTCGGGAGCCGCGGGCGCAATGCGGATGCCCGCCCGGGCGATCGGTCATTCGGGGCTATGTCGTAATCAGCCGGCGTGCTCGGGGCGAGCGGCTGTCGGGATGAAGTCATGGTCCAGACATTCCCCGAGTGAATAGGGGCAAGCCTCCGGCACTGTGACCGCTTCGCCATAGGCCTCGAACGATTTCGCCGCGCCGCGGCGGGCCTGGCGCCATGCCTTGTCGAACAGTTCGTCCGCGTAGTGGCGCAGGCTCGGTGTTTCTTCGAGGCGGGTTTGGGCTTGGGCGCGGAACTCGACCAGCTCATCGACCCATTTCCCCCGCGGTGCGGCGGCCGGGGAGAGATCCAGTCTCAGCAGATGGATGAAGATCTGTCGAAAGAGCGATTGCAGGGCGACCTTCTGCTCGCGTCCCATGTCCTCCAGTTCCTCCCGAATGTGCTCGTAATCGAGCTCGCTGAAGCGCCCCGCGCGCAGCAGCGCGGCTTGCTCTTCCGTCCAGCGAAGGAAGTCCGTGTCGTACACCTGCGAGGTCATATCGTCACCCCGACGCGATCATGAACGGAAAAAAGGATAGCAGACAGGCCAGCGGATGCTCGACCTCCATCCGTCCGGCCGCCTGTCGATGCGGGCAACCGCCGTGCCGCCCCGATCGGGGTCTCTGCGGGCGCGGCACGGCGCCCTGGCCGATTACAACAGGACCCGTTCGATGCCGCCGTCGCGGGCCTGGGCGAGGAAGTGGTCCTGCCAGCTCGGGCCGAGGAGGCGGCGGGCCAGTTCGACGACGATGTAGTCGGTCTTGAGACCAGTGTCGTCGGCGTACTTGGCGAGGCCCTGCTGGCAGGCCGGGCAGGAGGTCAGCAGACGCACCTCGCCGTCGGCGACGCGCTCGCGGCCGGTCAGGTCGCGGATCCCGCGCGTGAGCTCTTCCTGCTTGCGGAAGCGCACCTGGTTGGCGATGTCGGGGCGGGCGCTGCCCAGCGTCCCGGCCTCGCCGCAGCAGCGCTCGGAGAGGCGCACGTCCTGGCCGAGCAGGCTGGCGGCGACGCGGATCGGCGCGTAGGTCTTCATCGGCGTGTGGCAGGGGTCGTGGTAGAGGTACTGCACGCCTGGCTCGCCGGCGTGGGTGAGGCCCCGCTCCATCAGGTATTCGTGGATGTCGAGGAGCCGGCAGCCGGGGAAGATCTGGCCGAAGTCGTACTCCAAAAGCTGGTCCATGCAGGTGCCGCAGGATACGAGGACGGTGCGGATGTCGAGGTAGTTCAGCGTGTTGGCGACGCGGTGGAAGAGGACCCGGTTGTCCATCGTGATGCGCCGGCCGCGCGCCTCCAGACCGGCGGCCCGCTGCGGGTAGCCGCAGCAGAGGTAGCCCGGCGGCAGGACCGTCTGCACCCCCTCGGCGTAGAGCAGGGCCAGGGTCGCGAGGCCGATGTCGGAGAAGAGCCGCTCGGAGCCGCAGCCGGGGAAGTAGAAGACGGCCTCGGTCTCATCGCCGGCGCGGGCCGGGTCGTGCAGGATCGGCACCTGGGTCTTGTCCTCCAGCGCCAGGGCCTGGCGGAAGGTCGCCTTCGGCAGGTTGACCCGGATCGGCCGGGCGACCAGCTCGACGACCTGGCTCGCAAGGTGCGGGGTGCCGCTCGTCGCCGGCGGATGCGCCTTGCGCGGCTCGGTCAGGCCGAGCGTGCGCGCCGCGCGGTGCGCGAGATTCAGGCCGGCGAAGCCCCACTCGGCGAGGCCGCGGCGCAGCCAGCGAACGGCCCGCGGGTCGCTCGCATCGAGGAAGCGCAGCGCCGCCCAGGCGCCCGGGCTGAAGCGGCGGCGGTGGCGCGCCTCCAGGATCCGGCGCAGGCGCATCGTCACGTCGCCGAAGTCGATGTCGACCGGACAGGGGTTCTCGCACTTGCGGCAGACGGTGCAGTGGTCGGCGATGTCGTTGATCTCGGCGAAGTGGCGCCGCGAGAGGCCGCGGCGGGTCTGCTCCTCGTAGAGGAAGGCCTCGATGATGAGGCCGGTGCCCAGGATCTTGTTGCGCGGCGAGTAGAGGAGGTTGGCGCGCGGCACGTGGGTCATGCAGACCGGCTTGCACTTGCCGCAGCGCAGGCAGTGGCGCACGTCGTCGTTGAGCGCCCCGAGCTCGGTCTCCTCGAGGATGATCGCCTCCTGCTGGACGAGGCGCAGCGACGGGGTGTAGGCCCCGGCGAGCCCCGAACCCGGCATCAGCTTGCCGCGGTTGAAGTGCTGCTGCGGGTCGACGCGCTCCTTGTAGGCGACGAAGGCCGCGAGCTTCTCCGGCTCCAGAAAGCCGATCTTGGTCAGGCCGATGCCGTGCTCGCCGGAGATGACGCCGCCGAGCGATTGGGCCAGGTCCATGATCCGCTCGACGAGCCGGTCGGCCTCGTTGAGCATCGCATAGTCGGAGGAGTGCACCGGGATGTTGGTGTGCACGTTGCCGTCGCCGGCGTGCATGTGCAGCGCGACGAAGAGGCGCGCGTCGCGGATTCGGCGGTGGATCTCGGTGAGGCGCTCGCGCACCCGCACCATGTCCTGGCCGGCGAAGATCTCCTCGAGCCGCGCGGCCACCTCGCCGCGATAGGACTGGCGCAGCGTGCGGCGGAGCATCAGGTCGAGGAGGGTGTCGTCGGGCTTCAGATCGGCGAGCGCCGCCTCGTCGAGGGCGTCGCGGTGGGCCTCGGCCGGCGCGTCGAGGTGCGCGAGGATCCGCCGCCAGCGGGCCTGCGCGGCCTGGACCGCCGCGCGTGCGGCCTCGCGCTTGGCGGTCAGGATCGCGGTCGCCTCGTCGGAGGACTCGTACTCCTCCGGGGCGCGCGCCTCGGGGATCTCGCCGTCCAGGTAGTCGAGGACGGCGTCCATGATCCGCAGCTTGTTCGCGATCGACTGCTCGATGTTGAGCCGCTCGATGCCGCGGCTGTAGTCGGCGAGCCGCTCGATGGGGATGACGACGTCTTCGTTGATCTTGAAGGCGTTGGTGTGGCGCGAGATGGCCGCGGTGCGGGCCCGGTCGAGCCAGAAGCGGCGCCGCGCCTCGGCGCTGACGGCGACGAAGCCCTCGGCGTCGCGCGCCCGGGCGAGGTCGACGACCTGCCGGGCGGCGGCGTCGACGGCCGCCTCGTCGTCGCTGACCAGGTCGGCGAGGAGGACCATCTTCGGCAGCTCGCGGCGCGCGGCCTTCGTCGAGTAGTCGACCGCGCGCACATAGCGCTCGTCGAGGTGTTCGAGGCCGGCGATCTGCACGTCGCCGAGCGCCGCGACCGCGTCCTTGATCTCGACGATCGCCGGCACGGCGCCGGCGAGGTCGGCGCCGAAGAACTCCAGGCAGACGGTGCGTACCTGGCTCGGCATCCGGTGGAGGATGAAGCGCGCCGACGTGATGAGGCCGTCGCACCCCTCCTTCTGCACGCCGGGCAGGCCGTGGAGGTACTTGTCGGTGACGTCCTTGCCGAGGCCGACCTTGCGGAAGGCCTGGCCTGGGATCTCGAGGACCTCGGGCTCGCCGCGCGGCGTGCGCCCATCGGCGGCGAAGCGGGTGATGCGGAAGCGCACCAGCGCCTGGTCGTGGATCTTGCCGAGGTTGTGGTCGAGGCGCTCGACCTCGAGCCAGTCGGCCTCGGGGGTCACGAGCCGCCAGGAGGCCAGGTTGTCGAGGGCCGTGCCCCAGAGCACGGCCTTCTTGCCCCCGGCGTTCATCGCGATGTTGCCGCCGATCGTCGAGGCGTCCTGCGAGGTCGGGTCGACGGCGAAGGCCAGGCCGTGGCGCTCGGCGAGCTCGGCGACCCGCCGGGTGACGACGCCGGCACCGCAGCGCACGGTCGGGACCGGTCCGGCGACGCCGGGCAGCCGGCGCGGCTCGACGCTCGAGAGGGCCTCGAGCTTCTCGGTGTTGATGACGGCGCACCGCGCATCGAGCGGCACCGCCGAGCCCGTGTAGCCGGTGCCGCCGCCGCGCGGGATCAGGGTCAGGCCGCAGTCGATGCAGCCCTGGACGATGGCGGCGACCTCCTCCTCGGTGTCCGGGGAGATCACGACGAAGGGCAGCTCGACGCGCCAGTCGGTCGCGTCGGTCGCATGCGCGACGCGGGCGAGGCCGCCGAAATCCAGGTTGTCGTCCCGCGTGATGCCGGTCAGGCGGCGGCGCAGGCGCTCGCGCAGGGCCTGTTCGTCGTCGAACCAGGCGGCCAGGCGCGCGACCGCGGCGCGGGCCGCGGCGAGCAGTTCGGCGGCCCGGGCGTTGTTGTTCAGGCGCAGCTCGAACTGGTCGAGGCGGTGCGCCATGCCGCGGATCAGCAGGCGGCGCCGGCCGACATCGTCCAGCAGGTCATCTTGGAGGTAGGGGTTGCGGGTCACGACCCACATGTCGCCCAGCACCTCGAAGAGCATCCGCGCCGAGCGGCCGGTGCGGCGCGTCCCGCGCAGCGATTCGATCAGCTCCCACATCGCCTCGCCGAGGAAGCGGATGACGATCTCGCGATCGGAGAAGGACGTGTAGTTGTAGGGGATCTCGCGGATGCGCTGGTGCTGGGGCGGAGTCATAGGCCTTCGATGCGATTTTGCAATGCACAAATTTTACCCCAGGGTGGGGGTGCACGGACAGGAAGGACGACGCGGCGACCTCCGATCCTCTCTGTCGGATACGGTGATCGCGCGGCGCGACAGAGGGGCTCGGGGCGACCATCGGCCTTGCGAGTCAGTACGCTAGCCGGTAGTCTCGAAGCGAGTCCCGTCTCCTTCAGGCACGCAGGTCCCCCTGTCCGGACCGACTGCGTGGCCCTCCCGCCTTGCCACCCACAGAGAGATACCGCCTCATGCAATCGCCAGACCTGTCGGGCACGAAGCGGCCCCCGTCTGCTGCGCGGCGGGTGCGCCGCTCGCGGGTGCAGGAGGGGGTGCCGTATCCGCTCGGGGCCACCTGGGACGGGCGCGGGGTGAATTTCGCGCTGTTCTCGGCCCATGCCACCAAGGTCGAACTCTGCCTCTTCGATCTCAATGGCCGGCGCGAGCTCGAGCGGATCGAGATGCCCGAGTATACCGACGAGGTCTGGCACGGCTATCTGCCCGATGCGCGCCCGGGGACCGTCTACGGCTATCGCGTCCATGGTCCTTACGAACCGGCCGCCGGACACAGGTTCAATCCGCACAAGCTGCTGCTCGACCCCTACGCCAAGGCGTTGGTCGGCAGCCTACGCTGGAACGACGCCCTGTTCGGGTATCGCATCGACTCGCGCAAGGAGGACCTGTCGTTCGACCGACGCGACAGCGCCCCGGCGATGCTCAAGTGTCGGGTCATCGATCCGGCCTTCACCTGGGGCGAGGACCGGGCACCCAAGATCCCCTGGGAGCGCACCATCGTCTACGAGACCCATGTGCGCGGCCACACGATGCGTCATCCGCTGGTGGCGCCGGTGAATCGGGGCACCTTCGCCGGCCTCGCCCAGCACGAGGTGATCGAGCACATCAAGGGGCTCGGGGTCACGGCCGTCGAGCTGATGCCGGTGCACGCCTTCATCGACGACCGCTACCTGGTCGAGCAGGGCCTGCGCAATTATTGGGGCTACAACACGATCGGCTTCTTCGCCCCCGACCCGCGCTATCTGTCGATCCCGTTCGTCAACGAGTTCAAGGAGATGGTCGCGCGGTTGCACGATGCCGGGCTCGAGGTGATCCTCGATGTCGTCTACAACCACACCGCCGAGGGCAACGAACGGGGGCCGACCCTGTCGTTCAGGGGCATCGACAATGCCTCCTACTACCGGCTGCTGCCGGACGATCCTAGGTACTACATCAACGACACGGGCACCGGTAACACCTTCAACCTGAGCCATCCGCGGGTGCTGCAACTGGTCCTCGACAGCCTGCGCTACTGGGCGGGCGAGATGCGGGTCGACGGCTTCCGCTTCGACCTGGCGACCATCCTCGGACGCGAGGCCCATGGCTTCGACCCGAGCAGCGGCTTCTTCGATGCGGTCCGCCAGGACCCGGTCCTCGCCCGGGCCAAGCTGATCGCCGAACCCTGGGACATCGGCCCGGGCGGCTACCAGGTCGGCAACTTCCCGCCCGGCTGGGCCGAATGGAACGACCGCTACCGCGACACGGTGCGCGCCTTCTGGCGTGGCGACGCGGGCCGGCTGCCGGAGCTCGCCACGCGCCTGAGCGCCTCGGGCGACCTCTACGCCCGGCGCGGGCGCCGCCCCTGGGTCTCGGTGAACTTCGTCACCGCCCACGACGGCTTCACGCTCCACGATCTGGTCTCCTACAACGACAAGCACAACCAGGCCAACGGCGAGGACAACCGCGACGGCCATTCGCACAACCTGAGCTGGAACCACGGGGTCGAGGGACCGACCTCGGACGCCGGGGTCGCGGCCCTGCGCGAGCGCCAGAAGCGCAACCTGCTCGCGACCCTGCTGCTGTCGCTCGGGACGCCGATGCTCCTGGCCGGCGACGAACTCGGCCGCAGCCAGCGTGGCAACAACAACCCCTACTGCCAGGATAACGAGACCACCTGGATCGACTGGTCGGCGATCGACGAGGACGGCGCGGCGCTGGCCGAATTCGTCCGCGAGCTGATCGCGATCCGCCAGGCCTACCCGGTCCTGCATCGCAATCGCTTCCTGACCGGCGAGTACGACGCCGAGCTCGACGTCAAGGACGTGACCTGGCTGACCCCGGCGGCGACCGAGATGGGGCCTGAGCAGTGGGGCGACGTCCACGCCCGCTGCATCGGTGCGCTGTTGGACGGGCGCGCGCAGCCCTCGGGGATCCACCAGGTCGGCGCCGACGCGACCCTGCTGTTGATCCTCAACGCCCACCACGAGGCGGTGCCGTTCAGATTGCCGGAGGTCGTCGGCGGTTCCGCCTGGCTGTGCCTGATCGACACGGCGGCGCCGCGCCGCAACGACCCGCCGACGGTGGTGAGCGGCGCCGAGTACGAGGTGACCGGCCGCGCGCTGCTCCTCTTCGCCCTCAAACCCGAGCGCTGTACCCGTCAGACCTTGCAGTCGCTCGCCGAGCTGATCCAGCGCGAGTCGCACGGGGGGTGAGGGCCGCCTCCGGCCGGTCCGCTCAGCGTGTCACCGACGATCGGTTCCGCCGGGCCTCGGCGCAGGCCGCGTCGTAGAGGGTCAAGAGCTGGCTGAAGGTGCGCCCCCAGCCGAAGCCGGCGGCGCAGACGTGGGTGCGCGCGGCGGCGCCGAGCGCGGCGCGCTGCGAGGCGACGGCGAGGATGTTCGCGGCCATCGCCGCCGCGTCTGCGACCGGCCCGAGCCGTCCCCAGGCCGGTTGCACCCGCTCGCGCAGCGCCCCGGCGTCGACGCCGACCACGGGCAGACCCGAGGCCTCGGCCTCGACGACGGCCAGGCCGAAGGTCTCGTGCGGGCCGGCCGTCACATAGACGTCGGCCGAGGCGAGGACCGTGGCGTAGGCCGCCTCGTCGCGCTCGTAGGGCAGGATGTGCAGGCGTGGCAGTGCGGCGGCGCGCGTCTGCAGCTCCTCGCGCAGCGGTCCCTCGCCCATCAGCGCCAGGTGGAAGCGCGGCGTCGGCGGCAGCCGGGCGAAGGCCTCGACGAGGACACGCACGGCCTTCTCGGTGTCGAGGCGGCCGCAGTAGATCAGCAGGAGGTCCTCGGCGGCGACGCCGAGGCGGGCGCGGACCTCCGGCGAGCGATGCTGCGGCGCGAAGCGCTCGAGATCGACCCCGAGCGGCACGACGGCGGTCCCCTCGACCCCGTACTCGGCGATCCGCGCCGCCTGCACGCGGCTCGCCGCCAGCGTCAGGTCGCAGCGTCGAAAGACCTTGCCGAAGGTCATCTCGGCGCCGGTCTCCAGCGCCTCGCTGACCTTCTCGCCCCACTGGGCGAGGGTCTCGCTGAGTTCCTCCAGGCCGCCGGAGAGGAGCCGGCGCAGCGGCGCGCCGACGTAGGCGTGGGCCACATCGGTGTGGAAGTAGGCCGAGACGAGACAGGCCTCGCCGGCGGCCCGGCGGTGTTCGCGGTGGCGGAAGGCGGCCCAGGGGGCGACGAAGAAGCTGCCGAGCTCGACGATGTCGGGTCGGGCCTGCATCAGTGCCTGCTGGATCGGCGCGACGCGCCAGAAGGCGCGGTAGGGGCGGGCGCCGGGGATGAAGGGGCTGGCGATCTCGATCTTCGTCAGGCGCCCGTCGCGCGTGACCCGGTCCTCGTCGCCGGGAACGATCAATACGTGTTCGTGGTCGGTCGCCTCGGCGATGAAGCGCCGCTTGTGGTCGATGTAGGTGCGGATGCCACCGCTGCACTCGGTGTAGGCGAAGGTCAGGTCGCAGAGACGCATCTCGGTCCTCCATTGTCGCCGCGGGGCGCCCCGCACCGCACGGGATCGCTGCCGTATCACCGATCGGTATCGATGGCGCAGGGGCGGCGGCCGTTTGCTAGGATGACGCCGAGGCGACCCGGGCGGCAAGGCGCGCGCTATCGTTGCGCCGGCGCGCCGCTCGGGCCTTGGCAAGCGTCGGATCGCCCGCGCCGCGCGGATCGCTGGAATCGAGCGGGGGCGGCGGTGCCCGCCGCTGGACAGCGACGTCGATCGGCGGGTCGCGACGGGGCCGGCATGGCGAGATGCAGGGGGCGGAGGTCGATATGGGCGCCAAACGGGTGGGCCACCCAGTCGTGCGGCTGGAGCCCGGACGCAACTGCTGGCGCAGGGCACGCGCCGAGCGGCTCGCCTGGTTCGTCGACGGCGAGGACACCTTCGCGGCCTTGCGGCGCAGCCTGATCGGCGCGCGGCGGCGGATCGCGATCGTCGGCTGGGACCTGCACAGCGCCTTCGAACTGGTCCGCGAGCCGCCCGATGACGGTCTGCCCAGCGCCCTGGGGGCGCTGCTGATCGCGCTCCTCGAGCGCAATCCGACCCTCGAGGTCTACATCCTGCTGTGGGATTGGGCGCCGATCTATGCGCTCGAGCGCGAGCCGCTGTTCTTCGGCAACGGCCCCTGGGAGGCCCACGAGCGCATCCGCTTCCTCCTCGACGACGCCCATCCGCTGGCGGCCAGCCACCACCAGAAGCTCGTCAGCATCGACGGGCGGCTCGGCTGGTGCGGCGGTTTCGACCTGAGCCGCTGGCGCTGGGATACCTCGGCCCACGCCGCCGGCGATCCGCGTCGTCGCGACCCGGATGGCACGCCCTACGCGCCGTTTCACGACCTGCACCTGCTCGTCGACGGCGAGGCGGGGGCGGCGATCGAGGCGCTCGTCCTCGACCGCTGGCGCTGGGCCGGCGGCGAGCCGCCCGAGGCCCTCGCCGGCGTCGCGTCCGCGGACCCCTGGCCAGACGGTGTCACGCCGGTGCTCCGCGACCGGGTGGTCGGGATCGCCCGAACGCTGCCCGAGTACCGCGGGCGGACCGCGGTGCGCGAGTCCGAACGGCTGTACCTGGACCTGGTGGCCGGCGCGCGCCGCTTCCTCTACATCGAGAATCAGTACCTGACCGCGCGTTCGGTCGGCGATGCCCTGTGCCGCTCGCTCGGGCGCGCCGAGGGTCCGGACATCGTCATCCTGGTGCCGCGCGAGACCGGGCACTGGCTCGAACAGCATACGATGGATGCCCTGCGCGCCCGGATGCTGGCGCGGCTGCGCGCCGCCGATCGCCACGAGCGGTTGCGCGTCTACTACCCGGACGTGACCGGCCTCGACGACCGGGGCTGCCTGATGGTCCACGCGAAGCTGATGATCGCCGACGACGAGGTCGTGCGGATCGGGTCGTCGAACCTCAGCAACCGCTCGATGGGGCTCGACAGCGAATGCGACCTCTGCATCGTCGCCGAGGACGCCGAGACCAGGGCGGCCATCCGCGCGCTGCGCCACCGGCTGCTCGCGATGTTCCTGTCGCTCGATCCGGCCGACGTCGCCGCGGCCGAGGCCGAGGCGGGCGGCGGACGTCTGGGTCGGGTCCTCGACAGGCTTCGCGCGCGTCGCGTCGGGTCGGGCGCGCCGCCGGTGCGCCTGGCCGTGCTCCGGGACCGTCCGGACCCGGACTGGCAACGCCAGCTCCCCGACGAGCGCCTCGTCGATCCGCACCAGCCGCTGGATCCGCAGTGGATCGCCGATGCCGTGGCATCGCCCGAGCAGCGACCGCACGTCAAGCGCCGGCTGGCCGTCGGGATCGGCCTGGTCGGGCTGCTCGCGATCTTGGCGGCCGCCTGGCAGTGGACGCCGCTCGGCCAGACCCTCGACCCCGAGGCGCTCGCCGCCGCGCTCGGCCGGTTGGCCGAGGCGCCTTGGGGCATGCCGACGATGGTCGTCGGCTTCATTGCCGCGAGCCTCGCATCCGTGCCGGTGACGCTGCTGATCATGGTCACCGTCCTGGTCTTCGGCGGCGTAGCCGGGGCCCTCGTCTCCCTGGTCGGGGCGACCCTCGCGGCCCTCGCCGGGTATGGGATGGGGCACTGGCTCGGACGCCCGGCGATGGCGCGGCTGGCCGATGGTCGCCTGGAGCGCCTCGACCGTCGCCTAGCCCGTCACGGGATCCCGACCATGGTCACGGTCCGCATCGTGCCGGTCGCGCCCTTCGCCGTGATCAACCTGGTCGCCGGCGCCTCGCGGCTGCACCTGCGCGACTTCCTGATCGGGACCCTGATCGGCATGATCCCTGGCATCGCGGCGCTGGCGTTCCTCTCCGAGGGGCTGCTCGGCCTGCTGCGCGATGGCAGCCCCCAGGCGGCGGCGCTGCTGCTCGTCGCCGTCTTTCTCGTGATCGGGCTCGGCTGGCTCGGGCGGCGGTTGGCGCCAGGCCGCGGCCGGCGGGCGGGGCACGAGTCCGTGGCCGAGACGGCCGCCGAGGATTGAACCGAACAACGGCCGTTGATCGCTTCCTCATTGATTCAAGTCGTTGAAGCTGGCAAGAGACTTGACCTGAATCCTGCTCGCCCGCTCGGTGAAGGCCGCTAAGGCTGCCTTTCGGTTGAACCGAAGGGCGGCCCCCTGGCCGGCGGGCCGATCGCCGGAGCCCGTCAAGCCGCCCGGTCCCGCGATGGCCCTTTGCGCGAGACGAACCAGACGTTCATCGGGTCATGGGCCAGGCGGTGACGGGTGACCTCGACGAAGCCCGCCTCGGCGAGCATCGCCTCGGCCGTCTCCCAGCCCCACATGGTCCCGAGCCCCGCGCCCCCCTGGCCGATCGAGACGGGCGTGCAGTGCACGCAGGAGATGGCATAGAGGAGGGAGGCCATCGGGAAGTCGAGGTTCTTCTCCAGGTGCGCCGAGCCACCGATGTCCTGCATCAGGTAGAGCCCGCCCGGGCGCAGCGCCCGGCAGAGCCGACGCAGCAGGTCTTGGGGGTCGCGCTGGTCGTGCACGGCGTCGAAGGAGGTGATCAGGTCATAGCGCTCGACCTCGTCGAAGTGCGTGAGGTCGCGTACCGCGAACCGCACGTTGTCCAGCCCGGTGTCGCGTGCGGCGGCCGTGGCGTGCGCGATCGCGTCGTCGCCCAGGTCATAGCCGGTGAAGCGGCTGCGCGGATAACGCCTCGCCATCGCGAGCAGGGCCTGGCCGCGGCCACATCCGGCATCGAGTACCGCGATGCCGGCGCCGAGGCGCTTGGGCAGCCCCTCGGCGAGCGGCAGCAACGTTTCGCAGAGCGGGGCGACGACCGTCTGAGCGCTGTCCTCGGCCATCATCTGGTGGAAGTCGGGGAAGTCCTCGTAGCGCCGACCCTCGCCGGTCTCGAAGCAGGCGAGGGTGCGCTCCTGCACCTGGCCCATCAGGGCCACGTACTGTGCGTAGACGGCCAGGTTGCCGAGGGTCCCCGCGCGCGTGAGGCTTGCGGCATGTTCGGGCGGCAGCCGATAGGTGCGCCGAGCCGGGTCGTAGATGACGACCCGTCCGGTGGTCATCACGGCCAGCCACTCGCGCACGTAGCGCTCGGCGAGCGCCGCCTCCTTGGCAATGCGTTCGCTCGTGCTCGGCGGCAGCTGCGCCATCAGGTCGAGGAGGCCCGTGCGATGCCCGAGCGAGAGCATGACGGCGATCGCGCCGGTATCGAGGATTTCGCCGACGCGCGCGGCGAAGGCCTCGGCACGGTCGGTATCGAAGGACGGGGTTTCGGCAACGGCGAGTGACATGTCGGCTCTCCGGTTGGTTGGGGCACGCCTTGAAGACTGGGGTGTTTCGGCCCCGAGCGTGAGGGGCGTACTGGACAAGAACGGGGCATTTCGGCCACTCTCGCCCGAATGCCCCATCCATCCCCGCCCGAACCGGTCTCGGTCAGCCTCTTGGCGATGCCGCAGAGCACGCCGGCGGCGCTCTATGGGCTCTACGAGGTCTTCGCCTCGGTAGGCGTGGCCTGGTGCGAGCTGACCGGCGAGCCCCCCGCCGGCCCGCGCATGGAGGTGGCAATCGTCTCGGCGACCGGGGAGCCCTACCTGTGCCCATTGGGCACGCCGATCGCCCCGCAGGCATCGCTCGGGACGGTGACGCGGACGGACCTGATCGTGATCGCCGACCTGGCCTTGCCCGCCGGCTGCGACCCGCGTGGGCGCTGGCCCGACGAGACGGCCTGGATCCGTGCCCAGTTCGCGGCCGGGGCGACGGTCGCTTCCGTCTGCACGGGGGCCATCCTGCTCGCCGACACCGGCCTGCTCGACGGAGGGGAGGCGACGAGCCATTGGAGCGTCGTGCCGCTGTTCCGGGAGCACTACGCCCGGGTACGGCTGCGCCCCGAACGGATCCTCGTGCGCAACGGGGCGGACCAGCGCCTCGTCACCGGCGGTGGGGCCGCCGCCTGGGAGGACCTGGCGCTCTATCTCATCGCGCGCTTCAGCGCCCCGGCCGAGGCCGTGCGCATCGCCAAGCTCTTCCAGTTCGGCGACCGCAGCGAGGGCCAGCTCCTCTACGCTGCCCGCCTGCCCGCACGGCGTCACGACGATGCCGTGATCGCCCGCTGCCAGGGCTGGATCGCCGAGCACTACGCGCTCGATAACCCGGTGGCGCGGCTCGTCGCCGAGTCGGGGCTGGCCGAGCGCACCTTCGCGCGCCGATTCCAGGCCGCGACCGGCTATGCTCCCGTCGAGTACGTTCAGACCCTGCGCATCGAGGAGGCCAAGCAGTTGCTCGAATCGACGACCGAGCCGGTCGACCTCGTCGCGCAACGTGTCGGCTACGCGGATCCGACCTTCTTCCGCAAGCTGTTCAAGCGCCGCACCGGCGTGACGCCGGCGCGTTATCGGCAGCGTTTTCAGGGGATCGGCCAGCCGAGCGACGGGTGAACGGGGTGGGCGGGTGCCGACCGTGACCCCGGGCGCACTCGGCGATCGGGTCGGTCTTCAAGCCGGCCCCCTGCGCATGGCGGCGCTCTGTCCGATCGATCGCCGGCCTCTGCGCAGCGGGTCGATGCCCGCAAGGCGCTTCCCTAAGGGACGGCGCGGAATCAACCGATACAGGCACGCGGAAGACAAGAAACTACGAAATGCGCGAAAAACGCGAAAAAATGGCAGATTATCCCGTATATATTCTGCTTTTTCGCGTGTTTCGCGTGTTTCGCGTGTTTCGTAGTTCAAAAGAAGATGCGCCGGTTATTTCTGAATCGTTACTAAGGGGTGGGTGCGTCGTGTGCCGCTTCGCTGATCTGGACGTCGACGGCGAGGATCGGGGCGAGGCCCGCTGGCCCGATGAAGCTCCCGGCGATCGGCGGGATGGCCTCGGGGTGGCGATGGACGGCGACCGGGATGTGGTCGGGGCCGACGACGGCGACATTGGTCGGATCGAAGCCCTTCCAGCCTCCGCCTGGCAGATAGACCTCGATCCAGGCGTGCGACGAGGCGCCGCCGCCCTCGGTGGCCGGGCCGTGGACATAGCCGGAGACGAACCGCGCCGCGATCCCGAGCCGCCGGCAGGCCTCCAACAACAGGGTCGCCATGTCGCGGCACGAGCCACGGCCCCGACGCAGGGTCTCGCCCGGCGGCAGGACCCCTTCCTCGTCGCGCAACTCGTAACCGATCTCGGCGGCGATCCGTCTGTTCATCGTGTCGAGGACGCCGAAGGTCTCGGTGCCTGGCGAGGTCTCGCGGTAGGGCGCGAGCCACTGCGAAAGGCCCGGATCGTCGGCGTAGAGGGGCACGAGGAACGGCGACAGGGCCGTTTCCTCGTCCTGCCGATAGCGGAATGGGAAGTGCACGGCGTGGTCCTCGACGATGAAGTCGAGCGGCATCAGTTCGTAGAGCTCGACCTCGACGTCACTCGCAATGATCAGTTCGGTGGCCGGTTCGTCACCGAAGGTTGCCGCACCGAGCACATTGTCGTAGAAATCCCGTCGCCAGGTGACCGTGGCCGTCGGGCAGATGTCGAGGCGCGAGGCGACGATCCGCAGGTCGTGCCCCTCGCGCGGGCGCAGGAAGAGGGTGTGGGGTCCGATCCGAACCGGGGCGCCGAAGGCGTAGCGCGTCGTATGGCGGATCTCGAGTCGCTTCATCGGTGGGTCCTCGCGCGTCGTTCTCATCGTGCTCACCTTAAACTATTGTCGCCGGGCTCGTCCGGCACGCCTGCGATCGGAGTCTCGCCGTCCCGTGATCCGTTTTCTCCACACGGCCGATAGCCATCTCGACAGCCCGATGCGTGGGCTGGAGGCCTACGAGGGCGCGCCGGTCGCGGCACTGCGCGAGGCGACGCGGCGGGCCTTCGAGGGGCTGGTGGCGCTGGCGCTCGACGAGCAGGTGGACTTCGTCGTCATCGCCGGGGATCTCTACGATGGCGATTGGCGCGACTTCAGCACCGGGCTCTTCTTCACGCGGCAGATGGCGCGCCTGCACGAGGCCGACATCCCGGTCTATCTGATCGCCGGCAACCACGATGCGGCCTCGGTGCTGACGCGGCGCCTGACGCTGCCGCCGAACGTGCACGCCTTCTCGACGCGCGCGCCCGAGTCGCTCACCGTCCCGGGCCGGCCGGTCGTGATCCACGGGCGGGGCTTCCCGCATCGTGCGGTGCCCGAGAACCTGGTGCCGGACTATCCGGCGCCGGTGCCCGGAAGCCTCAACATCGGCCTTCTGCATACGAGCCTGACCGGCGCGCCATGCCACGATGCCTACGCCCCCTGCACGCTGCGCGACCTGACCGAGAAGGGCTACGACTACTGGGCGCTCGGCCACGTCCACCAGCCGCAGGTCCTCGCCCGCGATCCCTGGGTCGTCTTCCCCGGCAACCTGCAAGGCCGTCACATCCGCGAGAGCGGCCCGCGCGGGGCCTGGCTGGTCACGGTCGGGGAGGGACGCGAGATCCTCGCGGCCGAGCATCGCCATCTGGATGTCGTGCGCTGGGCGCGTGTAATGGTCGATGTCGCCGGCCTCGCCGACCCGACGGAGCTGCCGGGGCGCATCGGCGAGGCGCTGCAAGCGGCGCTCGCCGATGCCGACGGCCGGCCGCTCGCGGCGCGCGTCACGCTCACCGGCGCCACCGCGCGGCACGATCAGCTCAAGCGCGACCTGCCGCAGGTGCGGGCGGACTGCCTCGGCCAGGCCCAGGTCGTCGCCGGCGACGGCATCTGGGTCGAGGAGGTCGAGGTCGCGACGACACCGCTCTACGACCTCGCCGACCTCGCGGCGCGCGACGAGTTGACCGGCATCGTACTGGAGGCGCTGCACGCGGCCGGTGAGGGCGACCTCGCGCTGCCGGCCGAGGCGCAGGAGATGCTCCGGGTGCTGCCGCCGGAGATCCGCAGCGACATCGAGGCCGAGCTTCGGGGCGAGGGGCGCGCGGCCCTACTCGGGGATGTGCGCGCGATCCTGTTGGAGACCCTCGCGCGCCGGGGCGGTGCGGAATGAGGTTCGAGCGGCTCGCGATCCCGGCCTACGGCCCCTTCACCGGCTTCGTCCTGGAGCTGCCGGCGGAGGGCGCGGATTTCCACCTGATCTACGGCCCGAACGAGGCCGGCAAGAGCTCGCTGCTGCGCGCGATCCGCGACCTGCTCTACGGCATCCACGGCCAGACGCCCGACAATTTCATTCACGACTACAAGGACCTGCGCATCGCCGCGACCATCGCCGCGGCCGACGGCCGGCGCCTCACCTTCCAGCGCCGCAAGGGCAACAGCCGCACGCTGCTCGATGCGCAGGGCGAGGCGCTCCCGGACGATGCGCTGGCCGGCTGGCTCGGCGTCGTCGACCGCGACTTCTTCACGACCGTCTTCGGCCTCGGCGCCGAGGAGCTGCGACGCGGCGCCGAGGCCCTGCTGCACGGCCATGGCGAACTCGGCCAGGCGCTCTTCTCGGCGAGCCTCGCCGGCACGCCGGTGCACCGGATCTTGGCGGCGCTCGAGGCCGAGGCGCGCACCCTCTTCAACGGCCGCGCCCGCACCAACGTCCGTATCCGCCCGGCGATCGCCGCCTACGAGGAGGCCCAGCGCCGCAGCAAGGAGGCCGTCGTCCGGCCGGAGGCCTGGGAGGCCGTACAGCGGGCGTTGGCCGAGGCGGGCGCCGAGCGCGATCGGCTCGACGCCGAGCTGCTCGCGCGGCGCCAGCGCCGCGACTGGCTACAACGCTGCCTCGACGCGCTGCCGCTCCTCGGCCGGCTCGCCGAGCAGGAGGGGCGGCGCCGGGCCCTGCCGGACCTGCCCGAGGTCGCGCCCGACTTCGTCGCGACCACCGAGGCGGCGCTCGCCGCCCGGGTGCGCGCGCAGGCCGAGACGGACCGGCTGCGGGCGCGGATCGCGCTGCTCGAGCGCCGGGTCCAGGACAGCGAGCCGAACGCCGCGGTCCTGGCCGAGGCGGCGGTGATCGAGGCCCTCCACCAGCGCCTTGCCGTCTACCGCCAGTGGTGCGACGAGCTCGTCGGGCTGGAGACCGATGGCGCCGACGCCGAGCAGCGGCTGCGCGGCGGCATGCGTGACCTTGGCGTCGAGGGCGAGCCCGAGGCGGTCGAGGCGCTACGCGTCCAGGCGGGCGACGCGCCGCGCCTGGGCGAGGTGGCGACCGCGCTCGATACGGCCGAGGCCGCCCGGCAGGCGAATCGCGACGCCGCCCAGCAGGCGCGCGAGGACCTGGAGCGGAGCGAGGCGCGGCTCGCCGCCCTGCCGGAGGAGGAGGTCACGGCCCTGCGCGCGGCGCTGAGCGCGACCGCGGGCGCCGCCGAGTCTGCCAAGGGCCTCGCCGAGCGCGAGGCCGCGGTCGCGACGGCGCGGGCCAAGGTCGATCGCCAGCGGGACCTCCTGTCCGGTGCGCCGGGCGAGGCGGCCGTCGCCTGCGCCTTGCCGGTGCCGGCGGCGGCGACGTTGCGCCAGCACGAGGCCGAGCGGGAGCGGCTCGGGCGCGATCGCGAGCGGGTCGCCGAGCGGCTGGCGGAGGCCGAGGAGCGGCTCCGCCAGATCGACGGCCAGGGTCGGCAGCGCCCCACGTCGATCGAGCCGCCGCCGCTGGCCGTCGATCTGGCGGAGGCCGACGTCGTCGCCCAGGCCGAGGAGCTGCGCCTGCAAGGGCAAGAGGCCGAGGCGGCCCGGAGCGCGGCGCAGGCCGAGGCGGCCACCTGCGAGGCCGCGTTGGCCGATTGGGACCGGCGCTGGCGCGGCCTCTGGGCGCCGTGCGGCCTGACACCGGCGACCCCGGCCGAGATGCTCGACTGGCGCGACCAGTGGCTCGAGCTGCGCGCCCGTGACGAGGCCTGGCGGGCGGCCGTCGACGAGCTCGCGCGGGCGCGCACCGAGGTCGACACGGCGCTCGGCCTGCTGCGCGCCCGGTTGCCCCCCAACTTGCCTGAGGTGCAGGGCGCGTCGCTGGTGGAACTGCGTGCCCTCGCGGAGGGCCGCGTCCGCGCCGCCGACCAGGCCCAGGGGGCGCGGGTGACGTTGCAAGGCCAGGCGGACGATCAGCGCCTGGAGCTGGCCCGCTGCGAGGCAGCCGAGCCGGGGCTCGCCGCGGCGCTCACCGAGGCCCGCGCGGCCTGGGCCGAGGTCGGGGCAGGCCTCGGGCTACCGCCGCTCGGCACCGCCGCCGGCCTTGCGCTGCTGGAGCAGCGTCGGCAACTGGTCGCCGAACTGGATGCCTGGATGGGCCTGTGCCGCCAGATCGCGGGCAAGCGACAGGCCGTCGCCGACTATGCGGCGGCGGTCGACTCGGCGGCCGAGCGGCTCGGGCTGCCGGTTGGCGTCGTCCAGGTGCGCGAGGCGGCGCTCTGGGCGGCGCTGGAGGCCGCCCGCGCGCAGCGCACGCGCCGCGACCAGGCGCGGACCGATCTGACCGACGAGCAGGCCCAGCGCCCCGGGCTGGAGCAGGCCCTCGCCGACGCCGAGCGTCGGGTGGCCGAGGCCTGCGCCGAGGCCGGCGCCGAGGACGGGGTCGGCCTGGCCGCACTGCTCGATCAGCTGAAGGGGCGCCAGGGGATCGACACCGAGATCGCGCGGCTGCGCGAGGCGCTCCATGTCGCGGCCCGTGGCGAGCCGCTCGATGCCTTCATCGAGCGGGTGCGGGCCGAGCCGGCCGACGCGCTGGCGGCCGAGGCAGCCGGGCTCGACCAGGCGATTGCCGCGCACCAGGCCGAGCGCGACCGCGCGATCGAGCGGCTGGCGGGCGCCCAGGAGGAGGGGGCGCGGCTCGAGCGCACCGGCGCCGAGGCCGCCGAGCACCGCCAGGCGGCCCTCGCCACGGCCGCCGGCATCCGTCAGGATGCGGCCCGCTGCCTGCGCCTGCAGCTGGCCCAGCACTTTCTGCGCGAGCAGATCGAGCGGTTTCGCCGCGACAGCCAGGCACCGCTCCTCGCCCGCGCCGGGGCGCTGTTCGCGGCGATCACCGCCGGGCGTTTCGAGGGCCTGGGCACGGCCTTCACCGCCGACGACACGCCGGTCCTGGTCGGGCGGCGCGCGGGGCGCGAGGTGGCCGTCGAGGCGATGAGCGACGGCACCCGCGATCAGCTCTACCTGGCGCTGCGTCTGGCCGCGATCGAGCGCCACCAGCGCCACCACGAGCCGCTGCCGGTGATCTTCGACGACCTGCTCGCGACCTTCGACGACGGGCGCGCCGCGGCCATCCTGCCGATCCTGAGCGAGTTCGGCCGCACGAGCCAGGTGCTGCTCTTCACCCATCATCGCCACCTGGTCGAGATCGCCCGGGCGGGGCTCCCGCCCGATGGCCTGCACGTCCACGCCCTCGCCGACGGGGAACCCGCCGCGGAACGGGGCTGAACCGGGGCGGTCGAATCGGCCGGCGGATGCGGGGGCGCGGAGGTCCATCGGCTTTGCCAAGGCCCCGGGGCATCGATATAGTCCGCCGCACTTCAGCGCGACGAGGGCCGGCCGGTGAGCGACGACAGACAGGTGCAGGACGGGGCGACGATCTGGGATCGCTACGAGGCGCTGTTCCTCGATCGGCTGCGGGGCTGCCTGGACCCCGACGACTACACCGAATACCGGAGCGTCCGGCACGCCGCCGGCACCTACGTCGAGGCCCGCTCGCGGGTCTATCAGGGCGCCAAGCTCGATCGGGTCATGGTCAACCAGTACGCGCTCAAGCGCGGCCGCGGCGGCCTCGTGATCTTCGGCTACCCGCGCGTCGACTACGCGATCCCCGCGTTCCTGCTCCACATCGGCGGCATGCCGCCGGAGCGCACGCTGGCGATCATGGACCTCTCGCCGAGCTCGCCGACGCTCGACATGGGTCCGTTCGCGGCCGTCTCGGCGGCCCACCGCGCCGCCCTCGACCTGCCGGCGACCGGCGTCGAGTGGCTGCGCTCGGTGACCTCGCCGCACCTGCTGCATTGCGCCTTCAAGCCGCTCGACCCGGAGCGCTTCCTTGCCACCTTCGACGCGACCGTCACGACCTGGCGCGACGCCTACATCGACCCGGCCGCGCGCGACGAGGACCCCGCGTCGGTGCAGGCCCGGCGCGCGGCCGTGCTGGAGATGAAGCGGATCCTCTTCCAGAACGACCCGGCCTTTCCGGTCTTCACCCGCGCCGTCGGCCGGGCCATGTCCGACGTCCTCGCCGAGGCGGCCTTCGGCGGCGAGCCGGGGCTCGCGATCGCCGAGGCCATCGAACCGCCGCCGGCCCCGGGGAGCTGGGTCAACAAGAAGCTCGGCATCGCCTGGAACGCCGACGCCCAGGAGCGGGTCCACGAGGCGCCGGCCTTCCTGCGCCCGATGATCCGCCGGATCATCGAGAAGGAAGCGGCCAAGGAGGGCGTGAAGGTCGTCGCCGTCGACCTCGTCAAGCGTTGCGAACAGAAATACCGCAGCCGCATGGAGCTCTGAGGGCCGTTCGGGCGCATTCGCCGCCGACCGGTGCCGGCCGCGGTGGGTGTGGCGTTGCCGTCTGTCGGGTTACGCCCCGAGGGGCTAACCCGACCTACGCCCCTCGTTGCCTCCCCGTGGGCTAAATCCGACGGCCTTGCACCCGAAAAAGAGATCTCGCGCAGAGACGCAAAGGCGCAGAGCGCGTAGGTCGGGTTAGGCGCGCTCGCACGGCCTTCGATGCGAAAGACCAGGCTGGCCGCGCGCCGTAACCCGACACCGGCCTCGACGGGGGCTCGTTGCCGGCCGTCGGGTTACGCCCCGAGGGGCTAACCCGACCTACGGCCCCGGCCCCGGCGATATCGGCACGGCCCGTCGGTCGGGTTAGGCGCGTCGGCACGGCGGTCGCTGAGAAAGGAGGGGCTGGCGCGCGCCGTAACCCGACATCGCCGCGGTTGCACACCGAGTGGTCCCCTCGGTGCGTCGCTCGGGCTATAATCACACCCTTTTGCACGACCGGACCAAAGGCCCTTCGGACCAATGATCCATCTGCTCTGGCTTGGCGCCAGTCTCTACGGTTTCTGGCTGTTGCTGTCCGGACACTGGGACAGCGGCCTGCTCCTCGCGCTGGGTGGCGCCAGCACGGCGCTCGTGACCCTCATGGCCTGGCGTATGCAGCGGCTCGATGCCCTGTCGTTTCCGGCGGGCCTCTGGCGCCGGCTGCCCGGCTACTGGGCCTGGCTGTTCGTCGAGATCATCAAGGCCAATCAGGATGTCGTGCGCCGCATCTGGCAGCCGGCGCGCTTTCCGATCAGCCCGACGATGGCCTGGCTGCCAGCCTCGCAGAAGACCGATCTGGGGCGGGCCATCTATGCCAATTCCATCACGCTGACGCCGGGGACCGTGGCCATCGAGATCGATGAACGCGGTGTGCTGGTCCACGGCCTCAGCGCCGAGGTGATCGCCGATCTGCGCGGTGCGGCGATGGATCGGCGGGTGACCCGGCTCGAGGACGGGGAGGGCGGCGCCTGATGTTCGCCGCGGCCTGTCTCGGCATCCTCGTAGTCATGGCCCTCGCGCTGGTGCGCGCGAGCCTCCCCGGCAACGTCTACGACCGCATTCTGGCGATCAACATGTTCGGCACCAAGACGGTGCTCTTCATCGCCGCGTACGGCTTCTTGACCGAGCGTCCCGATTTTCTCGACATCGCGCTGACCTATGCCCTGATCAACTTCATCGGGATCATCGCCGTGTTGAAGCTCGTCGAGCGGGTGGCCGGTACGGCGTCACCGGAGACGGACGAATGAGCCTGGTCCTGGATCTCGTGAGTTGGACGATGCTGCTGGGCGGCGTCTTCCTGGGCGTCAGCGGGGCCGTGGGCCTGTTCCGGTTCCCGGATTTCTACACCCGGCTGCACGCCGCTGGCGTGACCGATACCCTCTGTGCCGCCCTGATCCTGGGTGGACTCATGGTCCAGGCGGGCTGGTCGCTGGTCTCGATCAAGCTCGCCTTCATCCTGCTCTTCCTGTGGTACACGAGTCCGACGGCCAGTCACGCGTTGGCCAAGGCGGCCCTGCGCGCCGGGCTTGGACCGCGCCTCGCCGAGAAGGAGAACCCGCCATCGAAATCCTGATCGACTTCGTGCTGTTGACCCTGCTGGCCATCGCCGCCGTGGCCGTGGTCAGGCTGCGCGATCTCTTCGCGGTGGTGATGCTCGCCGGTATCTACAGCCTGATCACGGCGGCCATCTTCGTCGTGCTCGATGCCGCCGATGTCGCCTTCACCGAGGCGGCCGTCGGTGCCGGCATCGCGACCGTGCTGATGCTCGCCACGCTGGCCCTGACCGGGCGCTGGGAGGCCAAGCCGCGCCACCGTCCGCTGTTGCCGCTGATCGTCGTCACCATCACCGGGGCCGCATTGATCTGGGGCACCACCGACATGCCCCATTTCGCGGACCCGGCCGCGCCGATCCATCAGCATGTCGCCCCCCGCTATATCGAGGAGGGGCCGAAGGAGGTCGGTGTGCCGAACATGGTCACGGCGATCCTGGCCAGCTACCGCGGCTACGACACCCTCGGCGAAGTCATCGTCATCTTCACCGCCGGGGTCGGGGTGCTGTCGCTGCTCGGCCTGCGCCGTCGCCGCTCGTCGGCTGCCGACGCGTCTCCGTCGACGCCCCCGACGACGTCCGAGGAGCCCCCCCGGTGAGCGCCCGACCCGTTCTCGAGGCCATCGCCAAGCTGCTGGTGCCCTATATCCTGCTGTTCGGGCTCTATGTCCAGTTCCATGGCGACTATGGCCCTGGCGGCGGCTTTCAGGCGGGGGTCATCTTCGCCGCCGGCCTCATCCTCTATGCCCTCGCCTTCGGCCTCGACAAGGCCATGGTGGTCGCGCCCCCGGCCTTGCTGAGGCCGCTCTCGGCGCTCGGCGTGCTGCTCTACGGCGGCGTCGGGCTCGTCGCGATGCTCAACGGCGGCAGCTTCCTCGGCTACGACCACCTCGCCGCCGACCCCATCGCCGGCCAACACCTGGGCGTCTTGCTGGTCGAGTTCGGGGTCGGGATCACGGTGGCCGCGGTCATGATCCTGATCTTCTTCGCCTTCGTCGGCCGGAGCGAGTGACGATGGCGGCGCTCGGTCTCTATAACTACTGGATCGTCATCTTCCTGATGATGGCGGGCTTCTATGTCGTCATCGCCCAGGGCAACCTGGTGAAGAAGATCGTCGGCATCAACGTGCTCCAGACCTCGGTCTTTCTGCTCTACATCTCGATGGGCAAGGTCCAGGGTGGCACGGCGCCGATCGTCGTCGCCGGCGCGACCAGCTACTCCAATCCACTCCCGCATGTGTTGATCCTCACCGCCATCGTCGTCGGCATCGCGACGACGGCGCTCGGGCTGGCCTTGGCGATCCGGATCAAGGAGGCCTACGGGACGGTCGAGGAAGACGAGATCCATGCCCAGGACGAGAGCCTGTGATCGCCGCCCATCTGCCCGCCCTGCAAGTCGTCGTCCCGCTGCTCGCCGCCCCGATCTGCCTACTCCTAGGCCGCGGGCGCTGGGCCTGGGCCTTCGCGACGGCGGTGAGCTGGCTCACCCTGGCCATCGCCGTCGCCCTGCTGAGCCAGATTGGTAACGGCGACCTGCCGGGCTATGCCTTCGGCGATTGGCCGGCGCCCTGGGGCATCGAGTACCGGGTCGATCGCCTCAGCGCCTTCGTGCTGCTGATCGTCTCGGGTATCGCCGCGGCGATCCTGCCCTATGCCTGGCGCAGCGTCGCGCGGGAGATCCCCCCCGAGCAGCAGGCGATCTTCTTCACCGCGCTGTTGCTGTGTCTGGCCGGTCTGCTCGGCATCACCATCACCGGCGATGCCTTCAATCTGTTCGTGCTGCTGGAGATCTCATCGCTGGCGTCCTATACGCTCATTGCGATGGGGCGGGATCGCCGGGCACTGACTGCGGCCTATCAGTACCTGATCATGGGCACCATCGGCGCCACCTTCATCCTGATCGGCGTCGGGCTCCTGTACATGCTCACCGGGACGCTGAACATGGCCGATCTGGCCATCCGCATCGCCCCGCTCCAGGAATCGCGGACCCTGCATACGGCCTTCGCGTTCCTCGTCGTCGGCATCGGTTTGAAGCTCGCCCTGTTCCCGCTGCACCTCTGGCTGCCCAACGCCTACGCCTATGCCCCGTCCGTGGTCACCGCCTTCCTCGCCGCGACCGCGACCAAGGTGGCCCTGTATGCGCTGATCCGCTTCCTCTACACCATCTTCGGTGTCGCGTTCGCCTTCGATGCGATGCTCACCCATTGGATCCTGTTGCCCCTGTCGCTGGCGGCGATCCTGAGCGCCTCGTTGGTCGCCATCTTCCAGGACGATGTCAAGCGCATGCTCGCCTACTCCTCGGTGGCCCAGATCGGCTACATGACCCTCGGCCTGGCCCTGGTCAGCGTCACCGGACTCACGGCGGCCCTGCTGCACCTGTTCAACCATGCCCTGATGAAGGGGGCACTGTTCCTGGCCCTCGGCGCCGTCGCCTACCGGCTCGGGCCGGTGCGGCTCACGGGCATGGCCGGACTCGGACGCCAGATGCCCTGGACCCTCGCCGCGTTCGTCGTCGGCGGGCTCAGCCTGATCGGGGTGCCGCTGACGGTCGGCTTCGTCTCCAAGTGGTACCTGATCCTGGCCGCGATCGAGGCCGGCTGGTGGCCGGTGGCCGCCCTGATCCTGATCGCGTCGCTGCTCGCGGTCCTCTACATCTGGCGGGTCGTGGAGGTGGCCTATTTTCGGCCCCGCCCGGCGGGCGCCGAGGCCGTGACCGAGGTGCCGCTCGCGCTGCTGGCGCCGACCTGGGCGCTGGTGCTGGCGAATCTCTATTTCGGCCTCGATACCCGCCTCACCGTCGGCCTCGCCGAGACCGCGGCGGCGGGGCTCTTCGCGGGGGTGGCCCGATGATCGCCCCACAGATCGCCTCCCAGATCCCCCTGGCCCTGTCGCTCGCGATCCCGCTCGCCGGGGCGGTGGGCATCATCGCCGCCCGGCGCACGCCGAACCTTCGCGAGGCGGTCACGCTGATCACGGCCGGGCTGCTGCTGCTCGCGGTCTGGTCGCTGTTGCCTGCGGTCCTGGCCGGCGAGCGTCCGGCGCTCACGCTGGTCGAGTTGCTGCCGGGCGTCGCGATCGCGCTGCGCGTCGAGCCGCTCGGGATGCTGTTCGCCGCGGTCGCGACCCTGCTGTGGCCGATCAACTCCCTCTATTCGATCGGCTACATGCGCGGCAATCGGGAGGCGCACCAGACCCGCTTCTACGTCTGCTTCGCGATCGCCCTGGGCGCGGCGATCGGCATCGCCTTCGCGGCCAATCTGCTGACGCTGTTCATCTTCTACGAGATCTTGACGCTCTCGACCTATCCGCTGGTCACGCACAAGGGCAGCGAGGCCGCGGTGCGGGCCGGGCGGGTCTATCTGGGCATCCTGATCGCGACCTCGATCGGGCTGCTGCTGCCGGCGATCGTCTGGACCTGGCACCTGGCCGGGCACCTCGACTTCGTGCCGGGCGGCCTCATCGCCGGGCACCTCGACGGCCCGCTGCTGGCCGTGCTTCTCGGGCTCTATGTCTTCGGCATCGGCAAGGCGGCGCTGATGCCGATGCATCGCTGGCTGCCGGCCGCGATGGTCGCGCCTACCCCGGTCAGCGCCCTGCTGCACGCGGTCGCCGTCGTCAAGGCCGGGGTCTTCACCGTCGTCAAGGTCCTGGTCTATGTCTTCGGCCTGGAATCGCTGCAGTCGGTCCCGAGCGCCCAGTGGCTGCTCTATGCCGCCGGCTTTACGATCATCGCCGCCTCGCTGATCGCGCTGCACCAGGACAACCTGAAGCGCCGCCTGGCCTATTCGACCGTCAGCCAACTGTCCTATGTCGTGCTGGCGGCGGCGATCCTGGCGCCGATCTCGGCGATCGGCGCGGCGCTGCACATCGCCGCCCACGCCTTCGGCAAGATCACGCTCTTCTTCGCGGCCGGCGCCATCTACACGGCCGCCCACAAGACCGAGATCAGTCAGCTCGATGGCATCGGCCGGCGCATGCCCTGGACCATGGGGGCCTTCGCGATCGGCGCCCTGTCGATGATCGGGCTGCCGCCGGCGGCCGGCTTCCTGTCGAAATGGTACATGCTGCTCGGGGCCCTGGAGACCGAGCAATTGGTCGCCGTCGCCGTGATCGTCGCCTCGACGCTGCTGAACGCCGCCTATTTCGTGCCCATCGTCTATGCCGCCTTCTTCCGATCCGAGCGCGCGGCGGCCGGCGAGGCGCCGTCGCATGGCGAGGCCCCCCGGCCGATGGTCATCGCCCTGACCGCGACGGCGGCCCTGACCCTGCTGCTGTTCCTCTTCCCCGAGGTCCCGCTGACACTGGCCCGGCAGTTGGTCGAGTCGTGAGACCCGGTCGTGCCATCACCATCGATCCCGAGTGAGTGACACCATGCCATCGCCGCGCGCCCCCCATTGGCTCTATCGTCGCGAGAACCTCCCGAATCTCTGGCTGATCCAGATTGCGATCCTGGTGCTGGCGCTGCTGCCAGAGTTCTTCGTGCACCACCATGCCCATTTCCCGGGGCAGGGGATGACCCTGGATGCGAGCTGGGGCTTCTACGCCTGGTACGGCTTCACGACCTGCGCCGGCATGGTCGCCTTGGCCAAGGTGATGGGGATCTTCCTGAAGCGCCCGGATCACTATTACGACGATCGGGACGATGGGGTTCGCGATGACTGACCTGGCCTGGCCCCCGGGCCTGATCCTGCTGCTCGGCGCCGCGGCACTGCCGTTCGCGCGCGAGCGACTGCGCTCGGCGCTGATCCTCGGCCTGCCGGCGCTGACGCTCGCGGCGATCTGGTGGTGGCCGCTGGGCACCCTGGTCAGCGTCCCCTTTCTCGACTACCAGTTGGAGCTGGTGCGGGTCACGAGCGAGGGGCGCCTGTTCGCGACCGTCTTCGCCATCATGGCCTTCGCCGGCGGGCTCTATGCGCTGCGCCAGGCGACGACCTTCGAGCTGACGGCCGCCTACGCCTACGCCGGGGCCGCGATCGGCGTCACCTTCGCCGGCGATCTGATCACCCTGTTCATCTTCTGGGAGCTGATGGCGATCGGCTCGACGCTGGTCCTCTGGGCGGCCGGCACCGAGGGCGCCTACCGGGCCAGCCTGCGCTACCTGCTGATCCACCTGCTCGGCGGCGTGCTGCTGATGGCCGGGATCGCCGCCTGGGTGGCCGAGACGGGCTCGATCGCCTTCACGGCGATGCGCCCCGAGAGCCTCGCGACCTGGTTGATCCTGGCCGGCTTCCTGATCAACGCCGGGGCGCCGCCCCTGTCGGCTTGGATCGCCGACGCCTACCCGGAGGCGAGCCCCAGCGGGACCGTCTTCCTGTCGGCCTTTACGACCAAGACCGCCGTCTACGCCCTGCTGGTCGGCTTTCCCGGCGCCGAGATCCTGGTCCCGATCGGCCTCTACATGGTCTTCTACGGGATCCTCTACGCGCTGCTCGAGAACGACATGCGCCGCATCCTGGCCTACAGCATCGTCAACCAGGTCGGCTTCATGGTCGTGGCGATCGGCATCGGTACCCCGCTCGCGCTCAATGGCGCCGCGGCCCACGCCTTCGCGCACATCCTCTACAAGGCCCTGCTGTTGATGTCGGCCGGCAGCGTCCTGTGGATGACCCAGCGACGCAAGTGCACCGACCTCGGCGGACTCTTCCAGAGCATGCCGGTCACGACGATCAACGGCATCGTCGGCGCCCTGGCCATCTCGGCCTTCCCGTTCACGTCCGGCTTCGTGACCAAGTCGCTCGAGACCCAGGCCGCGGCCAACGAGGGCCTGGCCCTGGTCTGGCTGCTGTTGCTCGCCGCTTCGGCCGGCGTCTTCCTGCACGCCGGCATCAAGTTCCCCTGGTTCGTCTTCTTCCAGCGCGACTCCGGGCTGCGACCGCCGGACCCGCCGGCCAACATGCGCCAGGCGATGTGGCTGTTCTCGTTCCTGTGCCTGGCCATCGGCCTGTTCCCGCAGGTCCTCTATGGGATCCTGCCCCATCCGGTCGATTATCAGCCCTATACCCTCGAGCACGTCGTCAGTCAGCTCCAGTTGCTGCTCTTCGCCGGCTTCGCCTTCTTCGCGATGCTGCCGCTGATGCGTCGCACCCTGACGATCAGCCTGGACTTCGACTGGTTCTACCGCAAGTTCTTCAAGGAACTCCTGAGCGAGTTCTCGGTGCGCACCAGCGCCTTCCATGGCGCGTTGACGGGGCGGTGGCGGGGGCGCATCGAGCGGCTGGTCGGGAACCTCTCGAGGCACCACGGCCCCCAGGGGACCCTGGCCCGCACCTGGCCGACCGGCAGCATGGTCCTCTGGGTCGCGATCCTGCTGGGTGCCTCGCTGTTGCTCTATAACCGCTGAGGCGAGCTCACGGAAAAGGAGTCCACAGGGGTGTCGGGTTATGGCCCGCTGTCGGTGCGGCTTTGGGGGACCTTGAAAAATTGCCATCCGGGCAATTTCTCAAGACGCGAAGCGAAAATGCGATTTCCACATCGCTTCATTTTTAGTCGCTTAGGCGACTGAAAATGGCGGGGCATCCTGGCCCCGCACGGGCACCTTGAATTTTTCAAGGTGCCCCAAAGCCGCACCGACACGGCACCTACAACCAATCTGTTCGGCCGTTGGCGTGAGATAAGATAGAAGACCGGGTTAGCGCAGCCCAACCCAACATCGAGGGCTGAGTTGCAACGCTCCTTCTTGCATCGTTCCTAACGAAGTGCAGGCCCCGCCAAGGGGCGGATGGAACCGGCGGGCGGCACGCGCAGGCTGGGCCGGCTCGACGGCCCTGCCAACGAAGCGATCAGGTGTACCACGACATGCGGGCGAGCGGGGGAGTGTCATGTTGCTGACTGGACGGGATCTCGTCGAGCAGTCCCCGGTCGCGACCTTCGTGATCGACACCGAGCATCGCGTGGCCGAATGGAACCGGGCCTGTGCGCGGCTCACGGGCGTGTCGGCGGCGGCCATGATCGGGACGCGCGATCAGTGGCGCCCCTTCTACCCGGAGGCGCGCCCGTTGCTGGCGGACCTGGTCATCGCCGGCGCGACGGCGGGAGAGCTGCGCCGATGGTACGGTGAGGGCTTGCGCGGCTCCCAGGACGATGGCTCATGCGAGGCCGAGGGGTTCTTCCCGCACCTGCACGGCGGTGGCCGTTGGATCCTGTTCCGCGCGGCCCCGCTGCATGGCCCGGACGGCCGGCCGATCGGCGCGATCCAGGTGCTTCAGGACGTGACCGACCAGAAGCGCGCCGAGACCGACATCCTGGCCAGTCAACGGCAGTTGAGCGAGATCATCCAGGGCAGCCCGGTGCCGATCTTCGTGCTCGACGTCGAGCACCGCGTGACCCATTGGAACCGGGCCTGCGAGGTCGTGATGGGCATCCCGGCCAACACCATGATCGGGACCCGCGACCAGTGGCGCGCCTTCTACGCCGAGGCCCGGCCGGTGATGGCGGACCTCGTCCTCGACGGGGCGGCGTCGACGGACTTCGCGCAGTATTACGCCGATTGTCGACCGTCGGCCTTCATCGACGGGGCCTACGAAGCGGAAGGCCATTTTCCGCAGTTCCCACACGGCGGGCGCTGGTTGGCCTTCACGGCCGCCCCGTTGCGCGGCCTGCACGGCGAGACGATCGGCGCGATCGAGACCCTGCAGGACATCACCGAGCGCAAGCGGGCCGAGTTGGCCCGCGCCGAGACCGAGCGGCAGCTCTCCGAGGAGCGCTTCAGGGTCCTGTTCAGCGAGATGATCAACGGCTTCGCGCTCCACGAGATCCTGCTCGACGATGCCGGCCGACCCTGCGATTATCGGTTCCTGGCCGTCAATCCGGCGTTCGAGGCGATGACGGGCCTCTGTGCCGCGGATGTCGTCGGTCGCCGTGTCCTCGAGGTGATGCCGGCCACCGAGGGCGAGTGGATCGCCCGCTATGGGCGGGTGGCGCTGACCGGCGAGCCGGACACCTTCGAGTCCTACAGCCGTGCCATCGACAAGCACTTCGAGGTCCGAGCCTTCCGTCCGGCGCCAGGCCAGTTCGCCGTGACCTTCCAGGATATCACCGCCCGCAAGCGGGCCGAGACCCGGCTGAAACTGATTGCGAGCGTCTTCGAGCATACCCAGGAAGGGATCGTCATCACGGACCCGAATGCCAGGATCATCGACGTCAACGATGCCTTCGTGCGGATCACCGGCTATGACCGGGCCGAGCTCATCGGACTCACGCCGGCGGTTCTCAAGTCTGGCCGGCACGGCCCGGACTTCTACCGTGCCATGTGGCTGTCGTTGCGAGAGGAAGGGGTCTGGCGTGGCGAGATCTGGAACCGCCGCAAGAACGGTGACCTCTATCCCGAGCAACTGACCATCTCGGCCGTCGTCGATGACCAGGGCGCCACGTCTCACTATGTCGGCATCATCACCGACATCACCGCCCTGAAGCGGCACGAGGCCGAGCTGGAGCGCATCGCCCATTTCGATGTGCTGACTGGGCTACCCAACCGCATGCTGCTGCAAGACCGGCTGCACCAGGCGATCGCCCGGGCCGAGCGGGGACAGTCGCGCTTGGCGGTCTGCTTCCTCGACGTCGACGGGTTCAAGCCGATCAACGACCGCTACGGCCACGACGCCGGCGATCGGCTGTTGATCGAGCTGGCCGAACGCTTCCGGGCCGAGCTGCGCGGCAACGATACAGTGGCTCGCCTCGGCGGCGATGAATTCGTGATCCTGCTCACCGACCTGTCGGACGAGGCCGCCTGCGTCGAGATCCTCGAGCGCCTCCTGGCTGCCGTTGCACGACCGTTGAACGTCGCCGGGCAATCGGTGTCCGTCACCGCCAGCATCGGCGTCACCCTGTTTTCGGATCGGTCCGTCGACAGCGACACGCTGATCCGCCAGGCCGATCAGGCCATGTACAGGTCCAAGCAGCTCGGCAAGAACACCTTCTTCTTCTACGACGATCGGCAGGATATCGCCCTCTTCGAGCGCCAGAAGGCGATCCGACGCATCGAGCGGGCGCTCGCCGATAGCGAACTGGTGCTCCACTACCAGCCCAAGGTCGACATGCGCCGGGGCCAGGTGATCGGGGCCGAGGCACTGATCCGTTGGCACCACCCCGAACGAGGACTGTTGCCACCGGCCGAGTTCCTGCCGCTGATCGAGGACAGCGACCTGATCGTCGCGATCGGCGACTGGGTGATGGATGAGGCCCTGCGCCAACTGGCCGAGTGGCGGACCGAGGGGCTGCGGATCGCCGTCAGCATCAATGTCGCGGCCCGCCATCTGCAGCGCCCCAGCTTCGGCGCGGAGCTGGCGGCTAAGCTGGGCCGTTCGGGTCTCGCAGGCGGCGCCTGCCTCGAGATCGAGATCACCGAGACGGCCGCGATCGCCGACATGGCGCACGTCGGTAAGCTCATCGAGGACTGTCGGCGGCTCGGCGTCCATTCGGCGCTCGACGACTTCGGCACCGGCTACTCCTCGCTCACCTACCTGAAACTGCTGCCGGTCACCGCGCTGAAGATCGACAAGTCCTTCATCCGCGACATGCTGGAGGATGCCGAGGACCGCGCGATCGTTACCGGCGTCATCGGCCTGGCGAAGGCCTTCGACCGCGCCGTGATCGCCGAGGGGGTCGAGACCGTCGCGCACGGACTCGACCTGCTCGCGTTGGGCTGCGACCTGGCCCAGGGCTTCGGCATCGCCCCGCCGATGTCCGCCGAGCGGCTCCCCGACTGGGTGCGGCACTGGCGGCCCGATCCAGCCTGGGCGGCGGCCCCGCCGAGCCCGGACGCACCCCTCTTGGCCATCCGCGATCAATGCCGGACGCGGGCCGCCCCGGGCGAGGACATGGCGCCTCGCCCCTGAGCGCTCGTCCCTCTTCCAGGGGGCGAGGGAGGGAACCGGCGTCGCGACCGTCATCGGGAGAGGGCGGGTCGCGGTCGTCAATGCCGCTCGCTCTGGTGTGCTAGAGTTGCTGGTCCCAACCTGTTGGGCGAGCGCCATGACCGAAGATGTCGAAAGCTTGATCCTCGAACATTTGCGCGCCCTCCGAGCCGATGTCACGGCCGTCAAAGAGGATGTCCGCGAGATCAAACAGAGGCTCACAAGTCTGGAGAGCGGTGTTGCCGGTCTGCGCCGCGATCACGCCAGCCTGTACGGCGACATCGCCGATCAGCATGCGAGGTACGACAGGCTCGTAGCGCGTGTGGAGCGCATCGAGCGGCGGCTGGAGCTGGGTAAAGACCGCTAGTGCAGCAGTGCGGATGTTCCGAGACCGGCTCCAACGACCATCGCTGTCGCTGTTGTAATCGACGATCAGACTACGATTAGGACAACGACAACGAACAGCCTCGGGATTTCTGAAGTGCTGCACGAGCCCGAACGGCCCGCACAGAGGACCCTACAGGGCTCATGCGACCTAAGGGCTCGCGCAGAGACGCAGAGGCGCAAAGTGAAGAGAAAGCCTTGGTCGATGTCACCAGTACGCTCCTCTTCTCCTTCTCTGCGCCTTTGCGTCTCTGCGCGAGATCTCTTTTTCGGGTGCGAGGCCGTCGGGTTAGGCGCGCCGGCGCGGCCTTCGATGGGAAGGCAGCGGTCGCGCGCGCCATAACCCGACAACGGCCCCGCTGACGCCGCCTGCGCCGGTAGGCGCCCGCTTGCGGGCGGTCGGGGCGCGGATGCCTCGGTGGCCGCCGCGTTGCCGGCCGTCGGGTTA
>NZ_NRRW01000022.1 GCF_016583835.1 Thiococcus pfennigii | reverse complement strand
CTCCGCCCCGGCCGGCGGTCGCGGTCGCGCCGGCGGCTGTCGAGGTGCCCGCCGCGGTCCCGGGGCGGTCCCTCGCCGGGGCCGAGGATTGGCACCGACTGATCGGCGAGCTCAAGCTCGGGGGCATGGCCAACGAGCTGGCGCACCACTGCGAGCTGATCGGTTGGGACGGCCAATGCCTGCGGCTGAACCTGGATGTTGCCAGCCAGCATGTGCGGGTGGCGAGCGCCGAGGCGCGGCTCCGGCAGGCGCTGGGGCAGGCCCTCGGCGTCGACCTGCGCCTGGAGATCTGTCTGTCCCGTCCGGAGGGGGAGACCCCGGCGCAGCGCCGCCGCCGCCAGGCCGCCGAGCGGCAGGCCGAGGCGCAGCAGACGATGCAGCAGGACCCGGTGGCCTGCGCGATCCGGGAGCAGTTCGACGCGGAATGGGTATCGGGCAGCATCAAGCCCAGCCATTGACAGGCCGCCCCGCGGCGCCGCGGGTCGATAGGATCCCGGCCGTCGTGCGCCGGGCGACGACAGGGGCGGGAGGGGAGGCGCACCCGCACGGCCTTCGATGAGAAGGCACGGGGCGCGCGCACGGTAACCCGACAGGCTGCGTGTCGCACGGTAGCTCGACCCGATCGCATGCACCGGTCATTTTCGCATCGTTCCTTGACGGTAACGAGCCAAACAGAGGTAAGACACGCGTGAAAGCTGGACTAGGCAATATCCTCAAGCAAGCCCAGAAGATGCAGGAAGATCTCCAGAAGGCGCAGGAGCAGTTGGCGCGGGAGGAGGTCGTCGGCGAGTCCGGCGGTGGTATGGTCAAGGTCACCATGACCGGCCGACATGAGGTCAAGCGGGTCGAGATCGACCCCACGCTGTTCGGCGACGACAAGGAGATGCTCGAAGACCTGGTGGCCGCCGCCGTCAACGACGCCGTGAAGCGGGTCGCCGAGAAGGCCCAGGAGAACATGGCCGGCGTCACGGCCGGTCTGCCGCTTCCGCCCGGCTTCAAGATGCCCTTCTAGTCGCCGTGACCGAGCTGCCGCTGGTCAGCCAGCTGATCGACGCCCTGCGCTGCCTGCCCGGGGTGGGGCCGAAGTCGGCGCAGCGCATGGCCTTCCACCTGCTCGAGCGCGACCGCGACGGCGGCCGCGAGCTCGCCCGCGTCCTCGCCGAGGCGATGGCCCGCGTCACGCGCTGTCGCAAGTGCCGCACGCTGAGCGAGACCGAGCTCTGCGGGCTCTGCGCCAATCCGCGCCGCGACGCGACGCTGCTGTGCGTCGTCGAGCAGCCCTCCGGGGTGATTGCCATCGAGCAGGCGACCGATTACCGTGGGCTCTACTTCGTGCTCGGCGGCCGCCTGTCGCCGCTCGACGGGATCGGCCCGGACGAGCTCGGCCTGGACCTCCTCGCCGAGCGCCTGCGCCGCGACGGGATCGCCGAGCTGATCCTGGCCACGAACCCGACGGTCGAAGGCGGGGCGACGGCCCAGTACATCGCCCAGCTCGCGACGAGCGCCGGGGTCGGCGTGACCCGGATCGCCCACGGCGTGCCGCTCGGCGGCGATCTGGAGATGGTCGACGGGGGCACGCTCGCCCATGCCTTCGTCGGTCGTCATGCCCTGTGATGGCGGCCGGATTCGGGTGTTGAATCGACGAGGAGTGCGCCATGTCCGAGACCATCTTCGGTAAGATCGCCGCCGGCGAGATCCCGGCCGACATCGTCTATCAGGACGACGAGATCGTCGCCTTCCGCGACCTCAGCCCGCAGGCGCCGACCCATGTGCTGGTGATCCCGCGCAAGCCGATCCGCACGCTGAACGATGCCGCCCCCGAGGATGCCGAGCTGCTCGGCAAGCTGTTCCTCGCCGCGGCCAAGGTCGCCGCCCACGAGGGCATCGCCGAGGCTGGCTACCGCGTCGTCGTCAACTGCAACGCGGCGGCCGGCCAGACGGTCTTCCACCTGCACCTGCACGTGCTCGGGGGGCGGCCGCTACAATGGCCGCCCGGCTGAACGGGGCACGCGCAGGGGCACCGTGGGTGCTCGGGGCGGTGTCCGATCGGGCGCCGCCGTCGGGGTCCGTGCCGGGTGCCGGGCGGGTCGCCGCGCCATGGGGAGGCGCCGGCGGTGCCGATTGGGCGGCCGCGACCACGCGGCGGTCCGCCGATGATGAAACGATTGACCGAGGCCCGCCGGTGCGGGCCTTTCCGCATGACGCTTCTCGGGACAGGGGGGCCTGACGGCCGACAAGATGGCATCGAAAGCTGATCAGATGGTTGGTGGCATCAAGCCCGCCTTCGAACTCAAATCGGCCGGCTTCACGCTACCGATCATCCGCCTGCTCGACGTGGACCTGGACGCGGTCGCGGCCCAGCTCGCCGCCAAGGTCGAGCAGGCGCCGGACTTCTTCCGCAACACGCCCGTCGTCATCGACCTGGGCGGCCTGCCAGAGACCGAGCGCGACGTCGAATTCCCAATGTTGGTCGGCCTGCTGCGCGGCCACGGCATGCTGCCCTTCGGCGTGCGCGGGGGCACCGAGCAACACCACCGGGCGGCGCAGGCGATGGAGCTCGCGGTCCTCGGCGAATCGCGGGTGCCGCGCGACAAGGCCCAGGGCCGAGGCGCGCCGCCCCCGGCGCCACGCCGGCCGGCGCCCCGGACGGAGCCCGAGCCCGACCATGAGCCGCTCGCGGCGGCCCCGCCGCCCTCGGGCAGCTTCACGCTGATCAACCGCCCGATTCGCTCCGGTCAACGCATCCATGCGCTGGGCGGCGATCTCTCGATCGTCGGCGCCGTGAGTTCCGGCGCCGAGCTGATGGCCGAGGGCAACATCCATGTCTACGGCCCGTTGCGCGGCCGGGCGATGGCCGGGATGAACGGCAATGTCGAGGCGCGGATCTTCTGCCAGGACTTGCAGGCCGAGCTGGTCTCCATCGCCGGCCACTACCGGGTCAGCGAGAACATCCCGGCGGCGCTGCGCGGCGTGGCGGTGCAGATCTTCCTCGATGGCCAGGCGCTGCGGATCGAGCCGCTGTAGCACCGCCGGTACGCCGTGGCCGAGGCCGCACCGGCTGGCCTCGGCGGTGCCCGTGGCGGTCCGGACGCGGGCGCGATCGATCATTCGCTTTTCCCGTTAGCAAAACCAGGAGGGCCAGAGATTGGCCAGAATCATCGTTATCACCTCGGGCAAGGGTGGCGTCGGCAAGACGACGACCGCAGCGGCCTTCTCCATGGGGCTGGCGCTGCGTGGTCACAAGACCGCGGTCATCGATTTCGACGTCGGCCTGCGCAATCTCGACCTCATCATGGGCTGCGAGCGGCGCGTGGTCTATGATTTCGTCAACGTCATCAACGGCGAGGCCAACCTGAATCAGGCCCTGATCCGCGACAAGCGCTGCGATCAGCTCTATGTCCTGCCGGCCTCGCAGACCCGCGACAAGGACGCGCTGACGAAAGAGGGCGTCGGGGCCGTCATCGAGGAACTCTCGAAGACCTTCGACTTCGTCGTCTGCGATTCGCCGGCCGGCATCGAACATGGCGCGATGATGGCCATGTACTACGCCGACGACGCGATCGTCGTGACCAACCCCGAGGTCTCCTCGGTGCGCGACTCCGACCGCATGCTCGGGATCCTCTCGAGCAAGTCCCAGCGGGCCGAGACCAATGCCGAGCCGATCCGGGAGTTCCTGCTCTTGACGCGCTATTCCCCGGAGCGGGTCGCGCATGGCGAGATGCTGAGCGTCGAGGACGTGCAGGAGATCCTGTCGATGGACCTGCTCGGCGTCGTCCCCGAGTCGCAGGCCGTGCTCAACGCCTCGAACGCCGGGACGCCGGTGGTCCTCGACAAGATCAGTCCGGCGGGTCAGGCCTATGGCGACATGGTTGCCCGCTATCTGGGCGAAGATGTGCCACATCGCTTCCTGGCCGTCGAGAAGAAGGGCTTCTTCAGCCGTCTGTTGAAGAGGGGGTGATCACCATGGGGTTGCTCGACTATTTTCGTGGCCAGCGTCCCAAGGGCAGTGCGACCGTCGCCAAGGAGCGCCTGCAGATCCTCGTCGCCCATGATCGGGCAGAGCGCAATCGCCCCACCTATCTGCTGAACATGCAGCGGGACATCCTGGACGTGATCCGCAAATACGTGGCCGTCGACATGGACGCGGTCTCGGTCAACTACGAGCAGGACGACGACCGAGAGACCCTCGAGGTCAACATCGTCCTCCCGGAACCGGCCGAAGAGCGCGCCTGAGCGCCCCAGCCCCGTCCCTCCCGCCAGGTTGGGCGGGGGGCGGGGCTCGGCACCGCAGCTGACCGGTGAGAGGCCTCGGCGCGCGGTCGGCAGGGCCGGCATTCTTGAGAGTAGTCCGTGGCCTCAGGCGCGGATCACCCGAATCGTGCGCCCCTGCGGGCTGATCTGGGTGGTACTGGCGGTGCGTTCGGCGAGCGGCGGCTGTCCCGAGCGCCGGTCGAAGAGCACCAGCCAGCCGCTGTTCAGACCCAGCCCGGCGAGGTAGCCGTCCAGTTGCCCCAGCCCCTCGGCGAGCGGGTCCGGGGCGCCGTCGCGCCAGACCTTGAGTTCCATGCCCAAGGTGACCGGGCCGTAGCGCAGACACAGATCCATGCGGCCCTTACCGATTGCGTATTCGCGCTCCAGGGTGCCACCGCCGTTGACCACCCGGTGCAGGAAGGCCATGAGCACCAGATGGGGGGCGATCTCGTGATAGGGGGCGCTGCCGAGCAAGGGTTCGCCGTGCTGGCGCCAGAAGGCGAGGAAGGCATCGAGCAAGGCGTCGGGGTTCAGCGTGCCATCGGGATCGAGCCAGGTGGGGGCGATCTGGGGCAGCGAGGCTTGCGGGGTGAAGGCCAGCATGCGCGGCAGGACTTCGCGATAGATCGGATTGGCGACGCGCAAGCCCCCGGCGGACTGGCGCAGCAACCCCAGATCGAGCAGATACTGGATATCGTCGTCGGGCACATCGCCCAAGGCGGTGCCGGCTAGCATCGGCTCGATGACATGGCGCACCCGGGGTTCGCGCAATTTGTGGGCGAGCTGATCGAGATGGGTCACGCGCTCGAGGATCATCGCCTCCTTGGCCTGGTCGATGAGTTCCAGGGTGATGGGCTGGGTGCGGTCGCGGCCGGCGGGCAGCTCGAAACAGGCGCGGTAGGCCAGCGCATTGACCAGCCAGGGCTGGCCCTGCGTCAGTGCCCAGACGCGCTCGAGGGCTTCCGCCGTGAAGACCTGTCCGGTCTCTTCGGTATGCGCCAGCAACAGGGTGCGAGTCTCCTCGGCCGTGAAGTCCCCGAGGCGCAGCGACTTGGCCTTGATATTGAAGGCGCTGCCGCCGGTGATGACCGCGCGCTCGGAGCTGGCGTGAATCCGGTAGTCGCGCAGGTCGCGCACCCCGCACAGCACGACGGTCTGCGGGAAGGCCTGGGGGCGCTGGGGATAGCCGGCGCGCAACTGGCGCAGCAGCGAAATGAGGGTGTCGCCGATCAGGGCATCGACCTCGTCGAGGAGCAGCACCAGCGGTTGCGGCGTGCGTTGGCACCACTGGCTGAGAAAGATGCTCAGCGCCGAGCCGGGTGCGGTGTTGGACAACACCTCCTGCGCGTGGCGCGGGCGCGCCTCGTCGCCGAGCCAGACCTGGGCCGAGTTGGCGATATCGGTGACGATGGTCGCTATGGCTTCGGCGAGGCGTTCGCGCCAGGCCTGGGCTCCCTCCAGGTTGGCATAGACGGCGCGATAGCGTCCGTCGCGATTCAGATGCTCCATGAGCGCCAGCAGGCAGGTGGTCTTGCCGGTCTGGCGCGGGGCATGGAGCAGGAAGTATTTCTTCTGGTCGACCAAGCTGAGGATCTCGTCCAGATCCCAGCGCGACAGCGGCGGCAGGCAGTAGTGGTCGTCCGGCCGCACCGGACCTTCGGTGTTGAAGAAACGCATGGGTTCCCCTGGCACGGAGTGAGCACGACGTCAGCCTATCACGGCTGACCGGCACCCGCGCGGCAGCGGTCGGAGGATCGCCCGGACCGGGCCGCAGGACCCGCCCGGGTCGCGCGCCTCCCAGCCCGTAGGGCGGGAAAGCGAAGCGCATCCCGCCGCTCACGATGTCACGGTCGCGCCTCCCGCAGCCGATGAAAAGGGCTTGTCGCGTTACGATCCCGGCCGGTTTCCCCATGCGGCGGCCTGGCTGCGCGAGCCTCGCCATCAGGGGTTGGCGACCCGTCGATGGCGGGATGCGCTGTGCTTTCCCGCCCTACGTCCTACGTCCTTCGGTGTTGAAGAATCGCATGACGCACCTCGCGGATCAGGGGGCGCGGCGAGCATAGCACGGGCGGTTCGAGCGGCTAATTGCGTGACACTGTGGCGGGCGTCTCGCCCGCCACAGGCGCATGCATCGCCAATTGTTGAGCCGTGACTCAGGCGCGGATCACCCGAATCGTGTGCCCCTGCGGGCTGATCTGGGTGGTGCTGGCGGTGCGTTCGGCGAGCGGCGGCTGTCCCGAGCGCCGGTCGAAGAGCACCAGCCAGCCGCTGTTCAGACCCAGCCCGGCGAGGTAGCCGTCCAGTTGCCCCAGCCCCTCGGCGAGCGGGTCCGGGGCGCCGTCGCGCCAGACCTTGAGTTCCATGCCCAAGGTGACCGGGCCGTAGCGCAGACACAGATCCATGCGGCCCTTACCGATCGCGTATTCGCGCTCCAGGGTGCCACCGCCGTTGACCACCCGGTGCAGGAAGGCCATGAGCACCAGATGGGGGGCGATCTCGTGATAGGGGGCGCTGCCGAGCAAGGGTTCGCCGTGCTGGCGCCAGAAGGCGAGGAAGGCATCGAGCAAGGCGTCGGGGTTCAGCGTGCCATCGGGATCGAGCCAGGTGGGGGCGATCTGGGGCAGCGAGGCTTGCGGGGTGAAGGCCAGCATGCGCGGCAGGACTTCGCGATAGATCGGATTGGCGACGCGCAAGCCCCCGGCGGACTGGCGCAGCAACCCCAGATCGAGCAGATACTGGATATCGTCGTCGGGCACATCGCCCAAGGCGGTGCCGGCTAGCATCGGCTCGATGACATGGCGCACCCGGGGTTCGCGCAATTTGTGGGCGAGCTGATCGAGATGGGTCACGCGCTCGAGGATCATCGCCTCCTTGGCCTGGTCGATGAGTTCCAGGGTGATGGGCTGGGTGCGGTCGCGGCCGACGGGCAGCTCGAAACAGGCGCGGTAGGCCAGCGCATTGACCAGCCAGGGCTGGCCCTGCGTCAGTGCCCAGACGCGCCCGAGGGCTTCCGCCGTGAAGACCTGTCCGGTCTCTTCGGTATGCTCCAGCAACAGGGTGCGAGTCTCCTCGGCCGTGAAGTCGGCGAGGCGCAGCGACTTGGCCTTGATATTGAAGGCGCTGCCGCCGGTGATGACCGCGCGCTCGGAGCTGGCGTGAATCCGGTAGTCGCGCAGGTCGCGCACCCCGCACAGCACGACGGTCTGCGGGAAGGCATGGGGGCGCTGGGGATAGCCGGCGCGCAACTGGCGCAGCAGCGAAATGAGGGTGTCGCCGATCAGGGCATCGACCTCGTCCAATAACAGCACCGCCGGGCGCGGATCGGCGCCCGACCAGAACTCCAACAGGCGCGCGAGGCGGTCCTCGGGCGCAAAGATCGCCCCCTCGCGGTGCTGCCAGTCATCGGGACGCGCGTCGTTCAGATAGAGCCGGATCGAACGCCCCAGGACACTACAGATCGCCGCCATGCCGCGGGCGACATCCTCGCGCGCGGTCTGCGCCGCCTCGATGTTGGCATAGACGGCGCGATAGCGTCCGTCCCGATTCAGATGCGCCATCAGCGCCAGCAGGCAGGTGGTCTTGCCGGTCTGGCGCGGGGCATGGAGCAGGAAGTATTTCTTCTGGTCGATCAGGCGAAGGACTTCCCCCAGATCCCAGCGCGACAGCGGCGGCAGGCTGTAGTGGTCCTCTGCTCGCACCGGACCTTCGGTGTTGAAGAAACGCATGGGTTCCCCTGGCACGGAGTCAGCACCACGTCAGCCTAGCACGGCCGGCCGGCACCCGCGCGGCAGCGGTCGGAGGATCGCCCGATGCGGGTCGCAAGACCCGCCCGGGTCGCGCACCTCCGAGGGCGCCGGGAATCCCGCCAGCGGTTTGCCCATTCTCCGGCGCGCACTCCCGGTGTCTATCGAGGTGGTGAGCCCGATCGTTCTCGGGCTTGCCGTTCCGACGCGGCAGCGATGATCAGGACAGGATCTCGAAGGCGAGCTGGCGGGGTCCCTGCTGGATCCGATAGGTAGCGAAGTCGCCGCGGTCGATCGTGAAGACCTTGCGCAAGCCGAGCGTTTCGGCCAGCACGACCAGGGAGGCGTCCGCCAAGTCCATCGGGTGATCCGCATGGCGCACCATCAAGGCAAAGGCGCGTGTCAGCGTGCGATCGTCCAGGTAGCGGACCTCGAGTCCGCGCGCCGCGACGAAGTCCACCGGGCGCCGCGCGCCGATGCTGGCTGGGGTCAGTAGATGAAAGGCCCCGGTCAGCACCGGAACCGTGGTGCACAGCGGCTCGGTGACTTTGGCCAATATCTCCTTGCAGTGGGTGTGACTGCCGTCGGCGGGATCGAACAGGGCCACCAGGGGACCCGTGTCGGTCAGGATCGCCGCCGGTGCTTCCGGCGGATCGCCTCCCGGACGGCGTGTTTGGTCTCGCTCGCCGGAGCGATCGCGTAACCGCCCTCGCCGAGATCGAGCTCGGAGTGAATGTCGTTGGGGGTGCGCCTGGCCTGCTTCATGGCCTCGCTCTCGTAGGCGCTCAAACCCCGCTTCAGGACCTCGGAGATCGAGAGCCCGGTCAGATTGCGCAGGCGGTCCAATGTCTTCTCGGCTTCCTCGTCGAGACGGACTGTTCTCGTTCCCATGACGGCACTCCGGTCGCAGGTGAATACGTAAAGTAATAAAGGGGGTAGCGGCCAGGCAACGAGGGATCGCCGACTCGTTCGCACACTCCGTGTAGAAGCGAGACTCGGCCGCGGGGTAGGAGCCTGCTTGCGGGCGATTGGGCAAGCGACCGGCGGTGGCGGCCGGCGGTCGATCGCGCTGCCCCGCCTAGGCCGCCACCTCCTCGGCGGGGTCATCGGAATGCCGGTTTCGATGAAATGCGGACTCTTGAGGGACAAGACGATCTAGTCGGCCTCGACGAAGAGCGGGCGAACGACATGCAATTCAGTGGTCCCGGCGCCGATGCTGCCCGTCAGGTTTCGGAATACCGTCGATTTGCCGTTCTCGAAGCAAGGCGTAATCGTGACGAGCCCCACATCGCCGTCCGCAAAGTGGGTGTAGCCCTTCTTGATTTGTCCCCACGGACGCGGTTCGTGTCCGTTCGCCACGCATATTCTGCGGCGATCATCGACATCGGAACGCATGATGCCTCGAGGTCGTCGGGGGCCTCGTTGCGAGGACTGATGACGCCAAGCTCCGCGATCTGCGTCCATGCCCATCCGTGTGGCAGAGTGAACGGTAGATCAGCGTGCACGAGAGGTGGGACGGCCTTCGGTTTCCTGATTTCCCCCGCTTTCACCAACCGCGCTTTCTCCGCCGCGATCCGCTTCAGCAACTCGGACGCTGGTTCGTCAGCCGGGTCCTGCGCCACCAGTTTCCCGCGCACGGCGAGGTTCAGCACGAAGCGGCGCAGGCGTGGGATGGCATTGGGGGCATCCGCGATGCGGTCATACAGAGTCAGCAGACGTTTCGCGTTCATGCGTTCGTGTCATCCTCGGCGGGTACGAGCGGTTCGAGGATGTCGATCGATGGAGCGATCTCTTCGTTGACTCCCGCGCAGACCAAGTCCACATCGACTGTCGCATAGCCTTGGATCAGCCGGTGCCGCATGCCGGTGACCTCTCGCCAGGGAACCGCCGGCAGCGCGGACGTCGATTCGGTCGAGACGCGTCCATCGGCCTCGCCGATGACCTCCAGGCCGTAGGTCGGGTTAGCCCCTCGGGGCGTAACCCGACAGCGGCCTCGGTGGCGGCGCGTGGCCACTCGCGAATCAGGGCCTCGCGACCCGAGGAAAGACCAGAAAGACGATTCAGCTCATTGACGCCAGCAGACCGATAGGTCGACGTCTTCGGCGGAGATCCCCTTGACGCCGGCTGCATTGATAGACAGGGTCCCGCACTTGTCGCCAGTCATCGCCCCGGCTGGTGTGGCGACGAGGGTGTAGGAGGTGCCGTCAGGCACTCCCTCGAAGTCGATGGTGTAATAGGTGGCATCCCCGTCCTTTGGGGCCTTTTCGAAAGGCAACGTGCCTTCGTCGTCGGCCCCGGCATAGGTATTGTTCATCGTGTAATAGCGCTCCATGAACTGCGCCAGCTCGAGCAGCGCCGCCTGGGCGTCCGCCCGGCGCGCCTTGCGGATCTGTTCTTGGTAGGACGGATAGGCGATGGCGGCGAGGATGCCGACGATCGCCACCGTGATCATCAGTTCGATCAGGGTGAAGCCGCGGGGGCGGACACGGGTCATCTTCATGGGGTTCTCCGAGGTTGGGAGCGCGAGGCGCGGCGTGCGCGCCAGGCGAGGGTTCGAAAAGGGGCGGAGATTGGTCTGTCGGCCCGCACCGCGGGAGAAACGCAAGGTTCGACGGCCACCCGAACAGGGGTGCGACTCGGCGAGGAACGCTGGTCATTCGGCACCCAAGGGGCAGTCCTTCGCGAGCAGATGGGCTCGGCCCGCAACGCGCCGCGGGGTGCCCGATCCGTTCTGGGCATCACGTGGCGACGTGCGGTGCGTCATCTATCTGAACTGCTGCCAGGATTGGCGGCCGAACGCATTACTATCGCCTTCCAGAGGCAACACTTCGCCGCGGCCACTGCTACCGATTGCAATGCCGGTGCCTGGGATCTGCACCACCGTTAGCCGCTCTCCGCTCCCAAAGCCGATGCCGCTCGGCGGGATGCCGTCGATCGTATCGTCACTGTCGATGTCACCGTCGCCATCCAGGTCGAAGACTGGGCTCCCATAGCGCCCACCGGTCAGGAGCTCGAGGTCGTAGAGGAACCCTTCGCGCCCGCCGACGCAGGGGTCATCGCTCGGGATCAGGGTCGTGAAGCGGACGTGATCGGTCGTCGATCCGAACGGGAAGGTCGCCTCGCTGATGACCCGCTCGCCTGGGCTGGTGTCGTAATCGAGATCGAGGTACCAGCCCCGCTTGTCGCTGTCCCAGTCGGTCTCGGACACGGTGCGCAGCAGATAGTCCTCGCCGCCGATCTCGATCTCGGTCTCGGACTCGATCTCCTGCCGGAGCAGTTCGCTGCGGCCGATCGGGTAGGTGCCGGTCAGGCTGTCGCGGATGCCGTAGAGGGTCTGGACCTGGGTATCGGCGGCGTCCTCCACGCGGAAGTAGCTGCCGGTGCCGAAGGCCACCATCAGGGTGTCCTTGTCGCCGGGGGCATAAGCGATCGCCGGGCGGGCCGTGATCGGCTGCGGGTTGCCGCTGCCGTCGGTCGCCGTGAACAGCTCCTTGACACTCCAGTTCGCCTTGTTCGCGTCAGCGAGCGTGAAGCGCCACAAGTGGCCTTGCAGATCGCCGGCGTAGACGTGGTTGACCGTCAGGTCATTGGCTGGCCAGTGGGTCCACTTCGGTGAGGCCAGGCCGTTCGGGGCGTCACCGCCCCCCTCGCCCGTGTCGATCTTCGCGATCAGATCGCCGGTCGCGAGCTCGACGACGAAGAGGATCGCCCTCTGGCTGCTGCCGTTGTAGCCGTTGCCGAAGATCGCTGCCCACTGGCCCGTGCTGAGCCGGGCGATTACGGGTTGGCCGACGCCATAGCCGAGGTCCCGATCCGTGAACTCCCAGAGCACGTCGCTCGGTCCGAACGACTTGGGCGCGGTGACGTCGAGCGCGAAGACCGTCCGGCCGCCGGCGCCCTGGCTGCCGACGAGGATGGTCCGCCAGGCGTCCTTGATGTACGCCTCCTCGATCACGGGCGTCCCATCGACCAGGTAGCGGTGGCTGCCGAGGCCGTCGACATAGTCGGGGTCCATCAGGCGGCTGAGGGGTGTGAACGCCTCCCCGGTCTCTCGCTCCAGCAGTGCGCTGGGTACGAAGGCGAGCTCCTCGGCGCCGGTCTTCGCGTTGAAGCCGTGGAGCATGCCGTCGTTGGCGGCGATGTAGATCATATCCGGCCGGTCGCGGTAGGCGGGGGCACCGAGGAGTCGGCTGCTGCCAGGGTAGTAGCTGCCGACGTACTGCGGGCTGGCGTTGATGATGTCGCCGAGGAGGCGCAGGTCGCCCTCGTCCGACACCCGGCTGCGAAACGACTCGTGGGCGTCGTCGTCACCGCGCAGCCAGGCGATGCGCGCGGCGGCGAGGCCGTCACCCGTGTCGCGCTCGTAGCCTTGCGACTCGCTGCTCGGGCCCCAGTCGAGGTTGGCCTGTTGACGTTCGCTCAGGTCTTCGAACGCGAAGTCGACTGGGGTGCGCTCGTACTCGCCGCTGTCTTCGTCGTACTCCAGGCTCACGGTGACGATATTGCGGTTGTCGGGCCTCGTGTCGCGCAGCCGTACCTCCGCGTCCCAGGCGGTGCTGCCGAGCTGACCGTCCCCCTCGATCTCCCGGGCGATCAGGGCCCCGGACCAGTCTTCGCTGCGGAAGCTGACCGTGTACAGGAGGGTCTCGCTCGACAAGAAGGACGAACTCGCGGCGGCGGCGGCGCCGGATTGTTCGCTGAGCAGCAGGATCTGCCGGAAGGCCTCCTCCATCTGCGCCTTCAGATTGCCGGCGTTGGTGACGAGGAAATAGTTGGGCGAGGTCTCCCCCGGTTCCGGATCATCGTCGGAGCCGTACTTGGCCGCGTACCAGAGCGGGTTCTCGAGGACGGTGGCGGCCTGCGCCCCGAGGTTCGGCTCGAAGGTACGCGAGGCGGTAAAGGGCAGGGGCGCGCATCCCGACGGCGGGGACGGGCCATCGCAGTATCCTGGAGACTGGCCTGGTGGTGTGTTGAGGAAATAGACGGGATCCTGGCCGCTGCCTTCGCCGGTCTTCTGGTCGCGGACCTCCAGGTAGACGCCGTCGGCCGTCGTTCCCGAGATGACATAGCCCATGTATTGCGTGATGCCGCCCGCGGCGTACTCCGAATTCAGCGTGACGATGAGTTCATCGTCCGCGGTTACGGCGAGTTCGTAGCTGACGATGGCGTCCATGTCGTGATCGGCGCCCTGTTCGACGTCCTCGAAGTTGATGCGGAATTTCGCGTAGGGCCGGCCTTCGTTGACCGACGCATCGGCATCGGAGCCCTGAGGATCCGTGTTCGCGAACGATTCGACGAAGAAGTCGACGATCGTGTCGGTCGGCTGGAATTGGCCCTTCGTCGCGGAGATACTGTTGCCGGCGACGGACTTGGCGAAGGGTACCAGTGTGATCCGGGTGCCGCCGACCGGGATCTCGAGCCGCGGCAGCGGCGAGGCCAGGGCGACCGCGAAGGTGGTGAGGTTCTGGTCGTCGTCCAGGTCGTCGCGGATGTCGTTGGTGTAGCCGAAGCGGGCGATGGAAGCGGAATAGTAGCCGCCCTGCTTGGTCGGCTCGGCCGGGGACAAGCCGCGGATGTTGCCGAGGCTGGTGACCGTCTTCGCAGTCGGGGCGCCGTCGCTCTCATCGCCCGATTGGCCGATGAAGTGCTGGCTGGGACCGCCGTGCTCCGCGTCCCAGATCTCCTGGGCCTCGCTCGTGACGTTCAGGCCCGAGATGTCCCCGGAGAAGCTACCGAACGAGGTGCCTGGGACCGCGTCGGTGTCGTAGGACGGATTGACGTCGCTGATGACCAGTTGCACACCCGGGGAGCAGTAGAAGGCGAGGGAGTCGTCGCGGGTATAGGGGTCTTCCCAGGCCGGTGCTGGAAGCCGCATCGTCGATGAACCGGAATGGTCCCTCAGGGTGATCTGTTCGTGGCCATCTGTCAGCGATGGCACGAATGCGCTCGTTGGACTGGTCTTGCCGGAGAAATAGCGCAGGCTCTCGTACATCATCTCCCCGATCGGGTTGCCCCAGTCGGGAAAGCTGCCTCCGTCGGCCATCGAACTGGTGGTCCGCCAGCCACCGGCGTAGTTATAGTTCTGGCCCATATCGAAATCGACGATGCGGAACCGGTCGATCGTGCGGACGATGCCGAGGACGTCGGTCCGGAAACTCCCCGTGTCAGGATCGATCTCGTCGCGGAAGCTCTCGATGTTCTTGCGCAGCACGCCGCCGGCCTTATTCTTCGGGCTCGTGAAGCTCCCGGAGACGAGCCCGAAGAGCATCTTATCGGATTCGCCGTAATCCTGGAGAAGACCGACCGGCTTGAGGTTGCCGTCAGGATACTCCTTGCAGTTGTCGTCGGGGATCAGTGGGTCGCAGACTTGGACGCGAACGACATAATCCGTCCGCGATGAACCTGGCGTGGAGAGTTGCCATCTGAGGTAATATGCGTCGCCGCCAGCCCACTCCTGATGCCTGAACTGGATGGTGTGCCACCCGGCCATCAGAGAGGTGGTGCCCGTGTGGGTATTGCAGTTGCAAACGCCGTGGCCGTCATACCAGGATGCGACTGTGCGGCCATCGATCTCCACGTCTACGGCGTCGTCGCCGTCGACGGAGAAGGTGTAGGTGCCGGTCTCGGCAATATAGATTCGGCCGGAGAAGATGGTCAGATAGTAATCGTTGGTGCAACCGTTCACGTTCGCGAATGGGTTGCCGGTGCCGTCGATCGTCGAGGCGCGTTTGGAACCACACAGGTTGCTGGGCGTCGCATTCTTGCTCACGAGGTTGTCGAACTGAGTCGAGTTCGTCGGGTAGTTGCCGCCCGTGCTTTGATCGGTGCTGGTAATTCGGTAGGTCGTTTGGGTGATGTCTAGAACGGATTCCGGAACCGTTACCCATTGTTCGGTTGCCGATGTCGTGCAGGTCGGTCCGCTGCCACCGTGCTCGCATCTATCGCCGGCTACCGGCCGTTCGATCGCGATCCACTCCCAAATCCGATACTTCGAATTGGTCAGCACCCGCATCAACGGTTCCTTGTTGCCGGTCTTGAGTAGTGTCGTGTTGGCGAAGAGGTGGCGGGTGCCCCTGGCTGGTTGGGAGAGCGGGGTGTAGTCGGCGATGTCGTAGCCGTCGTGCGCGATGCTGCGGTATTCCTTGCCCCAGCTGTGAGCGTCCTGGGGAATGTACGTGCGTTCGAGGATCGTCGGTTCGTCCGGGTCGGCGGGATCGGCGATGCGGCGCCCGCCGTAGAGGACCTTGCGCAGCGCATCGATGCGGGCGGTGGTCACATAGTTGAGGAAGTCGCCGCTCCAGGCGCCGGGGCACTTCTTGTCGGCCGTGGCGCCCGTCGGCGAGAAGCGGCTATTGGCGTAGCTGTAGCAGAGGTTGGAGTCGAAATAGCCGTAGTAGTCGATCCTGTCCGGCTTGTAGCCGACGTCGAGGACGCCGTCTCCGTCCAGGTCGGAGGCATCGTTGTAGGCCTCGTAGTAGAGGGTATGATCGCGACCCATGACCAGCATCGTGAGCGGTGGCGCGGCCTCGCCCACCCCGAGATCCATCGGGTAGTTGGCGATATTGATCTCGGCCCGGGCCGGGAGGCCCGCGAGCGCCGTCAACAGGAGGGCGCCCATCAGGACGGAAAGACGACGGACGAGGGGGTGTTGGTCGCAACGCATGACGAGGCTCCTGGGCGCAGGGGGCAGCTTGCTCGGCCGGTTCACAGGGGGCCGCATAGCGGGATGCTGATGTCGCCGGGCGTGGCGCAATAGCTCTGGAGTACCACGATGGTCGAGCCCGAGCCGCCGACGCTTCGCGCCGTGATGGGGAAGTGTTGAATAACCTCATAGTTATCAAGATCCGGACCCGGGGCCGAATAGATATATTGGCCGACATGGACGGCTACATCACTGGCAACACCATAGTCGTCTTTGTCGATCGTAAAGGTCGGCTCCACCGCCTCTTCGTCGGGATCGTCCGATGCCTCCCAAGCGGCCGGGTCGGTGAAGCGGCCAAAGGTCAGGCCGACGCCCTCCGCGCGAGCAAGCTCGGTCAGCGCCTTCAAGTTTTCGTCGACGTAGATCTCACCCGCGCGCAGGCCGGCCTCGGCGGCTTGGAATGCCTGATTGCGGTCGCGCTGATTGCCGGCCATGCGCTCTTGCAGCGCGGTGCCTTGCATCGACGAGACCCCGAGGATCGTCATCAGCAGCAGGAAGACCAGTGCGATCACGAGGGCTGCGCCCGCCTGGCGCGTTGCCGGCATCGCCTGTCTGGTGGAATTGGCCATCTTGGAATGCCTCATTGCAGCCGATTGCGCAGCGCGATCGTCGCCGAGAAGACCTGGCGCAGGCGGCCGTCTTCATAGGCTTGCGTGACGCCCCGCCACTCCAACGACTGGGGGGCGTCGTTCGACCCGATGTCCGGGCTGACCAGCAGCAAGCTGATTCGCACGCCCCTGACCTCGCGCCAGTCCGCAACGTCATCAGGGTCGTCCTCATATCCATCGGGCGTGCCGTACTGGATCCACATGTCCTGGACGCCGTCGAGCAGCTCTTCTTTGATGTTCCTGGCCGTGTCGTTGTCCTCGTCGGGGATATAGCGGCTGCGCCACAGTCCGTTTTCGTGGACATAATAGGTCACATCGCGCAGCCGCTTGACGACGCTGGCGTATCGGCCCGGTCTGTCATCCTCGTCCCCCTCGGTGATGTTCCCGACCTTATAGGCCTCTGAAAGCGCATTGGCCGGGGTTATCTCCGTCGATGTGACCGAGCTGGGTGCGAAGATGTCGATGTTCTCGCAGTTCGAGATCGCGAGGATGTCGTCGTCATCGAAACCGCCTGGGTTCGATGCGATGACAATGGGGTCGGTCTTGCGCTCCATGTCTTTGGTGACCCAGGCGGACTCGGCCGAGAGCAGGCGCAATCGCATGAAGTCGGTGCCGGAGGCGACGTCGTCGGCTACGGTATCTTCGATCGCGTCGCTGATCAGCGTCTCGTCGGAGAATTCGACGCGGTCGACCAGATTGGTAAGAAGTACGTCACCCAATCGGCCGCAGCCGATATGGCCGACCATCCGCAGGTCCCGGCTGATGGCCTCGATCGCATAGCGGCCGTTCTCCTGGAGTCGGGCGAGCGACTCCTCGAAGCGGTAGGTCTGGCGGGTGCCGAGGAAGAGCTGGAGAACGCCGGCCGAGAGGAACAGACCGATCGTCAACGCGACGAGGAGTTCGACCATCGAGAAACCCCGCCAGCGGATCCGATGCTGGTGGCGGGGTGCCGGTGGCAGGTGGGCCTGCGGGCGCGGGGCATTCATAGGATCGTCTCGAACGTGAATTCGCATTCGTCGTCTTCGCAGGTCGAGTCGCGCAGGCTCTCCCAGCGGATCCTGACCTCGGCGGCCCCGTCGTTGGCCACTGCGATAGTCGCCGCGCCGGCAGGCAACTGGCGCGTCAGGCGCTCGCACCATCCGTGGAGATCATCCTGGGCGATATCGCTTTGGCTTTCTTCGGGGCAGGAACCGCTGTCGTAGGTTCGGCCGTTCGGGGGCGCGCCGTAGGTCCCGGCGAGGGCCTGCTGCCGATTCGCCCGCATCGCGTCGGTGATCTCGTAGGCGAGGATGGTCGCCTGGGTGCGCAGGAGCGCGCCGCGGTTGAACTGCATCGAGATCGCTTGCAGGCTGGCGAGGCCGAGCAGGCCGATCGCCAGCACGAGGGCGGCGATCAGGACCTCGATCAGCGTCAGGCCGCGCTGGGTGGCCGGGCGCGGGGGGGCGGAGGGGGTGTTCATGGTGTCATTCGTCTCCGCTCTCGCAGTCCTTCTTGGCGATCGTGGCATGGCCGACCAGGCCGACCGTGATGGTGCGCCCCTGTTGGCCGGAGCAGCCGGAGGGTTCGATCTCGAATTCGATCGCGGCCGAGAGGCTGGCATCGCCGCCGCCGCGGTAGCGGACCCAGTTGGGACCGGTGAAGGTCGCGATGCCCGTCGGTGCCGACCAGACGCGCAAGACGGTGCCGATGACGGGGGCCGTCGCGTCGCTCGCCGCCGAGTCCGTGACGACGATCCAGCCGTCGCTCCAATCGGTGCCGTCGCGGCAGACAGGCGATGCTGCCTCGGGATCGGCGGATGGGCAGACGCTCACCTGACCGCCGCGCTTGATCGCCTCGCTGCGCGCCAGGCTCAGCGCCGTGACGATCGCGTTGGCCTGGGCCGTCGAGCGATTGTTGGCGATGACGCTCTGAAAGCTCGGCACGGCCAGGGCCATCAGGATGCCGGCGAGCGCCAGGGTCATGATCAGCTCGATGAGGGTCACGCCGGCGTGGCGCGGCCGCCGCGCCGTTGAACCCGCTGTGGGGCGCGGGGGTGCCTGGTGCTCGGCTGGGTTGGCGAGTCGGGTCGTCATTGGGCCTGCGGCATGGAAGGACGAATTCGTCGACATCGTGTCTTCTGGACTCTAATGATAGGGGCTCGACGCCGTCTTCGGGCGAAGCCCATCCCGAAAATGGCGCCGTTCATCGGCTGATGGGTGCCCGCAAGGCAGGACGCACTGCGTCGCATCGGGCAGAACGTAGGGCGGGAAAGCGCAGCGCATCCCGCCGCGCACCCGGGGCGTAAGCACTCGGGGCGTAACCCGACGGCCGGCGATGCGGTGCCCGGCGGAGGCCGCCGTCGGGTTACGGCGCGCGCGAGCGGTGATTTCTCATAGGGGGCCGTGCGGCGCGCCTAACCCGACCTACGGGCCGTGCCGGTATCGCCGGGGCCGTAGAACGCAGGGCGGGAAAGCGCAGCGCATCCCGCCGCGCACCCGGGGCGTAAGCACTCGGGGCGTAACCCGACGGCCGGCGATGCGGTGCCCGGCGGAGGCCGCCGTCGGGTTACGGCGCGCGCGAGCGGTGATTTCTCATAGGGGGCCGTGCGGCGCGCCTAACCCGACCTACGGGCCGGCCGTGCCGGTATCGCCGGGGCCGTAGAACGCAGGGCGGGAAAGCGCAGCGCATCCCGCCGCGCACCCGGGGCGTAAGCACTCGGGCGTAACCCGACGGCCGGCGATGCGGTGCCCGGCGGAGGCCGCCGTCGGGTTACGGCGCGCGCTACGCGGCTTGTCGTCGCGGCGGTGGCGGCCTAGATTTAGGGCGATTATTTCTCCTGGACGCAGGGCGGCCTTCGTGTCGCGGCTGTCGTCGGGGAGGCGTGCTTCGCCCTCGCCGTGGGCGGCCGGTGTCGGCTCGCCGGTTCCAGGGATCGGCAATCAGCACTGCCATGGAGGTGCATAGGGACGATGGCTAACCATGATTCGATCGCGTCCAACCCGCTTCGGCTCGTCTACGTCGGCGCCGACGAGGCGCTCGCGGAGGCGCTACGTACCGCGCTGCGGCGCGTCGGCGCTACCCTCGTCGGGATTGCCGATGCGGCCGATCCGCTGCCGAACGTGGCTGGTGGTCAGGGGACGGCGGTCCTCGTCGATACTCGAGCCGCCGCCTCGCCGGGCGCTCTGGCGGCGGCGGTGGCCGCGCTCAAGGGTCGCTTGGGCGAGGGGGCACGGGTCTTCTGTCTGGCCGCGAGCGGTCGGATCGAGGCGCGTCTCGAGGCGTTGCGCGCCGGGGCCGACGGCTTCTTTTCGCTCGCCGACGAGGCGCTGGCCCGCGAGGCGCTGAGCGTCCGGCTGGCCGATCTCGTGCGGGATCGGATCAGCCGGCCGCGGATCCTGATCGTCGACGACCAGCCGGTGGTGGCGCTCTTCGCCCACCGGGTGCTCGAGAAGGTCGGGATGGAGGTGCGGGCGGTCAGCGATCCGCTGCTGGTGCTCGATGCGCTGGTGCGCTTTCGCCCCGACCTGATCCTGATGGATCTACACATGCCGGGGGTCAGCGGCATCGAGTTGACCCGCATCATCCGCGATCACGACGAGCTGCATTCGATTTCGATCGTCTTCTTCTCCAGCGAGGCGGATCCGGCCACGCAGTTGGAGACCCTGCGCGTCGGCGGGGATGATTTCTTGCCCAAGCCCATCCTGCCCGATCGGCTGATCGCCGTCGTTCAGGATCGGCTGAGCCGTTCGCGCGAGCAGCAGGGCCATGCGCCAGAGAGCGGGGTGTTCGAGCGGCGGGCCTTTCTCGGCCGGTTGGAGGGCGTGCTCGCCGATCCGGCCCTGGAGGGGGCGGGCTACGGTCTGTTGCTCCTTGCGCCGGATCGCCCGTTCACGATCGGTGAGGCCGCCGGGGTGCTCGACGAGGCGCGCTGGCGGGCGCAGTTCGCCAGCGGGCTGGTCGCCTGTCTGGAGGCGACCGATGTGCTGGCGGCGCTTGCCGAATCCGGTTTCGGGGTCCTGGCCCGCCGCGCCGATCGCGCAGCCCTGGTCGCGCTCGGCGAGCGGCTGCGCGAGGTCGCCACCGGGTTGCTGGCCGCCGGGCAGGACCAAGGGGGCACGGCGAGCGTCGGTCTGGCGCCGCTCGACAGCCCGGGCGGCGATGCGCTCGCGCTCCTTTCGCGCGCCGAGAGCGCCCTCGGTGAGGCGCGACGCAGCGGCGGAGGTCGGCTCGTCGTGCATGTCTCGGCGGTGCCTCGCCGGAGCGCCGACGGGCGCGAGGCCCATCTGGCGGGCCTGGTCGAGCGGGCCTTGCGGGAGGAGGCCCTCGAGCTCTACTTCCAGCCGATCGCCCCACTGCGACGCCCGCGGGGCGAGCCCTATGACGTGTGGCTGCGCCTGCGCGCGCCGGACGGCGAGTTGCTCTCGCCGGGCGACTTCCTGCCGGCGGCTGAGCGTGGCGGCCGGATGGCGGCCATCGATCGCTGGGTGCTCGACCGGGCACTGGCGGTACAACAGTGCGTCGGCATCGGGCACGACCGGCTGAGGCTGGTGATCCAGCAGCGCCTGGCGACCTTCGCCGACGCGCGGGCGGTCGAGGATCTGCGCGATCTGATCGTCGCCCGCGACCTGATCAGGCAACGGCCGCTGCTGCGCTTCTCGTGCGCCGAGCTCCTCGCCGATACGGGCCTGGCCACCGAGGTTGGCGAGGCCCTGGGGCGACTCGGGATCGGTATCTGTACCGATCTCCCGGAGGATACGCCGGCCGTCTGGCGGCTGCTCGAACGCCTGCGTCCGGCCCTGGTGCGCCTGCCCTGTCAACGGGCAGTGCGCCTCGGGCGTCTGGCGCTACGCGCTCAGGTGGATCGCTTGCACGCCGCCGGCGCCCTGGTCATGGTCGCCGGCATTGAAGACCCGCTGGCCATCAGCGAGGTCTGGCATGGGGGTGTGGACCTGATCCAGGGCAACTTCGTCCAGCCCGCCGGACCCCACCTCGATTTCGACTTTGCCGGCACCGTCCTGGAGGCCTGAGCGGCGTATGTGCCATATCCCGACGCGGCCGCACCGGCCTACGCCGGGGCCGTAGGGCGGGAAAGCGCAGCGCATCCCGCCGTGCTCTCGGGGCGCATCCCGCCGTGCCCTCGAAGCGTAACCCGACGGCCGGCGACGCGGTGCCTATCGAGACCGATGCCGGGTGGCGGCGCGGTGTTCGACCTGCTGGCGCCGCGTCGGGTTACGGCGCGCGCAATCGGTTGTTTCTCATCGAAGGCCGTGCGGCGCGCCTCACCCGACCTACGGGCCGTGCCACGGACGCGGCCGTAGCGGTCTGCGCCGGGGCCGTAGGGCCGTAGGGCGGGAAAGCGCAGCGCATCCCGCCGTGCTCTCGGGGCGCATCCCGCCGTGCCCTCGAAGCGTAACCCGACGGCCGGCGACGCGGCGCCCATCGAGGCCGATGCCGGGTAGCGGCGCTGTGTTCGACCTGCTGGCGCCGCGTCGGGTTACGGCGCGCGCAACGGGTGGTTTCTCATCGAAGTCCGTGCGGCGCGCCTAACCCGACCTACGGGCCGTGCCACGGACGCGGCCGCACCGGCCTACGCCGGGGCCGTAGGTCGGGTTAGCCCCTCGGGGCGTAACCCGACGGCCGGCGACGCGGTGCCTATCGAGACCGATGCCGGGTGGCGGCGCGGTGTCCGACCTGCTGGCGCCGCGTCGGGTTACGGCGCGCGCAACGGGTGGTTTCTCATCGAAGGCCGTGCGGCGCGCCTAACCCGACCTACGGGCCGTGCCACAGACGCGGCGGCGCTGGCCTACGCCGCGGCCGTAGGTCGGGTTAGCCCCTCGGGGGGCGTAACCCGACGGCCGACGACGCGGTGCCTATCGAGACCGATGCCGGGTGGCGGCGCGGTGTCCGACCTGCTGGCGCCGCGTCGGGTTACGGCGCGCGCAATCGGTTGTTTCTCATCGAAGGCCGTGCGGCGCGCCTAACCCGACCTACGGGCCGTGCCACAGACGCGGCGGCGCCGGCCTACGCCGCGGCCGTAGGTCGGGTTAGCCCCTCGGGGGGCGTAACCCGACGGCCGGCGACGCGGCGCCCATCGAGGCCGATGCCGGGTGGCGGCGTGCGCCCTGTGTCGTTTTCGAGTCGGTTTCTATACGGTGCGGGCTTGCGCGGCGGCGTTGCCGATGTAGGTCGCCGGGCTGAGGGCCTGGAGCCGGGCCTTGGCCTCGGCGGGGATCTCGAGCGCGGCGATGAAGTCGACGAGTTGTTCGCGGCCGATGCGTTGGCCGCGTGTCAGGGCCTTGAGCCGTTCGTAGGGCCGGTCGACGCCGTGGCGGCGCATGACCATCTGGATCGGCTCGGCGAGGACCTCCCAGTTGCCGTCGAGGTCGTCGGCGAGGCGCTTCTCGTCGGCCTCCAGCTTGCCCAGGCCGCGTGACAGCGATTGCAGCGCGATCGCCGTGTGGGCGATGCCGACACCGAGGTTGCGCAGGACCGTCGAGTCGGTGAGGTCGCGCTGCCAGCGGGAGATCGGCAGCTTGGTCGCCAGGTGTTCGAGGATCGCGTTGGCGATCCCCAAGTTGCCCTCGGCGTTCTCGAAGTCGATTGGGTTGACCTTGTGCGGCATCGTCGAGGAGCCGACCTCGTCGGCGACGACGCGCTGCTTGAAGTAGCCGAGCGCGATGTAGCCCCAGACGTCGCGGCAGAAGTCGATCAGCACGACATTGAGGCGCACGAGCGCGTGGAACAGCTCGGCCATGTAGTCGTGCGGCTCGATCTGGGTCGTATAGGGGCTCCAATCGAGGCCGAGCGAGGCGATGAACTCGGCGGTGACCGCCGGCCAGTCGATGTCCGGGTAGGCGGCGAGGTGGGCGTTGTAGTTGCCGACCGCGCCGTTCATCTTGCCACGCAGCGCGACGGCCGCGAGCTGGGTGCGCTGGCCGTGGAGGCGGTGCACGGTGTTGGCCATCTCCTTGCCGAGCGTCGTCGGCGAGGCCGGCTGGCCGTGGGTGCGGGCGAGCATCGGCAGGTCCGCGTAGCGGTGGGCGAGGTCGCGCACCGCCTGGATGACGGCGTCGATCTGCGGCAGCAGGACCTGGCCGCGCCCCTCGCGGATCATCAGCGCGTGGCAGAGGTTGTTGATGTCTTCCGACGTGCAGGCGAAGTGGAAGAACTCGGCGACCGCCGTCAATTCGGCATTGCCGGCGATCCGCTCCTTCAGGAAGTATTCGACGGCCTTGACGTCGTGGTTCGTGGTCCGCTCGATCGCCTTGACGCGCTGGGCCTCGGCGATGCCGAAGCCTTCGACCAGGTCGTTCAGGACCCGGTTGGCGTGCTCGGAGAAGGGCGGCACCTCGGTGATCTGCGGGTTGGCGGCGAGGGCCTGCAGCCAGCGCACCTCGACCAGTACCCGATGGCGGATCAGGCCGTACTCGCTGAAGATGGCCCGCAGGTCGGCGGTCTTGCCGCCGTAGCGGCCGTCGACCGGCGAGACGGCGGTCAGCTCGGAAAGCTCCATGGCTTCGATCGTCTCCTGTCGTGACATCAGGCGGTCGCCAGCTTGCGCAAGACGAATTGCAGGATGCCGCCGTGGCGGAAGTAGTCGACCTCGTTCGGCGTGTCGATGCGGACCTTGGCGCGGAAGGTCTTGACCGCGCCATCGCCCGCCTGGGCGCGGACCTCGACGGCCTTGGCCCGCCCGTCCTCGAGGCCGACGATGTCGAAGACCTCCTCGCCGGTCAGCCCCAGCGTCTCGGCCGTCTCGCCGGGCAGGAACTGGAGCGGCAGCACGCCCATGCAGACCAGGTTGGTGCGGTGGATGCGCTCGTAGCTCTCGGCGATGACGGCACGCACGCCGAGGAGCCGCGGGCCCTTCGCCGCCCAGTCGCGCGAGGAGCCCGAGCCGTACTCCTTGCCGGCGATGACGATGGCCGGGACGCCCTCGGCCTGGTAGCGCATCGCCGCGTCGTAGATGCTCATCTGCTCGCCCGAGGGTAGGTGGCGCGTGATGCCGCCCTCGGTGCCCGGGGCCATCAGGTTGCGCAGGCGGATGTTGGCGAAGGTGCCGCGCATCATCACCTCGTGGTTGCCGCGCCGCGAGCCGAGGCTGTTGAAGTCCTTCTGCGCGACGCCGTGCTCGATCAGGTACTGACCCGCCGGGGTCGTCGGCTTGATCGAGCCGGCCGGCGAGATGTGGTCGGTCGTGATCGAGTCGCCGAGGCGGGCGAGACAGCGGGCCCCGGTGATGTCGCCGACCGCGCCGACCTCGAGGGTCATACGATCGAAGTAGGGCGGCTTGCGGATGTAGGTCGATTCCGGCCAGTCGTAGGTCTGGCTGTGCGGGGCGTCGAGGCCCTGCCAGCGCGCATCGCCGACGAAGACGTTGGCGTAGGACTCGGTGAACTCGGCGGCGGTGACGTGCTCGGCGATCGCCCGGTTGATCTCGGCCTCGCTCGGCCAGAGGTCGCGCAGATAGACGGGCCGGCCTTGCGGATCGGTGGCGAGCGGATCCTCGTAGGGGTCGATGTCGATGCGCCCGGCGAGCGCGTAGGCGACGACCAGCGGCGGGCTCGCCAGGTAGTTCATCCGCACCTCGGCGTGGACGCGGCCCTCGAAGTTTCGGTTGCCCGAGAGGATCGAGACGGCGCACAGGTCCTTCTCGGCGATGGCCTGCGAGACCGGCTCGGGCAGGGGCCCGGTGTTGCCGATGCAGACGGTGCAGCCGTAGCCGACGTTGTGGAAGCCGAGTTGCTTCAGCGGCTCCATCAGGCCGGCGCCCTCCAGGTAGCGGGTCACTGCCATCGAGCCCGGGCCGAGCGAGGTCTTGACCCAGGGGGCCGAGCGCAGGCCGCGGGCGGCGGCCTTTTGCGCGAGAAGTCCGGCGGCGATCATCACGCTCGGGTTCGAGGTGTTGGTGCAGGAGGTGATCGCGGCGACGACGATCGAGCCGTCCCCGATCTCGACCTCGCGGCCGTCGATGACCGCCTTGGCCGGCCCCTTGTCCGGGATGTTGCGCTCCTTCTTGAGCGCCGCGAGGGCCTGCGGGAAGTGCTTGGCCATCTCGGTCAGCGGCACGCGGTCCTGCGGGCGCTTCGGCCCGGCGAGCGACGGGACCACCTCGCTCAGGTCGAGCTCCAGCGTCTCCGAGTAGTCGGCCTCGACCGCCTCGGCCGTGTGGAAGACGCCCTGGGCCTTCGCGTAGGCCTCGACGAGGGCGATCTGCGCCTCCGCACGACCGGTCAGGCGCAGGTAGTCGAGCGTCACCTGGTCGATCGGGAACAGGCCGCAGGTGGCGCCGTACTCGGGGCCCATGTTGGCGATGGTCGCGCGCTCGCCCATCGGCAGGGCGCCGATCGCCGGGCCATAGAACTCGACGAACTTGCCGACGACCCCGTGCTGGCGCAGCCGCTCGACGATCGTCAGGACCAGATCGGTCGCCGTGACGCCGGGCTCGAGCTGGCCGGTCAGGCGGAAGCCGACGACCTTGGGCACGAGCATCGACACCGGCTGGCCGAGCATCGAGGCCTCGGCCTCGATGCCGCCGACGCCCCAGCCGAGGACGCCGATGCCGTTGACCATGGTCGTGTGCGAGTCGGTGCCCACACAGGTGTCGAAGTAGGCCTGGGTGGTGCCGTCGAGCGGCTTGGGGAACACGACGCGGGCCAGGTACTCGACGTTCACCTGGTGGACGATGCCGGTGTCCGGCGGCACCACCTTGAAGCCCTCCAGGGCGTTTTGGCCCCACTTGAGGAACTTGTAACGCTCCTGGTTGCGCGCGAACTCGATCTCGGCGTTCTTGGCGAAGGCCAGGTCGCTGCCGAAGTAGTCGACCTGCACCGAGTGGTCGATGACGAGCTCGACGGGTTGGAGCGGGTTGATTCGGCTCGGGTCGCCGCCGAGGTCGCGCATCGCGTCGCGCATCGCCGCCAGGTCGACCACGGCCGGCACGCCGGTGAAGTCCTGCATCAGCACCCGCGCCGGGCGGAACTGGATCTCGCGCGACGGCTCGGCCTGCGGATCCCAGGCGGCCAGGGCGGCGATGTCCTCGCGGGTGACCGTGACCCCGTCCTCGCAGCGCAGCAGATTCTCCAGCAGGATCTTCAGCGAGTAGGGGAGCCGGGCGCTGCCGGGGACGGCGTCGAGGCGATAGATCTCGAACGCGTGGCCGGCGACCGAGAGGGTGGATTTGGCTTGGAAACTGTTGGGCATGCGACGACCCCGCCTTGCTGTCGGTATTGAAGACAATCGCCCGATTTTATCGGGACCGGGCGTCGTGCGCATCTGCTGCACCGCAATAATTCCCCTGCAATGCGCGCGGGCGGAGACGCCCGCCCCACGAGCGGGTTGCCGCCTCCGGGCGTGCCGTGCCCCGGTAGGCGCCGGCCTGCCGGCGATCCGCGCCCGCCCGCCAGGCCCGCAGGTCGGGTGAGGCGCACCGGCACGGCGGCTGCCAAGAAGCAACGGCCCGGGGCGCGCCGTCGCCCGACAACAACCTCCGCGGGCGGCGCGTTGCCGGCTGTCGGGTTACGCCCCTGCGGGGCTAACCCGACCTACGGCCCCGGTGGACATCGGCACGCCCCGTAGTCAGTTATAACAAAGTAAAAAGGGACCCTCATAGCTCGGCCAACAAGTGCTTGACTTGAAGGTGTAACCCGAGATGTTGGAGGTGTCCCATGAGTAAGCATAGGTATCACAGCATCGAGTGCAAGCAGGTGGACTGGTCGATGTTGGCGCAGCGCGTTGGTGGAGAGCGAGTCGTGCTGGCGATTGATGTCGCCAAGCACGATTTCGTGGCGACCCTGCAGGTGCGTGCGGGGGAGATCCTCGCCCGCATCAAGTGGCCGCATCCGCAGGAGACGCGCCTGCTCCTGGCCGGCGTCGCGCAGTTGCAAGCCGCCGCTCGGGTCGAGGCGGTGATGGAGTCGAGCGGGACCTATGGGGATGCCCTGCGCGGGCAGTTGCAGGCGTTGGGGGTCGCGGTCTACCGCGTCAGCGCCAAGCGCGTGCATGATGCCGCCGAGGTGTTTGACGGGGTGCCCAGCCTGCACGATGCCAAGGCGGCGGAGATCATCGGTGAGCTGCACCTGCAGGGGCGCACGCAGCCGTGGGTGCAAGCCGACGCGCGCCGGCGTGGTCTGACGGCGCAGCTGCGTCAGCTGCGTCAGCTGCGTCAGCTGCGTCAGCTGCGCCAGTGCAAGGCGCGCTACCAGGGCGATCTCAACCGGCTCGAAGCGCTGTTGAGTCGGCATTGGCCGGAGAGTTTGGTGATCCTGGATCTCGACAGCGTCACGTTGCACCACCTGCTGGCCAGCTATGGCGGGCCGGCCCGGATTCAGGCCCACGCGGCGGCGGCGCGGACCTTGATGGAGCAGGTCGGGCGCCCCGGCCTGCGCGAGGAGACGCTCGCGGCGCTATTGGACAGTACCGCCACCACCTTGGGGCAGCCCACGGTGGTGGAGGAAGACGCCCTGCTGCGCTGGCAGGCCAAGGGACTGATTGAGACCCACCGGGAACTGCGCACCATCGAGCGGACGATCGAGCAGGCGGTGCAGGCCGATGCGGCGCTCACGCCCATGGCCGAGGTGGTCGGGCGCGTCACCAGTGCGGTGCTGGTGGCCAGTCAAGGCAGTCCGCTGGACTATCCCGATGCCCGCAGCTACTGCAAGGCGCTCGGGCTCAATCTCAAGGAGCACAGCAGCGGCACTCACCGGGGACGCTTGGCGATCACCAAGCGCGGTCCCTCGCTGGCGCGGTTCTACCTTTATTTCGCCGCGTTGCGCCTGATTGCCCACGACCCGGTAGTCGCCCGCTGGTTCCAGGCCAAGACCGCGCGTCCCGGTGCGATCAAGGGCAAGCAGGTGGTCGAGCTGATGCGCAAGCTCGCCAAGGGACTCTGGCACCAGGCCCATGGAAGGCGTTTCAGCACCGACAAATTGTTCAATCTTTCCGCCGTCGCCGGTGCGTAAGGCGCTGAGGCGACCCCGCAACGGCAGCCACAGGAGACCTCGGCCATGTCGATGTAAGCGCAGATCCCACACGGGCATCACCGGTCTTTCCCCGGCGTCGACCTCCGACCCAACCTCAAGCCGCTGTGCAGGCTCCAACGTAGTCCTCGAGGCGGCGCCCGGGATAGCCCATGGGCCACTTGCCCCATGAAACTGTTCTGATGCCGCCCCCGTGCGGACATCCCATGTGAGAGGTTTGGTTAACCCCATGGGTGCCTATCCGGAAAGGCCGACCAGCCCGTGTGAACGCGCAGATTGCACGAAGGCAATGGCTCGTTTGTGATAAGAGGAACTTATCAGAATCGACCAACGTTTTCGTGCGGGCTGAGGGGGTGGGGACATTAAATATATTGATTTGCTTGGCTTATGAGAGGTTGGGTTAGGTGCGCCTGCACGGCGGTCGCTGAGAAGAGACAGGTTGCGCGCGCCGTAACCCAACAGCAGCCTCGGCCGGTGCCGCGTCGCCGGCTGTCGGGTTACGCCCCTGCGGGGCTAACCCGACCTACGGCCCCGGTGGACATCGGCACGCCCCGTAGGTTGGGTTAGGTGCGCCTGCACGGCGGTCGCTGAGAAGAGACAGGTTGCGCGCGCCGTAACCCAACAGCAGCCTCGGCCGGTGCCGCGTCGCCGGCCGTCGGGTTACGCCCCTGAGGGGCTAACCCGACCTACGGCCCCGGTGGACATCGGCACGCCCCGTAGGTCGGGTTAGGTGCGCCTGCACGGCGGTCGCTGAGAAGAGACAGGTTGCGCGCGCCGTAACCCAACAGCAGCCTCGGCCGGTGCCGCGTCGCCGGCCGTCGGGTTACGCCCTGAGGGGCTAACCCGACCTACGGCCCCGGTGGACATCGGCACGCCCCGTAGGTCGGGTTAGGCGCGCTGCCACGGCGGTCGCCGACGAAGAATCGCCCGGCGCGCGCCGTAACCCGACAGCCGCCTCCGGGCGTGCCGTGCCTCGGTAGGCGCCGGCTTGCCGGCGATCCGCGCTCGCCCGCCAGCGGGCCCCGCTAGTCGTCGAGGCGCACGAGCAGCGCCGCGACGAGGGGTTCGGCCTCCTTGAAGCGGTATTTGCCGATCAGGCGGGCGATTTCCTGGATGTCGTCGACGAGCGGCGGCGGCCAGGACAGGGCGCGCACGGCCGCGATGGCCTCGCGGCAGCCCTTCGCCCGCCGCGCCTGGACCTCGGGTGCAAGCGCCAGGAGGGCCGCCCGCAGCCGGGCCGGCTCGCTGGCGGTGGCGGCGTCGTGCGCGGCGCTCGCCTCGGCGTCCATCAGCGGCCGCGCCGCCGCCACGGCCGACCCGAGGGCCAGGGCGAAGGCGGCGAGCCGTCCTTCGAGGTCGGTCGCCGCCTCGCGCAGCCCCGCCTCGAGCGCGGCCGCCGCCTCCTGGAGGCGGCGGTGGCCGAGGCTGCCGGCGACACCCTTGAGGGTGTGCGCCAGTCGCTCGGCGCCCTCGCGCTGGCCTCGATCGAGTGCGGTGCGCAACCGGTCGGCGGCATCGGCGTGGCTGCGGGCGAACTCGGCGAGCAGCCGGCGGTAGAGGCGGACGTTGCCGGCGAGGCGCGCGAGCGCTGCGTCGACCTCGTAGCCGGGTAGCTCGGGCAGGTCCGCGGCGGGGCGCGACGCCCGCCTGGGCGGCGGCGCACCGTCCGCGGGGCGCTCCCCGGACGGGATCCAGCGCACCAGGGCGCTGAAGAGGTCGACGGGATCGACCGGCTTGGTGATGTGGTCGTTCATCCCGGCGGCGAGGGTCTTCTCGCGATCGCCGGCCATCGCGTGGGCGGTCATCGCGATGATCGGCAGGTCGGCGCCGCCGGGGAGGCCGCGGATCGCGCGGGCCGCGGCGAGGCCGTCCATGACCGGCATCTGGATGTCCATCAGGACGGCGTCGTAGCGCCGGGCGCGGACCCGCTCGAGGGCCTGCTGCCCGTCGGCGGCGATGTCCACGCGCAGGCCGACCTCTTCGAGGAGTTCGCGGGCGACCTGCTGGTTGATCTCGTTGTCCTCGGCGACCAGGACCGTGGCGCCGCGGATGCCGGGGAGTCCGTCGGGGGTCTTGCGGGCGGCCCGGGCGGGGCGCAGTTCCCGCGCGGCGGCGGGGCCGAGCGCGGCCACGATGGTATCGAAGAGGACGGAGGGGTTGACCGGTTTGACGAGGAAGGCGTCGAGACCCGCGCCCTGGGCCCGGTGCATGACCTCCTCGCGACCGTAGGCCGTGACCATGACGATGGTCGGGATCTCGGGCAGGCGCCCGTGCCGCCGGATGCGCTGCGCGGTCTCGATGCCGTCCATGCCGGGCATCTTCCAGTCCATCAGGACCAGTTTGAACGGCCGGCCCGCGTCGAAGGCCGCCTCCAGTCGCTCGATCGCCTCGGCGCCCGAGCAGGCCGTCTCGGGCGCGAAGCCCATGTTGGTCAGGGCGTCGGCGAGGATATCGCAGGCCGTGCGGTTGTCGTCGACGACCAGTACGGGCATCCCCGCGAGGTCGCTGGCGAGGGCTCGGCCCGGGTCCTTCGCCCGCGCCGGCAGGCCGAGCCGGGCCGTGAACCAGAAGGTGCTGCCGGCGCCGAGGCGGCTCTCGACGCCGATCTCTCCGCCCATCAACTCGGCGAGGCGCTTGCTGATCGCGAGCCCGAGGCCGGTGCCGCCGTAGCGGCGGGTGGTCGAGGTGTCGGCCTGGGAGAAGGACTGGAAGAGCCGGCCGCACTGCTCGTCGGTCAGGCCGATGCCGGTGTCGCGGACCGTGAACTCGAGCACGACCTGGTCATGGGTCTGCGCGAGCCGTGCGACGGCGACGACGATCTCGCCCCGGTCGGTGAACTTGACGGCGTTGGTGGTCAGGTTGATCAGGATCTGGCCCAGTCGCAGCGGGTCGCCGATCAAGGCGAGCGGGACGTCGGGCGCGATGCGCAGCAGCAGCTCGAGGCCCTTCTCCTCGGCCCGGGGCTGGATCAGCTGGGCGAGATGGTCGAGGACCTCCTCCAGGTCGAGCTCGGCCCGCTCGATGTCGAGCCGCCCGGCCTCGATCTTCGAGTAGTCGAGGATGTCGTCGATGATGTGCAGCAGGGCCTTCGCCGAGGTGTCGATCTTCTGCAGGTAGTCCTGTTGTTTCTCGGTCAGGGCCGTGCCCAGGGCCAGGTGGGTCATGCCCAGCACGGCGTTCATCGGCGTGCGGATCTCGTGGCTCATGTTGGCCAGGAATTCGCTCTTGGCCTGGGTGGCGGCCTCGGCGCGGGCCTTCTCCGCGTCGAGGTCCCGCATCATCGCGAGCATCTGGGTCTGGGCCGCGTCGAGGTCGCGGATCCGCTGCTGGAGTTCGGCCTCGGTGCGCCTGACCTCGGTGACGTCGACGAAGGTGGCCAGGCAGAGGTCCTCGAAGGCCATCCCGGAGATGCATACGGAGCGCGTGTCGCCGCCCTTGCAGGTGACGCGGTATTCCAGCGATTCGATCTCGCCGTGCCGCTCGGCGGCGCGGCGCACGGCCGTGGTCCAGGCCGCGCGCGCCCGGTCGCGATCGGCCGGGTCGGGGTAGGCCTGCCGCCACCAGTCCTCGAGGGTCGGGATGTCGGCCAGCCGGTAGCCGAAGACCTCGGTGAACTTCGGGTTGATCTCCTGCACGACCCCCTCGGCGTCGACCTGGCAGAGCGGGATGGCCGTCACGTTGAAGAGCCGGCGGAACTTGGCCTCGGCGGCCAGGGCGGCGGCCTCGGCCTCTTTGCGCTCGGCGATCTCGGCGGCCAACTGGCGGTTCCAGCGCACGAACACGACGAGGACGATGGCGGCCAGGCCGCCGACCAGGAGGGCAATGCGCCAGACCGCGCCCCAGTCGACCCGTGATTGCACGCGGGCGTTGACCCAACGGTCGTAGAAGGACTGGCGGGTCGCCTTGGGGATCGTCGCCAAGGTCTTGTCGAGGATGGCGACGAGCTCCGGCCAATCCTGGCGGACTGCGAACGCGAGCTCGAAGTTGTAGGTCGTCGTCGCCGCGACCTGGAGTCTCGAGAGCTCCTCGGCGCGGATCGTGTAGAGGATCGAGCCGAGGTTGTCGAACGCCGCCTCGGCCCGACCGCCGGCGACGGCGGCGAGGCACTCGCGCAGGGCCCGGCAGGTGACGATCTGGATCTCGGGGAAGTCGCGCTCGAGGTATTCCTGGGTGACGTAGCCCTCGACGACGGCGACGCGTTTGCCGGCGAGATCGGTCAGCCCGGCGACGAACGGGGTCCCCTCGCGGGTCACCAGGACCCCGGGCATCCTCAGGTAGGGACGCGTGAAGTGCAGGTATTGCGCGCGTTGCGGTGACGGCGTGATGGCCGGTATGACGTCGACACCGCCCGCCCGGGCCTTCTCCAGGACCTGGGCCCAGGTGATCCCCCCGACCGGCCGCATCGCGATGCCGAGCTCGGCGTTCAGCCAGTCGACGTATTCCGAGACCACGCCCAGATAGCCGCCGTGCTTGTCGAGCGCCTCGAATGGCAGCCAGGCCGGGTCGGCGCCGACGCGGATATCGCGATGCGCTGCCAGCCAGGCCTGTTCCTCGTCGCTCAGCACGACCGGCGTCTCGGCGGCCGCCTCGCCGGTCCAGCGCCGCAGGATCGCCTGCGTCTCGGTCGGGCTCAGGCTCGCCAGTGCCTTGTCGAGGATGCCCGCGAGCTCGGGCCAGTCCTTGCGCGTGCCGACGGCCAGCACGGAGCCCGGGCGATCGAGCTGGCCCATGATCCGCAGGTTGGTGAGGACCTCCCGGGCGATCACGTAGGTGGCGACGGCTCGGTTGCCGGCATAGGCGTCCGCGTCGCCACGGGAGACGGCGGCCAGGCAGGCGGCCGTGTCCGGGTACTCGACGACGGTCACCTCGGGGTGGTTGTCGTGGAAATGGTGGACGCTGTAGAAACCCTTCTCGATCGCCACGGTGCGCCCGGCGAGGTCCGCCTCGCTGGCATAGTAGGGACCGTCGACACGCCCGATCAGGACGTGGGGCACGACCAGGTAGGGCTCGGTGAAGTTCAGGAACGCCTCGCGGTCCTGGCGGGGCGTGACGTCCATCAGGGCGGCGAGGCGCCCGTCGCGCACGGCGGCCAGGTTCTCGTGGAAGGGGCCGGTGAGGATCCGCGCCGAGAGGCCGGTCCGCTCGATAAGGAGGCGCAGGATATCGACCCCGATGCCGGCCGGCTCGCCGTTCGGTGCGGCGAAGTCGAGCGGTGGCCAGGCGTCCATCACGGCGATCGCGAGGTCGGGGTGGGTGGCGATCCAGTCGCGCTCCTCCCGGGTCAACGTGATCCGCTGCTCGACGCCCTCGGTGTGTGCCGCGGCGACCGGCGGGGCCAGGATCGAGCAGATGAGGACGAGCAGCGGAAAGAGGCCGCGCTGGCGCATGTCGCGTTCCTGTGCGTCTAGGCCCGTCGGGGCCGAGAAGATTCTTCTGCGATTCGAGTCGCCCGCGCGGCTGGCGAAGTCCGGCCATCGTTCGCGCCCCGACGCCGATGGTGGGTCGCGGGCGGGCGGAATCAAAGGGCGCCGCCGTCTTGTACCTTGCCCGTGGCGGCTCGCGGGGTCGAATCCGACAGCGGGGCCTTCGACCAATGTGCGTTGGGCGCGACGGAGGCGGCCCGCGATGGGTAGGCCGGTTTGTGTCGTTCAACCTGAAGGCGGCAGTCGGACGGGATAGCCGCTCGGGGCGTCACCCGGCGGCCGGCTACGCGTTGCCCGCCAAGGCCGATGTCGGTTTACCGTGAGACATCCCGTTTCATCTTTCAGGGTGCCGCAACGCCGGCATGCGTGCGAGCCCAGCGTGACCCGACATCGGGGGCCGCGTCAGCCGTAGGTCGGTTTGGCGAGCCCCTTTTCGAGCGAGTGCGCCAGGGCCTTCAACTCCTCGGGCGGGTGCTCGAAACGCAGCTTGAGGTTGTACATCAACCAGGCCGAGTCCTCGCCGGTCGGCGCGATGCCGATTTCGAGGACCCGCGCGCGCAGCCGCAGCGGCGGGTGATCGCCGACGCCGCCGAGGACCAGGCGGATGCTCTGGTTGACCTCGTAGGTCTCGAAGACGGTCACCGTCAGCTGCCCGGCGGCGAGTTCCGCGAGCTTGAGGTGGACCTCGTCGTCGTCGCTCATCATCACTTCGAGGACGGGGACCAGCGAGTGGCTGCGTTCGTCCAGTTCGTCGCCGTGCAGCAGCTCGAGCAACTTGTCGAGCCGTTGCTGGTCGCGCGTGGAGAGGCGGCAGAAACGCGCCGCCACCGCGTCGCGTCCGTCCTCGAGCGGCTCGCGGCGCAGGACCTCGGCCTCGACGGAGAAGATGCGGCCCTTCGTCCAAGGGAAATTGACCCAGAGATGCTCGCATGGCGGCATGGCCTCCCGGGCGACGGCAAAGCGGATTCCTCCCCAGGAGATGTCCAGGTTCTGAATCGTGACCGGCGTTTCGCCATCGCCGAAGGCGATGGTCATCGCGGTCGTCATCGGCAGGCGACGGTGATAGCGTCTGTTGCGCGTCTGGGCCGTTCGGCGCGGGTCGCTCCCCATGGTCTTCGTCCTCGTTGAGCTGGCGTCCTCAGCTGAATTGGCTGGGCGTCCCTTCCCGGGCCGCACGTCCGGTGATCCTTCGGACCGCCCTCTAGTGCGAAAGCAAGGATCACGCCAAAAATAAGTCGCGGATTTTCTAGGCGCATCTCTGGTTGGTGCCCGGCGATGCGGCGACCGTTCGGGCCGCGGACGGCAGAGGCGTACGCGGATCGTCAGGCGCGGGCGCTGGGCACCGCGACGCGGACGAGACCAGCGACCGAACGCGATAGTATGGGAGATGGCGCCGGATGGCTATGCCCTTGGCCGGGAACGCGCCGGCGCCCTTCCCGCTGCCGCGTGCCAAGCCTGGTTGTCGTTGCCGCAAGGTGCGATCGCGCACCCGCGGCCTCAATTGCGCCAGAAGCTCGGCGAGAAGAGCACCAGCAGCGTGAAGATCTCCAGGCGCCCGAGCAGCATCGCGAGGCAGAGGATCCACTTGGCGGCATCGGGCAGGGCCTGATAGTGGGGGCCGACATCGGCCAGGCCGGGGCCGAGGTTGTTGATGCAGGCAGCGACGGCCGAGAAGGCCGTGATCAGGTCGAGGCCCGTGGCGGTCAGGGCCAGGTACATCATCACGAAGCTCGCGACATAGAGCGAGAAGAAGCCCCACACGGCGTCGACCACGCGGTGGTTGACCGAGCGGCTGCCCATGCGTACTGGGATCTGCGCGTTGGGGTGGATCAGACGCTCGACCTCGCGGATCCCCTGCTTGATCAACAGCAGGAAGCGGATGACCTTGATCCCACCGCCAGTCGAGGCGGCGCAGCCGCCGACGAAACTCATGAGCAGCAGCAGGATGGCCGGGAAGGGCGGCCAGGCGTAGTACTCGGCGGTCGTGAAGCCGGCCGTCGTGCCGATCGAGACGGTCTGGAAGACCCCTTTGCCGAGCCATTCGCCCCAGGTCGAATAGGTGCCGCTCAGCGCGAGCGACGCGGTCACGAGCAGGATGCCCGCCGTCATCAGGGCGAGGTAGAAGCGGAATTCCTCGTCTTGCCAGTAGAGCAGTGGGGAGCGGCGCCGCCAGGCGAGGAAGTGCAGCGCGAAGTTGGCCCCCGAGATGAGCATGAAGAGGATCGCGACCGCCTCGATCGCCGGGCTGTCGAAGTGACCCAGGCTCGCATCGTGGGTGGAGAAGCCACCGATCGCGACCGTCGAGAAGGCATGACCGACGGCGTCGAACGGGGTCATGCCGGCCAGCCAATAGCCGAGCCCGCAGGCGACGGTGAGGCCGAGGTAGATATACCAGAGGGCCTTGGCCGTCTCGGTGATGCGTGGCGTGAGTTTGGTGTCCTTCATCGGCCCGGGGATCTCGGCGCGGTAGAGCTGCATGCCGCCGACGCCGAGCATCGGCAGCACGGCGACGGCCAGCACGACGATCCCCATCCCGCCGAGCCACTGGAGTTGTTGGCGGTAGTAGAGGATCGACGGGGGCAGGCCGTCGAGGCCGGTGATGACGGTCGCCCCGGTCGTCGTCAGGCCCGACATGGACTCGAAGACCGCGTCGGAGACCGACAGGCTGGGGTCGGTGCTGAAGACGAGCGGCAGCGACCCGCCGAGGCCGAGCACGGTCCAGAACAGGGCGACGACGAGGAAGCCGTCGCGCAGGCGCAGCTCGCGACGGTGACGGGCGACCGGCAGCCAGGCCGCCAGGCCGACGGCGAGGATGGTCGCGAAGGCCCACAGGAAGGCGAGGGCGGCGCCGTCGCGGTAGCCGAGCGAGACCGCGAGCGGGGGCAGCATGGTGGCGCTGAAGAGCACCAGCAGCAGGCCCAACACCCGCTGTACCGCCAGGAGCTTCATCGCTCGATGCGCCGCCGTCGCCCGGACGTCACAGGAAGGTGATGCCGACTTGGAAGAGCCGCTCGATCTCGGCGATGCGGCGCTTGTCCTGGAGGAACAGGATCACGTGGTCCTCAGCCTCGATGCGGGTGTCGTGGTGGGCGATGATGACCTCCTCGCCGCGCACGATGGCGCCGATGCTGGTGCCCTTGGCCAGGTCGAGTTCGCCGACGGTGCGCCCGACGACCTTGCTGGAGTGGCGGTCGCCGTGGGCGATCGCCTCGATCGCCTCGGCGGCGCCGCGGCGCAGCGAGTGGACCATGACCACGTCGCCGCGGCGCACATGGCGCAGCAGGGTGCCGATCGTCGCTTGCTGGGGCGAGATCGCGATGTCGATCGCCCCGTGCTGGACCAGGTCGACGTAGGCCGGACGGTTGATCAGGGCCATGACCTTGTGGGCGCCGAGCCGTTTGGCGAGCATCGCCGCAAGGACGTTGACCTCGTCGTCGTTGGTCACGGCGCAGAAGACGTCCGTGTTCTCGATGTTCTCCTCTTGGAGCAGCTCCTCGTCGGCCGCGTCGCCGCGCAGCACGATGGTCTTCTCCAGGTCCTCGGCGATGCGTTTGCAACGATCGAGGTCGCGCTCGATGATCTTGACCCGATAGCTGCCCTCGAGCGCCTTCGCCAGGCGCGTGCCGATGTTGCCGCCGCCGGCAAAGACCAGGCGCCGGTAGGGGTTGTCGAGGCGGCGCAGTTCGCCCATGACGGCGCGGATGTGCCGCGGCGCGGCGATGAAGAAGACCTCGTCGTCGACCTCGATGACGGTGTCCCCGCGCGGCTGGATGCCGTGGTCCTGGCGATAGATGGCGGCGACCCGGGCATCGATGTCGGGCATGTGCTCGTAGAGGGCGCGCAACTGTTGGCCGACCATGGGGCCGCCGTGGTGGGCCTTGACGGCGACGAGGCGTACCCGTCCGCCGGCGAAGTCGAGGACCTGCAGCGAACCTGGGTTCTCGATCAGGCGCAGGATGTAGTCGGTGACGAGCGCCTCGGGGCTGATCGGCACGTCGATCGGCAGGGCCTCGTTGCCGAACAGCTTGGGGTATTCGAGGAAGCCCGGCGAGCGCACCCGGGCGATCTTGGTCGGCGTGCGGAATAGCGTATAGGCGACCTGGCAGGCCACCATGTTGGTCTCATCGCTGTTCGTCACCGCGATGATCATGTCGGCGTCTTCGGCCCCGGCGCGGATCAGCACGTCGGGGTGGGCGCCGTTGCCGAGTACGGTGCTCAGGTCGAAGCGGTCCTGGAGGGCGCGCAGCAGGTCTGGGTTCTGGTCGACGACCGTGATGTCGTTGGCCTCGTGGACCAGGTTCGCGGCCACCGAGGTCCCGACCTGGCCGGCCCCGAGGATGATGATCTTCATCGCGGGCGTGCCCCCGGTGCGTGCGCCGGCCGCGCGGGCGCGCGGCCGCCCGTGGCGCGGAGGAGCCGCGCGGCCATCTCAGCGTCGCTCCTTGATCTCGATGCCGAGCGAGCGCAGCTTGCGGTAGAGGTGGGTGCGCTCCATGCCCGCCTCCTTCGCCATCTTGCTGACGTTGGCGCCGTGCTTCTCGAGCTGGTATTCGAGGTAGGCCTTCTCGAAGAGCTCGCGGGCGTGGCGCAGCGGCTGGTCAAAGGAGACCAGTCCCTCTAGCGGCTGAGTCGGCAGCGGTCCCGGCGTGCCGAGCGCCCCCTCCACCTCGTTCTGGGTGACCTCGTCGCCGGCGCCGAGGATCAGCACGCGCTGGACGAGGTTCTTCAGTTCGCGGACGTTGCCCGGCCAGGGGTAATGGCGGAGGAAGTTCTGGGCGCCGACGCTGAAGCGCCGATAGGGCAGCTTCTCGTGGGTCGCGAAGTAGTCGACGTAGAAGTTGAGGAGTTCGGGGACGTCCTCGTTGTGCTCGCGCAGCGGCAGGACATGCAGTGGCACCACGTTGAGGTGGTAGAAGAGGTCCTCGCGGAAGCGACCGGCTCGCACGTCCTCCTCGAGGTTGCGCTGGGTGACGGCGACGATGCGCACCTCCACGCGCACCGGCTCGGCGCCGCCGACCCGCAGGAAGGAGCCGGTCTCGAGCGCGCCGAGGAGTTGGCCCTGCGCCTCCAGGTCCATGTCGGCGACCTCGTCGAGCAGCAGGGTGCCGCCGGCGGCCTGCTCCAGGGCGCCGTAGTGGGTGTGGTCGTCGGTCTCGCTGCCGAACAGCTCGCAGGCGGCGTTGCCGCGGGTGATGCCCGAGACGCTCAGGTCGACGAAGGGCCGCTCGCGCCGGGCGCTCTGGGAGTGGAGATAGCGTGCCAGCGTCTCGCGCCCGCTGCCGGCCTCGCCGGTGATCAGCACCCAGGTGTCGTGCTGGGCGATGCGCTTGACCTGCTCGCGCAGCCGCTGCATCGCGGGGCTGCGCCCGATCGGCTCCTGGACCAGCGGGGCGCGGCGTTTGAGGCCGACGTTCTCGCGCTGGAGCTTGTCGGCCTCCAGGGCGCGCTCGACGGTCAGCAGCAGCTTGGCCATCGAGAGGGGCTTCTCCAAGAAGTCGTACGCGCCGAGTCGCGTGGCCTCGACCGCCGTCTCGACGGTGCCGTGGCCGGACATCATGATCACCGGACAGGGCAGACCGGCGTCCTCGCCCCACTCCTTGAGCAGGCTGATGCCGTCGCGGTCGGGCATCCAGATGTCGAGCAGGATCAGGTCCGGGCGGCGCTCGCGCAGCGACTGCCGCGCGGCCTCGCCGTTCTCGGCGCCGACCACGACGTAGCCTTCGTCCTCGAGGATCTCTTGGATCAGGGCGCGGATGTCGGGCTCGTCATCGACCACCAGGATGTGGGTTGCGCTCATGGTTCTCCGTCGTGGCTGGCACCGCTGGACCGGATGTCGGGTCCGGGCGCCCTAACATCGTCATCGTCGGCCCGCGGTGCGCGTCAGGCCGTCGCTTCGTCCTCGGCCGGTTCCCGCCAAGCGGGCAGGCGCGCGATGATCCGCGCCCCCGGCATGAGGTTCTCGGCCCAGATGATACCGCCGTGCTCCTCGATAATCTTCTTGACGATGGCCAGGCCGAGCCCGGTCCCTCGGCTCTTGGTCGTGATATAGGGCTCGAAGAGGTTTTCCAGGAGTTCGTGCGGGATCCCCGGGCCGTCGTCGGTGACGGTGAGCTCGAGCATGGTCCCGTCGCGTTCCTCGAGGCGCCGGGTCGCGACCAGGATGTGCCCGTCGTTGCGCTTCTCGAGCGCCTCCTGGGCGTTCTTCACGAGGTTGTGGACGACCTGGCGCAGCCGCAGCGGGTCGCCCTTGATCCGGGCGTCGCCCGTGGCGAGTGCCGCCTGTAGCTGGACCTTGCCGCCGGCGCTGCGGTAGAGGTCGAGCACGTCGGCGATCAGCTTGTCGAGGGCGAACGGGGTCTTCTGGATTTCGGGCGTGCGGGCGTAGTTCGAGAAGTCGTTGACCATCGACTTCATCGCCTCGACCTGCTGGACGATGGTGCGGGTCGCGCGATCGAGGATGCCGGCCTCCTGCTCGGGCAGCTTGGCGAGCAGCTTGTGGCGCATCCGCTCGGTCGAGAGCTGGATCGGCGTCAGCGGATTCTTGATCTCGTGTGCCAGGCGCCGGGCCACCTCGCCCCAGGCGGCATCGCGCTGGGCCGTGATCAGGGTCGTGATGTCGTCGAAGACGACGACGTGGCCGTTCGCCTCGCCGTCGGGCTGGCGCAGCGGGCTGCCCCGGCACAGCAGGACCTGGCGGCCTTCGCCGTTGAAGAGGGTGATCTCGGTGCGCCAGTCGGTGTCGCCATCCAGGTGCCGGCGCACCGCCTCGGCCCAGGGCACGAGGTCCGGGTAGCACTGCGCGAGCCCCTCCGGGGTCGGGGTCGCATCGGAGGCCAGCGAGAGCCTGAGGATCTGATGCGCGGCTGGGTTGGCGGTGCGCAGCCGGTACTCGGTATCGAAGGTGACGACCCCCGAGGAGAGTCGCCCGAGGACGGTCTCCAGGTAGGCGCGCTGGGCCTCGACGGCTTGTTGGCTGCGGTCGGCGGCGTCGCGGGCGTTGGCGATGCCCCGGGTCATCGCGTTGAAGGAGGCGACGAGGAAGGCCAGTTCGTCGTCGTGGCGCGGCATCGGCAGCTGCTGCTCGTAGTCGCCCTCGGCGACGGCACGGGTGCCGCGGGCGAGATCGGCGATCGGTGCGACCAGCCGCCCGGCGGTGTGGAAGGCGGCCATCAGGGCCGCCATCAGGCCGAAGAGCAGGACCAGCGACAGGGTTAGAGAGAAGCTGAGCTTCAGCGAGCGGCGCAGGTAGGCGAGCTCGGTGTAGCGGTTGTAGGCCTCCTCGAGATGCGCCGAGAGCTCGCTGATGCGCTCCGAGGTCGGGAAGATCGCCTGGAGCTGCAGGGGGCGCCCGCCCGGGTCGCCGACCAGGACCCGGATGATCAGCTCGCTGCCGCCGCCGCGGTTGTCTAGCCCGACGTGGTTGGTGCCCTGGCGCACCGCCTGGAGGATCTCGCGTTCCGGGTAGGCCGGCACGAGCTTGGTCGGGTCCTCGTTGGCGGTGCCGTAGACCTGGCCCGAGGGGCCGAAGACGGTCAGTTCGATCGCCCCGGCCTGGCGGCGCAGCTCGCCGAGGCTCAGGGCCAGCGCGGTCGAGGAGCGGTCCTCGATGCCGGCGAGGAGCTGCTCGGTGTACTTGAGCAGCGTGCGCTGATTGAGGTCGAGCGATGCCTGGCTGAGCGTCAGGGCGTCCTGCATCGCCTGATCGATCTGGACGTCGAACCAGCTGTCGATGCCCCGCAGCAGGAAGATCAACGAGAAGTAGTAGACGATCCCGACCGGCAGCAGCGAGATCAGCGCGAAGAGGAGGACGAGACGCCCGGTCAGGCGCGAGCCGGCCGCCTGGCTGCGGTAGCGGCGCACGAGTCGGACGATGTTGACGGCGACGACCAGCGCCAGGATCGCCAGACCCGCGAGCACCGTCATTAGCAGTGGGACGAACAGACGGCTCAGCGTCTCCGAGTTCTGGACCGCATCGCTCATCAGGGTCAGCGCGACGAACAGCGAGACCAGGAGGACCGCGGCCGGCAGGGCGCCCAGGCGGCCGAGCCATTTCAGGGTTCCAGCGGCCACTTGCTCCACTTGCTCTCGAGTTTCCAGGATGGCTTGAGGTAGGCGATCGGGCGCAGCGGCAGTGGTAGCTCATCGATGTCGAGGGCTACGTGGATCTCGACCGCGTAGTCCTCGTCGGGGTCGATGTGACGATGCTCGACGAGCGGGAAGTCGCGCAGGGTGCCGAGGGCAGCCAGGGCGGCGTCGCGGGTGACGAAACTGCCGCCGTCGCCGGTCGTCTCGTCGATCGAGTAGCGCTCGGAGAGCGGCTTGTAGCTGATCCTGTGGCGCACCTGCTGGTCGTAGAGGCTCCCCTCCCAGATCCAGGCCCCGGCGCGACGGACCTGCACATGCAGCTCGAAGGTCAGCGGTACGCCGTTGTCGAGGGCCTCCAGGGCCGTGTCGCTGAGGTCGAAGTCGATGTGCCCGTCCATTAGGTAGACGCCGTCCTCGAGCCGGATCGACACGTCTCTGACATGGATCTCGGCGGCCGCTGCGCCTAGGCTCAGGGTCGCGAGCCAGAGGGCGCAGGCGATCACGGATAGGCGTCGGCGCCGCGTCATGGCGCCGCCTTGTGCAGCAGGGCGAAGTAGAAGCCGTCGGGGCCACGGCGGGTCGGCAGCGTCTGGCGCCCATGGCGGCGGGCGAGGCCCCAGGGGCCGGCGATCGGGCCCTCGGTGGCGTCCGGGTGGCGGGCGAGGAAGGCCGAGATCTGTTCCTCGTTCTCCTCCGGCAGCAGCGAGCAGGTCGTGTAGAGCAGCCGCCCGCCGAGTGCGAGGAGCGGCCACACGGCCTCGAGGAGGCGCGCCTGCTGGGCGGCGAGGCGGTGCAGGTCGCTCGGGCGGCGCAGCCACTTGATGTCGGGGTGGCGGCGGATCACGCCGGTCGCCGAGCAGGGGACGTCGAGCAGGATGCGGTCGTAGCGTTGCGCCGCCCAGCCCGTGGTCAGGTCCTCGTCGGTCGGGGCCGCGGCGTCGGCCGCGATCACGGCGGTCGCGGCGAGGCCCAGGCGGGCGAGGGTCTCGTGCACCCGGGCGAGGCGGATCGGGTCGCTGTCGAGGGCCGTCAGGGCGACCCGGCCGCCGGCGCGCTCGAGGAGGTGGGCGCTCTTGCCGCCGGGGGCGGCGCAGGCGTCGAGGACCCGCTCGCCGGGCTGGGCGTCGAGCAGTTCGGCGGCGAGCTGGGCGCCGCCGTCCTGGACCGAGACCAGGCCGTCGGCGAAGCCGGGCAGGCGGGTGACCGGCACCGGGGCATCGAGCATCAGCCCGGACGGTGCCCCGGCCACCGGGCGGGCCGTCAGCCCGGCGGCGGCGAGGGCCTCGGCATAGGCCCGGCGGGTCGTCTTCATGACGTTGACGCGCAACGTCATCGGTGGGCGGGCGTTGCTCGCCTCGATGATCGCCGGCCAATGCTCGGGCCAGGTCCGCGTCAGCCGCTCTTGCAGCCATTGTGGAAACAGCCCCGCGACGCCCGGCTGGCGCGCAACGCGGGCCTCGAGCGAGGCGCGCTCGCGCAGATAGCGGCGCAGCTGCGCGTTGACGAGGCCGGCCGCGCGCGGCTTGCCGAGGAGGCGGGTGGCGGCGACGGTTGCGGCGACGGCGGCGTGGGCCGGCACGCGCGTCTCGGCGAGTTGGTAGAGCCCGATCAGGATCAGGGCCGCGATGTCCTGATCCATCGACTTCACCGGGCGATCGGCGAGGACGGCACCCAGGGCCTCCAGCCGCGGCAGCGCGCGCAGGGTGCCGAAGCAGAGTTCCTGGGTCAGGGCCCGGTCGCGCGGGTCGTCGAACGGCGGCAGTTGGGCCAGGGCGACGGTCAGCGAGCGGCCGTCGGCGCGCACGGCCTGGACGACACGCGCGGCTCGGGCGCGGACCTCGGCGCCGGCGCCTGCGGTGGTGGCGCGCGGGGTCGGCTCAGCCAAGGTGCTGGCCATCCAATCGGTGGGCGTTGAGGTAGTCGGCGGCGCTCATCGGGCGCTTGCCCGGGGGCTGCACGCGGGTGATCCGCAGGCGACCCTCGCCGGTCGCGACCTCGACGCCGTCCCGCCCGGTTGCGACGACGGCCCCGGGGGTGGCGTCGGCGGTCGTATCGACTGCATAGGCCTCCCAAATGCGCAGCGTCGTCTGGCCCAGACGGGTCTCGGCGACAGGCCAGGGATCGAAGGCGCGGACCTGCCGTTCGATCGCCGTGGCCGGTCGGGTCCAGTCGATCAGGGCCTCCTCCTTGGTCAGCTTCTTCGCGTAGGTCGCCAGGCGCGGGTCCTGCGGCTGCGGGTGCAGGGTGCCGTCGAGGATGCCGGGCAGGGCCGCGCGCAGCGCCTCGGCGCCGAGCCGGGCGAGCCGATCGTGGAGGCTGCCGCCGGTGTCGCGCGGGTCGATCGGCGTCGTGCGGGCGAGGTACATCGGGCCTGTGTCGAGGCCGGCCTCCATGCCCATGATCGTGATCCCGGTCTCGGTGTCGCCGGCGAGCAGCGCCCGCTGGATCGGCGCGGCCCCGCGCCAGCGCGGCAGCAGCGAGGCATGGACGTTGATGCAGCCGAGCCGGGGCGTGGCGAGGACGGCGGGCGGCAACAGCAGGCCATAGGCGACGACCACCATGAGGTCGGGCGCGAACGCCGCGAGTTCGGTGACGGCCGCCGGGTCCTTCAGCGTCGCCGGCTGGCGAACCGGCAGGTCATCGGCGAGGGCCGCCTCCTTGACCGGGCTCGCCGCGAGGCGTCGGCCACGACCGGCCGGGCGGTCCGGCTGGGTATAGACGGCAACGACCTGCCCCGGGCCGGCGAGTAGGGCGGTCAGGCACGGGACCGAGAACTCGGGCGTGCCGGCGAAGACGATCTTGATGTCGTGCATGGGTCTCGGGTGAGGCCGTATTGGCACGGGGCCGCTCGCGCGGCCCCGTCGGTGGGTCGTAGCGATGCCTAGAGGGCTCGGCGGCGGGGTTCGGCCTCGGCCGGGTGGTGCAGGCGTCGCTCCTTCTCCAGTCGCTTGCGGATGCGGTAGCGCTTGAGGCTGGAGATGTAGTCGACGAAGAGCTTGCCGTCGAGGTGATCGATCTCGTGCTGGATGCAGGTCGCGAGCAGACCCTCGGCCTCCAGCTCGAAGGGCGCGCCGTCGCGATCGAGCGCCGCGGCGCGCACCCAGGCGGCGCGCGTCACGGGTTCTTGGAAGCCGGGTACCGACAGGCACCCCTCCTCCATCTCGGCCGCGCCGCCCTTGGCGATGATCTCGGGGTTGATCAGACAGAGCGGTGCGTTCTTCTGCTCGGAGACGTCGATGACGACGATGCGCTGCGCGATGCCGACCTGGGTCGCCGCCAGGCCGATGCCGGGGGCCTCGTACATGGTCTCCAGCATGTCGTCGACGATGCGTCGTACGCGCTCGTCGACGATCGCCACCGGCTTGGCCTGGTTGCGCAGCCGTGGATCGGGAAAGGTCAGGATATCGAGTATGGCCATGGGCTTGATGTGCAGTGGAACCCAGGTTGATCTGTGGGCTAATATGGCATGGTACACCCCAGTATGGGGGCGGGTGAATCCTCTTTCGAATAGCCGGAGTGCTGATGGCCGCGAGACCCCGATCGTATCCGCGAGGAGGGATCCTCCTCGGTCTGGCCTTGTCGCTCTTCGCGGCCGGCGCTGCCGCCGAGGTGCCCCTCAAACCCGACCACCCGACCCGTTATGTCGTGCGCCATGGGGATACCCTCTGGGACATCGCCGGGCGCTTCCTCCACGAGCCCTGGCGCTGGGGCGAGATCTGGCAGGCGAATCCGGACATCGGTGACCCGGACCTGATCTATCCGGGCGACGTCCTGGTCCTGACCTGGGTCGACGGCGAGCCGCGGATCGGCCGCGCGGGCGGCGGGATGCGCACCGTCAAGCTGACGCCGCGGGTCCGGGTCGAGGCCCTCGATCGGGCGATCCCCGTCGTCCCCGCCAATGTCATCGCGCCCTTCCTGTCCCAAGCCTACGTCCTCGACAAGGTCGAGATGGACGCAGCGCCCTACGTCGTCGGCTTCCCGGAGGAGCACATCGTCGCCGGGCTCGCGGACTCCATCTACGTGCGCACGATCGCGACGGGCGAGGTCGATAGCTTCGACATCATCCGTCCCGGCCCGGCCTACGTCGATCCGGACACCGAGGAGGTCCTCGGCTACGAGGCCGCCTATGTCGCCAACGCCGAGCTCGAGCGCCCCGGCGATCCGGCGCGGCTGCGGATCGAGCGCTCCGAGGTCGAGGTCGCGGTCGGCGACCGGCTGATCCCGGCCAACGAATCCGAGCCCCTGCGGCGGCTCGAGCCGCGGGCCGCCCCGTCCGGGCTGCGCGGGCGCATCATCGGGGTCCTCAACGGGGTCACCCAGATCGGCCAGTACAATGTGGTCGTGCTCAACCGGGGCAGTGCGGACGGGGTGGCCTCCGGCCATGTCTTCGCCGTCTATCAGGGGGGCGAGGAGCGCCCCGACGACGTCAAGGGCGGGCTCGCCGACTGGCGCAACTGGCGCGACGAGTCCCCGCTGAACGCCGAGTTCTGGTACGACAAGTATCGCGTCGTCGACTGGCACGACGGACGCCCGGGCGAGGACACCCCGGTGCCGCCCCATGTCGTCGCGCGCAAGCCGGTGGCGACCTATGTCGCCCCCTACGAGCGCTCTGGTCTCCTGCTGGTCTTTCGCGCCTTCCCGCGGGTCAGTTTCGCCCTCGTGATGGATGCCCAGCGGCCGATGAAGGTCCTCGACAGCGTCGGCGCGCCGGAGACCTGAGTGGCGCGCCCCGGGCGGCCGGGCGCGAGCGGGGATCCACGCTGTCCCTGGCTGGTCCTCGCGGCCGCCCCCGGCGTCGGCCCCAAGACGCTGGAGCGCCTGGCGGCGCGATTCGGCGGCGCACCCGAGATCGTCGCCGCCGGCGCAGCCGCGTTGGCCGAGTCCGGCCTGTCCGCGGCCGCCTGCGAGGCCATCGTGCACCCGGATCGCGCCGCGCTCGCCGCCGCGCTCGCCTGGGCCGACGGCGAGGGCGCGCACCTGCTCACGCGAGAGGATCCCGGCTACCCGCCCCAACTCGCCGAGATCCCCGATGCCCCGCTGGTCCTGTACGTGCGCGGCGACCTCGCGGTGCTCGGCGATCCTCAGCTCGCGATCGTCGGCAGTCGTACGCCGACGCCGCAGGGGCTCGAGGCGACCCGCGAGTTCGCCGCGGCGCTCGCCGCCCGGGGCCTGACGATCACCAGCGGCCTGGCCGCCGGCGTCGATGGCGCCGCCCACGAGGGTGCCTTGGCGGCCGGGCGCACGATCGCGGTCCTCGGCACCGGGCCGGATCGCGTCTACCCAGCCGTGCACCGCGAACTCGCCCACCGGATCGCTGCCAACGGGGCGCTGGTCAGCGAGTACCCGCCCGGGGTCGGGCCGCGCCCGGCCCACTTCCCGCGACGCAACCGCTTGATCGCCGGCCTGAGCCTCGGCACCCTGGTCACGGAGGCGGCCGAGCGCAGCGGCTCGCTGATCACGGCGCGCCTGGCCGCCGAGCAGGGCCGCGAGGTCTTCGCCGTGCCCGGCTCGATCCGCAACCCGCGCGCCCGCGGCTGTCATCTGCTGATCCGTCAGGGGGCGAAGCTGGTCGAGACGGCTGACGACATCCTGGTCGAGCTTGCCCCCCTGCTGCGCGGGATCCTGGCCTCGGCCTCGTCGGCGATTGCCGCGGGGCCGGAATCGGAGCCGGCCGATGAGCTCGACGAGGACTATCGGCAGTTGCTCGAGTGCATGGGCTACGATCCGGTCGCGCCCGATGAGCTCATCGCCCGCAGCGGCCTGCCGGCCGCGTCGGTCTCCTCGATGCTCTTGTTGCTCGAATTGCAGGGTTATGTATCATCTTGCCCCGGTGGCCGCTATTGCCGCGATACTGGGCGCGCTGTGGCGCCGGCCCAAGATTCTTGAAAGCGCCGGTCGAGGTCGGCGTCCGCGCGAGCTGGGGATCGGGCACGCGATGCATCGCGCGCACGGTGTCGTAGCGAGGTTGTCTGAATGTATGAAAACATGTTCGACGTATTGATCTACCTCTACGAAAACTACATGGACGGCGAGAGCCACCCACCCGTCGACCAGGGTGAACTGGAGGACGAGCTGTCCCAGGCCGGCTTCACTCAAGACGAGATCCGCAAGGCCCTGCGCTGGCTCGACGACCTGGCCGACGGGTCGCACTGGTCGCCGTATCTGACGCTGCAAGACAGCTCGATGCGGATCTACACGGAGATGGAGGCGGCCAAGCTCGATCTGGAGGCGCGCGGGCTGCTCCTGTTCCTCGAGCAGACCGGGATCCTGGATCCGGCGAGCCGCGAATTGGTCATCGAACGGGCGCTGGCCATCGAGCAGGCCATCGTGACCCTCGACGAGCTCAAATGGGTCGTGCTGCTGGTCCTGATGAACCGTCCGGGCCGTGAAGACGCCTTCAGCCAGATGGAGAGCCTGATCTACAGCGAGGCGCCTGTCTATCTGCACTGATGGTCGCCGGCAGGGGTGAGGAACGGACCTCGCTCGTTTCCCCGATTCTCATCGCCGCAAGCGACCCCCCTGCGCGTCGAGAGCGCATCAGAACCGTTGGTCGGGCTGGCCCCCGGCGTCGCCCAACGGCCGGCAACGCGGTGCCCGCCGAGGCCGCTGTCGGGTTACGGCGCGCGCTGGGCTGTGCGTTCACAGCGACCGCCGTGCCAGCGCGCCTCACCCGACCTACGGGCCGTGCCGGTCTTCGCCGGGGCCGTAGGTCGGGTCAGCCCTCAGGGCGTAACCCGACGGCCGGCAACGCAGTGCCTGCGGAGGCCGCTGTCGGGTTACGGCGCGCACGGGCCTTTCTGCTCGGCGACCGCCGTGCCAGCGCGCCTCACCCGACCTACGGGCCGTGCCGGTCTTCGCCTGGGCCGTAGGTCGGGTTAGCCCCTCGGGGCGTAACCCGACGGCCGGCAACGCGGTGTCCGCGGAGGCCCATGTCGGGTCACGGCGCGCGCTGGGCTGTTCGTTCACAGCGACCGCCGTGCCAGCGCGCCTCACCCGACCTACGGGTCGTGCCGGTCTTCGCCGGGGCCGTAGGTCGGGTTAGCCCTCAGGGCGTAACCCGACGGCTGGCAACGCGGTACCCGCCGAGGCCGCTGTCGGGTTACGGCGCGCATCGGCCTGTTCGTTCGCAGCGCCCCCCCGTGCCGCGCGCCCCACGAGCAGGCCGGCTTGGCGGCACGCGGGACGATGAGACGGCGTGTTTCACGTCAATCCGACGCGATCCCCATCCATCGGGGGTCGAATCCTGCCTAGCGCCGCCAGGGCTCGAGGATCTTGCGCGCCGCGGCGCGCCCCTTCTCGGTCAGTTCCAGCATGTCGCCGTCCTGGACGATTAGGCCCTGGGCGAGGCTGCGGGCGACGATCCGGCTGGCCTTCGCATCATCCCAAGAGAGGTGCTCGCGTAGCGCCGAGGTCACGCATTCCTCGCAGCGCTCCGGGCCGGCCTCGTGGTTGTAGAGGTGCACTGCCAGCGTCCGGCACTCGTTGTGGCGGCGCCGCCCGCGGCGCCGCAGTTCGCCGGCGATCAGACCATGGCGCGGTCCGAGCAGGAAGGCGAGGACGAGGAAGACCCCGGTGAGGGTCGCCATCATCCCGCCGATCGACACGTTCCAGGCGACCGCGAGGAAGTAGCCGGCGATCGTCGAGGCGGCCGAGATCGCGACGCCGTAGATCAACATCCGGCCCAACCGGTCGGTCAGCAGGTAGGCCGCCGACGGCGGCACGATGACGAAGGCGACGAAGAGGATCACGCCGACCGCATCGAAGGCGGCGACGGCCGTGGCGCTGGTGAGCGTCAGCAGCGCATAGAAGAGGACGCCGGGGGCGAACCCCAGGGCCTTGGCGAGGCCGGCGTCGAAGCTGGTGAGCTTGAGCTCCTTGTAGAAGACGACGACGAAGAGCAGGTTGACGAGGGTCATCGCGCCCATCGCGATGAGCGAACGCGGCACCGGGTAGCCGGCGATCGGCACCGTGTCGAGCCAGACGAAGCCGATCTCGCCAAGCAGGACCGTGTGCTGGTCGATGTGCACGTCGCGCGCGTAGAGGTTCAGCAGCAGGACGCCGATCGAGAACAGGACCGGAAAGACCAGTCCGATCGCGGCGTCGTTCTTGACGCGTCGGGTCGCGACCAGGAGTTCGGTCAGGACCACGGTCAGGACGCCGGCCAGGGCCGCGCCGAGGATCTGCACCGGGCCGCTCACCTGGTGGGTGAGCAGCCACACGACGACGATGCCGAGGACGATCGAGTGGCTGATCGCGTCGGAGAGCATGCTGTTGCCGCGCAGCACGAGGAAGGTGCCGAGCAGGGTCGCGGCGACCCCGACCAGGGTGCCGGTCAGGACGATCATCAGTGCCGTGTTGTCGAAGAAGGCCTGCACGTCAGTCGGCCCCGCGCCGCGATGGGCCGTCGAGGCCCCGCTCGGCCTCGGCGAGACCGGCCGCCGTCAACTGCCAATGCAGCGTCGTCTCCGGGGGGTGGGAGACGGCGCGGACCAGGCCGCGCGACTCCAGCCGGCGCAGCACGCGGCCCATCGCGCCGCCGTAATAGGCCTCGATCGTGCCCTGCTCGGACGGGTAGGCCGGGTCCTCGTGCGCCTCGGCGAGGCGGTGGAGGGTGGCCAGGACCTGGGCGGTGCGCACCTGTCGGCGGTTGCGCCAGTGCCGCGCCATCTCCCAGAGGAGGCCGCGCTCGGGCGCGAGCAGCAGTGAAACCAGGACGATCAGCGAGACGCTCAGGACGATCAAGGGGCCGGTCGCCAGGCCGCTCCCGGCGGCGCTGAGCACGGCCCCCGTGATGCCGCCGACCACGCCGAACGCGGCGGCGAGCAGGACCATGCCCTCGAGGCGGCGGCTCCATTGGCGCGCGGCGACGGCCGGGGCGACGATCATCGCCGCCATCAGGACGACCCCGACCATCTGCAGGCCGACGACGACCGCGAGCGCGATCATCATCGTCAGCAGCACCTCCAGGACGACCACCGGTAGGCCGAGCGAGGCGGCGAAGAGGGGATCGAAGCAGACCAGCTTCAGCTCCTTCCAGAGCAGGATCACGAGCGCGAGGGCCACGGCCGTGATCGCGCCCATGACCGGCAGATCGCCGCGCAGGATGGCTGCCGCCTGGCCGAAGAGGAAGGAGTCCAGGCCGGCCTGGGCGGCGCCGCCAGTGCCCTGGATGCGGGTCAGCAGGACGGTGCCGAGTGCGAAGAAGACGCTCAGCACGACGCCGAGGCCCGCATCCGTCTTGAGGCGGCTCTTGCGGGTCAACAGCAGCATCAGCAGCGCGGCCGCCGTGCCGCTGGCCAGCGCGCCGAGCAGGATGCTCCCGAGTTCGCGCGCGCCGGCGACCAGGAAGCCGAGGCAGATGCCGGGCAGGGCGGCGTGCGACAGGGCGTCGCCGAGCAGGCTCTGGCGGCGCAGCACCGCGAAGCTGCCGAGGACGCCGCTCGCGACGCCGAGCAGGCCGGCGCCCAGGACGACGGTCTGGATCGTGTAGTCCGAGAGCAGGTCGAGCGGTGTCACCGCACGCCCCCCGCCGACGGCGCTGGGCCGAGGAGCGCCTCGGGGTCGAGCAGCGCGATCTGCCCGCCGTAGGCGCGGCGCAGGTGCTCGGCCGTGTAGACCTCGGCGACGGGCCCTTGGGCGATGACCCGCACGTTGAGGATCAGCAGCCAATCGAAATAGGTGCGCACCGTCTGCAGGTCGTGGTGGACGACGATGACGGTCTTGCCCGCGTCGCGCAGCCGCCGCAGGATCTCGACGATGGCCCGCTCGGTCGTCGCATCGACCCCGGCCATCGGCTCGTCGAGGAAATAGACATCGGCCTGCTGCACGAGCGCCCGCGCGAGGAAGGCGCGCTGCTGCTGGCCGCCCGAGAGTTGGCTGATCTGGCGCCCGGCGAGGTCGCGCAGGCCGACCAGATCGAGCGCCTCGAGGGCCTTGGCGCGCTCGGTGCGGCCCGGCCAGCGCAACCAGCCGAGCTGGCCGTAGAGGCCCATCGTGACCAGGTCGAGGACGGTGGTCGGAAAGTCCCAGTCGACGCTGGAGCGTTGCGGCACATAGCCGACGCGGCGGCGTTGCGCCCGATAGGGTCGGCCGTGGATGCGGATGTGCCCGGCGGCCGGCCTGACCAAACCGAGTACCGCCTTGATCAGGGTGCTCTTGCCGGCGCCGTTGGGGCCGACGATCGCGGCCATGACGCCGGGCGGGATGTCGAGGTCGATGTCCCAGAGCACCGGGTCGCCGTGGTAGCTGACGGTGAGGTCCTCGACATGCAGGGCCAGGCGTGGCTCGTGCAGCTCGCCGTCGCGCGCCGGCCCCGGCCCGGGGGCGCCGAGGATGGCCCTCAGCCTGGCGGCCAGCGATGGGCTCGCTCGCCGGTCGTCTCGGTGGGCGACGGGCGGTTCAGGATTCGGCTTCGTCATCGGCGATGCCCCAGCGTTCGGCCCAGTCGTGCAGCGCCGCCGGCAGCGGCGGCAACCGGCCGCCGAGCGCCTCGACGATGTGGGTCGTGTTCTCGTGGATCATGCCGACGTAGGTGCCGCCGGCGGTGCCGTCCTCGCCCATCGCGTCCGAATAGAGCTGCCCGCCGATGCGCACCGCCTGGCCCTGGTCGGCGGCCGCCTCGATCACCGCCTGGATCGTGCGCGGGTTGATCGTGGTCTCGACGAAGACCGCCGGCACCTGGCGCTCGGCGATGAGCCCGGCCATCCGGCGGATGTCGGCGATGCCGGCCTGGGACTCGGTGCTGGTGCCCTGGATGCCGATGACCTCGATCCCGTACGCGCGGCCGAGGTAGTTGAAGGCATCGTGGGCCGTGATCAGGACGCGCTGCCCGGTCGGGATCGTCTCGATCGCCTCCGCGACCCAGGTGTGCAGCGCCGCGAGCTGGGCCATCGAGGCGTCGGCGCGGGCGCGGATGTCGGCCGCGCAGTCCGGGCGCTGCTCGCCGAGCAGGGCGGCGATGCGCGGCACCGTCCGCGACCACAGACGCACGTCCATCCACAGGTGCGGATCCACGCCATAGGCCCCGCCGACCTCGATCAGATCATCGCGCGCGACCGCCGCCTCGGCGACCGCGAGCGTCGGCTTCAGCCGCGCGAACCGCGCGAGGACGTCGCCGAGCTGCCCCTCCAACGCATAGCCCGCGTAGAGGATGACGTCGGCGCGCTGGAGCCGCTGCACGTCACGGGCGCTCGCCCGATAGAGGTGCGGGTCGACACCCGGCCCCATCAGGGTCGTCGTGCGCACGCAGGGGCCGCCGACCTGCTCGACCAGATCGCCGAGCATGCCGATGGTCACGACCACCTCGAGCGGCGCTGCGCCCGGCTCGTCGCGGGCACCGGCCTGACTGGCGGCGAGCAGGGCGATGAGCGCCCACAGGAGCGCCGAGATGGTCAGGGTGGGGATGCGGTACCTCATGGCAGCCTCCGGGACCCGAGGGTTTCGGGTCGTTGGAATTGTCGTATCCCGGGCATGGTAAGAGAAGTCCGGTCGGAATCAACCGCAATCCTTAGGGTAAGGGCCGAGGGCGGGTAACCATCCTCCACCGCCGACCCCGTTCGGACACGCCTTCGCCATCTTGCCGGGTGCCGGACCCTGTCCGCCCTTCGTCGGGGAACCGCGGGCCGGCGCGATCGAGTGCGACGCGGAGGCTGGGCGGTGCATACCCTGCGCCGGACTGGCCAAGGCCGATGGTGGGCGCTGCATTCGTCGCCTCGTGTACCCGCGGGGGTGCCGCCCGGCGTCGATGCCCCTTGACTCCCAGGATCCGGATCGTATCTCCTAGTGCGCCTTGTCAGCCGTCCCAGCGTGAAGATGAACCTCGTAGTCGTCGAATCCCCCGCGAAGGCCAAGACCATCAAGAAGTACCTCGGACCCGATTTCGAGGTGGTCGCCTCCTATGGCCACGTCCGCGATCTGGTGCCCAAGGAGGGCGCCGTGGATCCGGCGCAGGGCTTCAAGATGCAGTATCAGGTCATCGAGCGCAACGAGAAGCACGTCCAGACCATCGCCAAGCGCCTCAAGCAGGCCGATGCCCTGTATCTGGCGACCGACCCGGACCGCGAAGGCGAGGCCATCTCCTGGCACCTCTACGAACTGCTGCGCGGCCGCCGCCAACTTGGCGAAAAGCCCGTGCATCGGGTCGTCTTCCACGAGATCACCAAGCGCGCGATCCAGGAGGCCGTCGCCCATCCGCGCGGCCTGTCGGTCGATCTGGTCAACGCCCAGCAGGCGCGCCGCGCGCTCGACTACCTGGTCGGCTTCAACCTCTCGCCGCTGCTGTGGAAGAAGGTCCGCCGCGGCCTCTCGGCCGGGCGCGTGCAGAGCCCGGCGCTGCGCCTGATCGTCGAGCGCGAGCAGGAGATCGAGGCCTTCATCCGGCGCGAATACTGGACGATCGAGGCCGACGCCGCCAAGGACGCGTCCAAGAGGGACGCCAAGCCCTTCACGGCCAAGCTGGTCGAGTTCGCCGGCGAGAAGGTCGAGCAGTTCACGATCACCGACGAGGCGCGCGCCGGCGAGGTCACGCGGACCCTGGAGCAGTCGGCGGGCGGCAAGCTCCGCGTCGAGTCCGTCGAGCGCAAGCAGCGCAAGCGCCAGCCCGCGCCGCCCTTCATCACCTCGACGCTGCAACAGGAGGCCGCGCGCAAGCTCGGGTTCACCGCCCAGCGCACGATGCGCGTCGCCCAGCAGCTCTATGAAGGGATCGACGTCGGCGGCGAGAGCGTCGGGCTGATCAGCTACATGCGTACCGACTCGGTGAGCCTCGCCGGGGAGGCGCTGGCCGATATCCGCGGCTATGTCGCCGAGCGCTATGGTGAGGATCACCTGCCGCCGCAGCCGCGCCAGTACAAGACGAAGGCGAAGAACGCCCAGGAGGCGCACGAGGCGATCCGTCCGACCTCGATCCGTCGTGAGCCGACGGCGCTCAAGGGTCACCTGAGCAACGACCAGTTCCGCCTCTACGAGCTGATCTGGAAACGCACGCTCGCCTGCCAGATGGCCAATGCCCTGATCAACACGGTCTCGATCAACCTCTCGGCCGGGGCCGGCAACATCTTCCGCGCGACCGGCTCGACGGTCGCCGAGCCGGGCTTCATGCGCGTCTATCTGGAAGGCCGCGACGACGAAGGCGGGGCCGATGACGACGAGGAGCGCATGTTGCCGCCGCTCGCCGAGGGCGACCTCGTCGACCTGCTCGCGATCCGCCCCGAGCAGCACTTTACCGAGCCGCCGCCGCGCTACAGCGAGGCGTCGCTGGTCAAGGCGCTCGAGGAGTACGGCATCGGCCGGCCCTCGACCTATGCGAGCATCATCTCGACGCTGCAGGAGCGCGAGTACGTGCGCCTGGAGAAGAAGCGCTTCCACCCGACCGACGTCGGCCGCGTCGTCAATCGCTTCCTCACCGAATACTTCGCCTCCTACGTCGACTACGACTTCACGGCCAGGCTCGAAGATGACCTCGATGCGGTCTCGCGCGGCGAGGGGGAGTGGATCCCGCTGCTCGAGCAGTTCTGGCAGCCGTTCAAGCAGCGCATCGACGACACCGAGGTCAACGTCAAGCGCAGCGACGTCACTCAGGAGCGCACCGACGAGCCCTGCCCCAAGTGCGGCGCGCCCCTGTCGATCCGCCTCGGGCGCCACGGCCGCTTCATCGGCTGTACCAACTTCCCGACCTGCGACTACACGCGCGACCTCGGTGACGGCAAGGCCGAGCCCGAGGCCCCCGAGGTCGTCGAGGGCCGCGCCTGTCCCAAGTGCGGTTCGCCGCTGCATGTCAAGCGCGGCAAGTACGGGCGCTTCGTCGGGTGCAGCGCCTATCCGGAGTGCAAGCACATCGAGCCGCTGGAGCGCCCCGAGGATACGGGCGTCACCTGCCCGAAGTGCGGCAAGGGGACCCTGCAGAAGAAGAAGTCGCGGCGCGGCAAGGTCTTCTATTCCTGCTCGACCTATCCCAAGTGCGACTATGCGATCTGGAACGAGCCGATCGCGCAGGCCTGCCCGGACTGCGGCTGGCCGATCCTGACCCGCAAGGTGACCCGCGGCAAGGGCGAGGAACTGGTCTGCCCGCAGAAGCAGTGCGGCTACAGCGCGCCGTTGGAGGCCGGCGAGGGCCCGGACGGGGCGGCCGGCGAGCCGCGGCCGGCGGTGTCCACCGACCCGGCCTCCAAGCGGCGCCGGAACGTGCGGGCCAAGGACGAGGCGGCGGGCTGATGCCCGACTGCGCGGACCCTCGCCGATGAGCCCGCACCGCATCCGCCGCGCGGCCGCGGTCATCGCCGCGGGTGGCGTCCTTGCCTATCCGACCGAGGCCGTCTACGGCCTCGGCTGCGACCCGCGCGATGCGGCGGCCGTCTCGCGACTGCTCGCGCTCAAGCGTCGGTCGGTGACGAAGGGCCTGATCCTGATCGCTGCCGACTTCGTCCAGCTCGAGCCCTACGTGCACCGCCTCGCCCAGGCGCGGATGGACGAGATCCTCGCCTCCTGGCCTGGGCCGAACACCTGGCTCCTGCCGGCGCGTGTCGAGACGCCCGGCTGGCTGACCGGCGAGCACACGACGCTCGCGGTGCGGGTCACGGCCCATCCGATCGCCGCGGCCCTCTGTCGGTGCTTCGGTGGCGCCATCGTCTCGACCAGCGCGAACCTGAGCGACCGGCGCCCGGCGCGCACCGCGCTTGAGGTGCGCCGACGGCTTGCCGGCGCGCCGGACATGATCCTCGTAGGGGACTGCGGCGGGGCCGAGCGGCCCTCGCGCATCCGCGACGGGGCGACCGGGCGCACCCTGCGTCTCTGAGCCCGGCGCGCCGGGGAGCGACCCGGCCGCCCAGGCGGCCGCGCTGGGGTGCGGTAGCGACCCTATTTTGAGAACAGGGAGCGGACCCAGGCGACCGTCTTCGCCTGGGCGTCCCTGGCCCACGGCGGCTGGGGCCAGTTCCAGCCGATGATGATGCCGATGGCGAGGATGATGAGGGCAGAGAACATAGCGATACCGTCCTGAGGTGGTGATGGCCTTCGGCCGGAGATTCCGATCGCCCGGGGCGTTGGCGCCGTAGGGCGCGCTCGATCGGCGCCCCGGACGACCAGCGTGCGGGTGGCGGGCAAGCGCGGTCGCAGCCGTCCCGGAATTCCCGCAGATTCTTACATACTAATCGGGTTCGCCCCGGCGGACCAGGCATGGCCCGTAGCTTGGGTGAGGCGCGCCGGCACGGCGGTCGCCGAGGGGGAACAGGCCAGCGCGCGCGCCGTAACCCGACAGCGGTCTCGGCGGGGTTTGCGTCGCCGGCCGTCGGGTTACGCCCCCGAGGGGCTAACCCGACCTACGGCCCCGGCGCAGACCGGCGCGGCCCGTAGTCGGGTGAGGCGCGCCGGCACGGCGGTCGCCGAGGGGGAACAGGCCGGCGCGCGCCGTAACCCGATAGCTGTCTCGCTGGCTGCGGCGTTCCCGGCCGTCGGGTTACGCCCCGCGGGCTCGCCCGACCTACGGCCCCGGCGCAGATGGGCACGGCCGAAACGGCGAGATGCGGCGCGAGCAGCCCAAGATCCGGCAATTGCGTTCAACCAGGTCATGGCGATCCAGATCGAACTCCTCGTGCTGCTGATCGTCGCCAACGGCGCGCCGATCCTGCTCGACAACCTCCTCGGGTCGCGGTTGCGCTGGCCCCTCGACGGCGGGCGCGTGCTGCGCGATGGGCGGCGGCTGTTCGGGGATTCGGTGACGGTGCGCGGGGTCGTCGGCGCCGTCGTGCTCGCGGCGGGCGGGGCGGCGCTGCT
>NZ_NRRW01000021.1 GCF_016583835.1 Thiococcus pfennigii | reverse complement strand
CCACCCTGGCCTGCTGCCCGAACACCCCCAGGGCCCGACCCCGCCCTACGGCAGCGGTTACTGACCGCCTGACGAGCCACATCGGGCGCTCGAGGGCGAGACACGGACGCCTCGCCCCGACGGCGGACGCCCCGCCACCCAGGCCGGCACCGAGGCATCACCCGACCACGCCTGTGGTGTCGCGGGCGGACATGCCTCGGCGGGGCGCCTCGTCGCCGGCCGTCGGGTTACGCCCCGGGGGCTAACCCGACCTACGGCCCCGGCGCACATCGGCATGGCCCCGTTGGGCTCGGCTCGCCGGCACCACGGCCGCCGGGCAAGGACGGGCTGGAGACCGCCGTCAATCCATGGCCGTAAATCCATTAATTAGAATCTTATTTTTGAGCCGGCAGGGACGACCCTCGGCCTACGTCGTCGCCGCCCGCCGGGACCTCCAGCCATTCATCGAGGCACTGCTGCACCGTTTCGACGCCCTGGCGCGCCAACGACGAAAAGAGCTCGACCCGGACCTCGCCGTGCCCGCGCATCGCGCGCACGACCTGATCGCGCACGGCAAGCGCCGGACCGCGTTTGAGCTTGTCGGCCTTCGTCAGCAGGAGCAGCAGGCGCAGCCCACGGCGTTCGCCCCAGGCGATGACCTCGCGATCGTAGTCGGTCAGCGGGTGGCGGATATCCATCAGGACCACGAGCCCGGCGAGCGACTCGCGCCGCTGCAGGTACCCGGACATCAGCCCCTGCCACTGGTGCTTCACGGCCACCGCCACCTTGGCATAGCCGTAGCCGGGCAGATCGACGAGGCGCCGTGACTCATCGAGGGCGAAGAAGATCAACTGCTGTGTGCGACCGGGGGTCTTGCTGGTGCGCGCAAGCCCGTTCTGGTGGCACAACGCGTTGATCGCACTCGATTTACCGGCATTCGAGCGGCCAGCGAAGGCGACCTCGCGGCCGCTGTCGGGCGGCGCCTGGGCCAGACGCACGGCCGCCGTCAGGAAGCGGGCACCTTGATAGAAGGGGTTCATCTGCGAATTCCACAGTCTCGCCGGCGACGTTGATTCCGCCGGTCGCGCCCATAGGCATGGCCTCGACCCGCCGCCGACGGCGGCCCGAGCAGAGGAGTCTCCCGCGAATGTCACGCGAAACGCAAATCGACAACTGGCTCTCCGCCACCTTCCGCTACATCGAGAAGGTCGTCCTCATCGGCGTCGGCGGCCTGACCCTCGTCGGCATCGGCCAGGTCATCTGGGGGATCGCCGATCATGGCGAGGTCCGCCTCGAGGACCTGCTCCTGATGTTCATCTTCATCGAGATCCTGGCGATGACGAACGTCTACTTCGTCAAGCGGGCGGTGCCCTTCACCTTCCCGATGTTCATCGCCGTGACGGCGCTGTCGCGGCTGATCGTGCTCCAGGGCAAGAACATCGCTCCGGAAAATCTGATCTATGAGAGCGGCGCGATCCTGCTGGTCAGCCTCGCGATCCTGGTCGTGCGCGTGAGCGAACGCTTCGGCGGCGAGGATCCGGTCGAGGTGAAGGAGCCGCCCGAGCAGCGCGACTGAGCGCCGGACCGGGCGGGTCTCGGCCGTCCCGCGGTCATCCCGCTGGCACGTCCTCGGGCACCCGCTCCGGCACCCGCTCCGGCACTGGCCCCGGCACAGGATCGGCCACCCAGTCGCCCGAGCGGCCGCCGCGCTTTTCGATCAGGCGCACCCCGTCGATCACCATCCCCCGCTCGACCGCCTTGCACATGTCATAGACCGTCAGCAGGGCGACCTGGACCGCGCACAGGGCCTCCATCTCGACGCCGGTCGGGGCGAGCGTCTCGACGCTCGCGCGGCAGCGCACGGCCGCCTCGTCAGGCTGCGCATCGAATTCGATGGCGACTCGCGAGAGGGCCAGCGGATGGCAGAGCGGGACCAGCTCGGCGGTGCGCTTGGCTGCCATGATGCCGGCGATGCGGGCGACGCCGAGGACATCCCCCTTCGCATGGCCGCCACCGCGGATCAGGGCCAGGGTCTCCGGGCGCATGCGGATGCGGCCCTCGGCGACCGCGACCCGCCGCGTCGCCGCCTTGTCGGCGACATCGACCATCTGCGCCTCGCCGGCAGCGTTGAAATGGGTCAGACCGCTCATCTACGAACCCTCTGCCGAGCGTCTAGAACTTCGGCTTCTCGGGCGCGTCCTCGAACATCTTGACGCTGCGCATGATCTCCTCGCGCGCCTCGTCACGACCGCCCCAGCCCATGACGCGGACCCATTTGCCCTCGTCGAGGTCCTTGTAGTGTTCGAAGAAGTGGGCGATCTGATCGAGCAGGTGCGTGGGCATGTCGCGGAAGCTCTCGATCTCGCGGTAGCCCTTGAAGAGCTTGTCGATCGGCAGCGCGAGGATCTTGGCATCGTCGCCGGACTCGTCGGTCATCTTCAGCACGCCGACCGGACGGCACCGAATGACGGAACCGGGGATCAGCGGATAGGGCGTGACCACCATCACGTCGACCGGATCGCCGTCCGGCGACAGGGTGTGCGGGACATAGCCGTAGTTGCAGGGGTAGTGCATCGCCGTCGACATGAAGCGGTCGACGAACATGGCGCCGGTCTCCTTGTCCATTTCGTACTTGACGGGCTCGGCGTGCGAGGGGATCTCGATGATGACGTTGATCTCGTTGGGGACGTCACGCCCCCGGGATACGCGGTGCAGGTCCATGGGTTCACTCTCGATCGATGCTTGGCGATGGGATGACGGACGACGATCGGTCGCGCGACACCTCGGCGACGCCGGCGGCGCCCTCGCCCCGGCGTCCGACGGGGCATGGCTCGCCATCGGCGCCCCCTTGTCCCGGTCGTGACCAACCGGAGACGGGGTGCGCGGTGCGCGCGGGTCCTCAAGGGTAAACGAAAAGGGCGTCCCGTGAGGCACGGGACGCCCCGAGCAGGGTCCGGCCGGGGAAGGCCGGACCGATGGCTCACGGCCGCGTCACAGGGCGACGACGAGCGGCACGATGAGCAGGGCGACGATGTTGATGATCTTGATCAACGGGTTGATCGCCGGACCGGCGGTGTCCTTGTAGGGGTCGCCGACGGTGTCGCCGGTGACGGCCGCCTTGTGGGCCTCGGAGCCCTTGCCGCCGAGGTTGCCGTCCTCGATGTACTTCTTCGCATTGTCCCAGGCGCCGCCGCCGGCGGTCATCGAGATGGCGACGAACAGGCCGGTGACGATGGTGCCGATCAGCAGGCCGCCGAGGGCCTTGATGCCGGCGTCAGGCCCCATCAGGAAGGCCATGCCGAAGGCGACGACCACCGGGGCCAGGACCGGCAGCAGCGACGGCACGACCATCTCCTTGATGGCGCCCTTCGTCAGCATGTCGACGGCCTTCGAGTAGTCGGGCTTCTGGCTGCCGTCCATGATGCCGGGCATCTCGCGGAACTGCCGGCGCACCTCGGTGACGATGCCCCCCGCGGCGCGACCGACCGCCTCCATCGCCAGCGCGGCGAACAGGAAGGGGATCAGACCGCCGATGAAGAGGCCGATCAGCACCGCCGGATCGGACAGGTCGAAGGCGACCAGCCGACCGGCCGCGTCGAGGCCATGGGTGTAGTCGGCGAAGAGGACCAGCGCCGCGAGGCCCGCCGAGCCGATCGCGTAGCCCTTGGTGACGGCCTTGGTCGTATTGCCGACCGCGTCGAGCGGGTCGGTGATGCCGCGGACCTTCTCGTCCAACCCGGCCATCTCGGCGATGCCGCCGGCGTTGTCGGTGATCGGGCCGTAGGCGTCCAGCGCGACGATGATGCCCGTCATCGACAGCATCGCGGTCGCAGCGATCGCGATGCCATAGAGTCCGGCCAGTTCGTAGGCGCCCCAGATCGCGGCGCAGACCATCAGCACCGGCGCGGCGGTGGCCTTCATGCCGACACCGATGCCGGCGATGATGTTGGTCGCATGGCCGGTCTGCGAGGCCTCGGCGATGTGGCGCACCGGCCGGAACTCGGTCGAGGTGTAGTACTCGGTGATGACGACCATCGCGGCGGTCAGCACCAGGCCGATCAGCGCGGCGCCATAGACGCCCCACCGACTGTACTCGGCGCCGTCGATCAGCACGGTCGGCGGCAGGAACATCAGGGTGACCGGGATGAACAGGACCGCGGCCAGGCCGCCGGCGACGATCAGGCCCTTGTACAGGGCCTTCATGATCTTGGTATCGCCCTCGGCGAGCTTGACGAAGAAGGTCCCGACGATCGAGGCCAGGATCGACACGCCACCGAGCACGAGCGGGAAGACCACGGCATCTGTGCTTTCCAGCATCAGCCAGCCGAGCAACATGGTCGCGACGACGGTGACCGCATAGGTCTCGAACAGGTCGGCGGCCATGCCGGCGCAATCGCCGACGTTGTCACCGACGTTGTCGGCGATGACCGCCGGGTTGCGTGGGTCATCCTCGGGGATCCCGGCCTCGACCTTGCCGACGAGGTCCGCGCCGACATCGGCGCCCTTCGTGAAGATGCCGCCGCCGAGTCGCGCGAAGATCGAGATCAGCGAGCCACCGAACCCGAGGCCGATCAGCGCGTGCAGGATGTCCGACTCTTCGACGCCCATGGTCTTGAGGAAGGCGTAGTAACCGGCCACGCCGAGGAGGCCGAGGCCGACGACCAGCAGACCGGTAATCGCCCCACCCCGGAAGGCGACCTGCAACGCGGCGTTCAGCCCGCCCTTGGCCGCCTCGGCGGTGCGCACGTTCGAGCGCACCGAGATGTGCATGCCGATATAGCCTGCCGCCCCGGAGAGGACCGCGCCGAGCACGAAGCCGATCGAGACCTCCCAACCGAGCAGGAACCAGAGGACGACGGTGAGCACGACACCGACCAGGCCGATCGTCAGGTACTGGCGATTGAGGTAGGCCTGGGCGCCCTCCTGCACGGCCGCCGCGATCTCCCGCATGCGCGGCGTGCCATCGGGCAGGGCCAGGATCCACTTCGTCGACCAGATGCCGTAGCCGATGGCCCCGAGGCCACACAGCAGGGCGAAAAGCGAACCGAATGTCATCTATTTGAACTCCTCTCCTGTCATGAAAAAGCGCGGGGGCTGTCTCAGCCGCCGCTCTCGAATCGACGCAGCGACCTCACAGCTCGAACGGCGCCTCCAGCCGCTTCGCGACCGGGGCATTCTTCAGCGTGACATAGGCCGGAAGACCCTTGTGGAACGGGGGATAGTCCTCGCCCTGAATGAGCGGCACCAGGTACTCCTTGCAGGCCGGCGTGATCCCGAAGCCGTCGGCCGAGATGAAGTCGCGGGGCATGAATTTCTCGACGTTGGCGACCTCGGCCAGCGGGGCCTCGCCGACCTCCCAGCGATAGGGGTCGTTACCGATGCGCCGAATCGTCGGCATGATCGCGTTGTGACCCTCGAGCGCGAGTTCCACAGCCGCCTGACCGACGGCGTAGGCCTGCTCGACATCGGTCTTCGAGGCCAGGTGACGGGCCGCGCGCTGCAGATAGTCGGCGACCGCCCAGTGGAACTTGTAGCCGAGCGCTTCCTTGACCAGGTTGGCGACGACCGGCGCGGCACCGCCGAGCTGGGCATGGCCGAAGGCATCGCGCGTGCCCTGTTCCGCGAGGAAACGACCGTCCGGGTACTTGGCCCCCTCCGAGACGACGACGGTGCAGAAACCGTGGCGCTCGACCGAGTCCTTGATCCGGGCGATGAACCGCTCCTGGTCGAACTCGATCTCCGGGAAGAGGATCACGACCGGCATGCCCTGGTCCTCGATCAGGCCGCCGGCGGCGGCGATCCAGCCGGCATGGCGCCCCATGACCTCGAGGACGAAGAGCTTGGTCGAGGTCTTGGCCATCGAGCGCACGTCGTAGGAGGCCTCGAGCGCCGAGGTGGCGATGTACTTGGCCACCGAGCCGAAGCCCGGGCAGTTGTCGGTGATCGGCAGGTCGTTGTCGACGGTCTTGGGCACGTGCACGGCCTGGATCGGATAGTTCATCGCCTCCGAGAGTTGGGAGACCTTGTAGCAGGTGTCGGCCGAGTCGCCCCCGCCGTTGTAGAAGAAGTAGCCGATGTCATGGGCCTTGAAGACCTCGATCAGCCGCTCGTACTCGCGGCGGTTGGCCTCCAGACTCTTGAGCTTGTAGCGGCAGGACCCGAAGGCCCCGGACGGCGTGTAGCGCAGGGCCGCGATCGCGGCGTCGGACTCCTGGCTGGTGTCGATCAGGTCCTCGGTCAGGGCGCCGATGATGCCGTTGCGCCCGGCGTAGACGTTGGCGATCTTGTCCTTGTGGCGGCGCGCCGCCTCGATCACACCACAGGCGGAGGCGTTGATCACGGCGGTGACGCCGCCGGATTGCGCATAGAAGGCGTTCTTCGCGGTCATGAGTCTCCCCTCGCTTCGTCTTCTCTTCAAGGTCTATCGCGATGCCGCCCGGATGGCGGCGGTGAATCCGCTCGACGGAGCCCGTAGCCCGTAGGGCGGGAAAGCGAAGCGCATCCCGCCGCTAGCCGTTGCGTCTCCCGCCGCTAGCGATTGCAAGTCCGGCCTTCGCGATCGCACATCCCCACATCCAGGGGGGCGTCTCCCGCCACCACGGGAACGGGCCTATCGCGTTGCGCGCGATGACCCGAGGCCGGCTTGGCTGCGCGAGCGTCGCCATCAGGCGTTGGCGACCCGTGAATGGCGGGATGCGTTTCGCTTTCCCGCCCTACGTTCTTCGTGACCAACCCATGAATGGCGGGATGCGCTTTGCTTTCCCGCCCTACGTTCTACGTTCTACGTTCTACGTTCTTCGTGACCAGACCGGCCAGCCCGAAGGCGACGCCAAGGGGGAGCTGGCTCCTACCTTGGCGGGCCGGCAGCGCGGGCGACGCGTGTGACCGAGGCCGGGAGAACACACCCGGACGACGACGCCGGAAGGGCGCGATAGGATAGGCCGTCTCGGTCCCTGTCTCAAAATCGTCGCATCCCGCCTCGGCGCCCGGCCGCAACAGCATAAGCCACTCTTCCTCAATGCCTTTAGCCTGAACCTGACAGGCCCCCAGGCGGCCGGCGGCAAAGCATGAATTATCTCGCTTCTCTCCATTGAATGCGCGGCCACGCACCGTCCGGCTCAGGGCCGCGCCAACGGCGGGCGCTCGCCGGTGATACCGAGCGCCGCGGCCATGAAATGCCCCTTGACCGGCCAGAACCGATCGGTCGCCGCAAGGCCCAGGCTGCGCGCCGCCGCGAGCGCCGGCACCTCGTTGCCGAACAGGCGCTTGAAGCCGTCCATCGCGGCCAGCATCAGGGCGTTGTCGCCGCGCCGGGCGCGCTCGTAGCGGCGCAGCGTCGCGCGCGCCCCGATGTCGCGGCCCCGCTCGTGGGCCCGGGCGATCGCCTCGGCGAGCGCCGCGGCGTCGAGGAGGCCGAGGTTGAGGCCCTGCCCGGCCAGCGGGTGCAGGACATGGGCGGCGTCGCCGACGAGCGCCAGGCGCCGTCCGCAGTAGCTCACCGCGTGCTGGCGACGCAGCGCAAAGGCGGCGCGCGGGCCGACCTCGAGGATCCGCCCGAGGCACAGCTCGCTGGCCTCGCTCAGCGCCTCGCAGAAGCCGGCGTCCGGGAGCGCGAGGAGGGCCTCGGCGCGCGCCTCGCAGGCCGACCAGACGAGCGCGCAGCGCCCGTCGGCGAGCGGCAGCAGGGCCAACGGCCCGCTCGGCAGGAAGCGCTGCCAGGCGGTTTCCGCGTGCCAGCGTTCGGGCCGCACCAGGGCGACGATCGCCCGCTGGTCGTAGTCCCCACCCCGGGTCGCGATGCCGACGAGGTCGCGGACCAGCGAATCGCGCCCGTCGGCCCCGACGACCAGCCGGGCCGCCAGGTGGCGCCCGTCGTGCAGCGTGACCGTCGCCCGCTCGTCATCGAGGACCAGATCGGTGATGCGCGCCGGCGCGATCAGCGTAACCGTCTCGCTCCGCTCCAGGCGTTCCCAGAGGGCCAGCTGGACGACCCGATTCTCGACGATGTGCCCGAGATCGGGCTCGCCGAGGTCGGCGCTGTCGAAGTGGATACGCCCGCCGCCGACCGCATCCCAGACCCGCATCTCCCGATAGGGGCTGACCCCGAGCGCGGCGATCCGCTCCCAGACACCGAGCCGGGCGAGGATACGCTGACTGGCGCGGTTCAGGGCCGAGACCCGCGGGTCCGCCTCGCCGGGGGGCCAGGTACGCGCCGGCGGGCGCGCCTCGACGACGGCGATCGCCAAGCCGAGGTCGGCCCCGGCCGCCGCCAGGACGGCGCCGACGATGCCGCCGCCGACGACGACCAGGTCGAAGGTCTCCGGGGAATCAGCCATCGAGGGTCTCCAACGGTAGGCCGCGGGCGAGACGGGTCTGACGCCCGGCGCGGCCCATGAAGCGGCGGGCGAGTTGATGACGCAGGCCGGGGACGAGTTCGATGCCGAGCAACCCGAGGTCGCGCGCGGCCCGCAGCGGCGGCCAGCCGCCGACGAACAGCCGGGCCAGCAGGTCGGTCGTCGCCGCGACCTCGGCCTGATCGCGTCGCCGCCAGTCCCGGTAGGCAGCGAGCGCGGCCGTGCCACCGACGTCGTCGCCGGCGCGGCGCGCTGCGACCAGGACCTCGGCGAGGGCCGCGACGTCGCGCAGCCCCAGGTTGAGGCCCTGCCCGGCCACCGGGTGCAGCGTATGGGCGGCATTGCCGATCAGCACCACCCGCGGCCTGGTCGCCTCGCTGGCCAAGCGCTGCACGAGCGGAAAGGCGCGACGCGGGGAGGTGCGCGCGAGGCGCCCGAGCCGCCAACCAAAATATCCCTGGATGCGCGCGAGGAAGGCCTCGTCGGAGAGCGCGAGGAGCCCCGCGGTCCGATCCTGCGGCACCGACCACACGAGCGACCAGCGCCCCTCGGTCATCGGCAGCAAGGCCAGCGGCCCGGACTCCGTGAAGCGCTCGAAGGCGACGCCGGGCTGGGGTCGATCGGGCGTGAGGGTCGCGATCAGGGCGTCCTGGCCGTACGGACGCTCGCGCAGCCCGATGCCGAGCAGACGGCGGACGCTGGAGTCGCCGCCGTCGGCGGCGACCAGCAACCGCGTGCGCAGCCGCTCGCTGACGCCGCCCTCGGCGACCTGGACCTCGACCCATTGCGGCGTCACGCGCAGATCGACGACCCGGGCCGGGGCGCGCACGCAGACCTCCGCCACCCCGCTCAGCCGGTCTTGGATCGCCTCGCCGATGAGCCGGGCCGGGACGACCTGCCCCAAGGCGTCGACGCCCTCGTCGCGCCGATCCATCCGCAGCGCGCCGCAACCGCCGCGCTGCGACACCTCCACCGCGTGGATCGGTTCGGCGCCCGGGGCGAGCCGCGGCCAGAGCCCGATCCCGGCGAGGATCCGCTCGCTCGTCCAGGACAGGGCGATGACCCGCTCGTCATCGCCCGGATGGCCGGGCGCCCGGGGCGGTGCCGCCTCGATGACGGCGACCCGCAGGCCCATACCCCGCAGGGCGCAGGCCAGGCTGCCGCCGACCAGCCCACCGCCGACGATGACCAGATCCTGCTCACATTCGCTCAAGGTCGTGTCGCTGCCTCCAGCCCATCTGAACCGCCCGTCGGGTCACGGCGCGCGCAACCCTGTTCATTCTCATGGAACGCCGTACCGGCGCACCTGACCCGATCTGAGCGCGCCGGTGTTCGCCTGGGCCGTAGGTCGGGTTAGCCCCTCGGGGCGTAACCCGACGGCCGGCAACACGGCGCCCGCCGAGGCCGCTGTCGGGTTACGGCGCGCGCAACCCTGTTCCTTCCTAAGCGGCCGCCGTGCCGGCGCGCCTAACCCGACCTACGGGCCGTGCCGCCGCCCTCGCTTGCGAACGGTGGATGATCGCAACCGACGCGCCGGCCCAATCGCGACTCAGGCCCTGGTGCCGACCAGCGCCTCGATCGCCGCCGGGTCCTTGGGGGCCTCCGCCGTGAGGATCTCGTGGCCGTCGTCGGTGATCGCGACATCGTCCTCGATACGGATGCCGATGTCACGGTAGGCCGGCGGGGCCTCGGCGTTGCCCGCGGCGATATAGAGCCCCGGTTCGACGGTCAGGACCATGCCCGGTTCGAAGCGACGCCAGTCGTCGCCGACCCGATAGTCGCCGACGTCGTGCACGTCCATCCCGAGCCAGTGGCCGGTGCGGTGCATATAGAAGGGCTTGTAGCGCTCCTCGCGGATCAGCTTGGGTACCGAGCGGCGCGTCCCGGACAGGATGCCGAGCTCGACGAGGCCCGCCGTCAGGGTCCGCACCGCCGCATCGTGCGGATCGTTCCAGCGGTTGCCCGGCACGGCCTTGGCGATGGCCGCCGCCTGGGCGGCGAGGACCAGCTCGTAGAGCTCGCGCTGCGGCGCCGTGAAGCGGCCGTTGACCGGAAAGGTGCGGGTGATGTCGGAGGCGTAGCCGTCGAGTTCGCAACCGGCGTCGATCAAGACCAGGTCGCCATCGCGCAGGCGATGGCCGTTGTCGACATAGTGCAGGACGCAGGCGTTCGCACCGCTGCCGACGATCGGCGGGTAGGCCTGAAAGCGCGCCCCTCGGTCGGCGCAATGATGCACGAGCACCGCCTCCAACTGGTACTCCCAGAGCCCGGGGCGGCAGTGCTGCATCGCGCGGCGGTGGGCGCCCGCCGAGATCCGCGCGGCGCGGCGCATCGTGCGCAGCTCCGCCGCGTCCTTGACCAGGCGTCGCTCGTGCAGCAGGCGATCGCTGGCGACGAGTTCCGAGGGCGCCCGCACCCCGCCGCGGACCTTCGCGCGCACGACGGCGAGCCAGTCCATCAGGCGGCGATCGAAGGCTGGGTCGCGCCCGAGCGGATAGTAGACCCGGTTGCGCCCCTCCAGGAGGGCGGGCATCCGTTCGTCGAGCTCGGCGATCGGATGGGCCTCGGCGGCCCGGTAGTCGGCGATCGCCCCCTCGAGACCGGCCCGCGCCCCGTTCCAGGTCTCCTTCTCGGGATCATGCGGGCGACAGAAGAGGACGAACTCCCCGCCCTTGCGCCCCGGGGCCAACAGGGCCAGCGCGTCGGGCTCGGGGAAGCCGGTCAGATACAGGAGGTCGCTGTCTTGACGGAAGGGGTGGTCGACGTCGCGGCTGCGCACGGCCTCCCCGGCCGCCGGCAGCAGCAGCAGGCTGTCGGGGGGCATCTCGGCGAGGAGCGCGCGACGCCGGCGCTGGTAGAGGGCGCGGGACATCAGCCGTCTCCGCCAACGCACTCCTCGTAGAGGAGCCGGGCCGCGACACGGGTAAACTCGGTGATCTCGGTCAGGGCCTGCTCGCTCTCCTCGCCGAGCTCGAGCGTGGCGAGGTCGAGCTGGGTGATGGCGACGAAGTCATCGAGGATCTCGCGGGCCTCCGGCGTAAAGCCGGCGGGGTCGACCTGGGCCAGACCGAGCCCGTAGAGCAGACCGCGGCACCAGTCGTAGACCGCCTCGACCCGCTCCGGCAGCGGCCGCTCCTCGTCGGGCAAGAGCAGCGTCAGCGCGAGTTCGGGACCGGCGAGTTCGGCCCGCGTGCGCTCGGCCAGCGCCGTCAACGCCTCGCGCGCCGCCGAGAGGTCGCCCTGATCGTGCGGCAGCTCGTCGAGCCAGTCCTCGGGCAACCGCGGCGCGCGGGCGCAGAGGAGGCCGCACAGGATGCCATGCACCTCCGCCGGACTCAGCGAGAGGTCGTCGAGCTGCTGCGCAAGCTGCTGGTAGTGCGTACCCGTCGTCGCCTCCAATCGTCGAGATTTCCCGGCCGGCGGCCGCCGGCGGCAGCGCCCATCCCCGCGGATCATAGCACGGCGCCCGCGCCAATTGACCCGAACGATAGCCCCTCCTATAGTGCAGAGACCCGTTTGAGGAGCATAATCCGTGGCCTATTTCGACATCGACAGACTGGAGAAACAGGTGGACGAGATCATCGAATGCTGCCGCCGGCTGCAGGAGGACAACGAGACCCTGCGCGCGCGGCAGGCCTCCTTGACGACCGAACGGGCGGAACTGATCCAGAAGACGGACCTAGCCCGCAGCCGCATCGAGGCGACGCTCGCGCGCCTGAAGACGATGGAGGAAAGCCTATGAGCAGCGAAGCCGTCCCGATCACGGTACGTATCCTCGACAAGGAGTACCACGTCGGCTGCCAGCCCGACGAGCAGGACGAGCTCTACGCCTCCGCGCGCCTGCTCGACGAGCGCATGCGCGAGATCCGCCGGAGCGGCCGGGTCATCGGCACGGACCGCATCGCCGTGATGGCCGCCCTGAACATCGCCCACGAGCTGATCCTCCAGCGCAAGGCCGAGGCGGGCGCCGGCAACGGCACGGCCAAGCGCCTGCTGATGCTGCAGGAACGCATCGAGGCGGCCCTCGCCGGACGCACCGCAGTGGACGGCCGCGACGAAACGGTTTAGCCTGTATCCCAAGACATCCCCTGCGGTGTGCGACTGCGGCCTGGGTATTTTCTTGAGCCTAATCGATGCCCCGGGGACATGATGGTGAGGCCGTTGTGCAGACCCGTCTCGCCGCGGGGAGCCTGAAGCCGAATCGGTTGTCCCCACTTGAACCTACAGGTTCAAGAGCGAAGGCAGGCAACGCCACAGGCGGGGGATGTCCCTCCTTCGATCGACCATTTCCATGCCCTCGATGCCCTCTCCGCGCAGTCGGCTGCGGGCCCTGCGCCGCGCCCTCCCGCCGGCCATCCAGCGTCGGCACGCCAGGGACCTGACCCGCCATCTCGGCCGCCGCCCGCGCCTGCGCCGCGCCACGCGGGTCGCCCTCTACTGGCCGAGCGACGGCGAGCTGGACCCACGCCCGCTGCTGCGACTCGGACCACGCAAACGCTGGTATCTGCCGGTGCTCCGTCGCTTCCCGCGCCGCACCCTGATGTTCGTGCGCTGGCGCCCGGGCGAACGGCTGCGCCCGAATCGCTTCGGCATCCCCGAACCGACGCGGCGCGGTCGCCGGATCCACCCGGCCGGCGCCCTCGACCTGGTGCTGGTACCGCTGGTCGGCTTCGACGCCGACGGCCACCGCCTCGGCATGGGCGGCGGCTACTACGACCGCACGCTGGCCGGACTCCGTCAGCGTCGCCACTGGCGCCGGCCACGGCTGATCGGTCTCGCCCACGACTGCCAGCGACTCGCGCGGATCGAGCCCCGCCCCTGGGACGTGCGGCTCGATGCCGTCGCGACCGAGTCGGGGCTCGTCGGCAAGCTGTAAGGGCGGCTCACGGAGAGGCGTGACCACAGAGATGCCGGGTGACGACCGGTAGGTGCGGCTTCAGCCGCAACTCGATCAGGGGCTACGTTAGCCGCAACGCAATTCGGCCAGGCGACCAAGGCCGCGGCCTTCGTTTGGCTGAAGCCGCACCTACTGCACCCACTCCGCTTCGCGACCTCGGAAGGCGCCCCTGTCGCCGCGCCGCACCCTCAGGAGGCGGTTTCGGTGACGGGCGCGCCCCCGCCGCCGGCAAAGAGCCGATAGGCCGGATTGTCGGTCTCCTCCCAATAGCGGTAGCCGAGGCCGTCGAGCTGCCGGCCGAGCTCGGCGAACTCCAGCCCCGGGATCTGGATGCCGATCAGCACCCGGCCATAGGCAGCGCCGTGGTTGCGGTAATGGAACAGGCTGATGTTCCAGCGCCGCCCCAGGCCGGCGAGGAAATCCAGCAGCGCGCCCGGGCGCTCGGGGAATTCCAGACGGATCAGCCGTTCGTCGGCGAGGCCAGGCGCATGACCGCCGACCATGTAGCGGATGTGCAGCTTCGCGGTCTCGTTCTCCGTCATGTCCGTGACCCGCAGGCCCTTGCCCTCGAGGCGCCCGATCAGGTCGGCGCGCTCCTGATCGCCGCCGCCAAGCTCGACGCCGACGAAGACCTGGGCGCGACGCGCGTCGGCGAAACGGTAGTTGAACTCGGTGATCTGGCGTCGCCCGAGGGCACGGCAGAAGTGCAGGAAACTCCCCGGGCGCTCCGGGATCTCGACCGCGAGCAGGGCCTCGCGCCGTTCGCCGAGCTCGGCCCGCTCGGCGACGTGCCGCAACCGATCGAAATTGATGTTGGCGCCACTCTCGATCGCGATCAGGGCCTCGCCGGCGACCCCGCGGGCCTCGACATAGCGCTTGAGCCCCGCCACGGCCAAGGCCCCGGCGGGCTCGGCGATCCCGCGGGTATCGTCGAAGATGTCGCGAATCGCGGCACAGATCTCGTCGCTGTTGACCAGCAGGACCTCGTCGACCGTCTCGCGCGCGACGCGGAAGGTCTCCTCGCCGATGCGACGCACGGCCACCCCGTCGGCGAAGAGGCCGACCCGCTCGAGCGTGACCGGTCGCCCGACCGCCAAGGCCCGCTCCAGCGTCGGGGCCTCCTCGGGTTCCACCCCGATCACCCGCACCCGCGGATAGAGGTACTTCACATAGGCCGCGACACCCGCGATCAGGCCCCCTCCCCCGACAGGCACGAAGATCGCGTGCGGCGGCTGCGGGTGCTGGCGCAGGATCTCCATCGCGATCGTCCCCTGGCCGGCGATGACGTCCGGGTCGTCGAACGGGTGGATGAAGGTCAGCGCCCGCTCCGCGGCCAGGGTGCGGGCATGGGCATAGGCCTCGTCGTAGGAATCCCCGTGGAGGACCGCCTTGGCACCCAGACGGCGCACCGCCCGGGCCTTGATCGCCGGCGTCGTGCGCGGCATCACGATCGTCGCCTCGATCCCCAGGCGGCTCGCCCCGAGGGCCACCCCCTGGGCGTGATTGCCGGCCGAGGCGGCGATGACCCCGCTCGCACGCGCCGCCTCGCCCAGGTGGAACAGCTTGTTGTAGGCCCCGCGCAGCTTGAACGAGAAGACCGGCTGCAGGTCCTCGCGCTTGAGATAGACCTCGTTGCCGAGCCGCCGCGACAGCAGGTGCGCGCGGCTCAACGGCGTCTCGATGGCGACGTCGTAGACGCGCGCCCGCAGGATGCGCTCGATGTAGGAGACAGGCATGTGATTCCTCGTCTGGCACGCCACGTCGATGCCGCCCCTCGGTGACCGCGGCGCTGGAATGCCGGATTGTCCGCCGGCGAGGGGACATTGGCCAGTGCCGACCGATCGCAACCCGCCGCAACCGGGGGGGGGCAAGTCCCGCAAGATCGCGCACCAGACCTAAGGAACGGCGCGGAAACAACCGATACAAGCACGTGGAAGACAAGAAACTACGAAATGCGCGAAAGTCGCGAAAAATTCCAGATTCTCCCGCGTATATTCTGCCTTTTCGTGTATTTCGCGTGTTTCGTAGTTTAAGAGAAGATGCGCCGGTTGTTCTTGAATCGTCACTAAGCGGCTATCGGTCGACCCACAACGGATCGGGTGCAGGCGCAGAATGTCGCCTGGAGGCAGGCGGCCGGCGGGGAGCCGCATTCACACGGGCATGCTCGACGTTCGGGACCAACCTCTCCGGGAGCGCCGAACCCCAGCTCGGCATCGGGAACGCCGAGCCCCAGCTCGGCAATCCTCGCTGCGCTTGCACAGGCTCCTGCACTCGCAACCTCCCGGGGTCGGGAATCGGCCAAGCGCAAGCTGATGGATTGCAGTACGGCAGGGGCTTGGCTCGAGCTGGGCCGAGCTGGAGCTCGGCGTTCCCGGACCTCGCCACGCGCATCTTGGCCGCGCGGGCATCTGCTATGATGGCCAGGTCCCCCTTCAGGCAGGAGTCGATCCGATGAATCAAGATGCGATGAAGCAGCGCGCGGCCGAGGCCGCGTTGGACTATGTCGACGGTGGCCTCATCGGCGTGGGCACGGGCTCGACGGTCAATCACTTCATCGACCTGCTCGCGACGATCAAGGCGCGCATCGACGGCGCCGTGTCCAGCTCCGAGGCATCGACCGCGCGGCTCACGGCGCATGGCATCCCGGTGCTCGACCTCAACATCGCCGGCGAGTTGGCACTCTATGTCGACGGCGCGGACGAGTCCAATCACCGCCTACAGTTGATCAAGGGCGGCGGCGGGGCACTGACGCGCGAGAAGATCGTCGCCGCGGCCAGCCGGCAGTTCGTCTGCATCGCCGACGAGGGCAAGTTGGTCGAGCGTCTCGGCCGCTTCCCGCTGCCGGTCGAGGTCATCCCGATGGCCCGCAGCTATGTCGCGCGCGAACTGGTGCAACTCGGCGGCACGCCGGTCTGGCGAGAGGGCTTCGTCACCGACAACGGCAACCTGATCCTCGATGTCCGGGACCTGGAGATCGAGGACCCGATCGGCCTGGAGCAGGCGATCAATGCGATCCCCGGGGTCGTCACCGTCGGCCTGTTCGCGCAGCGCCCGGCCGATGTCCTGATCCTCGGCGGCGCGGACGGCACGCGGACGCTGACGGCGCAATAGCGATTCGAAGCCCCCGAAACGGCCGTGGCCGTAGGGCGGGAAAGCCCAGCGCATCCCGCCGCTGAAGAAGGCCGTAGCCGCGTAGGTCGGGTTAGCCCCTCGGGGCGTAACCCGACGGCCGGCAACGCGGCCCCGCCAAGGCCGCTGTCAGATTACGACGCGCGCCAGCCTGTCCTTTCCCAGCGACCGCCGCGCCGGCGCGCCTAACCCGAGGCGGTTCCGGCCCCCGAGGTCGGGGCCGCCATCGCGGTCACGACCAGACCAATCCGATCCCCGCGGCCGCCCCAATGGCGGCGGTCACGGCGGCGATGCGCTTGGTCAAACCCGTCGGTGCCAGCGCGGCAACGATGCCCAGCTTGACCAGCGTGTTGACGATGGCGGCGATCACGATACCCCGCACCGCCACGTCGGCAGCGATCGCCCCCAGGCCCATGCGCGCGAACGACAGGCTGATGGCATCGGCGTCCGCGAGCCCCGCCACGGCCGCGAGCGCGTAGAGCCCCGCGTCCCCGAGCCACTCCTGCACGTAGTACGAAAGCAGGATGATCCCGGCCAGCATCGCCCCGAAGGTCAAGGCCGTTGCGACCTCGGAGGGGTTGGCGAGCCTGTGCGTCGCCTGCTCGCCCAGGTCGCGGCCACGCGCCTCGAGCCCCAGCAGGGCCGCCGCCATCAGGCTGGCCAACAGGGCCAGGCCGACCGGCCAGGCCAACGCCTCCACGAGCGCGCCGTTGACGAGCCCCACCAGCACGAGCAGGCGCACGAACATGATCCCGCCCGCCAGCGCGATGCCGGCGGCTAATAGGGGCGTCATCCCCGGGTGGCTGCGACCGAGCTTCGCGAAACTGATCGTCAAGGCGGTCGACGAGGCGAGCCCGCCGAGGACCGCCGTGAGGAATAATCCGCTGCGCGGCCCGGCGAGCTTCATCGCGAAATAGCCGGCGAAGGAGATGCCGGCGACCAGCACGACGAGCCACCAGAGCTCGTAGGGATTGAGCACCTCGCCCGGGCCGAAGCCGCGATTGGGCAACACCGGCAGCAGCACCACAGACAGCACTAGCAGCTCGACGGCCGCCGTCAGCTCGAGGCGTTTGATCTGCTGCACCCAGCGGTGCAAGACCGGCTTGGCCGACAGAAGGGCCAATGTGGCGACCGCTCCGGCCGCCGCCAGGGTCGCATCGCCGATCACGGCCATGGCGCCGAGGAGAAAGACCAGCAGCTCCGCGACCTCGGTCGTGATACCGAAATCCTTGAGCTCGCGGGTGCGCAGCACATGGGCGGCGATGACCAGGGCACCATAGGTCACGAGGGTGGCCGCCAGCACCCAGCCGCCGAGGTCCCGCGCGAGCGCGGCCGACACGCCGCCGAGCAACCCCATCAGCGCGAAGGTCCGCACGCCGGCGATGCGCACGCCCCCACCCTCGTCGCGGGTGTGGCGACCCCGCTCAATGCCGATCAGAAAACCGATACCCAGGGCCAAGGCGAGACGCCAGAAGAGGTCCGTGCCATCCATGAAGGCGATCTGGGGCTCACCCGCCTGGACTCAACGGACACGGCCCCGGGGCGCCGATCGGCACGGCCTGTAGGCCCGTAGGGTTAGGCCCGCCGACAGGGCGGTCGAGAAAGGGCGGGCCAGCGCGCGCCGTAACCCGACAGAGGTCTCCGCAAGCACCGCATCGCCGGTCGTCGGGTTAAGCCCCGAGTGCAGGGCGGCATGCAATGGCCCGTGGCGGGATGCGCTTCGCTTTCCCGCCCTACGGCCTCGCGCCCGAAGAAGAGATCTCGCGCAGAGACGCAAAGGCGCAGAGCAGGAGAAGAGGAGCGTACTGGTGACATCGACCAAGGCCTTTTCTTCACTTTGCGCCTCGGCGTCTCTGCGCGAGCCCGTAGTCCGATGAGGCGCGCCGGCACGGCGGTCGCCGAGCAAGAAAGGCCTGCGCGCCGTCACCCGACAGGCGGCTCGCCCAACGAAAAACGGGGTCCGAAGACCCCGTTTTCCATCCCTACCTCGGCCCCACTCAGAACGAGTGGATCATGCCGAGCGAGAAGGCGTCATAGCTACCGCCGAGCACACCATCGTCGTCGTCGACGTCGGTGTACAGGACGTAGGCCGTAGTGCGCTTGCTGAAACTATGATCGAAACCGACGACCCAGCTCTTGGCGGCATCGATGCTGACACCCGACACGTCGGGATCGTTCTCGCCATAGGCGGCCTTGATCATGTTGTTGCCGAAGGCATAGCCGGCCTGGATCTGCCACAGATCGGAGTCGGCATCCGGGACGCCCAGATAATCGCTCCAATTCTCGTAGACGCCGGAGAGGGTGAAGCCGTTCCAGTCGAGGAGGCCGAGACCGACGCGCCACTTCTCGTAGTCTTCGAGGTTGTTGCCCGGCGCCCCCATCATCTCGCTGCTCAGGCTCTCGTAGGCCAGCGAGGCATAGAGCGGACCGTTGTTATAGATGGCACCCAGCGACCAACCCTCGTTGATCGAATCGGCCTCTGGATTGCCAGTGGCGTTCACGACATCCAGAACAGGAAACGCCGGATTGCCGAAGACGAAGCCATCGATGACGACCTGCGGGTACGCCCGCCCGGTCACGCCGCCAGTCGGGATGACCGCGCCAGCGACCTGGAAGCCGTTGAAGCTCGGGCTGATGTACATGATGGTGCTGTCGGCACGCAGATCCTCGAAGCCGACGATGTTCGCGAAGTCCGCCAGCGTATCGCCGAACAGGTCGAGCTTGCCGGTCGAGATCTTGAACGGGGTGTCGTGACGGCCAGCGAGCACGGTGCCCCACTGGCTCGACAGGCCGACGAAGCTGTTGCGCATCCGGATGCTATCGCCGCGGTCGGCGTCGAAGACGGTACCGGTCCGGTTGGAGATCGGGACGTCCAACTCGATCTGATAGATGGCCTTCAGGCCATTGCCGAGGTCCTCGGACCCCTTGACGCCGAGGCGGCTGGAGTACGAGTTCAGATCCCAGCCATCGTAGCCGTTTTCGACGTCGATGTAGTCGAGGGCCACATGCATCTTGCCGTAGAGGGTGGCATCGGCCATCGCGGCGGCCGGCGCGACCAGGGCGGCGGCGACCGCCAGGGTGACGAGCTTCTTGTTCATTGCGTTCTCCACTGTTGTGAACAGTCCAGATCGACTGCGGGTCGGGTCGGAGTCTCGAGCGCGCCAGCAGTCTTGCGCTGCGGTTGTAATGCTAGTCCACCGGATAGACAAAAGCAACAGTTTTTTATAAAAATGCGACAACGAGGCCGGCTGTTGCTTTTTCGCCGCAAACGATGGATTTTCAAGCCCAAGCAGCTACATGGATGCCATGGAACGCCAGCGCAGGAGATCGCGACAGGGGTTGTTGCAAGATCGCCCCACGAAATCCGGGCCGAACACCAGCACGAGCGCCGACGACCCGCATGCCCCAGACACGAAAGAGCCGGCATCGCTGCCGGCTCTTCTGGAATTGGCTGGGGGACTAGGATTCGAACCTAGGTTGACGGAGTCAGAGTCCGTAGTCCTGCCGCTAGACGATCCCCCAAGTGAGCGGTTCGCGTCCTGCCGCGCTTCACGCACCAGGACGCTCCCTGCGTGGCACCCGTATCAGCGCTTGGAGTACTGCGGACGCTTGCGGGCCTTGTGCAGGCCGACCTTCTTGCGCTCGACCTCGCGCGAATCGCGGGTCAGGAAGCCGGCCCGGCGCAGCGGTTGACGCAACGCCTCGTCGTAGGCGACCAGTGCCCGCGCGATGCCGTGGCGAATCGCCCCGGCCTGACCGGTCGTGCCGCCGCCGACGACGGTGGCGCGGATATCGACCCGATCGACCATCGAGGTGACCTCGAGGGCCTGGCGCACGACCATCCGCGCCGTCTCGCGACCGAAGAACTGGTCGAGCGGCCGCCCGTTGACCGTAATGGCCCCGGCGCCCGTCGTCAAGAAGACCCTGGCACTGGAGGTCTTGCGGCGCCCGATTGCGTGCTGCACTTCCGCCATCGCGTTGTGCTCTCCTAAAAATCGTGAGAAGGAATCCGAACGAAGACCTAGATCTCGAGGGGCTGCGGCTGCTGGGCCTGGTGGCGATGCGTCGACCCGCCGTAGACATGCAGCTTCTTGAACATCGCCCGGCCCAGCGGATTGCGCGGCAACATGCCCTTGACGGCCTGCTCAATGACGCGTTCGGGCGCCTTGGCCAGCAGCTTCTCGAGGCTGATCGACTTCAGGTTGCCGACGTACCCCGTGTGCTTATAGTACATCTTGTCCTGAAGCTTGTTGCCCGTCACCCGGATCTTCTCGGCATTGACGATGACGATGTAATCGCCGGTGTCGACGTGTTGCGTATACTGGGGCTTGTGCTTGCCGCGCAACCGCCGCGCCACCTCGGTGGCGAGCCGTCCCAAGGTCTTGCCGTCGGCGTCAACCAGATACCAGGCACGGCGTACCTCGGCGGGCTTGGCGCTCACAGTCGTCATGTCCGTTGCTCCGTAGGGCTCAGAATCTTTGGCCATCGTGAAAGACCGGCAATGATAGGCGAGCGGCCGTCGTTAGGCAAGACCCAGTCCGCGTCAGCCGCCAGACGGGCCACCACGAGGCGCATCCGTTCCGATCGCCGCATCGCTGCATCGCCGCAGGAGATCGCACGGGGCCCACCGACCGGACCCCGCGGGCGGCCCACCGAGGGGCGGCAACGAGCCCCGGGGCGCCGACTCGATCACCCCAGGGAGGCGGGGATTCGCCAGCGCGCCCCGCCGAGGAGCGACCGTCAACCGTCCAAGCCATCCCGAAACCCGTCAGAGGACGGAATCGACGGATCGAGGAAGAATCGGTTCCGTCAGTCCCCGTAGGCGAACATCTCTTGCAGGACACCCGCCACCTCCCGGGCACGCGCCTCCGGCAGAACGCCCAACCGTCTCACCAGGCGGGACTTGTCGACCGTCCTGATCTGATCGAGGACCACCTGACCTCTCTTCCGCTGAAAGACAAGATCGACCCGGGTCGGGTAGTCGCGTCGCGTGGACGTCATCGGCGCGATGATGACGGCGCGGATGTAGCGATTCATCTCGTCCGGCGAGATGACGACGCACGGCCGGGTCTTCTGGATTTCCGATCCTTGCGTCGGGTCCAGATCGACCAGATACACCTCGTACCGGCGGACCTGCTTCACCAGGTCCAGCCTTGGCTACCGAACCCGTTTTCGACCGTGTCGGGGATCAGGGGCGCGTCGTCGCCGGCAGCCGCCATCTTCTCGAAGGCGGCGCTCCAGCCCTCGCGCACGCCCCGTGCCGGCGCCAACATCACGACGCCGTTCTCGACGCGCATCTCGAGCTCGTTACCGAAACCGCATTCCTTGATGACGGACGCGGGGATGCGCACCCCCTTCGAGTTGCCGATCGACACGAGATTGACCTTCATGGCAAACCCTCCTAAAGTAACAACAATGTAGTCACATGCTGCGCGCCATGCAAGCCCTGAGATCCCATACTGGAGCGGACGACGAGGACGCGCCGTTTAGAAAAGGCGCCTCGAAACGGGTGCCCGTGCTCGCTCCCCAAACACCTCGACGTCACGCACCTCGTCGGTTGGGGTAATGACGGGTGCATGACCGCAAAAAAGAGATCTCGCGCAGAGACGCAAAGGCGCGGAGAATGAAGAGGAGAAGACAAGGGCACTGGCGACATCGACCAAGGCGCTTTCTTCACTTTGCGCCTCTGCGTCTCCGCGCGAGCCTCTTCAGGGGACCTTGAAAAATTGCCATCCAGGCAATTCTTCAACACGCGAAGCGAAAATGCGATTTCCGCTTCGCTTCAGAGCGCGCAACGCCAACTGCGCGACAACTCCCGGCAAGCTTCGCGTCCCGCAGGACGCGCTCGACCGGGTAGCGGACTCCGCGACACCGCTCGGCCACGACGAGCCAGATCCGACCGGTGCCAGCAAGACCTTTATGCCCATTTTCCGCGGCGGCGCGCTAGAATCCAGTCACGATGAACAGGGTCAAACCCGCCGACTTGGCGCGCCACCTGCGCCGCCGCACCGAGCAGCAGCACACCACGACCGGCGCGGTGCGCGCACAGGCGTTGCGGGCCCGCCTACCAGCCGCCGTCAGCCTACTTACGAGAACGCTATGGTGCCGATCGCGTTGTGCTGTTCGGCTCTCTTGCGGTCGGCGGCACTCATGCCAGGAGCGATGTGGACCTTGCCGTCTCGGGGCTCGAGCGGGATCAGTTCTTTTCGGCACTGGGCGACTTGATGGACGTCTTCGAGGCGCCCGTGGACCTGGTGGAGCTGGAGTCGGCGCCGGGAAGTCTGCGCGAGCGGATCGAGGCCGAGGGAGAGCCGTTGTGAACGCACCCTTGCAGCGGCTCCGCGCCGAGATCCGCTTCGACCGTGACGCGTTCGCGGGCCGAATCGATGAGCTTGAAAGGTTGCGCCTGCCTGCCACGGATGTCGCACAGCACCTCCAAGCCGCAAGCTCGTCCGCTACCCGCCACGCCGATGCCTCATACTAACCGGATACGCTGGCTCGGCGGCCACAGTATCGCCGTGTAAAGCCATTTCGCGCCCGCACCATCGGCATTCCCTATCACCAAGTGGCGCCTAGCCCACCCCCCGACAGATCACCTCGACAACGATTAGCCGGCTCTATGCGCCCCAAAAAACTACTAAATTTCTGTTGTATTTCTGACCATTTACAATCGGATCCCCGCAAATCAGCGCCCAACGGAGACGCGGTCAAATGATTACCAGCAATCCCTTCGTGGAACTTTCGGCTCTCATCCCACCGGCGGTCATGCAGACCTACGTGGTCCTGATGGTCCTCTTGGTCATCGGCGGCACCCTGCTCGACGTCGTCCACAAGAAGAGCGCCAAGTACTTCTTCGAGAGAGGCCAGGCGCTCAAGAAACTGGCCACGCGCAACGTCAGCTCCGTGGAGAAGATCGGCATCGCCGCCGGCACGGTCGCCCACGAGGTCTTGGCCTCGGGCGAGTTCGAAAACCCGGATCGACGCAAGTCCCACCTACTGATCATGTACGGCTTCGTCGTCTTCGTCGTGACGAGCGCGATGATGATCTTCGGCCTGCCCGCCGCCGAGGGCGATTCCTCCTTCCTCGCACCCCTCCTCTGGCACCTGGGCGCGGTCTCGATCTGCGTCGGCGGCTATTGGTTCTGGTTCAAGATCCGCGTCGATGTGCGCTCCGAGGGCCATCAGTGGTACGACGTCCATCGCTCGGACCTGTTCGTCGTCTCGCTGCTGCTGATGGCGACCTTCGCGCTCGTCTGGTCCCTGCTTCAGGCGATGGGCGGCGGCCTGCTCGCCGGCGTCGCCGCCTTCGTCTTCATCGTCGCGGCCACCACGCTGTTCAGCACCGTCTTCTGGTCGAAGTTCGCTCACATGTTCTACAAGCCCGCGGCGGCGTACCAGAAGAAGGTCGCCAAGGCCGACGGTTCGCGGGACAAGCTCCCCGACCTGCCCGAGTTGACGGATCCCGCCGTCAAGCAACGCTACCCCGACATCCCCGAGTACATGGGCGACAACCCGCCCTACATGGGGCTTGGTATCAAGCGTGAAGCGCCGAACCACTACTGATTCGATTCGATAAATCGGATCACTGAGAGGAACAGAAGATGCCGACTTTCGTCTATATGACTCGCTGCGATGGTTGTGGCCAGTGCGTTGATATCTGCCCCTCGGACATCATGCACATCGACACCACTGTCCGACGCGCCTACAACATCGAGCCCAATATGTGCTGGGAGTGCTACTCCTGCGTCAAGGCCTGCCCGCACAATGCGATCGACGTCCGCGGCTACGCCGACTTCGCGCCGCTGGGCCATTCGGTGCGCGTGCGGCGCGACGAGGAAAAGGGCGTCATCGCCTGGCGGATCATCTTCCGCAACGGCAAGAAGGACATGAATCTGCTGGCGCCCATCACCACCAAGCCTTGGGGCCAAGGCATTCCGCAGCTCGCCGATGCGCCCGCGCCGAGCCAGGAGATGCGCGACAGCCAGCTGTTGTTCAACGAGCCCAAGTACATTCGCCTCGATGAGGGCGACCTGCACACGCTCGAGTCCAATGGCCTGAAGATGAAGGAAGGGGTGTACTACTGATGGCTTACAAGACAATCATCGAAGACGATATCGACATCCTCGTCGCCGGCGCCGGCCTGGGCGGCACGGGTGCGGCCTTCGAGGCTCGGTATTGGGGCAAGGACAAGAAGATCGTCATCGCCGAGAAGGCGAACATCGACCGTTCCGGCGCCGTCGCGCAGGGCCTGTACGCGATCAACTGCTACATGGGAACCCGGTTCGGCGAGAACAACCCGGAAGACCATGTCCGTTACGCCCGCATCGACCTGATGGGCATGGTTCGCGAGGATCTGCTGTTCGACATGGCGCGCCACGTCGACTCGACTGTGCATCAGTTCGAGGAGTGGGGTCTGCCCCTGATGCGCAACCCGAAGACCGGGGCCTATCAGCGCGAGGGCCGCTGGCAGATCATGATCCACGGCGAGTCCTACAAGCCGATCGTCGCGGAAGCCGCGAAGAAGTCGGCGGACAAGGTCTTCAACCGGATCTGCCTGACCCATCTGCTGATGGATGAGAGCCGGTCGAATCGCGTCGCCGGCGCCGTCGGCTTCAATGTGCGCACCGGCAATTACCACGTCTTCAAGTCCAAGGCGGTCATCGTCGCCGCCGGTGGCGCCTCGAACATCTACAAGCCGCGCTCGGTCGGCGAAGGGGCCGGTCGCGTCTGGTATGCGCCCTGGTCTTCGGGCTCGGCCTATGGTCTCCTGATCGGCGCCGGGGCCAAGATGACCCAGATGGAGAACCGCATCGTCCTGGCCCGCTTCAAGGACGGCTACGGCCCGGTCGGCGCCTACTTCCTGCACCTGAAGACCTACACACAGAACGGGGTCGGCGAAGAGTACGAGTCCAAGTGGTGGCCGCAGCTCCAAGAGATGGTCGGCAAGGAGTATCTGGATCCGGAACTCTCCCACCGAACCCACCGCCCGATCCCGACCTGTCTGCGCAACCATGCGTTGATCAGCGAGGTCAATGCCGGTCGCGGACCGATCCACATGGTCACGATGGAGGCCTTCCAGGATCCGCATCTCGAGGAGATCGGCTGGCACAACTTCCTCGGCATGACCGTCGGGCAGGCCGTGCTCTGGGCCGCCACCGACGTCGACCCGAAGAACGAGAACCCCGAGCTGACCACCTCCGAGCCCTATGTCATGGGCTCCCACGCGACCGGTTGCGGCGCCTGGTGCTCGGGTCCGGAGGACATCTCCCCGCCCGAGTACTTCTGGGGCTACAACCGCATGACCACCGTCGAGGGGCTTTTCGGTGCCGGCGACGCGGCCGGCGGCACGCCGCACGCGTTCTCTTCGGGCTCCTTCACCGAGGGTCGTCTCGCGGCCAAGGCCGCCTGCAAGTACATCGACGACGGCAAGGCCGAAGGGATCCGCGTCTCCGACGAGCAGATCGATCGCCGGCGCGAGGAGATCTACAAGCCGCTGGAGCACTACCGGATCTATCGCAACGAGATCACCGCCGGCTCGGTCAACCCGAACTACATCAACCCGCGCCAGGGCCTCGATCGCCTGCAGAAACTGATGGACGAGTACTGCGGCGGAGTGACCGTCAGCTACATGACCAATGAGAAGCTGCTGAACATCGGCCTGAAGAAGATGAAGCTCCTCGAGGAGGACCTCGAGAAGCTCGCGGCCGAGGACATCCACGAACTGCTGCGCGCGTGGGAGCTCAAGCACCGCCATCTCACGTCCGAAGCCGTCATGCATCACACCCTGTTCCGCAAGGAGACCCGTTGGCCGGGTTATTACTACCGCGGCGACTGCCTGAAGCTCGACGACGAGAATTGGCACGTGCTGACGGTGTCGCGCCGCGATCCCGAGACCGGCGAATACACGATGGAAAAGGCGCCTTGCTACCACCTCGTCGAGGCGAAAGAAGAGGCGCAGGAGGCGGCACCAGAAGAGGCCTGAAGGCATCTCGAGGCCTGGGGCCCTTGGTGCAGCCAGGGGTCCCACCCTCGCCCATCGCCGATCCATGCGGCGATGGCGGGACAGCGGCCAACCCCGTAGGACCGGCTTGCGGGCGACCGGACTACCGTCGCCCGCAGGCGGGCACCTACACCCGCCGGGCCCAGCCGGGCAATCCGCCGCCCATCACCGGTCGTCTCCTGCGACACCAGCGACCAGGCGACCCCTGATGCCGGCCGCGACCGGACCTGTTCCGGGTGGGGGCCTTGGATTTCGCGAGGCGCCCTGTCTGCGTGTCCGTCCCCCAGGTTCCGCAACGGCCTTGACGTCACGATGGCGTCGGCCCATCGATGGCGACATGACATGAACATCAACGACAAGACCGACGACGAGATCCTCGCGATCGCCCATCCCATGTGGGATGACCTCGTCCGTTATTCCAATACCGGCGAGTACGGCAAGTTCATCAGGCGGTTCTCCTACAACCTGTTGCTCGGCCTCAACGAAGTCGAAATGGGCAAGCAGTTCGCCCACAGCGCGCTCGCGCGCAATCTGGTCGAGGAAAGGGACTTTCTGGGGCTGATCCGGCGCGATCAACATGTGACGGCCCTCTACCGGGTGCGGAGCACCGCACGGGAAGGCGAGTGGCTCGGCCGAATGGTCATTGGTTACGAAAATGGCGAGGTCAAGATCTTCGCCGCATCGATCTTCTGACCCATGAAACAGATCATCGCAGCCAACAAATTCGTCGAACTGACCTACCGGATCGTCGATCGACAGACCGGCGACGTCTTGACCACCGTCGAGTTTCCATTGGGTTACGTCCAGGGCGGCAACTCGGTCCTGGCGCCCCAGATCATGGCGGAACTGGAGGGCAAGGCAGCCGGCGACAGGATCTCGGTGCCGATCGATTGCACCGATCTCTATGGCCCCAGAGACGAATCCCTGGTCGTCACCGATTCGATCGAAAACGTCCCCGAGGAATATCGGGAGGTCGGCACGCGCATCACCATGGAGAACGATCAGGGGCACACACGAACCTTCCTCGTCACCCGCATGGACGACCGGACGCTGACGGTCGACGGCAACCATCCACTCTGCGGCCGCCAGGTCGTATTCGAGCTCGAGGTGCTGACCGTGCGCGACGCGACCGATGAGGAGATCCTCGCCGGCGGCCAGGTCGAGCGAGGGCCGGATCTCGGTGGGCTGCAAACGCGGCCGATCTGAACCTTCGATGCCCTGCCCACGGCCCCGACGACGATCGCCGCGGCCCGGTCGGGTTAGGCGCGCCGCCACGGCGGTCGCCAACAAAGAACAACCCTGCGCGCGCCGTAACCCGACAGCGGCCTCCGCGGGCGCCGCATCGCCGGCCGTCGGGTTACGCCCCGAGGGGCTAACCCGACCTACGGCCCCGGCGATGCCGGCACGGCCCGTAGTCGGGTTAGGCGCGCCGCCACGGCGGTCGCCAACAAAGAACCGCCCTGCGCGCGCCGTAATCCGACAGCGGCCTCGCGGGCGCCGCATCGCCGGCCGTCGGGTTACGCCCCGAGGGGCTGACCCGACCTACGGCCCCGACGAACATCGGCACCGCCGTAGGTCGGGTTAGGCGCGCCGCCACGGCGGTCGCCAACAAAGAACAGCCCTGCGCGCGCCGTAACCCGACAGCGGCCTCCGCGGGCGCCGCATCGCCGGCCGTCGGGTTACGCCCCGAGGGGCTGACCCGACCTACGGCCCCGACGAAGATCGCCGCGGCCGCGTCGGGCCAGGCCGCACCCTAATGTCCACGCTAAGACATCATTTGGAGACCAAGCCCTGACCATGACGCCCGAAGACCCAAGCCACCAGACCGCCGAGGAATGTCGTTTCTGCGTCTCCAAGCCCGGCCGACAGTTGATGATCGAGGGCAGTTACGGCTTCGCCGCCTACGATCGCCATCCCGCGAGCCCGGGGCACTTCCTGGTCATCCCCTACCGGCACTTCGCGAGCTATTTCGACATCAACGATGACGAACTCGTCGACCTCTGGGGCCTGGTGGCCCGCGGCAAGGAGATCGTCGACGCGGAGTACCATCCGGATGGCTACAACATCGGGATCAACGTCGGCCACTGGGCCGGACAGTCGATTCATCACCTGCACATCCATGTGATCCCCCGGTACAAGGGCGATGTCGAGAACCCCAAGGGCGGAGTGCGCAGCGTCATCCCGCACAAGAAGCTCTACACCGTCTCGCCCGATTGACGATCGGCGCAACCCTCTCACTGCGCATGCGGACCGCACCGCCGAAATCCGCGGTACCGCCGTTCACGGGAGCGGCCCGGGGTCCGAGGCCTCGCCGCCGGTCCCGCCCGGCCCGCCCCCGAAACACGATCGAACATCGCGGGGTTCCTATCCCGCGCCAGGGGGTAGCCTTTCAAGGTCCCGGCAATATCCTGGCCGGTTCAATAGAAAATACGAAATACCCGAAACACGCGAACGGGATAAAACCTGGACAATCCCGGCCGCGGATGTCGGGTTACGCTGCCGCAACCCGAACACGCCAGCTAGTTTCGAGCCGGCGCTAGAACCCGAAGGCCCTCTTCATGGCGCGATACACCTGCTCATGGGTGTATGCGTTCTCGCCGCAATGAAGGAGCTCGTCGTCCTCGGTGCGAAAGGTCAGGTACGGGTGCACCTCCACCCCGTCCACCTCGATCGGCGCGAGATCGTCGATGACCCCAGCGATGCTCAAGGCAATGCTCGCCGTAAGGTCTTCGAGCTTATCCTGGCCCACGCCAGCTTCTTGCAGCTTGATCTTGATCCGCTCGACGATCTCGGCGATGAATATCGCCTGCCGCTCGCCGAATTCGGAACTCTCCAATTTGAGTTTCATGTTCACCACCTCGATGGCCCGCTCCGCCCAGCCCCCATGCCCGACAGGCGACCGCCGGAGCGCGGCCACCGCATCCTGCGCACGCGATGCGAGAGAGGCCACTTGGAACGATGAGAAACGACACGACAGCCGATGGATACCGCTGTGCGCCACCCATCCTACTGCCTAGTCGATACTGCGCCACCGTCCGAAGATCGAGCACGAACGGTTCGTCGACCATCTCCTTTCGCGCATTTCGTTGTCTCTGGCACAGCCGATGGGCATCGCCGCGCTCGGCCACCCTACCTGCCCTGTTTCGACCGCGGCCTGGGTTGGAACGGCCACCCGCGGCCGGAGGCGCAACGGCGCGCCAGATTGGAGCAGAGATTGCGCAGATCGGTCTGGCAGCGAGATGCGTCGAACCGGCCGGTCCCGCCCGAGCGGGCGGGCGATCTCCTTGCCCCCTGTCAGACCGGCCCAGCGGCCGCGCGCGTGCGGGCTTCGCGCGGCCGCAATCGCTCAGGGGCGCTTCGGGGTCTGGTATTTGACCTCTTTCTGGAAGCCTTCCCAGATCACATCGTATCCGACGAAGCCCTTTTCATTGGGCTGCTTCTGACGGGTCACGCAAAATCGGCTGTGGCCATCCGGAACCTTCGGACGGGACTTCGTTGGTTCGCTCATATGTCACCTCTCATCTGAACGTAAAGGCGTTTGTCGCGTGCTATAGCGCGGACGAAGCTATCGCGGCACAATCACCCTGTCAAGGGGACCTCGAAAAACCGCTATCCGGGCGATTTTTCAAGACGCGAAGCGAAAATTCGATTTCCGCTTCGCTTCATTTTCCATCGGTTAGGCGACTGAAAACGGCAGGGCATCCTCGCCCCGCGCGGGGACCTTGAATTGCTCGAGGTGCCTATTCGGACCACCGCAGCGCCCATCCGATGCATGACTGTCTGGCGGGGGACGGAACGCGAGCAGATGAGGTAGATACTCGATGGGACATTTGGCAGGTAGCAAGTCCGCTTTGACGCCCTTGATCGACCGCCTGAACCGCTATCCGATCGGGCTCGTCGACAGCGCCCGACTCCGGCAGATCCTGTCATGCCTCTTCGATGATACCGAGGCCTTCGTCGGCTCCTGCTTCCCCTTGCACGAGGCGACCCTGGGTGAATTGGCCGAACGGACCGGGCGATCTCCCGAAGATCTCTTGCCGGTGCTCGAGCGCATGGCCGACAAGGGCCTCGTCATGGATATGGCATTCGGGGGCACGACCTACTACCTGTTGGTCCCCGGTCTCATCGGCTTCATGGAATTCACCTTCATGCGGCGGCGGACCGATTTGCCGCTCACCGATCTGGCTCGGCTGATGAGCGAGTACCTGCAAGAGAACGGCCAAGCGGGGCAGGCCGGCGAATTCTTCGGCAGCCGTACCCAACTCACCCGCGCCCTCGTCCATGACGAGCACATCCCCGTCAGTTCGCACATCACCGCCTACGAGGACGCCAGACGGATCATCGAAGAGGCGGATTTCTGCGCGGTCACGCTCTGCTACTGTCGCCACAAGAAGGAGCATCTAGGAGAGCACTGCCGAAAGGGGGCACCGGTCGAGGACATCTGCATGGTCCTCGGGGAGGGCGCGCGCTTCTTGGTCCGTCGCGGCTTTGCGCGGGAGCGCGACAAGGCGAGCCTGCTGGAGACCCTCGCCTACGCCCGCTCCCTGGGCCTGACCCACGTGACGGACAACGTCCGGGAACGCCCCTCATTCATCTGCAATTGCTGCCGCTGCTGTTGCGAACTGATGGCAGGCGTCCAAATGGGCTTCGACGAGGGGATCGCCAAGACACCCTTCCTGGCCGAGATCGACCCGAGTCGCTGCGACTATTGCGGCGCCTGCCTCAAGACCTGTAATGTCAAGTGCATCGGTGTCGCAGCCGCCGCCCGTCAGAGACCCGGAGCCGCCCGCTTCGCCGCCGTGGATCCCGCCGTCTGTCTCGGCTGCGGCGCCTGCGTGGCGGTCTGCGAACAGGGGGCGATCCATCTGGTCGAACGCCCTCGGCGCCCCAGACCGCCCCGGACACGTGGCCAGTTGTTCGGACGTATCCTGTGGGAGAAAGGCCGTCTATGGCCCTTCGTCCTCGACCGGATGAAACGACTATTGCCGTGAGTCGGACTCGGGCCTTCCACCGGATCCGCGCGCGGCGCATCCGAGGCCGGCGCCCCGCCGCAGGTCGCGCCTCGGGGAGGGTATGCCAAGAGGAGATGTCGATGGCGCCCTCGGCATAGGCCGGCCTGCAATCGCGGGCGAACGGGCACCACCAGTTCTCGACGACCTTCATCAAATAGGCCGCATAGGCCATCAAGGCGACGCTCAAAGGGCATTGGCGCCGACAGTTGAAGACCCAAGAGGCCGCCGCCCTCTCGCCGGAGGTGCACCGCCCGCGAAGGCACGGGCCAACGAATTTCAGTCGCCTGGACGACTGAACGGAAAATGGAGCCCAGAAAACCGCCCTGGAGGGGACGGGAATGTCGATGAGGGGCGCATCCGCTGCGAACGACGGGCGCCGAGGCGTGCGCGAATCGACAATCGCGGTCGAGCATCGCAGGGACTGGAACGCCGGAGGTCTCCCGTTCCTCCGAACGAAAAAAGGGCTCAGCCCCGATTCGGTGCTGAGCCCTTTTCTGATTTGGCGCGCCCGGAGAGATTCGAACTCCCGACCACCTGGTTCGTAGCCAGGTACTCTATCCAGCTGAGCTACGGGCGCTTGAAAAAGCGTGTTGCTCCATCCCTGGAGGCCCTATCCAGTCACGCATGCCTGCGGACTGATTGAGCGACTGCCGGGGCCTCTCGCCCGACGAGGATGCGCATTATCCGCACGAAAGGCGGCGACGTCAACCGCCGTGGGCGTTCCACAGGGTTGCTCCGTTCTGCGGCCTTTTTCGCTGGGAATGCAGGGGTGCCGGTCGATCCTCGACCGGGTGCACAGGCGAATCCTCGCCTCTCGCCGCGGTCGAGGCGGCAGCCGCGGAGGCCCCTCCCTGAGGGCCGTGCCGATGACCGCGCGGCACACTCGGTCCGGTTAGCCCCGCGGGGCGTAACCCGACGGCCGGCAACGCGACTCTCGGCAAGGCCGCTGCCGGGTTACGGAGCGCGCAATCCTTTGTTTTCCAGATACCTACGTGCCAGCGCGCCTAACCCGCCCCCCCTCGCACGGCGCCGCGCCCGCAGGTCGGGTTAGCCCTTCTGGGCGTAATCCGACAGCTGGCAACGCGGCTCCGGGCCAGACTCGGTTCGCGAACGGGGCGACGCGCCAGCGGCCAACGGCTGACTTCGCCAGGTCGCCGCGGCTCAGGGGGCATCGGGGTCGGGCCCGTATAGGCCGGCGAGCTCGCGCAGGCGGTGCGCCATCGCGGCGAGGCCGTTGCGCCGGGTCAGGCTCAGGTGTTGGTCGAGGCCGAGTTCGGCGAAGAAGGCGCTCGCGTCGAAGGCCAAGATGTCCGCCGCGCGCTGCCCGGAGAAGAGTCGTTGCAGGAGCGCGATGAGACCGCGGACGATGTCGGCATCGGCATCGGCGAGGAATTCGATGACATCGTCCGTACCGGGCCGCACCCGGGCCGCGAGATAGACCTGGCTCTGACAACCGGAGACGAAATTGGCCCGCGTCTTCAGCCCCTCGGGCATCGCCGGCAGGCCCTCGCCGAGTTCGATGAGCTGCTGGTAGCGCATCGGCCAATCCGGCAGGACTTCGAAGAGTTCACGAATCTCCTCGGCGACCGCGGCGGGGCTCGCAGCCACGGCACCCGGGTAGGCGATCGTCTCGGCGATCGCCGCCGCGCGTTCGGCACCCGGGCGCCGGCGTGCCCGGGCGAAGACCTCGGCCAGGGCGCCCGCAAGGCGCTCGACGTCGTCGCGGTTGTTGTAGACACCGAACGAGGCGCGGGCCGTCGAGGTCACCCCCAGGCGATCCATCAGCGGCTCGCAGCAGTGGTGGCCGGTCCGCACGCAGATGCCTTCCAGGTCGAGCCGGGTGCCCATGTCGAGGGTCGAGATCGGCGGGTCGACGGCCACCCACGACAGGACCCCGGCCTTGTGGCGGGCCGTGCCCTTGAGCTCCAGGCCGGGAATCTCGGCGAGCCGTGTGGTGGCCTCGCGCAGCAACGCGTCCTCGTGGGCGGCGACGGCCTCCAGCCCGAGGGCATCCAGCCAGTCGATCGCCGCGGCCAGGCCGACGGCGCCGGCGATATGCGGGGTGCCGGCCTCGAACTTGTTGGGCAGTTCGGCGAAGGTCGTCTCGGTGAAGCTGACGTGCGCGATCATGTCGCCACCGCCCTGATACGGCGGCATCGCATCGAGCAGCCGCCGCTTGCCGTAGAGGACGCCGATGCCGGTCGGCCCGTACAGCTTGTGGCCCGAGAAGGCATAGAAGTCCGCATCGAGGGCCTGGACGTCGGTGCGGCCGTGCGCGACCCATTGGGCGCCGTCGATCAGCACCAGCGCACCGATCGCATGGGCCGCCGCGATGATCTCGGCGACCGGATTGATGGTGCCGAGCGCGTTGGAGACCTGGCCGATGGCTACCAGGCGTGTGCGAGGCGAGAGCATCTGGTAGTAGGCATCCAGTTGCAGATCGCCGGCGTCGTCGATCGGGATCACGCGGATCCTGGCCCCGGTCCGCTCGGCGACGAGCTGCCAGGGCACGATGTTCGAATGGTGTTCGAGGAGCGACAGGATGATCTCGTCGCCTGGACCCAGGTGCTGCATCCCCCAGCTCGAGGCGACCAGATTGATCGACTCGGTCGTCCCGCGCGTGAACAGGCACTCGGCGGGCTCGGCGGCGTTGATGAAGCGCGCGACCCGTTCACGGGCCTCCTCGTAGAGACGCGTGGCCGTCTGCGACAGGAGATAGGCGCCGCGGTGGATGTTGGCATGCTTGCCGAGATAATAGTCGCTGACGGCCTCGACGACCGCCCTAGGCTTCTGGGCGCTCGCCGCGTTGTCGAGATAGACGAGCGGTCGGCCGTGCGCCTGCGTGGCGAGGATCGGGAACTGGGCGCGCACGGCCTCGACATCGAACGGCGAGGCGGTGGCGGCGGGTGAGCGGAAACGGGTCATCGCGGATCGGTCTTGGCATCGGACGGAGGAGGCCGTCGCTGGCGACGGCAGTTGAGGGTGGAGATTAGGCCCCGCCCCCATGGTCTGCAAGCCGCGCGGCGGCAATACCCCAACGATTGGATGGACAAGGACCAATGCGCCGCCCGGTCGGGTCGCGACGCGCGCGGGCACCCATGCGCTCGCTGCGCCGAACGAACCCTTGCGGGTCGAGGATCCTCCGCGTTGCAACGACCGGCGCGACGAGTCAGCCTCGTCGCCTCGACCGCCAGGGCGCACGGGGGAGCCACGGCCGTTCAGCGCGCCACTCGCTTGCGGGCGTTACCGCCGTAGCGAATGGCTGCTCGTCCTCCCGGTCTCGCCGCCACCACCGGCCTGCCTCTGCGGCCCCGGGCATCGACGATTCAGGCCCCCTTGCAACAAGGGGGTAGAGGACTCAGTTTCAAAGCCTGCTCATGCAAACTGATGCCAACTTGTTGCCCGAGGCCCCCCGGGGTCGGCTCGTCGGCGTGCCGAGAACCGCACGCGGCGGGTGTCGATCGCTGAGTTGCGCCGACGCATCGCGGAGTTCCAAGCCAGCCTGATTGCGATTCGACGCAGCTCCGAAAGGCCGATCTCCACGGATACGCCCGCAAGAAGAGGTCGCCACCCCAATCGAGCAGACGGCGCGGGCCGATGGACGAGCCACCTCGGGCGAGCTGGCCGGGGCACGCGGCGAGTGCCTCGCCGGCCCGCTGACCGGTCTCTACGACGACGAAGGCCCGCCTGCATCGATCACCATCGAGGCGCAGTGCGAGCGACACCCGGGGCCGCCCGACACGGGCGATCGACATCGCACCGCCCTGCCCACCTTCGAGCGATGCCCCGACAACGGCATGGCGCGAGGTGGGGCACGGAGGGTCGGCCGCGGCCCAGGCCAAGGCCAAGGCATCGCTGGCACACAGGCGCCTCGCCGGCCACACCCTCGGCCAGCCCGCTCCCGGGCGCGGAGGGTCAGGCCTGGACGGCGCCTGGCTCGAACGCAGGCCGGGCCGCGCCCCGGCCTGCGGCCGACTCGTCGAGGCTCGGGGAGCGCCGACCGCTCGAAACGGGTCGCAACCGCTCGTGCGTGCCGATCGGTCGTCTCGCAGGCCAGCGGCGTCCAACCCAGCAAGGAGCCCATCGCATGCGCGTCAAGAACTGGACCTATGTTCTCAAGGGCACCCGGCTACTGGATCTCAATCCGGTCGTGTTCGTCACCTCCGCGGTCGTCATCCTCGGCTTCGTCGCCGCGAGCTTCATCTGGCTCGATGCGATGGCCGAGTTCTTCAATGCCGCGCAGGCGTGGATCGCCAACACGACCGGCTGGTTCTTCGTGTTGGCCATCAACGCGATCCTGATCTATGTGATCTATCTCGGTTTCTCGCGCTTCGGCAAGATCCGACTCGGCGGCGAGGATGCCAAACCGGAATTCACCTTGCTCGGCTGGTTCTCGATGCTCTTCTCGGCCGGCATGGGCATCGGCCTGCTGTTCTACGCCGTCGCCGAGCCGATGTACCACCTGGTGACGCCGCCGCACGGCGCCGAACCGCACAGCCTCATGGCCTACAAGGATGCGATGCGCACCACCTTTCTGCACTGGGGCCTGCATCCATGGGGCGTCTACGCGCTCGTCGGCGTCGCCCTGGCCTTCTTCGCGTTCAACCTGAAGCAACCGCTATCGATCCGCTCGATCTTCTATCCCCTGCTCGGCGATCGGATCTACGGGTTCTGGGGACACCTGGTCGATATCGTCGCGACGGTCGCGACGCTGTTCGGTGTCGCGACGTCCCTCGGTCTCGGGGTCAGCCAGATCAACGGCGGGCTCAATCACATCTTCGACCTCCCCGAGAGCTCGACGATCCAGGTCGCCCTGATCGCGGCCATCACCGGCATCGCAACCATCTCGGTCGTCGCCGGCCTGAATCATGGCATTCGCCGTCTCTCGGAGGCGAACATGCTCGGCGCCGCCATCCTGCTGCTCTTCGTCCTCGTCGTCGGACCAACCCTCTTCATCCTCAATGGATTCGTCGAGAACCTCGGCCTCTATCTGAACGACTTCTTCTATCTCGCCCTTTGGAACGAGACCTATTCGGCGGGCGACTGGCAGAATGCCTGGACCGTCTTCTACTGGGGCTGGTGGATCGCCTGGTCGCCGTTCGTCGGCATGTTCATCGCCCGGGTCTCGCGCGGGCGAACCATCCGCCAGTTCGTCGCCGGCGTGCTGCTGGTACCGACCCTGCTGACCTTCCTCTGGCTGTCGATCTTCGGCGATGCGGCCATGTACTTCGAGCTGTTCGAGGAGGGCGGGATCGCCGCGGCCGCCCAGGAGAACCTCACCACATCGCTGTTCGTGTTTCTCGACAGGCTGCCCGGGGCGAGCTTCGCGGGCAGCATCGTCACCGTGCTAGCGAGCACCGCCGGTGTCCTCGCGACCCTGATCATCATCACCTTCTTCGTCACCTCATCGGACTCGGGCTCGCTGGTCATCGACATGATCACCGCCGGCGGCAAGACCGAGCCACCCGTGGCTCAGCGCGTGTTCTGGGCCGTGACCGAAGGGGCGGTCGCCGCGGCACTCCTCGTGGCCGGCGGCCTGTCGGCCTTGCAGACGGCGGCCATCGCCACTGGACTGCCGTTCGCCGCGCTCCTGCTGTTGCTGATCTGGAGCCTGCACCGCGGCCTGTCCGGCGCCCGCGCGAGCGGCGCTTGAGCGAAGGACGCGAGGTCCCACCACGATGTCGCACCAGGCGGCCAGTCTCTTAGTCGGCATTGGGGTGCTGTCCCTGGCCGCGCAGTGGCTCGCCTGGCGCGTGCGCCTGCCGGCGATCGTCTTCTTGCTCGCCGCCGGCATCCTGGCCGGTCCGCTCACCGGTTGGCTGCACCCGGATGCCCTGTTCGGCGACCTGCTGTTCCCGATCGTCTCGCTGGCCGTCGCGCTCATCCTGTTCGAGGGGGGCCTGACCCTGCGCATGCGCGAGGTGCGCGGGCTGCAAGCGCCCGTGCGTCGGCTGTTGACGCTCGGGGTCATGGTCACCTGGACCAGCACGACCGCCCTCGCCTGGTTCTTCATCGGCCTTCCGCTCGAGCTCGCCGTGCTCTTCGGCGCCATTACGATCGTCACCGGACCGACCGTCATCGGCCCGCTGCTGCGCAGCGTGCGCCCAACCCAACGCGTCGCGCGCGTACTGCGCTGGGAGGGGATCGTGATCGACCCCATCGGGGCGCTCATCGCGGTGCTGGTGTTCGAGTTCCTGCTCAGCGCCGGGGAGGCCGCAAGCCTGGGCGTCTCCCTGCTGACCTTCGCGCTGCTGCTCGTCGTCGGCACCGTCATCGGCGCCGTCGCCGGCTGGGTGACGGGGGTCGTCCTGCGTCGCTATTGGCTGCCCGCCTACCTGCACAGCCTGGGCACGCTCGTTGCGGCCATCACCGTCTTTCAGCTCGCCGATCAGATCCAAGCCGAATCGGGCCTGCTGGCCGTCACGGTGATGGGGATCTGGCTGGCGAACATGAAGGGGGTTCCCCTGGACGATATCCTGCCGTTCAAGGAGAACCTGAGTCTGATGTTGATCTCCGGGCTATTCGTGCTGTTGGCGGCGCGGCTGGAGCCAGCGGCGATCCCGGCACTAGGCTGGGGCGCGTTGGGGCTACTGCTCGGGATGCAGTTGCTCGGCCGGCCCTTGGCCGTCCTGGCCAGCACAGTGGGCACGCCCCTGTCCTGGTCCGAACGCGGCCTACTGGCCTGGATCGCCCCACGCGGCATCGTCGCGGCCGCCGTCTCGGCGCTGTTCGCATTGCGCCTCGACGAGGCCGGCTACGCCGGTGCCGACGCCTTGGTGCCGCTGACCTTCTTGGTGATCTTGTTCACCGTGATCCTGCAGAGCGCAACCGCCAAACCGCTCGCCGCCTTTCTCGGGGTGCGCGAGCCACCGCCACGCGGCGTCCTGATCGTCGGCGCGAACCCGGTCGCGCGCGCGATCGGAGCCGCATTGCAACGGCTGGAGATCCCGGTACTGTTGGCCGACACCCATTGGGAGCACGTCAGCGAGGCGCAGCTCCAGGGCTTGCCGACCTATTATGGCAATCCGACCTCCGAGCACGCCGAGCGCCACCTCGAGCTCACCGGCCTGGGGCTGTTGTTCGCGCTCTCGCCCAGGACGGACCTGAATACCCTCGCCAGCCTCGAGTTCGGCAAGGTCTTCGGCCGCAACCGGGTCTATCGGCTGCCGCCCGGGGAGCGCGACCTGCGATTGCCCGCCGAGATCCGCCACCGTCATCGTCGCGACAATACCCTGTTCGGCGAGGATGTGACCTATGCCAAGCTCGCGAGCCTGCTCGGCCAGGGGGCCGAGGTCCACCTCACCAAGCTGACCGAGGTGTTCGGCTGGGAGGACTACCTCGCGGAGCATGGCCAACGGGTGACGCCGTTGTTCGCGCTCGACCCGCAGGGCCGCATCTCGCCCTTCGGCGGGGGCGCGCATCCCCAGCCCGGGGCCGGCTGGAAGGTGGCCGGGCTCATCCGAACACCCGAGCCGCAAGCGGGCTGATCCCGACGGATGGGCAGCGCCCTGCCGCGCCCATCGCCTCCCCTGCACCGCCTCAGGTGCGCGGCTCCCCCGATCCAGGCAGGTCCAGGTAGGCGAGGCAGTCGGGCGGCAGTTCGTCCCGGCAGCGGCGCAGGATCCTCGCCTCCTGCTCCGGCGAGAGAAGGGCCTTGTGGTCGCCCGTTTGGCCTTTGCGGATGAAGCCGCCGGGACGGAACATGGGGCTGCCGTCGGCGTTGCGACCCACGAAGCGATCGCTGTTGGCCTTCATCCATGTGAAGGAGGCGTAATGCAGCGCGCGCTCCAGGGCCTCCGGGGGCACGGACCAGCCGAGGAAGCCCGCGATCTGCAACATGGCACCCCGGAGATCCGCCTTGAGATCGGCGTAGCGCAGCATCAAGAGGTTCGACCTGTGTCGGTGCGGCCACCAGCTTGCCACATTCCGGAACCAGGCCCCGAACGCGAGCCAGGCATCCAGGTGGGCATCCAGGGTCTGCGGACGTTCCAGCCCGTGCTGGGCGAGCGCGCTATCGGACATGTCCCACAGGTGGTGATAAAAGCTGACGCAGCAGTCCCGCGGGTCCCGCACCGTGAGGACGATCCGCGCGATGTCCCGCCCGGGGGTCTGCTCCCAGGTGCAATGGGTCTTGAACAGGCGCGGATCGGGGCGGCGTTCGAGGTCCGCCAGCACCTCGCGCCAGGTCCGAGCAGGACGCTGGCGTTCCAGCCAGGGGACGACCTGGTCGATATCCTCGAAGGCCGGATCGCCGCCGGTGCGCAGCTGATGCAGGATCTGCTGCATCCAGGTGGTACCTGCCTTGGGCGCCGTGGTGATGAGCACGTCCGTCGGACGGGCCTGGAAATTGGCGAGAATCCAAGGGTCATGGAGCGGATGCGGCTCGCCCCAGTGCGCCGCCGGGCGCCGCCCGTTGCCGGCGCCGCGACCCTCCAACGGCCCGCGCGGACTCATCGTTCGCCCCCTTCGATGGCGAGCCCCGCCGCACATGGCCATCCGCGTCGGGCAGGACCGGTCAGGGTCGAGACTTGGTCGCGGGACCAGGATGCCCGCGGGCGGCGGGCGCAGGGCTGATGCATCGAGGATTCCTCCTGATCGAAGGGTCATGGTACCGCGAAGCGGGCCTCGCACGGGCCGTTCGCGGCCGAGACCCAGGTCGGTCCCTGAGGTATCCACGGACAAAGGGCCTAAACCGCAGTGGCGGGGTCGGGTTAGGTGCGCCGGCACGGCGGTCGCCGAAAAGGAACTGGCCGGCGCGCGCCGTAACCCGACAGCGACCTCGGTCGGTACCGCGTCGCCGGCCGTCGGGTTACGCCCCCGAGGGGCTAACCCGACCTACGGCCCCGGCGATACCGGCACGGTCCGTAGGTCGACCGACCGACGGAAGCCGGCTCTCGCGATCTGAGCCAGCTCGCCGTCGCGCGGCTCCCAGTTCGTACCGACTCGCCGTCGAGGCCGATCTCGTGGGGATACCTCAGGGTCGGTCCACCATGGCGCCAGGCCACCAGGGTCTCGGCCTGGTCGCGGGTGGAAGATGCCGCGACCCCGTCGCGTCACGCACGCCCACCATCTCCCCGCCCACGCAGGCGCCGTGCGACGAGGGCGAACCGGCTGACGTGATCCGGCAGCGGATTTCGGAGCCGCCATCGCCGTAATGAGCGTCGCTCAGGGGCGGCCTTCAACCCAGAGGCGGCCGTTGGACGGGCCCGAGGTGCATCGGGCACCGTGGCGGCCTTCCGTCAGCGAGCAGGACTCACATGAGGCCTCTTTACCGTTTCAACGACGTCAATCCATGACGAAGCGGTCCACGGCCGTTTCCGGGTTCAAGGCGTCGTGACCATGGTCACAGGAGCGGCCGGGGCCTCGCGCCCGAGCGCACGCGGCGCTACCCTGTTGGGGCATGAGACGAGCCCTCGATGACCCTGGTCGAGAGGGCGCTGCGCTGTCGCCCAAGGAGGGCCGTGGTGCTCGCCGCAACCTGACACGTCCAGTAGCGACCATCGCACCGCCCCGTTGATGCGGATCCTCGTGCCACGGGGCCGAGCAGGCGTCTGCGGCCAACGCCGCGGCCACGCACCGACCGTCGATCGCCGACACGACACCGATCCAATGAGCTTCGCCGATGCCTGATCCCTGCCTGCTCTTCCACCTGAGCGACATCCACTTCGGGCTCGAGGACAGACGCGCGCTCGACTGGGTGAAACGAGAAATTGCGGACAAGCGTCCCGATGCGGTCGCGATCACGGGCGATCTGACGATGCGCGCAAGGCAGCGCGAATTCGACGCAGCATGCACTTGGATCCGCTCCCTGGAGGTCCCGGTCACGGTCGAGGTAGGCAATCACGACCTGCCCTATTTCAACCCCATCGAGCGCCTCTTCGACCCTTACAGGCGGATACGGGCCATCGAGGACAAGGTCGAGGTGGAGATCGAGCTGCCCGGGCTCGTCATCGTCCCGCTCAAGACCGTTGCGCGCTGGCAACCGCGCCTGAACTGGTCGAAGGGCTGGGTGACCGATGCGGCGCTGGGGCGATGCCTCGCGACGCTCGATGCGTTGCCCGAGGGGACGCGCGCGCTGGTGGCCGCGCACCACCCCTTGCGAGAAGCCGGCACGCGAGGCACCGCGCTGACCAGACGCGGCCGCAAGGGGATGGGTGAACTGGCCAAGCGCAACGTACTCGCCGTGCTCTCCGGCCATGTCCATGACGCCTTCGACCTCACGCAGGAGACGGCGCATGGGCCGGTCCGCATGATCGGCGCCGGGACCTTGTCCCGGCGCCTACGCTCGACGCCGCCGAGCTTCAACGAGCTGCGCTGGGACGGCGAGAACCTCGCAGTCCGTGTGCGCAATCTCGAGGGGCACGACACGCCGGACATGATGATCGACGACATTCCCGAGGATGCGACGCCCCCGCGCCGGCCCGACGAACCGGTCGCTCCGGTCGATCAGGTCCCGCGTACCGACCCGCCCGTGCACCGAAGGACGCTGGATGCGTGTGACCCGGCGGCGGACGCCACCGTAGCGAGGACTCGAAGATCGGCGGCACCACTCGGCTCCCGACGTGTCGGGTCACGCTACGCGAACGACGATGACACCAGGGACCCTCGAACCGACCCATAGGCGATCCCATGCAGCGGTCGATGCGGATGGGGCGCACGGAACCGCCGAAGCGAGACGCGGCGGTGCGCAGATCGGGAGGGACATCAGAGGTGGCACCGCGCGAAACATGGACACGAATCGTCCATTATACGATGGAGGGTCAGGCGACCGTCCGCCTTCTACAAGGGGATCCCGACTCGATCATCAGGGTCGAATGAGGTGGCGGAGAGAGAGGGATTCGAACCCTCGATGGGCTTTTGACCCATACTCCCTTAGCAGGGGAGCGCCTTCAGCCACTCGGCCATCTCTCCAAAGGAAGGGCGTCGACTCGGCTCACAGGCCGCCGGACGAGCGGTGCGTCCAATCGAAGTCCGCGAGACCTGTGGGCACCTCGACGCACGAGACGCAGGATTATAACCTGGCCCTTCCCATCTGACTACTGGTCTCGATCCTCGACGGGATCGACCCCGGCATCGGTCGCGCGCACCGTCCCTTCGGCCTGCTCGCGCTTGATGCGTTCGTAGATCTCCTCGCGGTGCACTGCCACGTCCCGCGGGGCGTTCACGCCGATGCGCACCTGGTTGCCCTTCACGCCGAGGACGGTCACGGTGACTTCATCGCCGATCATTAGGGTCTCACCGACCCGACGAGTCAAGATCAACATTTCGTTGAATCTCCCTTTTCCGAATTCCGAAGCAGCCGTGCCGACGCACCGAACGGCGGTATCCCCACCGCCGCTAACGGCATTGGGTCGCGGTCCCGACTGCACCCAACCAAGCCCCGGCCCAATCTAGTAGTTAGAGTTCCGGACATGGGATTTTATCAATTGGCTCCATCGTTAAAAATCCATTATTTACATATTCATAATCGAATCCGGTCTCCAAACTAAGACAAGGGTTGGGGGGAGGAGTTCGAAATCAAGCCGGCACATCCAGTTCGAACGCCTCGTGCAGGGCGCGCACGCCGAGCTCCAGGTAACGCTCGTCGACGACCACCGAGATCTTGATCTCCGAGGTCGAGATCATGCGGATGTTGATCTTCTCTTTCGCCAAGGCGGCGAACATCTTGCTCGCGATGCCGGCGTGCGAGCGCATCCCGACCCCGACGAGCGAGATCTTGACGATGCGCTCGTCGCCAAGGACCTGACGGGCGCCGAGTTCGCGGGCGATCTCCTGCAGGATCTCGATCGCCCGCGGATGATCGTTGCGGTGGACGGTGAAGGTGAAGTCCGTCGTCGCCTCGTCGGCGGCGATGTTCTGCACGATCATGTCCACCTCGATATTGGCTGCCGCGATCGGCCCGAGGATGCGGCTCGCGACGCCGGGCTGATCCGGCACGCCGAGCACGGTCAACTTGGCCTCGTCGCGCGCGAAGGCGATGCCGGCGATCTTGGGCTCTTCCACGACTTCCTCCTCGAAGGTGATCAGGGTGCCCTCTCCCTCTTCGAAGCTCGAGAGGACACGCAACGGGACACGGTACTTGCCGGCGAACTCGACTGCGCGGATCTGGAGTACCTTCGAGCCGAGGCTCGCCATCTCCAGCATCTCCTCGAAGGTGATGCGCGAGAGCTTGCGGGCACGCGGCTCGATGCGCGGGTCGGTCGTGTAGACGCCGTCGACGTCCGTGTAGATCTGGCACTCGTCGGCCTTCAGGGCCGCGGCGATGGCGACGGCCGAGGTGTCCGACCCGCCCCGACCGAGCGTCGTGATGTCGCCGTTCTCGTCGACGCCCTGAAAGCCGGCGACGACGACGACCCGCCCGGCGGCCAGGTCCGCCAGCACGCGGGCACCGTCGATATCGCGGATCCGCGCCTTGTTGTGGGCGCTGTCGGTGAGGATGTTCATCTGCGCGCCCGTGTAGGAGCGCGCCGGGCAACCGATCTGCTGGAGGGCCATCGCGAGCAGCGCGATCGTGACCTGCTCGCCGGTCGCGAGCAGCACGTCGAGTTCGCGCGGCGCGGGCCGCGGCTGGATGGCCTTCGCCAGTTCGATCAGGCGATTGGTCTCCCCGGACATCGCCGAGACGACGACCACCACCTGATGCCCCCGTTCCCGCCAGGCGGCGACCCGCGCGGCGACGGCATTGATCCGTTCCACGCTGCCCACCGAGGTGCCACCGTACTTCTGAACGATCAGAGACATGGGAGATCCGTTAGGAAGATTTGAGAAGGGTCATGCAAATACGACGGCCCGTCGGATGCAATAATGGCGATCATGGCGGCTCGTGCTCCGCCGCCGCGGCCGGACGCGACAGGCGGGCGCGCCGGCGATGCCGCCGCTAGTTCACGCGCGCCTGCACCCAATCCGAGACCAACCCCAGGGCCGCCGGCAACCCGGCCGGGTCGCTGCCGCCGGCCTGGGCCATATCGGGTCGACCGCCGCCCTTACCACCGACCTTGGCCGCGACCTCGCGGATCAGGTCGCCGGCCTTGAGGCGATCGGTCAGGTCCTTGGTCACGCCGGCGACCAGGCTCACCTTGCCGTCGCTGACGGCCCCGAGCACGACGACCGCCGAGCCGAGCCGATCCTTGAGCTGATCGAGGGTCTCGCGCAGGGTCTTGGCGTCGGCACCGTCGAGCGCCGCGGCGAGGACGCGCACGTCGCCGATCGTCTGGGCCTGCGCGACCAGGTCCTTGCCGGCGGCACCGGCGAGCTTGCCCTTGAGCTGCTCCATCTCCTTCTCGAGGCGCCGCGCGCGCTCCAGCAGCTGGAAGACCTTCTGATCGACGTCCTCGCGGCCGCCCTTGAGGAGGTCGGCGAGCCGCAGCAACCGCTCCTCCTCGGCCTCGACCCAGTCGAGGGCCGCCTCGCCGGTCAGGGCCTCGATGCGCCGCACGCCGGCCGCGACGCCACCCTCGGCGACGAGCTTCAGGAGCCCGATGTCGCCGACCGCCTTGACATGGGTGCCGCCGCAGAGTTCGGTCGAGAAGTCCCCCATCCGCAGGACCCGGACCTGATCGGCGTACTTCTCGCCGAAGAGGGCCATCGCCCCGGAGGCCTTGGCATCCTCGAGGCTCATGATCCGCGTCTCGACCAGGTGGTTCTCGCGGATCTGCGCGTTGACGAGCCGCTCGATCGCGAGCATCTGCTCACGGGTCACGGCCTCGTAGTGCGAGAAGTCGAAGCGCAGCCGCCCCGGCTCGACCAGCGAGCCCTTCTGTTGGACGTGCTCGCCGAGGACCCGCCGCAGCGCCGCATGCAGCAGGTGCGTCGCCGAGTGACTGAGCGCGGTCGCCCGTCGGCGCGCGGCATCGACACTGGCCTCGACCCGATCGCCGAGCTGGATCTCCCCATCGCTCAGGCGGCCGATGTGGAAGGTCAGGTCGCCGCCCTTCTTACGGGTATCCAAGACCTCGAAACGGGCCGTCTCGCTGGTCAGCCAGCCGCGGTCGCCGACCTGGCCGCCCGACTCGCCGTAGAAGGGCGTGATGTCGAGCACGACGAGCCCCTCCTCGCCGGCGACCAGCGACTCGGCGGGCTCCCCGTCGCGATAGAGGCCGACCACGGTGGCCCGATCGGCGAGGTGTTCATAGCCGGTGAATTCGGTCTCGCCTTGGAACTCGATGGCCGCCTCGCGCCCGCCCCCGAACTGACTCGCGGCGCGCGCGCGCTCGCGCTGCGCGGCCATCGCCCGCTCGAAGCCCGCCATATCGAGCGTGAGGCCGCGCTCGCGGGCGATGTCGGCGGTCAGGTCGGTCGGGAAGCCGTAGGTGTCGTAGAGCTTGAAGACGGTCTCCCCGTCGATCTGGCGCCCGGCGAGCCCGGCGATCGCGGCATCGAGGATGCGCAGGCCCTGGTCCAGGGTCTCGGCGAAGCGCTCCTCCTCGAGCCGCAGGACCCGCTCGACCTGGTCCTGGGCCTGCACCAGCTCGGGGTAGGCGGCGCCCATCTCGGCGACGAGCGGGGCGACCAGCCGGTAGAAGAAGGGTTCGTGCTGGCCGAGCTGGTAGCCGTGGCGGATGGCGCGGCGGATGATGCGGCGCAGGACGTAGCCGCGCCCCTCGTTGCTCGGCGTGACGCCATCGGCGATCAGGAAGCCGGCCGAGCGGATGTGATCGGCGATCACCCGCAGCGACTTGCTCGTCGGGTCGGGGGCCCCGGTCGCCTCGATCGCGGCCGCGATCAGACGGCGAAAGAGATCGATGTCGTAGTTGCTGTGCACGCCCTGCATCACGGCGGCGAGCCGCTCCAGGCCCATCCCGGTGTCGACCGATGGGCGCGGCAGCGGGGTCAGCTGGCCCTCGGCATCGCGGTTGTACTGCATGAAGACCAGGTTCCAGATCTCCACGTAGCGGTCGCCGTCTTCGTCGGGCGAGCCGGGCGGACCGCCGGGTATCTCCGGACCGTGATCGTAGAAGATCTCCGAGCAGGGGCCGCAGGGACCGGTCTCGCCCATCGACCAGAAGTTGTCCTTGGCCCCGCAGCGCGAGAAGCGCCGCGGATCGACGCCGATCTCCTCGAGCCAGATCGCCGCGGCCTCGTCGTCCTCGTCGAAGACCGTCACCCAGAGGCGCTCCGGGGGCAACGCCAGGACCTTGGTCAGATACTCCCAGGCATAGCCGATCGCCTCGCGCTTGAAGTAGTCGCCGAAGCTGAAGTTGCCGAGCATCTCGAAGAAGGTGTGGTGGCGCGCCGTGTAGCCGACGTTCTCCAGGTCGTTGTGCTTGCCGCCGGCGCGCACGCAGCGCTGAGCGGTCGCGGCGCGCCGGTAGGGCCGGCGGTCGCGCCCGAGAAAGACGTCCTTGAACTGCACCATGCCCGCGTTCGTGAAGAGCAGGGTCGCATCGCCCGCCGGGATCAGGGGGCTGCTCGCGACCACCTCGTGGCCCTGGGCGGCGAAATAGTCCAGAAAGCTGGATCGAAGCTCGGCACTGCTCGTCATGGCGACTGACTCGGGACGCTGGAAGATGGATGAGTTTGGCTGGACACCCGGCGGCGCTCAGCCGTCGTGCAACAGGAAGCGACCGATCAACTCGCCGGGGAAGCCCCGCGCGGCGAGGAAACGGGCGCGGCGCGCCTGTTCCTTGCGGTCGCCCGGCCGGCCGGGTCCATAGCGCTTGTCGTGGACCGCGGCGAGCCGCTCCAGCCATTGCTCGGTATCGTGTTGGAGGTGGGGATCGATCAGCGCGTCGGCCAGACCCTTGCGGCGCAACTCCTCGCGCACCCGCAACGGCCCGAAGCCCTTCGCGAGGCGCTCGGCGACATAGGCCTCGGCGAGGCGCGACTCGCTGAGCAGCCCCTCTTCGCCAAGGCGATCGAGTGCGGCCTCGACCGCCTCGGGGGCGAATCCGCGGGCGACGAGCTTGCGGCGCAACTCCAGGCGGCTATGGTCGCGCGCCGCGAGCAGGCGGAGCGCGACGTCTCGCGGTTCCGGGTCCAGGGTCAGGCCTCCACCGTCGCGTCGGCCTCGGTATCGCCGACCGTCTGCGGTAGCAACTGTTCGCGGATCTTGCGTTCGATCTCGTCGGCCAGGGCGGGGTTGTCCTTCAGATAGCCGCGCACATTGTCCTTACCCTGCCCGATGCGATTGCCGCCGTAGCTGTACCAGGCCCCGGACTTCTCGACCACGCCAGCCTGCACCCCGAGATCGATGACCTCGCCGAGGCGCGAGACGCCCTCGCCGTAGAGGATGTCGAAGGTCGCCTGGCGGAACGGCGGGGCCATCTTGTTCTTGACGACCTTGACCTTGGTCTCGTTGCCGATGACCTCGTCGCCCTTCTTGATCGCGCCGGTGCGCCGGATGTCGAGGCGCACCGAGGCGTAGAACTTGAGCGCATTGCCGCCAGTGGTGGTCTCCGGCGAGCCGAACATCACGCCGATCTTCATGCGGATCTGGTTGATGAAGATGACGATGCTGTTGGAGCGCTTGATGTTGGCGGTCAGCTTGCGCAACGCCTGCGACATCAGCCGCGCCTGCAGGCCGACATGAGAGTCGCCCATCTCGCCCTCGATCTCGGCCTTCGGCGTCAGGGCCGCGACCGAGTCGACGACGACCACATCGACGGCCCCCGAGCGCACCAGCATGTCGGTGATCTCCAGGGCCTGCTCGCCGGTGTCGGGCTGGGAGACGAGGAGGTCGGTCATGTTCACGCCGAGCTTCTCGGCGTAGATCGGATCCAAGGCGTGCTCGGCATCGACGAAGGCGGCCGTACCGCCCTTCTTCTGGGCCTCGGCGAGCACATGCAGGCTGAGCGTCGTCTTGCCGGAGGACTCGGGACCGTAGATCTCGACGACGCGCCCCCGCGGCAGGCCGCCGATGCCGAGCGCGAGATCGAGCCCCAGCGAGCCGGTGGAGATGACATCGACGCTGCGCACGGCCCCGGTGTCGCCCATACGCATGACCGAGCCCTTGCCGAACTGCTTCTCGATCTGCGACAAGGCGGCGGCCAGTGCCTTCTTGCGGTTGTCGTCCATTGGCTCTCCGTAGGCGAACGCGCGACAGGAGGTCCCGTCGCTGGTCAATACACTATTATTCCATAATAAAACCGCGCTCGTCATACCCCATCATGATCATGGCCGAAGCGGCCAGCGGCGATGGATGCGATAGCGCGGCGGCCCGCCGCCGCTGCCGCCGGCGAGGACGAAGTCGCCGACGGGCCAGTCGATCGGCGCGATCGGCCGCTCGTCGGGCGGATCGGCGCCGACCTGGCGTGCGAGCGTGACATGGGGCCGATAGGGACGCCGCTCCAGGGCCAGACCACAGTCGGTCAGTCCCGCGTTGAGCCCGTCGACGAGGCGGACCAGACCGGCCGGGGTCTCGTTCGGGGCGCACCAGAGGACCCGCGGCCCGCGCCAGTGGCCGAGCCGCTCGAGCCGCAGTCGGAACGGCGCCGCATGCAGCGCATCGGCGACCTGCTCGACACAGCGGCGCTGCGACTCGCCGAGCGGGCCGAGGAAGACGAGGGTCAGATGGAGATCGGCTGGATGGGTCGGACGCCCGTGCGCAGCGGCCGCACCGCGTACCAGGGCGGCGAGCGTGCGCCGCACGGCGGCACCCGGCCAGAGGGCCAGGAAGAGGCGTTCAGTCACCCGGGCCGAGCAGTTCGCTCAGACGCTCCAGCGCGACGCGTACCGATTGGTGCCGGACCTCCTCGCGATTGCCGGCGAACTGCAAGCGTTGCGCGCTGACCTCGCCGTCGGCGAACGCCCAGGCGAACCAGACGGTGCCGACGGGCTTGTCGTCGCTGCCGCCCTCGGGCCCGGCGATCCCGGTGATCGCAATGGCGATCTGGGCATCGCTGCGGGCCAAGGCCCCGACCGCCATCGCCCGCGCGACCGGCTCGCTGACGGCCCCTTCGGTCGCGATCGTGCCGGCGTCGACGCCGAGCATCTGCGTCTTGGCCGCGTTCGAATAGACGACGAAGCCCCGATCGAACCAGCCGCTGCTGCCCGGGATATCGGTCACCACCTTGGCCAGCCAGCCGCCGGTGCAGGATTCCGCCGTCGCCAACCGCAGGCCGGCGGCCGCGAGCCGCTGACCGAGCGCGTGGGAGAGGATGTCGAGGGTCTCGGACATGATACGAGTGTCGCCCAACCGCCGCGCCGGGACAAGCCCCTCGCGCCGCTTCGGCGATCGCGCGGATACACCGTCCCGCGCCCCCCGGTTGACAGGCCCGGCACGAACCGTCATACAGACAGGAACGACAGGCCCGGCGACGGGCGTCATCGTGCCCACTCCGCCGCGGAGAACCTGACCGATGGATGACCTGACGATCCTCCACGAGCACAAACCCTCGCCCGCCAAGCTCGAGGTGCTCGGCGTCGAGGACTGGCCGATCTGGACCAAGGAGGTCTCGACCTTCCCGTGGCACTACGAGCGCGAGGAGACCTGCTACGTGCTTCGCGGGCGCTTCACCGTCACCCCCGAAGGCGGCGCGCCGCAGACCTTCGGCCGCGGCGACCTGATCCGCTTCCCGGCCGGCCTGCGCTGCACCTGGGAGGTCCACGAACCGCTCGAGAAGCACTATCGGCTCGACTGAGCCGCCAGCCAAGATCGCCGACACGCTGCCAGCGAGATGACGCGCCATGTCGACACGACCCGACCCGGGGGCCTCGTCGCTCCTGACCCTGACCCGCGCTGCCCGCCTGGCCGGCGTGAACCGCGCCGAGCTCCAGCGACGCATCCGCCGCGGCGAGATCGAGACCTTCGAGGGCCGGATCTCGGCCACCGAGCTGCTGCGGCTCTATCCGCAGATCCAGCTGAGCGACGACCAGGAGCTCGCGCGGGTCGAGCGCATCAAGGCCGAGGCGACGCCGCGCCGCGGGGGCGACACGGACACGACCCTGCCGAGCCCCGAGATCCTGGTCGCGCGGCTGCGGGCGATCAGCGAGGTCCTGACCAACAAGGTCGTCTCGCTCGAGGCCCTCGAAGGCCTCCTCGACGAACTGGCGATGCGCATCGCGGCCCTCGCCGAGGAGGCCTCGCCAGCGCTCGCCGGCCGGCTCGACGGGCTGCTCGCCTGGCTCGCCGCGAACCGTGAGGATCTCCAGACCCACCCAGGCGTTGAAAGTCAATCGAGGCTCCTGGCACGCGACACCTTCCTGCGCATCATGGCGGCCCACATCAAGCTTATCCCGAGCGGTCACGAATTCTTCGTCGAGGGCAGCGAGTCGATCCTCGACGCCTCGGTGCGCGCCGGGCTCAACCTGAGCTACGGCTGCTCGAGCGGCAATTGCGGGACCTGCAAGGCGCGCATCGTCAGCGGCGAGGTGCGCAAGATCCGCGAGCACGACTATGTCCTGAGCGAGCGCGAGAAGCAGATGGGCTACTGCCTCGCCTGCTCCAACACGGCCGTCACGGATCTGGTCCTCGAGGCCGCCGAGGCGGTCTCGGTCGCCGATCTGCCACCGCAGGAGATCCGCGCCAGCGTGCGCAAGGTCGAGCGCCTGACGCCGGATTTGGCGGTCTTGCACGTGCAGACCCCGCGCACCCAGACGCTGCGCTACATGGCCGGTCAACGAGTCCAGCTGACGCTGGAGGACGGCAGCCGCGCCGAGCGCTACGTCGCCAGCTGCCCCTGCAACGGTCGCAACCTCCAGTTCTTCGTCGCGCGCCGCCCGGACGACCCCTTCGCCGTCACCGTCTTCGACCACACCCATCACGGCCAACTCATCGAGGTGCGCGGGCCGACTGGGACCTTCGTGCTCGCCGAGGACGCCCCGGAGCCAGCCGTCTTCATCGCCTTCGGCGAGGGTATCGCACCGGTCAAGAGCCTCATCGAACACGCGGTCTCGATCGACACGATCGAGGCCTTCCACCTCTACTGGGCGGTCGCCCGCCCCGAGGACCACCACCAGGGGCACTGGGGCCGCGCGCTCAAGGAGAGCCTCGACAACTTCCACTTCACACCGCTCGTCACCGAGCGCGCCGAGGATCTGCTGGTGACGCTGGAGGCCGATCTCCCCGACGCGAGCGGGATGCGCTATTACGTCATCGGCCCGGCGGCCCAGGTCGCCGCAGTCCGCGCCCGGCTGGCCGAGCGCGGCGTCGCCGCCGAGCTGGTCCGCGCCGAGATCCTCGAGTAGGGCGGGAAAGCGCAGCGCATCCGGCCGCTTGCGATCTCTTTGCGACCGACTAGCGCCGCTGGGTCGAGGACCTGGGCCGGCGTGGCGGGAAGGCGCAGCGCATCCCGCCATAGATGACCCGTTGCCCCGGCCGGCACCGCGGCCACCGATCGACCGAACTGGGCTGGGCGCCATCCCGTCTGCCGCGGGGCGCCCACCGCCCGGGCGCCAACGACCACGACAACCGGAGAACCGCACCATGCCGATGGCCTTCCGCTCCGTCATCCTCGCGCTGCTCCTCGTCCCGCTGGCAGCCCCCGCGGCGCTGATTCGGGAAACCATCGAGTACCAGGACGGCGAGACGACCCTGAAGGGCTACCTGGTCTACGACGAGGCCCTGCCCCATAAGCGCCCGGGCGTCCTCATCGCCCACGAGTGGTGGGGGCTCAACGACTTCGTGCGCGAACGCGCCGACCGGCTCGCCGACCTCGGCTATGTCGCCTTCGCCCTGGACATGTACGGCGACGGGCGGGTCACCGCGCACGGCGACGAGGCCTCGGCCTGGATGCAGCAGGTCACGGCCAACGAGGCGGCCTGGCGTCAGCGCGCCACGCTCGGCCTCGAGGTCCTCGGGCGCCACCCGGCCGTCGACCCCGAGCGGCTCGCCGCGATCGGCTTCTGCTTCGGCGGCGGCACCGTCCTGCAACTGGCCTACGCCGGCGCCGACCTCGACGGCGTCGTCAGTTTCCACGGCCCGCTGACGCCGGCGAGCGACGTCGAGCCGGGCGGGATCACAACGAGCATCCTGGTCGCCCACGGCGAGGACGACACCTTCGTCCCACCACAGCGCATCGCCGCCTTCAAGGCCGCGCTCGACGCCGCCGACGCGGATTGGCAGATGGTCATCTACGGCGGGGCGCAGCACGCCTTCACGAACCCGGGCGCCGACGACTACGGGATCGACAATGTCCGCTACGACGCGCGCGCCGCCGAACGCTCGTGGGCGATGATGCGCCTCTTCCTGAAGGAGGTCTTCACCCGCTGAGCCCGCGCCGCGAGCCGGCCGTGTCCGAGACCGTCATCCTCTGGCTACGCCGCGACTTGCGGCTCGCCGACCACCCGGCCCTCGCCCGCGCGCGACGCGGCGCCGAGCGGCTCGTGCCCCTCTACATCGACGCCACGGCCGAGGAGGGCGACTGGCGCCCGGGGGCGGCGAGCCGCTGGTGGCTGCACCACAGCCTCGCCGCCCTCGATCGCGACCTGCGCCGACGCGGCAGCGGGCTCGTGATCGCCCGCGGCGCCGACAGCCTGGGCGCGCTGCGCCGGATCGCCACGGCCTGCGGCGCCACCCGCGTCTGCTGGGGCCGGCGCTACGAACCCGCCGCGCGGGCCGCCGACGCCCGCACCGAACTTCAGCTGCGTGCCGACGGGCTGCGCTGCGAGGTCGTCGCCGGCAACCTGCTCTTCGAACCCTGGGACCTGGCGACCGAGGCCAATGGCCCCTACCGCGTCTTCAGCGCCTACTGGCGGCGCGCCGTCGCCCGCCTCGCGGTGCCGGAGCTCATCCCGGCCCCGGAGGCCCTACCGCCGCTGCCGCCGGGCCTCTCCGGCCTCCCCATCGATGCGCTCGGCCTCCTGCCGCGCAGCCGCTGGGATGCCGGCCTGGCGCGGGCCTGGACGCCGGGCGAGGCCGGCGCGCTGGCCCGCGCCCGGGCCTTCGTCGACGGCCCACTCGCGGCCTACGGCCAACGGCGCGACCTGCCCGCCATGTCGGGCACCTCGCGCCTGTCGCCGCACCTGCACTTCGGCGAGATCGGCCCGCGCCAACTCGTGCGGATGATCGCCGAGCGCGGCCTACCCCTCGACGACGGCCCGGCCGAGCCCTACGTGCGCGAACTCGGCTGGCGCGAGTTCGCCCATCACCTCATCCACCACTTCCCGCACACGACCGACGCGCCTCTCGACGGGCGCTTCGCCGACTTCCCGTGGCAGGACGACGCGGCGCAGCTGGCCGCCTGGCAGCAGGGGCGCACCGGCATCCCGCTCATCGACGCCGGGCTGCGCGAACTCTGGGCCACCGGCTGGATGCACAACCGGGTGCGGATGGCCGCGGCGTCGCTGCTGACGAAGAACCTGCGCCTGCCCTGGCAGGCCGGCGCGCGCTGGTTCTGGGCCACGCTCGTCGACGCCGACCTGGCCAGCAACACGCTCGGCTGGCAGTGGACCGCCGGCTGCGGCGCCGACGCCGCGCCCTACTTCCGCATCTTCAACCCGGTGCGCCAGGGCGAGCGCTTCGACCCCGACGGCGACTATGTGCGGCGCTGGTGCCCGGAGCTCGCGCGCCTGCCGGCCCGCTTCATCCACCAGCCCTGGGCGGCGCCGGCCAATGTGCTCGCCGAGGCCGGCGTCCGCCTCGACAGCGACTATCCGCGCCCGATCGTCGACCTCGCCGCCTCGCGCCGCGCCGCGCTCGCGGCCTGGGAGACCATCAAGGGACGCGCCTGACCCGCGCGACAGCCGCGAGACCGTCTCCATGGACCCCATCGCCTTCCAGCCGATCGGCATCGTGCGCTCCTGCTTCACCGACAAATTCGGCATCCCGCGCCAGGCCAACCTGGTGCCGGCCGCGACCGGGCGCCTCATCCTCCAGCCGCCGTTCGACCGCGACGAGGCCCTCCAGGGGCTCGACGGCTTCTCGCACCTGTGGCTCATCTTCGTCTTCCACGACTGCCTCGGCGCCGGCTGGCGCCCGACGGTACGCCCGCCGCGGCTCGGCGGACGGCGCAAGGTCGGCGTCTTCGCCAGCCGCGCCCCCTACCGACCGAACCCGATCGGCATCTCGGCCGTCGAGTACCTGGGCGCGAAGCGCGACGGCGACGGACTCGCCCTGCATCTGGCCGGCATCGACCTGCTCGACGGCACCCCGGTCCTCGACATCAAGCCCTACGTCCCCTACGCCGACGCCCTCCCCGCCGCCCGCGCCGGCTTCGCCCCGCAGCCGCCCGAGAGCGGCTGGGCCGTCGCCTTCAGCGACGAGGCCCGGGCGCAACTCGCCGCCGCCGACCCCGACGGCGCGCGCCGACTCGAGGCCCTGATCACCCAGGTGATCCTCCAAGACCCACGCCCCGGCTACATGGACCGCTACCCGGACCGCACCGACTTCGCGATGCGCCTCTACGACCTGGAGATCCGCTGGCGCCTGGAAGGACGCACCGCCCGCGTCCTCGCCATCGACCCGACCGACCGCGCGCCAGGGACATGAAGCACAAACCCCGCAACATCGCCCCCTGGAGCGCCGAGCCCCTGGGAACGCCGAGCCCCAGCTCGGCAATCACCCCGAAAACGCCCAACCCCAACTCGGCAAACACCCCGAGAACGCCCAGCCCCAGCCCGGCCCGAGCGCCCCTCCCAGGCCGAAGGGCTGGCACAGCCGGCGTTATCTCCTCCACCTGGATTCACCTTCCGTGCCGCAGTCCATCACCTCCGGGCCGTGCCAGTGCCGCCGGGGCCGTAGGTCGGGTTAGCCCCGCGGGGCGTAACCCGACGGCCAGCGACGCGGTTCCCAACTGGGTCCGATGTCGGCTTACGGCGCGCGCCTACGTGTCCCTCCGCATCGAACGCCATACCGGCGCACCTCACCCGCCCTATGGGCGATATCCATCAAGATCCCGTGAAGGCGGGATTGTCTGGCACGCCCCAAGAGTGGCCATGGTCGAGCGCAGCGAGGATTGCCGAGCTGGGGCTCGGCGTTCCCGGCGGGGGCTAGTCGCCGGAGGGCGCCTCGCGGCGGCCGCTCAGGCGCGCATAGGTCGCCTCGATGCCCTCGCGCAGCCGCTCGGACTCGCTTTCGAGGAATTCCACGAAGGCCAAGGCGACGACCGAGAGTTCCTTGCCCTTCGGGTAGGCGACGTACCATTGTCTGAGTACCGGGAAGCCCTCGACGTCGAGGATCGCGAGTTGCGATTCGGGGCCTTCGTGGGTCAGGGTGTGCAGGGAGAGCACGGAGATCCCGAGTTGGCCGTAGATCGCGTGTTTGATCGCCTCGTTGCTGCCGAGCTCCATGCGCACGTGCGGTTTCAGACCAGCGCCCTCGAGGGTGCGGAGGACGACATCGCGGATGCCGGATCCGGGTTCGCGCATGATGAAGGGTTCGTCGCTCAGCCGCGACAGCGGGATCATCCGCTCGCCGCAGAGCGGGTGCTCACGGTGCGCTACCACGTAGAGGGGGTTCGGGGCGAATGCCTTGGAAACGAGATCGACCTGTCCCTCGTAGTTCTGGCCGAGTATGTAGAGGTCGTCCTTGTTCGCGGCGAGCCGTTCGATCACCCGGTCGCGGTTCGTCACCTTCAGCGAGACGTCGACCCCGGTGTGTTTCCGGCAGAATCGGCCCAGGACCTCGGGCGCGAAGTACTTCGCGGTCGTGATCACGCACAGGCGCAGATAGCCCTGCTTGAGCCCTTTGATGTCGGCGACCTTCATCTCGAAGCGGTCGAGCACGTCGAACATCTGCCGGACGCACTCCTCAAGGTCACGGCCGGCCTCGGTGAGATAGACCTGCCGCCCGACCTGCTCGAACAGCGGCAGGCCGATCGCATCGCTGAGCCGCTTGATCTGCGTCGAGGCGGTAGGCTGCGTGAGGTAGAGCTCATCGGCCGCCTTCGTGAAGCTCTTCAGCCGTGCGATGGCCTCGAAGACCTGCAACTGGCGCAGGCTCACGTGGCGGGCGAGATTGAGATTCGAGTCGCGCATGGCCTTGTCGTCCAGTTCGGTCCCCTGTCGCGGCCGCCATCGCTGAAGCGGTGGTCAGCGGCCGCATCCGCAACGATAGGCCCGCGCCTCACGGCCGGGCGGATGCCGGTTTCGGACCGATCGTCCCTCATGCCGGCCTCGGGTCGGGCCGGGCGCCCCCGGCCAGGGCCTCGATCCGGCACGCGAGGTCGGACCTCGCGCGGCCCACCTGCGGCGCCGCATCCTCGGCGTGGATCGTCATGTTGACATAGGTCCGGCCGAAGCTGATGTCGGGATAGAGGCCGGCCTGCTCGCAGAGCTCGGCGACCGCATCGAGGAAGTCGCGTGTCGCGTCGTAGGCGGCGAACTCGAAGCGCCGCTCGAGTCGTGACGGGCGATTGCGATGCTGCCAGGTGGTCGGGTGATGGTCCATAGGGCACTCCTCATCGGGTGGAAGCGGGTTGCCGGAGCCGGGCGATCCAGGACTCCAGTTCGCGGGTGTGTTCGAGTTCCTCTTCCATCAGCTTCGTGAAGAGTTCCCGATCGACGGTGTCGCCGATCAAGGCGCAGTAGTGGGCCGCCTCGCGGTAGATCTCGGCGGCGCGCACCTCCATGGCCCGATCGGACTCGAGGAGGTCGGTCAGCGTCGGCCCCGCCCGCGTCGGCGTCAACTGCGAGGCATTGGGCATCGCGCCGAGCTCCAGCATCCGGCGGGTCAGACGCGCGGCGTGCACCTGCTCGCCGCGCGCCTCCTCCTCGAAGTATTGCGCCACCTCCGCCAACCCCCAGAGCTCGGCGAGTCCAGCGTGCGTGAGGTACTGTTGCACAGCGCTGAACTCGTGGCTCAAGGCCCGGCCGAGATAGCCGAGGACCCTCGGGTTCGCCATGATCGCCTCCTAATTGTCGCGCTCGCGGATGCCTCGTCGCCGGGGGCCGCCGACGGGGACCGCCGCCGGCGCAGCGGCCGGCGGCGCACCGTCGCTCAGGCGCAGCCCCGCCGGCCGTCGCCGCCCGAGCCGCTCGGCGATTCGGGCAGGATGGGCTCCACCTCGCGGTGCGGGCGGGCGATGATGTGCGCCGCTACGAGCCCGTCGCCGACCCGCTCGCAGGCGTCGGCCCCGGCGCGCACCGCCGCATTCACCGCGCCCGTCTCGCCGCGCACCAGCACGGTCACGTAGCCGCCGCCAACGAACTCGCGCCCGATCAGGCGCACCTCCGCGGCCTTGGTCATGGCGTCCGCCGCCTCGATGGCGGGCACCAGACCCCGTGTCTCGATCATTCCAAGGGCGATTCCTGTGGTTTCGCTTGCCATCGAAGCAGTCTCCAGATCAAAGGACTCGGTTCACGGCTGCTCGGCTGCTTGGGCGGCGCCGAGCCTCCGATCGACCAGCTGCCGCCAGCTAGGCGGCCTGCGCCTCGCGCGGTCGCCCGGGCGGCAGGACCGGCTCCACCTCGCGGTGCGGGCGGGCGATGATGTGCGCCGCGACGAGCCCGTCGCCGACCCGCTCGCAGGCGTCGGCCCCGGCGCGCACCGCCGCATTCACCGCGCCCGTCTCGCCGCGCACCAGCACGGTCACGTAGCCGCCGCCAACGAACTCGCGCCCGATCAGGCGCACCTCCGCGGCCTTGGTCATGGCGTCCGCCGCCTCGATGGCGGGGACCAAGCCGCGCGTCTCGATCATGCCCAGCGCGATGCCGTAGTGTTCTTCAGCCATCTTCGTTCTCCTCATCTAACGTCCAGCGAAAAGGAATCGGCCAGTCGCCCTTCACCCCGAGGAGCGGCCTCGGGCGACGGCCAACGATCGATGATCCCGCCGACACTGAGATCGGTGAGGATCTGGTTACCGACGGCATGACGGGCCGCCGAGCCGCTGATCGTGAAGACCCAGTTGCCGGGCCGGCACCCGATCGTATCGACGGCCACGGCCCGCCGGCCCTGCGCGTCGCGCAGCACCCGCAGCGAGACCGCCTGCAAGCCCGCGATCCGTCGTGTGCAGACCAGCGGCCCCTCTACCTGCATGATGTCCACCCCTACTCCTCCGACCAGTGATCGATGATGCCTACGATGGTCAGATCGCTTGGGTACTCCTTGTGCCCGGCCGCGTCGCGGGCTGCGGAGCTCCCGACGCAGATCACCCAGTCGCCGGGGATGCAACCGACCGCATCGACGGCGACAAGACGGGACTTGCCGTCGCGCACGACCTGCAGGTGGCGGTGTTCCAGGCCGGGGATGCGGTTCGTCGCCACCAGCGGCTTTTCGACCTGACAGATCTTCACGACACAGGGCCCCCCCAACCTGGAATCGAGCTGCCGACGCACTCCGCCGGTCCGCTCCCCTGGCTGTCGCGCACCGTCAGATAGGTGTGCAACAGCCCCTTCTCGGCGAGGTCCGGATAGCGGGCGGCGATCGCCGCGGCGATCCGTCGACACCGCTGCACGGCGCGCTCGCGGGCGCCGGGGACCTGACCGGGATACTCGCAGCGCACCACGATCGGGATCGGCAGCCCGTGGGCGACATAGAGCCGCCTGAAGATACGGATCCCGACATCGAGGTCCGCGCCGCCCTCCTCGACCGTCCGCATGAAGGCGAAGTAGGTCAGGTTGCGCAGCTGCACGTCGGTGAAGTCGGTACCGACCCCGATGAAGCGCTCCTCGTGGCCCTGATCCGGATACCGATCGCCGTGGTGCGTCAGCACGTAGTCGATCTGCGAGAGGTTGTTCTCGACCAGCCGGGCGGCGAGGCGCAGCAGCCCCTCGTGCGGCCCGGCGGCGCGTCGGCTGACGCCCGCGGCGCCGACCCGTGCGCGGATCGCCGCGCGCGCCGCATCGGGCTCGAGATGGGCCGTCTCGACATAGAGCTCAGCGGCATCGACGCCGCGCTCGATCTCGATCCGCCCAGTGGCGTCCGGCAGGTGGACGCGCAGGGCGTCGGTGTCCGTGTCGATCCCGAGCAGCAGGGTGTCGATCGACGCACCGCAGCAGAAGCTGTTCTCGATGGCCTGGCGGAAGGCATCGAGCCGCTCGAGCGCCGCCGTCGCCGCCCGCCGCGTATCGCTGCCGTGGGCGGCACAGCCATGCGAGGCGGGATCCAGGCTGCTGAAGTGATAGATGGCCACCTTCAGGTACCGCGTCGGCGCAGCGACCGGATCGGGCTCGGCGCCCCGCAGCCGCCCGACCTCGACCGACGACCAGCGGTGCACCGCCTCCTCGACATCGAACAGCGCCCCCGCATAGGCCTTGCGGCGCACGCCACCGGGCGGCAACCGCAGCACATAACTGACGGCGTGGGCGAGGCGACCGTCGGCGCAGGGCGTCACGTTCATCTCGTGAAAGCCGCAGTCGGCGAGGAAGGCCTGGAAGGCCCCGACCTCCCCCAGCACCGCCAGCGGGCTCGACGCGAAGTGCGCGTGACTCGCCTGGCGGAAGGTCTCGAAGGTCGCCTGCGCGAACAGGGCGCGCAGATCGAGCCCATCGATCCAGGCGTCGGCCAGGATCCGCTCCGGCAGCTCGAAGCCCAGCTGTCGTTGCGCCTGCGCCTGCGCCCAGGAGACGAAGTCCTCGGCATCGCGGCGCGCCGAGATCGCCTTCAGCGTCGGCACGATCCGCGCGAACCCCTGTTTGACGCGCGACTCGTAGGCATGGAGACGCTCGTTCTCCGCGACCCGGGTCAGCGGATGATGGGGCACCGCACGGCCGGCCCGCGACGGCTGCGCCGCCGCATCCGCGCCCACCCGATCGGCCGGAGACCGCGCGCGGGGCGCATCGAGCGCGACCCGGGCGGCCTCGGCGGTCTGCACGGTCGGCGCAGCGACGAGCGGCGCCGCGTCGGCCTGGTCGGCCTCGCGGTCGGCCTCGCGCAGCGCCGTG
>NZ_NRRW01000020.1 GCF_016583835.1 Thiococcus pfennigii | reverse complement strand
GTCCACCGCCCGGCGGTGTGGGTGAGGGCGCGCAGGCTGAGGACGATCTTCGCGCCTTTGTTCTTCCAGCGCATGCCGGAGGCGCAGAGCCGTTGCTTGACCAGGGTCTTGCAGGCCGCCTCGGTGACGCCCGATCCGATCGGCAGGCCCTCGGCGAGGAAGCCGGGATAGTCCATCTGGTGGCGATGATTGGTGAAGTAGGTCCAGGCGCTGATCGCCTCGTCACGGACCTTCTGCGAGAGGCCGGGGCGCTGCGACAGACGTGCCGCCTCGCCAATGAGGACATCGAGGGCGGCGGGGTCATGCTTGAGTGTGTGGCAGTGCGCATGCTGCCACTGCGCCCGCTGGCCCTCGGCCTGGCGCGGCGGATAGGCCGCTTGGGCGAGCTTGCCCACGTATTCTGTGGCGTGAAAGAAGTCGATCAGTTGGCGGTCGGTGTGTCGTTCGAGGAAGCGCCAATTGCTCGCCGCCCCGTCGGCGATCCCGAGGTAGCGCGCGTTCGGAAAGTGCTGCTTGGCACGCACAATCTCGCGCTCCAGGCGCTGCAGGAACGCCTGCTTGCCGTACTCGGGTGCGGCCGCGAGGTAGAGGCTGTGCTGGCGTTCGCCCTGCTGGTCGTAGAAGGAGAGGGTCCCGACCATGGCTTCGCGGTAGCCCGCCGCGTCGGCCATCGGGATCATGGCCCCGTCGAGGCTGACCACCACGGTCGCCACAGGGGCATCGAGGGCCGGCAGCGCGTACTCCCAGTCCTCTTCCTTGGCCAGGGCGATGCTGCCCACCCACTCGGCCACGTTCTGAATGTAGGAGGTAGCCACTGTGCGACCATGGTTCTCTTCGAGGTCGGTTTGCACCGCACGCACGTTGAGCTGCGCATACTTGTGGCTGAGCTGGCTGGCAAACCGCGGCGTGGCCCCGCGCACGATCCGCGCCCCCTGCTCGAGCGGGCAGTAGATCCGCCCGCCGCGGGAACTCTGGTAGACGTAGCGCTCGATCTCCACCTCCCCGTAGGGGGTCTGATACGCCTTCGGACTACGCCCGCGTGCGGTCAGCTTGATCTCCCCGATACGGATTGGGCTGCCGTCGGCGTCGAAGCGCTTCAGGGCCTCCTCGGTGGCGCAGCAACCGACCGCGTTCGCGGCCTCCTGGATGGCCCCTTCCATCTCCAGCAAGCTGCCGCTGAGCCGCACCGTCACCTCGACCGTCACCTCCTCACCCGAGCGCTTCACCACCGTCGCCACAGCCGCACCTTCTCTTCTCGCCACAGAAGGTTACAAGATACTCCTCAATGGCACATCATGTCGAGGCCGCACCCCATAAGCCTAAGACAGGATAACAATCATGATCCTAGGCCGTAACCATGAGGCTAAGCCTATTTTTCACGAGCGAAGCGAATACTTTCATATAGTAATCTGAGCGTTACAGTATTTCCGCGCGTAGTAGACGAGTTGCAACGGTTCGACAACCCGTTGCTTTGTGCCACATCGGCGAACCCTTTCGGCGACGGGAAACCGCCAGGTTGCTCGGGATCCCTGGGGCTGTCTGTCTTACACTGGAAAAGATATCCGTAATGATTATGACCACCTCTCTTCTCCCGGCCGATCGGAGCGACGTCGGGCGCGGCGCATCCATTCAAGCACTCTGGGCCATGATCGCCCAAGTTCCTCGCACGGAACCACGTCACCTCCCGTCCACAGTCATTTCACGATAGCACTGCCTATAGTGCTCGATCATTCGATCGAAGGTGAACAGCGTCTCGAAGCGCTCCTTTGCCGCGCGAGCCATTCTCTCGCGTCTGCCGCCGTCCTGGAACGCATCCAAAATTGCTTGGGCAAGCTGATCCACCGCACCCGAGGCGACGACCCATCCCGTTTCGCGATTCACCACGATCTCCGGATTCCCTCCGACCCCAGTGACAGCCACCGGCACCCCTGCCGCCATCGCCTCCAGGAGTGCCATCGACGTTCCCTCGCTGAAACTCGACAGCACGAACAGATCCATGCACTGCAACAGACGGCGGGCATCGTCGCGAAATCCCGGGAGTACGACCCGCCCTTCCAAGCGTGACTCTTCAATTCGCTTCCGAATCTCCCCGTGAACGGGCCCGTCACCGACCAACAGCCCTCGCAGCGCCGGCAATTCGCGCCCGGCCCGCGCCAGGCTCTCAACCAGCATGGGCAGGTTCTTGATCGGGTCGAACCGGCCGACGGTCCCGACCACGAAGCTATCCGGGTCCAAGCCAAACGCTCGGCGCATCGCGTCGCGCTCTTCGACTGAGACCGGGGGCTCCCGCTTGACGCCGTTATAGATGACCTGGATCTCATCCGCGTCGAGCCCCTCGTAGCGCTGCAGCCGACTACGGACGTCTTCCGAGACCGCGACGCATCGGTGGGTCAGCTTGCGCACCAGCCAGCGGTTGACCAGCGCCCGCCTGCGGTTCTTCACCTCCGGATAGAACCGGCCGTGCTCCTCAAACAGCAGCCGCGGAGACCGATGCAGCAGGCGGGACAACGCCGCGTAGAACCAGGCCGTGCACTGGTGCGCATGCACGAGCCGGACCCGGTGATCGCGAAAGTAACGCGCTAGCAGCCAGGGCATCGCAAGATCGAGTCCGGGCTGGCGCCATAGGCAATAAACGGGCACGCCACGCGCGCGCAGGTCTCCGGCCCAGGTTCCGGGCCGATCGAGGCAGACCACGGAAACCTGGTACTCATGCGCAAACGCGAGACTCATCTCGACCACCAGCTTCTCGGTTCCCCCGGCGTCGAGGCTGTTGACGACATAGGCCAGCGGAATCCTTTGTCCGGTCACTGGATTGGCTCCGGTCGACGCACGAGGGGGTCAGCTCGATCCCGGGGAACGACGCCGCAGACTCCCCCCCTTGTCGCGCAGTAACCGCACCAACTCGGCGCGAGCCATCCGCAACTTCCGCCTCAGCTCGCCCCCCACCCGTGCCCGCTGCGGCACGAATCCGGCGGGCTGCCCAAAGCAGTGGTCGTGTTTCCAATCGCGTTGCAAGCCCGCGCCGTGCCGGCAATAGTAGGCATGGGCATGACCATAGACACTCAGGATCACCAGAGGACGCGTGAGGTAAGCGGTTTCGAAGGACAAGAGGTCATTTAGGCAGCGCCCGAAGAAGTAACCCGCCCGTTCCGCAAACGACTCACGATCCCCCGGCGCCGACCACTTGGCAGCGAGATGAAACACGTGGCACTTGCGGATGTCCTGGGCGGGCCAGGTTTCCGTGGGTATTAGCATCTTGTGCAGCACCGCCTTGTACGGCACCTCGTTCAATGCCATCCAGCGGGCATAGTGGACCAGGCCTTCCCGTGCGTAATGAAAGCCATAGTCCATCTCGCCAAGCTCCTGTTTCAGGTCTAGGTACTTTCCAAGAACCTGCAGGAACACGAGATATGACCACCGATACTCCGGCTCATCCAGCTTATGCTGGCCGATATCGTCCGCGGGATGGATGCAACGCTGAATCAGCTCCTCAGCCTTGACCAGAAAGCAACGCTCCCGGGCGAGGTGATAGGCGTCGAGCACGGCGTTGACGGAGTTGCCCGCCCCGCGCCCGGGGCCGTGATAGTCGTCGTCGACAGTTCGGCTGGCCAGTCCGGTCGGCCCCGCGTCGACGAGTCCGAAGAGATTGAGCCCCCCGTCGTCCATTGCGATGACCCAGTGAGCAAGCTCGCGCACCGCCGCCGCCGCCTCCGGGTCCCCGGTCAGGTAGTAGTAAAGGAGCAGGCCCGAGGTGTAATTGTGTTCATTACTCGGCCCGCCGCCGTAGCCGCTTCCACCGTTGTGCCGGCTATAGGTGCGGTGGCCGCAGGTCGCCGCCTCCTTGTAGTGATCCGTATGCCAGAACATTCCGCCGTTGTAGGCGGCACGATCCTCCTGCGTATGGTAGATGTCGATGTCGATAGTATGCTGGGCGGCATCCTTCAGCAGCGCCCACCAGCGGCCGTCGCCGGTGCGCAGGAACTGCGAGAGGGCGCCGAAGACGAAGTCGTACTGGTTGTTGTAATGGGAAACCAGCGGCTTCGGACCGCGGTGATGCACCGCCTCGTGGTCCGCATACAGGTCCCCGAAGCTGCGCCAACCATATTCGTCCACCCGCTCACGCTTGCGGACGAACGAGTTGGGGCCATCGACGATGCTCGCCACATAGCCCGTGCAGCGGCTGTCTTCATCGGGCGTGGGCGCGGCGAACCAAGGCACCGTCCGGGAACGCTCCACCCAGTCGGGATCGAGAGAGACTTGGAGCGGGTATCGTAGCGCCGATACGCTCGGCACCTGACGGGGCAAGCCGAGTTCCCACCAGACCACGTGCCGTTTCTGCTCGCCCCCCTGCAGCTCGAATCCGGCGGCCGATTCGCCAGGGAAGAGACCAACCGACAGCGACTCCCGTCCAACCCGAAGCGCCTTGGGGAAGTTCTGCCAGAAGCCCTCCACGGTCACCGCCACCCAGCCACCACCGACCATCGCCTGCGCGAAGGGGGATGCCCGATCGCCCTCGTCCAGGATTTCCGGCCCTCGCGCCCCCGCAGCGGTCACTCGATAGCCTCGATGCCTCGCGGAGAGCGCCCCTGAGGCGTCGATGTGATTGGGCGAGTCCCAGTTCTCGCCGCCACTCGAATCCTGGTAGATGACGACGCCGGGCCAGGAGCCGCGCTGCCCCGACCCGGCATCGCCGATCGACCATGACATCTCCCGAACCGGTTGAGCGCAGGCCAGATGCAGCGAGAGATCGGCAAACCGCAGAGACCCCGGATCTCCGAGATCCCACACCCCGCCCGGATGAAGCGCGGCACGCGAGTTTCGCACCAAGACCTCCTGGCGCACGACGGCGGTACCGGCGAAAAAGCTCAGTCTGGAACGAAGAAACAGGGACGCGCGACTCCGCCCCAGATCGAAGTCCACTTCAATGCACACAGTCGCGCGGACTGGCCCGACTTCCTCGACCTCGATCCGACGGATCCTAGGGAGCCGCTCGGCCCCGTCCGCCATGCGCAGCACCAACCGACCTCCGCTAATCAACCCCTCGTCGCCGAACCGGACCGATGGCACTCCGCCGCCGGATCGGGCGTCGATGCGGCACTCGGCCGCGCCGGTCTCAATCAGGACCGAATCGCCGGATCGTTGGAGAGTCAGACCCTGCGGAGCGGGAGTTCCACCGCCGGGGTGCCGCCACAAGGAAAGATCGAATTGCTGCCCTGCCGCGACCGAAACGAGCGCATCGACCAACAGCCACTTGACGCTCCGGTCCGGCCACCGCGCCAGGAGCCGGCACTGATGCGGAAGCTCTTCGCCATGCGGACCGGTCAGCGAGCAGTCCAGCGCATCCGCGACCATCCCACGCGGAATCGGCACGCCGATACGCACCGGCTCCCGCTCCCGGACGACCCCCCGGGTCTCTTCAATCCGGATCGAGGTCAGATGCTCAGCGACGGGCACGCGCGGACAGCCTCGGCGCTTCAGGTCCACCCGCGAGGCCGCCGGTCTTCGCGCCACCCTGAACGGCAGCCGACACTCGTGCCTCGCTGCGCACCGCGAGCAACTCATCGAAGATGCGGAGGTTCGCCTCCCAGGCGTAGTCGGCAACCACCCGCGCCCGCGCCTTCTGCCCGATTTCCCGTCTGCGCGTCGGGTCCCGCAGCAGCGCCAGCACATGCTCCGCAAACGGCTCGGCACCGTCGGCGACCACGATCTCCTCGCCCACCACAGCCCGAATCCCCTCGAACGCCTCGGGTGTGCTGACCACGACTTTGCCCATCGCCATGGCTTCAAGCACCTTGTTCTGTATTCCCCGTGCCACCCGCAGCGGCGCAATGCACACATGCGCCCGGGCGAGATACTCGCGCACGTCCCGGACGAAGCCGGTGACTTTCACGCCATCGCGCTCGCCAAGGCGCTGTACCTCCCGCGTCGGGCGACCGCCCACGATCAGCAGCTCGACGTCAGGAATCGCCACCTGCAACGTCGGCAGCACGGCGTTGGCGAACCAGGTCACCCCGTCGACGTTCGGCCAGTAATCCATCATGCCGGTAAAGACCACCGTGTGCCGTGCCGGCGCTTCCACGGCGCAGGCTTCTGGCCGAAAGAACTCGAGGTCGACCCCGTTGGAAACCGCCACGATATTCTCGGCGAGGCCACCGCCGGGGAACAACGACATTTCCTGCTCACTGACCACCACCACGCGGTCGAAAGACGCTGCAATTCGCCGCTCGTAGGCCGCCAAATGATGCGCCTCGTAGCGGTAGATCGGCGCCAACAGTGCCGACGCATTGGCCGCGTACTGCTCCCACTTGCGGGAGTCGACGTCGATGAGGTCCATCAAGCGCACTGCACTAGCTAAGCTGCCTTTCGCATGACGCGAGCGAAAGACGTACTCTGCCATCGGCGAGGAAAAGCATATCACCGCGTCCACAGCGCCCTTATCCAGCAGAACGTCCATCTTCGCCTGCAGTGCACGCGAATGGAAATGCGCTACGGTGATCGGCCGGCCGGCGAGCACGGCCCCCAGTGCCAGGGCCTTACGCGCCCGAGGACGGATCTGTTCGACCATCAGGCTGCACACCCGCACCGCCATCTCCGGCAGGTAAGACATGTCCTCCGGGTCGTCGACCAGACACGCGAGGTGCAACTCGTGGCGCCGCGCCAGGTAGTCCAGCAGGTGGAACGACCGGATCTTGTCTCCCTTGTTCGGCGGGTAGGGAATCCGGTGTGCAAGGAACAGCAGGCGCATGGTCACGCGCTAGAGGCTGATGTGCCGCCGGATGCGCGGCCCCAAAATACGGGTCACAGGCAACGGAAGCCGCTTCCAAATCGCGACGGCACGGCCAATACTCCCGCTCTCACGGTCCAGCGCGGGGCTGTTCCTGTCCATGCGAGTGAACCGGTACCAGTAGAGCGGCTCGGGCCGCGCGCCCCATTGTTCCTTAAAGCGATAGGTGCCCTCGCCAATCGTGGAACGACCGAAGTCGAACCGCCGGTAGCCGTTCTCGCACGCATACTCCAGCATCGACCAGTACAACAGCATGTTCGGGGCAAGTCTTCCGAACCGCCGCAGCGACGAAGCCCAAGGGTTCGCCAACTCGTCTTTGAAACCGACGGCGATAGAACCGGCAACGGCTATTCCACGATGGTAAACGAGGAACACGGTCGCCGCGCTCCCAAAATTCCGCAGGATCGCCCTAAAAAACGCCTTCGAATGCACGGGCGAACCAAGATCACGCATATTTTCGACGAACACGCGATAGAAATCGTCCAGCAATTCAACGCTCCCTCGCTGTGCGGTCAAGCCTTCTTTCTTGGGCTTGTTGATCTGACTGCGCAACTTCGCCTTGAACGAACGCATGAGTTCCTCCGCCTGACCAGGCAGTCCCAGAAGCATCCGAACCTTGTCGCCCTCCACACGCGCGGGCCCAGCCCACCCCACGGCCCCGTCTTCCTGCATCGGGCGCAAACGCGTCTCGCGGCCCTTCATAGGCACAAAGTCGAGCTCGTTGCCGAATGGTTCGAACGCACGCAGTTCGACAACGGGTACGTCTAAATCCTCCGCAAGATCGCACACAGCGGAAATCAGCCCTCCTTGAACCTCCCCATCGGCTACCGCACACACCCCACCGTCGCAGAAAGGCATGGCTACGAGGCTATTACCGAACAGCCAGTGACTGATATGCACAATAGGAAGCACCCCTCGTACGCCCTCTCCGAAAGCGCTTTCAGTTCCATTCGCAGGGGATATGCCGACCTCCCCCCGCACTGCATCCTTCTTTTCCTCAACCACCACGCAATAGGTGTCCAATCCGTAAGCATCCGCAATTGCTGCTCCCCACGCAGGCAAACCATAAGGACCACAGTTTGCCAACCGGGACATGCACTCCGTCCAGCCATACAGCATGCTCGCATCCATTTCCTCCATTCGCAGCCGCACCGCCTTCATGAGTTGCTCCTCCCGAACCGGCGCGGAACCAAAAACAGCGGTTGCCTCCAATCCGCTTTCCAGCCGATCGCCGCGCGCGGAGCAAGGGGCAGCAGCAGCGCCACCTGAACGAACAATACCAGCAAGCTACCCCCGGGGGAAATATCGCTTTACAAAAACCGCCCGCAAGGGAATTGGTACGCGGCACAACAGCGGAGCAATCCAACCACGGTAAAGGAAGCCAACGTTTCCCACACGACCCATCGCACACCAGGGAGGGCAGTCGCGTCGCTTGACGGCTCGACGTTGCGCTTGCAGGCCTCCTTGCGACTCCCGAAAAAGACACCCGCCCACGAGACCAGCTTCTCCGCCGCGCCCGAGGCTTGCATCTCATCGCCGATCTCCACCAACCTCTTGGCAACCTCGAGCTCGTCCAAGCCCGGCATCGACTGCAGGAGCGGTCGCCGCTGCGCCAACGCTACCGGCAACTAACGGCTCCAGCGATCCATGCACCGCTCCAAATCCTCGATATGTCCCATTCACTCGCCGAGGACAGAGCGACAACCGTCGCTCGGCCCGCCATCCAGGCCACCCAGCAGCTCCTCTTCGCTCGCCTTCACTCGGCTCCCACCAAGCCTAAGAACCTGTCCCGGATGCGTCCCGCCAATCAGCGCCTTGACGATTCCGAGGCCGACGGGCCGTGGATGCCGCTGGCTACCACCGCTACTTTCTCCCCCCCGTTCCGCCCCTCCTCTTTAGGCTAAAGCTTATTGGCAACTGCGGCGCGGCTTCACCAATATCTCGGTATAAGTGCGGCCAGAACCAACGGCACCATTTCGTGACATGGAGAACACACGCAGCCTGCTCTTTCGCGGAAATGTCCGCTCGCGCAATCGCTCCGAGGTAGCCGCCAAGCCGGCGCCAATTATTGAAATACAGGAACCTACGGTCATTATCAGCATTCCACCAATAACGCATCTTCTGTCCCGTAGCTTTACCGCCCCGTCCTTCGTGCTCTCTGCGCAGGAACAACCGCTCAGGCAATTGGTAACACTTTCCGGCGAGCGCTAAGCAGGCAAGAAGCACGAAGTCGGACCCCGCATAATCCTGGATCAGCAGGGTCTTTTTCAATGCGTCTCTCCGCATGACTCCAAAAATCGGATGAAAAGTCCAGGGACCCGCAAGAAGACACCCCAATAATCGCTCAGAAGGGCGCAGAGATGTTAAATGGAAGCTTTCGACGCATTCGTTCGTAATCTCGCCAGCCTCTCCGATGAGTGAAACGCCGGTATGCGCCAATACAACTGACGCGTCCGATTCAAGAATCTGGACGCAGCGCTCGAGAAACGTAGGCGCACAAACATCATCGTGAGCGGCCCACTTGAAATAGGTCCCTCTTGATAGCGCGAAAACCCGATTATAGTTGGGGGCGGCCCCAAGATTGCGGTCGTTCCGCGAATACCTGACGCGCGAGTCAATTTTCGCGAATTCCAAACAAATCTCTCTGGTAGCATCATCCGACGCGTTGTCCGATATCAGTAACTCGAAATCGGAATATGTTTGCTCGAGCAGCGATTCGATAGCTGCTCGAATAAACCGCTCGCCGTTGTAGACAGGCATGCCGATGCTGACACGGGGACCGATTGCCATATCCGCTTTCCTTCCCCTCAGAGATTCAGAGTTTCGCATCGACGAGATTTCATCGGTATTGGGCCTATTCCCACACAACCGGAAGCATTAGATGTAGATTAGGTTTTCGCGCGATCAAGTATGCGCGACCGCTCCCGTTGATTCGCATTTTTCACTGGATCGGCGGCTTGGCCAGCCACGCGGCACGGATCGCAATTAGGGTACCGACCGGATAGCCACAAGATGCCGCACAAACCATCTTACCTCGATGTAGCTGCTCGGAAGGTTTTCGACCCGGTAGCCGTGGTCTTCTAGAAAAATCCGGCACTCGTCAGCCTTGCTATGGCACCTGCTCTCGGTCGCGTCGTCCAACTCGAGGACGATGGCCGGCGCATGGTCGCTCAGCGTCCGTTCCATACCCTTCAGGACATCCATTTCTGCGCCTTCCACGTCGATTTTCACGATCCGCGGCGGCGTGAGTTCGCCCCGCGCGACCAGCGAATCGACCGCAGCCGTCGCCACTGTCAAGCGACCAGCCGGATCGGGCGGTATACCGGCACCCGCGAGAACGGCACCTCCCACATGCTGCGCGAGCAGCAACTCGGCCTCGCCATCGGATCGAGTCAGGGCCACGCGCGCGACGCAGACATTGGCGAGGTCATTCAGGCAGGCGTTGCGCTCGATGGCCGCCGCGTTGGCCGGCACCGGCTCGAACGCGTACACCATACCGGTCGCACCGACGAGACGGCCCAACAAGATCGAGAAGAAGCCGAGATTGGCGCCGATGTCGTAGCAAATGTCGCCGGGACGCGCGAGCGACGCCAGCGCCTGCTGGACCGGCCGCTCGTAGTCTCCCTTCTGGAAGCGCAGGGTATCTGTACCCGCGTCGAAGCGCAGCCCCGCCGCCGGGCCGGCTTCGATCGCTGCGGGGCCAGCGACTGCGCGCCGGCAAGCTTCGCCGATGCCACCCAGCCGCTGCGCTATGCCTTCCAAAAACGCAATCGCCATCATTCTTTCCAAAAGCCGCGGTGGGAGTGCCGATTCTTCATGCAGCGGCGCCTTGCTGCCCGAACGGCAGCTGCGATAAAGGATGGCACCCGGGCAACGGGAAGAGCACGAATGAATGAGGCATCAGGTAGCGCAATTTCGCCGCAGCCGGCGCACCCGCCTCCGATGCCACCAACTCGGCGAGCATCTGCGCGGCGCCGCGCGCGATACCGGGAAAGGTATGCGAAGTGCCTGAGGATTCGCTTCGCAAGCACTGCGACGGCCAGACGGCGTTGCCCACAAGACCACCATCGTCCGGCTCGAAGCGGTGCAGCGCGTTGAATGTCGCCCAATACCGCTGGACGAGACCGGCCCGATCGAGCCCCGCGTGGCATTTCCAAGGCGACGCACCGCACACGCCGAACGGGGCCCGCTCGGCTGCGGCGGCGGCGAGCCCTTCGTCACCCGCCTGCATGCTCGGGACGAGGGCATCGCCGACGCACCATTCGCGAACGGTCTCCTTTTCGGCAATAAGCCGCGACACGCCGAATGCGCACTGCCTACGATGACAGCCTGAAGCGTCCAGCGGCGTGACCGGATGGACATTCTCGCCGTCGGTGTTGCGGATGTGCGTGAAGAACCGAGCGCCCTTTCCGCCGAAAACACGGCCTAACTGTGCGGTCAGGGCCATGTTGGAGCGTACGTAGTGCGGCCCGCCCATGCATAACGCGGCGCCACCCGAACCGTTCGAAATCGGGAGAGGCGACTCCCCGTCGACGCACACCGAGGGTGGCAGTGGGCGCCACGATGCGGAGGTTAACGAAGTCGAAGTCGCCACCTCAGTATTGCGGCCCAAGCACACGGTCGCTACCGCGGAGCTAGGGTGTCCCGTGCCGGACGAAATGTCAAGCAGCCCTGAGCGTGGCTGCGGCGAAGTCCCTCGCCTTACGCGAACAGAAGGGTGATGGCCGCGAGCAGACCGAAATCGGCAAGGCGGTGGCAGAGGCGATCGCAATTGCCGGCTGGAGGGCCAGGGTAGAGTACCTGCGCGAGGCCCTTGAACGGGGCAGCGCGCGTCATGCCGTCGCGATGTCGCCGCCGACTGGAACGAAGAACGCGAAACGCGAGCGGCAGCCGTCGGAGCATTCAGCGGCCAGCGCGGACCCGAACGCACTTCGCGTGCCGCCGGGATCGAGCAACCGATACGGCGCTCGGCGCCGCCAGCGTGGAGAGCTTTGAACGCACGGTCGCACATCGCACCTACCGAGCTGATACGTGCGAGCGCCGCAATGGCCTGAATTGCCGGGTTCCCGGAAACGTCGCAGGCCCGGATAGCACCGCTTCCCACGCCGATCGGAGTAGACAAAGAAAGCCACCTAGCACAAGCTGCAGCGTGGCCGCTGCGGATTGGGCCCAGCTGTCCCAGCAGCTTGCGCATACTCATACCCGCGCCAGGAAGTTCTCGAAGCGGCTGCCGGTGTCGTTACCAAACTCCCAGTTCGCGATAATACCGATCTTCCGGATTCGAAACCGGGGCAGATCTGGATAGACGTCACGGTAGGCACGGTACAAAACCGGTTCGTCGTCGAGGAACACGATGTAACGCTCAGTGTCGCTGCAAAGACGAAGCTCCACCGCATGGCCATGCTTCACTCGGTCAGCGACATTGGTCCAGACGGCGTCATAGATATCCTCAAACCCACCAAACTTGAAGAACGTCGAGACAGAACCTCCAGGATAACTATCGGAGCGCCACGCGTTTGCGATGACAAAATTTTGCACATCCTGGAAAAGAATCAGGCCGCTGGTCGTACGTTCTCTGTCCCCAGCCCGCGTCCCGGCGGGCGTGACGGTGACCTTGACGTCTGCGAAGTCTGCGCGGGGCCAGTCGATACAATACGCGGTACGTCCCGGACACGGCGCATCGCGGCGCGCGTGCACGCGCGCGGACCCGGCCCCAGTCAGCTCAATGCGTCCCTTGCCCATTACACGACGCCACTGGCCAGAGCCAGCACCGACCCTCCGCCCGTCGAGATCGCCGGCTTCACCGACGAAATCGTCCGCGACGACTTCGAGCGTGCCTTTGCGCAACCACGGCGCACCCATGTCGAATTGCGCCGGAATCGGAACCTGGCGCGGATGCGCCTCGAAACGGCGGAATTGGCGGCCATCGAGGCGTGCCCCCGCCGCGAACACTCCCGTTTTCGAGGCATCGGCCAGGCGTCGGTCCTCGACCCATGCCCCTTGTACTTGCTCGCCGTCGACCAACGCCATCAGCCGGCAACCATCATCGATGACCTGCAGGCGTCGCCAGTTATCAGTTGCAGGTTCGGGGAGCCCGCGCGCCGCCACGACCTTGCGCCTGCCCGCTGACACGACCACCAGCGCCGCCGCTCCATCGGTCACCTCAAGCCGCCAGTGGTTCGCAGCGTCTTGAGCCCGAAACACCAGCCCAAGCGTAGGAGATCCGCCCTCCACGCGGGCGTAGGCGAACACGAGCCCGCTGGGGGCGCCTGGATCGAGCAAGGCAAAACCGGCACCACCGTTGCCCAACCCGCCGTCAACCGCATGCGCCGACTCCCAGCGCAGTCCAGCTTCGGTAGGGGCCTCGCTCGCCGGCCCGTCGACGCCTAGAGCAGCCGCCGCATGAGCGCCGCCAAACCAAGCCGCGTAGCCGCCGAGTTGCCCGACACGGACGCCGTAAGCACGCGTGTCGAGCCGGAATCCGATCTGCCCGAGTACTCCCTGGTGAATACCGAGGTAGAGCCGCTCAGGCAATTCGCAGTCGTCCAGCGCGATAGGCCGCATCGCCGGATAAGCCGCGATGCCTGCCATGCCATCGACCGAGGAGACATAATAGACCGTCCCGCCCGCCCGGGCGATGGCAACGTAGTAGATGGGCAGATTCTGCACGCCGCGCAGCGCGCGCGTGCGCTGTTTCGCTGCACCGGCCCAGAGCTCGCCGTTCTCGGGTCCGAGCGCGTGCATGACGAACCCGCTGCCTTCGCGACGGGGATCCGCCTCCAGTTCGTTAGCATACCAACCGATCGCGAGATTTTCGTCTAGATGCGCCACGTCACGGCCCGCGCGCGTCCGCCACCACCACCGGACCTGGCGCAGCGCGCGTCCAAAACGTGCCTGTCTGGCCCACTGAAATAGACGCTTCCAGGACCCCTCGGTTTCGCTCCCGCGCAGCCAGAGTCGCAGCCGGTAAACGAAGTTGTCGGGCGAAGGCTCGTCCTGCGAGGTGTTGTGGCCGTTGAGGAGAAACACCGCAAAGGACAGACCCGGATGCCGCACGAACGGCCCATAGGACAACACGACGCGACCGAAACCCGCCTGCACGAGCGGAGCGATCCGCAACGCACCGTTATCGATGCTCAATGCACGCTCGAGATCTCGGCCGAGTCGAACATGTCCGCTCGCGGACTTGGTCCCGAGCACGCGCCCTTCGCCGCAAGCGTCGGAAAAATCGTCGGCCACTTCGACTGTTGCACTCGTCGCTTCGCGTTCCCAGGCCTGGGTGATGTCCGTCGCCCGTTCCATGCGATTGCCCTAGCCAACTTCGATTTCGGGGTGAATCAGCCGCTCCTGCGGAGCGCACGATTTCCAGCGAGACGGGAAGAACATCAGACCGAAACCGGCCTCGATACCCCGTCCTGAACCGTAGTAGTCCGACGTCTCGACGTCGAAGGAGATGCAGTTCTTCAGCACGTCCTGTTGATTATTCCACTTGCCGAGCCACAGCGAAAGGTAGTAACGGCCCGGCAGCAGATAGAGGCAGTCGATCTCAAAATCGGCATAGCCATCGCCTTCGGCGGCCATCGGAATATCGTCGCCGGTCGCCCAATTGTTGCTCGCAGCGATTAGGGTACCGTATTCGTTGTGGATATTGATGCCGATGACGACGTCGCGCAACTCTTTGAACGCATGGTAGTGCAAACGTAACGTCAGCCTGTCGCCGCTGCGGATGTAGTTGGTCGTCTCACCCGCGGCGTTGAGGAACGATATGTGCGTGAAACGTCCCTCGCCGTTACCTGTGCGCGTCTCGATCTGCTCGAGGTCGACTGTTCCGGCCGAAGACTTCGAAAAGGTACGCATGTACTCCGCGACGACGCTACGCGCCTCGCCGTCGGCACGTAGCCGGCCGGCCTCGACCCAGATGCAGCGCGAGCACAGACTCTCCACCGCCGCCATGTTGTGCGAGACGAATAGCACCGTACGCCCGCTGGCGCGCAAACCATCCATTGTGTCGAGACACTTCTTCTGGAAATCCGCGTCGCCCACCGCGAGCACCTCATCGACGAGCAGGATATCGGGCGACAGATGCGCCGCAACGGCGAAACCCAGCCGAAGACGCATGCCGGAAGAGTATCGCTTGATCGGCGTGTCGATGAACCGGGCAATTCCCGAGAAATCTACGATCTCGTCTAGCTTCAGTTCTATCTCGCGCTTCTTCATGCCGAGAATTGAGCCGTTGAGATAGATGTTCTCGCGGCCTGTCAACTCGTCATGAAAACCGGTACCGACCTCGAGCAATGATGCGATGCGCCCACGTGCTCTAATGCTACCGGTGGTGGGCGATGTGATTCTCGATAGAAGCTTGAGCAAGGTGCTCTTGCCAGCACCATTGCGCCCAACAATGCCCAGCACCTCGCCCTGCTGGATTTCGAACGATATGTCGCGCAACGCCCAGACTTCTTGTAGGGGATCGCGCTTCCGCCCGGCGAGCCTGGATACCGCCGCCACGATCACCTCTCGAAGCTGCGTGTCGGACGAATACTCCCCTAGCCGATAGCGCTTGGAAAGACCTGCAACCTGTAGCGCCAGGTAATTCATCCATTGCTCCGGTTAATCGCGTCGAATCGTAGTTGGAAATGACACCGCTGAGCAGACGCTCAAATCACGTCTGCGAATCGCCGTGCAGTTCGCTGAAAGTACCAAAGGCCCAACGCGAACAGCAGGAGAGCCATCGCCGCGGAGATACTGACCCAGTCCCATGGGACCGGGCTACCGGAGATGACAGCACGTGTTGCCTCGATGATCCCAGCGATTGGGTTCAAGCTCGCGAGCCACTGGTAGGGTTCCGGAACCATGCTGAGGGGCCAGACCACCGGGGAGGCAAACATCCAGATTTGCACGACGAAGGGCAGGGCATGCTTGATATCACGGTAATTCACGTTCAGCGCCGCCAGCAACTGCCCGACGCCCAGAGTAAATAGGACCAGGATACCTAAAAACAACGGCAATAGCGCTAAACCCGGCGTGAGTGGAACGTCGTAGAAGAGCAGAAGCCCGAGCAGGATGGTCGATGCGATTGCAAGATCAAGGAGCGCGCCAATTACCGACGCCGCAGGGAGTAGAATGCGTGGAAAGTAGACCTTGGTGACCAAGGAAGTATTCGATATCACGCTATTCGAAGCCATGAGCAGAGCAGAGGAGAAATAGGTCCAGGATAACAGCGATGCATAGTAAAAGACTGGATAGGGAAGCCCGTCGTTGGGAAGCTTGGCGACCTTGCCGAAGAGCAGTGTAAACAACAGCATACCAATCACAGGCTGCAGCACGACCCAGGCGACGCCGAGCGCGGTCTGCTTGTACTTGACCTTGATGTCCTTCCACACCAGGAAGTACAGAAGCTCACGGTCGCGCCAGAGCTCGGCCAGCGTCTGTACGACGGTGCGCGCCCTTCCAATTTCTACCAGCTCCGGAACAACGGCTCCGGGTGCGGTTACTGCTCTGTCCATCTTGGTACTCCGACTGCTTCGATTCGACGGCGGCTGGTTGGTGCAGAACCAGCGCCACTCCCCTATTGGGCAGCGGGCTTCGACGTCCTAGTCCAAAGGTGCAGGGTCTGATACTGGTTCCACCCCAGCGACAGGATCTCGGGCAGGCCATCGTTGTCCAGATCGGCCGCATACGCGCCCAGATGGCTGGAGTGCGGACCACGCTCGACGATTTCCGGCACCCAGCTCCGTCCGCCGTCCGCGGTCTCATAGATCAGCGTCAGGTTGTCGGGCGCGCCCGGGCTCGTTCGAAGATCGGTATGCTCGGCGACGATGATCTCGGTGCCCTCGCCATCCGCTGGCGTCGTCAGACTTAAGCTGTTGAGCGAGCGATGGCGGGCGATCAGGTGGCGCGTCCAGGGATCGCTCCCGGAGACCGGCGCCTGGAACCAGAAGAGCCCATCGGCGATCGTCGTCTCCTGCCGCTCCACGGTGCAGACGAGGTCGAGCCGTCCATCGGCGTCGATGTCGACGAGCGCGATACGGTCCGCCCAGTGCGGCGTGTCGCCCACCACATGCATCGTCCACTCCTGCGACAGCCTGCCGGGGTTCTCGAGCCAGATCAGGTGCTCACCGTCGACTTTGACGGCTGCGAGGTCGAGATCGCCGTCACCGTCGATGTCGCCCGCCGCCAGCCCTTCCTCCTCGGCCTCGCCCGAAATCGCGTGGAGCGGCCACGGCCTCTGATCCGGGTTTGCCGGGATCTCCATCGCGTAGAGGCGCTTCTTGCCGCGCGTGAACACGAGTTGCGGCTTCGCACCTGGAACGAGCTGCGCGATCAAATAGCCTTGCGTCCGCGCGTCGGCGACAGTTGCCACGGGCGTGGCCCGCCAGGTGGAGGCTACCCTGTCGTCGGCCTCGATCCAGTACGCAGTTTCTCCCGCAATCCCGACTAGGTCGGCGCGATCGTCGTCATCGACGTCCAACGCAAAATACACGTCGACGGCCTTAGGGAGTTCTGTACGCTGCCAGGGTCCCCAGAGCTTGCCTAGGGGGTTGCGGTACAGAAAAGATCCAGCGATGACGTCGGTGTAACCGTCCCTGTCGACGTCGGCCGCCACGAGTCCCATTTTTCCCTGTTGGCTCGTTGGCCGCGCGTCATCGATCGCGCGATAGTTCCAGCGACCGGTCGCGCTCAACGCATTCTCCCACATCTCGATGACACGGCCGGGACCCGCGTAATTCTTGCCGACGATGTCGATGTCGCCGTCGCCCTCGATATCCCCGATGCGCATGTTGTGCGAGCCGTGCCAAGCGAGCAGCGCGCGCCGGAAGCCGTCGCCCTCGTTGAGATAAACGAGGATGCGACGATGTCGCGACGTGTGCATTTCTGCTACCAACACATCGAGGTCACCGTCGTCGTCAAAGTCAGCCACCTGCAGGGAGTGCGCACCTTCGAGCTCCCCGTCGGCCTCGATGACATGCTCAACCCAATGCGCCGCGCGCGGATCGGCCGGGGCTTCGAACCACGACAGGCCGCCCACGCCTTCGGAGGCGCTCAGAACGACATCGACGCGGCCGTCTCGATTCACGTCTGCCAGCGCCACGCGGGTATCGGCTGGCCATTCTTCTATTGCATGCCCCGTCCATCGCCCCTGTACCCGCCCCGGGTTCTCGAGCCAAGACGCGCCATAGACGATGTCTAGGTCGCCGTCGCCGTCGATATCGGCAAGCTTGATGCCCTCACCACGCCGCTCCACCACGATGTGTCCACTGAATTCACCGGTACCGGCCTGCTCCCACACGATGACCTTTCTCTTGTCGCCGGTCACAACATCGAGATCGCCGTCCCCGTCGACATCGCCAACCTCGACATCATGCGAATAGCCCGTGCCGATCACATGCCGGATCCATTTGTCCTCGGGCGGTCCAGAAACATGCTCGAACCACTCCAGCGTTTCGCGCCCAGGGACGGCATTGCCGATCACGATGTCGAGATCGCTATCGCCGTCGATGTCGGCGGCCTGACCGTCCGTCGTGAATTCACCGCTCGCAACGGGATGCTTCTCCCAAGACGGGTACTGGTACCAAACGAGCCCCGGGGCTTCGGATTTCTCGGCACCGACGATGACGTCCAGCTGTCCGTCGCCCGACAGGTCGCCTAGAGCGAGCACGTCGGTACAGCAGTCCTTCCCCGTGTTTGGTTCCGGGTCGATCACCCAATGCTCAAAAAAAGCCAGCTCCGGGTCGGGGCCCCGGGCACATGCCGTGATGAGAGCCGCCCCAACCACGGATAGCAGGCACAACCGGGCACCGGCGGGGAAAAAAAACCGGCGCCGATCCCCTCGGCCAGGGACGGATACATTCGCTTCGGCGGGGCGCACCGACCTTTCTTGCACAACCGCCGCCAGACCAGCGCTGTGCCCCAGTTGCTCCGATCCACCGGCCTCCTCGGGCATCACGCTGCCTCCCTCAGGCATGCGCGGCAATCGCGTGTACTGCGCACCGTCGGTCATTATGCCACCTCTCGGTATGCCGCCAGAAGTCTATGGGCCCGCGCGCGCCAGGTGAAAATCTTAGCGACACGTTCCCTACCCTTCACGCCCATCGCGCTGGCCAACTCCGGATTCGCTACCAAGGACAGGATGGCGTCGGCAAGTAAATCCGGCCTTTCCGGTTCGACCGTCCGACCGGTTTCTCCGTCGACGATCGTCTCCAGCATTCCCCCCACACGAGTACCGACGACGGGCCTGGCGCAGGCCATGCCCTCGACAACCGATATCCCGAAACTCTCGCTCACCGACGGATTGACGACCACTCGCGCGGCTCTGTACCAGTCGGGCAGGTCCTCGTGGGGGACCCTTCCGACGAATCGCACCTTGTCTCCGAGATTCAAATTCCGAATTAACGTGTCCAGATATGTCTGATAATCGTCGCCCTCCGCACCGCCGTAGAAGCGACTCAACGCGCGCACAAGGGGATCCGAGGAAATGGTTACAAGAAAGTCGGGACGAAGCGTCGTTCTGCTTCCCACAATCCACAAGCGCGCCCGGTCATCAGCGCCAGCGATATCAGCAAACGCCTCGATCAATGTGTGAATTCCCTTTTCCGGGGATACGCGCCCGACGAAGAGGATAGACCACTCGTCGCTTCGCACCGCCAGCCGGCTCTGACCAGGACTAAATGTTTCCTGGTCGACCCCGTTGTAAGCGGTCACGATTTTTCCTTGGTAAGCCGGATGAGCGGCACGAAACAGGTTTGCAATATGGTGACTGACCGCAACCAGCACGTCCACCTGATCCAGCTGGGTTCGCACCTGCGCTGCATCCATTTGAGAAAGCCACTCGGCGTGCATTTCTAGGACAATCCGCCGGCGCCGGTGGCCACCTCTCAATCGACCGGACCAATTCCAATAGTTCATGACATGGACCACGGAGATGTCTTTGCGATCAAGCTCCCTCGCTACTGCGCGCACGTAGCCAGGATAGGTATCCGCCTTCTCCGATACCCCGAGCCACTTTGCCCAGCGCGGGTAGTGGCAACTAACGAACTGGAGCAGATCGTCTGACGCACTCGCTACGTATGACACGTCTAGCGGCAAATCTAGCCCGCGCCCTCGTCCGGCCGGGCGCTTACCGAACAAGGTGACATCGGCTTCGCGGGCCAACTCCAGAACCGTGTTATACGCAATCAAGCCGATCGAGTTCTGATTCGGCGGGAGCAGCCCATCGTAGGGCTGCGCGACCATCGCAATCTTCATGGTGGGTGTCTGGGGGCTATGTACAGCGTGGATCTCAAAGCTCCGGCGGTCGCTGGCATGACTGGTTGGGGCCGCGCGTAGAGGTGTTGAATCCGGCAAGGCTCAACCATGTTCCGCTTATAAAGTCTTCGTCCGGCTTTGTACGGGTGCAATTTCGCTAGAAGGCGATAGGTTGCGGAGCTCAAGTCGACACTTCTTGTCAGACCACCGAAGGGCCGGAAGCTGCGTGAAGGCCGTCACATTGAACTTCCTAGGTCGCACAGGTCCCTTTAGCGAAGGATGCACCGGCGAATCAGTGCGCTGCCTTCACTCGACGTCCAGTTCGTACTTCTCCGCCAGGTAGGCGTGCACGAGGGCCTGCTCGTCGGGGCTCAAGGCCCGATCGTAGAGGATGACCTCGGCGATGTCGCCCTGGAAGTAGCCATCGCTACCCCAGTAGCTGCGCCCCAGGTAGTTGCTCGCCCGCGTCGCAACCGGCGGGACATAGACCGGGCCGCCGCCAACCGCCTGGCCATTCTTGCTCACCGTAGCAGTCACCGTGGCGTCGGCCACCCCACCACCCTGCACCACGCCATACACCGCCGCCTCACCGTCGGCCAGCGCCGCATCGGTCCCGAACCAGCCGTAGCTCCCCCCACCGTTGGTGGTGAAGTATTGCAGCCCAGCCCCACCCCCATTACGACCGAACCCAACATTCTCCGCACCCGCCCCATTGCCCAGCAGCAGCAGCTTCGCGCCCCCCTGCACCACCGTCGGACGCGCCACCACGAACAGCGTCAGACCCTCGGTAAAGTCGGCAAATCCCGCCGGCAGGCTCAAATAGTCGTCTACTCCGTCAAAGCGCAACACCGCGTCGCCGCCGAGCACGCCAGCCACCAGGGTCGGCGCTCGGCCGGCTGCCGTGAACGCGTCGTGACCCCGGCCGGAGACATCCCGCCAGGTGGTCACTTCACTGCCGTCGACGCGCTCTAACGCAGCGGTCCCGGCGTCCAGCAACAGCACCAGGTCGTCCGCCGGTAGCTCCGGCGGCGGCACCAGTGCCGGAGGTGGCGCGGTCGGCGTGGCCACGGCCTCGGCCGAATATGCCGATTCCTGGCTAGCGTCGTAGGCCGTGACAACATAGCGGTAGGTGGTGCCGTTGGTCACGGCGGTGTCGGTGTAGCTGGTGTCGGAGCCGGCGTGAATCTCGCCATAGACGTCCGTCGCCCCCACCCGCCGGTACACCCTGTAACCGGTGGCGCCAGCGACGGCCCCCCAGCTCAACGCCACCTCGCCATCGCCCGCCACGGCGACCGCCGCACTCGGCGGGTCGAGCACCAGCGTGGGCGGGGCCTCGACGTCCAGTTCGTACTTCTCCGCCAGGTAGGCGTGCACGAGGGCCTGCTCGTCGGGGCTCAAGGCCCGATCGTAGAGGATGACCTCGGCGATGTCGCCCTGGAAGTAGCCATCGCTACCCCAGTAGCTGCGCCCCAGGTAGTTGCTCGCCCGCGTCGCAACCGGCGGGACATAGACCGGGCCGCCGCCAACCGCCTGGCCATTCTTGCTCACCGTAGCAGTCACCGTGGCGTCGGCCACCCCACCACCCTGCACCACGCCATACACCGCCGCCTCACCGTCGGCCAGCGCCGCATCGGTCCCGAACCAGCCGTAGCTCCCCCCACCGTTGGTGGTGAAGTATTGCAGCCCAGCCCCACCCCCATTACGACCGAACCCAACATTCTCCGCACCCGCCCCATTGCCCAGCAGCAGCAGCTTCGCGCCCCCCTGCACCACCGTCGGACGCGCCACCACGAACAGCGTCAGACCCTCGGTAAAGTCGGCAAATCCCGCCGGCAGGCTCAAATAGTCGTCTACTCCGTCAAAGCGCACCGCGCCGTGACCCGCAATGCCATCAAGGACGAATGTCGGCGCGTTCCGCTCGATTACCGACGCCATAAAAGGACCACCGGATGCATCGACCCATTGAGTGACTTTCTCTCCGCCGAAGTGGGTGTAATTAAGCGTATCGGCATTCAGGACCATTAATCGTCCACTTTCGGGCAAGAACCCGAAATCCTGGGCGACATGGGGAATGGCCTTCACTTCGTCTGATTCGGAAGTCTCAATACCATCGACCTGGGCCGTAACCACGTACGCATACACAAGACCGTTGACCAATCCGCTGTCCAGATAACTGGGACTGGTTGTGTTTGCGAGGAACGTATAAGGACCGCCCGGCGTGTTCGAACGATAAACCCAATACTCATCTGCTCCCTCTAACGCATCCCACGATAACGCGACATGCTGGTCGCCGGGGATAGCAACAAGGTTGCCAGGCCCGCCCGTTGGTACGGCGTCCAGGGGATAAGTGCGATAATAGTCGAAACGGGCGTCGAACGCACTGTAGAAGTATGGGTGATTGCCGGCGAATACACCGACACTCTGGATCGCCCCAATATTACCGGTGACGCCTGCCTCCTCAAGGACGCCGTCGACAACTGTCGTCCACTCAACACCATCAGTAGACCACTCAAACATCCAATGCCGCTCTTCCGGTTCTAGATCGTCCTTGAGAACAACTCTAAGCCAATACGGACCAGGTGCGGGCACGACCAATCCCGTATCGTGCCCAAAGGCACAGCAGCCGGGAAATGTCGTCTTGTATTGCAAGCCATCGACGTTCACAAAGCGCTCAACGTAACCCCACACCCTCTCGTTTGCATAAAGCATGAGCACCATAAAGGTACCGGGACCACTCTCAAAAACGAACCCAAACTGTTGAGATCCATCGAAAGTACTATCCACCTTAATCTCGTAAACGCCACTCCCCTCGAAGGCTCGCGTAACCTGCGCGTGCTCCAGCCACCACATATTATGCTCGGCCCCGCCCGGAGCGGAAATCGATAGCTGCGACCCTGTCATCGCGAAAGCGGCATGATTCCCTATGTCGTCAGGATAATTAAATGCATATCCATCCCACACAAACCAACTCGAATCCAAATCAGGCCCATCAAATTCCTCATTGAAGACCAAAACCTCCCCAGCCTCTACGCGCGCAAAGAAAACTAGCAGCAATGCGCACAGGCCCATCAACAGTCTCACAATGCCGTTCTGCGGAGATGAGGTCGTATTCATAAGGCAACTCTTAGACGCTTGACGGCACCAAAGGTAACTATTCAGCCAACCCAAGCTGGGCATGTGCGGAAGGCCCTGGAAGTCGAGGACGAGGGCTTGGAAGATGTCGGCCATGGCCGGTATAAGGTTGAAAGACGAGGGCCGATGCCGCCCACGGTGCGAAATAGGCGGGAGACCTTCTGCTTGTGCTTGACCTTGGGCATCTGGAGACCGCGCTCGGCCCCCTTGTTGTCGAAGGGGGCGCGCAGACGGGCGAGTGAACTCAGCACGTCATGCCGCTCCTCGCGCAAGCCCTTGATGAACTTGTAGGCCGGGGCCTGTTTGGGCCCGCGGCGCGAGCCCAGCGGGGGCAAGCGTAGAGGGTTGTGCCATGCGGCGGCATCAAGGACGGCATCGTAGCGGTTGCGCAGTCGCTCGACCTCGGCATCGGGCACTTCCGCGGGCTCCTGTTGGCGGGTGCGGGCGGTCACCTCGTTGGCCCCACTTGGCAGCAGCGGGATCATGTCCTCGGCCCGGCCCTTCTGGTTGGGGATAGCCCCGGTCAGCGCGGACAGGTTGTGCCGGCGATGGGTACCGCAGAGGGCGCGCAGGCGGTCGCAGCGTCCGTTGGCCGGCCAAGAATCGTGGACGAAGATAGCGGCGAACGATTTCAGCACACCAAAGGCGCCCAGACCACAGGCGACGAGCGCCTCGCGGCCACGCTTGCAATGGGGCGAGTAGGCGGTCGCATCAGCAACACTGAGCACTTGCAGCCAGTACAAGCCCCGCCCGACGCGCATTCCCTTCTCGTCGACGCGGGCGGACGGCGCAAGGCCCCGGACCTGACCGATGAGGTTCGACAGCGGCACGTCCCCAACCTCCCCGATCAATTCGGCAGAGCGTCGAAAAGGCAGCGACTGGTGATGCGTCGGATGCGCGGCAGGGGCCTGCACGCTCGGCCCCCACTGCGCTGGCGCCGCCACGGCCTCGCAAGCGTCGCCGCAATGCACGCGCCCGCAGGCGCAGCAACCGGCCAGCATGCGGAATTCGATCATCTTGCGCCGGATCCCCAGCGCGATTACCTGGCGGCGCTCGGGTGGGACCTCGGCGGGGATCTGCGCGCGCAGCCACTCTCGCTCCTGCTCGGGGCTTTCGGGCGGTAGGGTTGCGTCGCGATCCTCAGCCATGGCCTTACTCCAACAAGCTATCAACCCTCGATGAGGCACGGGGCTTCGACGAGTTACCAACAAACAATACTGCTGGGGCCAACTTCCAAATCCACGCACCTCACCGTGATTCGCGTGCCGCTGTTCGAGGGTAACTTGTCCGACGGAAGATCTCAACGCCAGTATAGAAGATTTCCAGAAAATCTCCGTGCGCCACATCTGATAGGGTTGGCCATCTTGCGCTCCCATTCAACCGCTCGACTTGTGACCTATATGCGCAGAGCGCCGCTCGCTTCCGCGCCAAAACGCTCCCAACCCGCACTCTGGTACGACAACCCAACGCGACTTCCGTCACGTCCCGCACCGTCTTAGGTACTTGGAACAAGCCACGCGCACCGGGACGCACCGCGTCAGCCCGCACCCAAGGCCAGGAATTCCACAACCACACGGGATATTCAAACAACATCAACGGGCGCTTGGCGCGCTCTACGGCGTCTCGCACTATTTCGTTCGTCGCGACGTGATCAGCAAGGGCATCGCGCCGATGCGGCACATACACCTCTAGCGGCGAATGTCGGCCGAGAATATCGACAACCCGATCGCAGGCTGCACCGCGATGCAGCTGCAGCCGGTGGTCCTCGAAATCAAGAAACAGGTAATCACTGGCAGCTAGCCCGAGACGCACCCCCGCCTCCTTCGCTTCCGCGCGCCGCATTCTCACGAGCTCGTCTTCGTCAATGAACCCCCGATGCGATGCTCTACCATCAGTCATCACCACCACCTTGATAGGTGTGCCCGCCTGCGCCTTTAGGGCTATGACCCCACCGCAACCCAATACTTCGTCGTCCGGGTGTGGAGCAAAAACAATGGCACTACGAGAACTGACGTCCTCTGGCGACGCAGTCACACTCAAGCGCTCGTTCAACGCCAACAGGCCATCAACCGCCAGTTGACGCCACCTCCAATCGAAGTCATACACTGTCAAGGCGCTCCGTCGAGAGGATGTTCGCAGCCCAAGAGCCGAACAGAAGCGTCGAAGTCGTGACCATGCTCAAGCCGAGGAAGATGTCCCCCATGCTAAGGCCATCTCGACCTCCGCTTCCCCAGACCCAGGCCAGACCAATTACTGACAAGAGGACGCCAGCAACCAACAGCGCCCCCCCCTTCGCCGACCTGCCGCTACCCAAGGCGATGCTCACCCCAAGCATTACGCCCATGGGAACAAAGATCAACCCGAAATAGACTATCTTATAAGAAACCCACCCCCGAGAGCCGAGGTCCACTTGGGAGTAGATCTCCGTGCCAGGCTGCGACGCCAAGCGCCAAAGCGCAGCGCCGGGGTTCACGAGAACAAGATTCGGCATCTCTAAAGCGAACGTTTCGTCTGGCCTGTCCACATACACGCGCAGAAACTGGCCGTCGTAGGTCACAATTATTTGATGAGTGAGATCGTCGACGAATACATTCGGTAGCCTTAACTCCGGGTCACTACCGTTTTCGCCGCTAGTCCGGGTCCGGAGTCTTAAAATTAGGTCGGACTCCTCTTGCCCCAAAGTGAGATTTCGTCGCCAGGGACTCTCCGAAATCGAAATGATCCGTGCGGGACCCGTCTGGGATCCTTCCGTTGCTGCGACTGCAACGCTCAAGGTGAACTCGGATGTAGCACGAACCGAGTTCGCCAAAGGTGTCGCTGCACGGGCCGTTTCTAGCCAGCTGTAGGGATCCACCCGAGCCCCTTCCTCGCCCGTGCCGGCAAAATCTGCTCGCCTGCCAGATTCCCCATCGGTCTCGCCGATGTCTCTTCGGCTTCGCCAGGCCAGATTCGGGAGATTCCCTGCTCGGTCCGGATACGGCCCGCATCCACTCAGGTCGTATTGAGCGATCAAGCGATCTCCTAAAGAGGCCCAAGCGAACCTGCCGGAAAAGACACCCTCTACGCTCTGCCGCGACAATGCCTTATTCGCAAATACCAACTCCGACACGACTCCTGTCCAAGGCCGATCCCCTGTGTGCTCGTTGCCAATCATCAAAGGGAAGCTTTCATCCCATCGATCAAGATGACCGCTGGTTGCGATCTGGGCAGTAACGAGACAGGCAGCCAAAAAATACGCAATAATTGCGATCTTTAGCCTCTCCAAGGTGAAATGGCTGATCCCACCCCGTGGCCTGGCGGACAGCAAAGCACAAACCTTGTTCTTGGAGACCTGGAACAGAAAGTACCCTACTACGCCCCCAAGTGCATTTGCCAACAAGTCGGCAAACGCTGGGCACCTAGTAGGAAGAAACATCTGAAGAAACTCGACCGCGGCAGACACAAAGGCGCTGATGAACAAGACGCCCCAAACTTTGGGCGCGTCGCTCCACGGCGCCGCCCGCGACAAACATCCTAGGCCGAAGCCCAGGGGCAGGAACAGGACGACATTATTTAGTACATCGAGCACATCCCAGTCGTAGGCCGTAGCAACTGACGGGGGATCGAATATATGGGACCCAAGGTGGAAATTGAAGGGAAACAGGGTTGCGAGTAACACAACCGAAAGGGCTCCGCCTATAACTCCGAGCCCAAATCTTCTCAGAAGAATGTGCTCGTAAACGCTTTCTAAATCGGCCAAGGGCGTGCCTTCTTTGCGCACTTGAATAGCCACGCTGCCCTCGGGGTCACGGCCACGCCAAGGCGATCTCGAGAATCGTTACAGGCTCGTTTGTGTCGATCTGCGAAAGGACTGGAGAGCAGTGCACCGACCATGTTGTACCGTCATCCTTTTTCATATTCGGCTAAGTTAAGGGCACCTTGAAAAATTCAAGGTGCCCGCGCGGGGCAAGAATGCCCCGCCGTTTTCAGTCGCCCAAGCGACTGAAAATGCAGCGGAGCGGAAGTTGCGCTTTCGCTTCGCGTCTTGGAAGATTGCCCTGATGGCGATTTTTCAAGATCCCGTCAAATTGGATTCACAAGTCATCGTTGCCACGGCGCGTCGCACTCGCGCGGGCTCCTCAAGAAAGCCTGAGACCGACCCACAACGGTGGTATTCTCTCTAACGAGCATGTAGACGTGGCGGCACCCCGAAAATAAACCTGCATCTTGCACGGTGATCAAAGCGGTGTCCGTGCAACTTTGCCATCATGATGACGTTCTGTTTGTTCACGCGGAGCCAACGTGGCGCCCGCTACCTCTGGCCGGCACGAGATGAGGTCTGCCATTGCGACGCGTAACACGAAGCGACTACACGGCTGGCCTGCGGATCTCTTCTGGCAGCTCGCCTCGCCGCCGAAGTACGAAAGATCCGCTTCCGCAGGGCCGGCCTCGGCCGCGCGTGGCGGAAAGCCGTTCAGCGTCACCTCGGCACCGCTTGATCAGGCGGTGCTCCTGTCGATATCAGGCAACGCTGCTGTGCGCTTCGAACGTCACCGCCAACTTGTGCGGCCCGCTCACAGCGATGGAAAGAGCCGACAAGCTCCGTATAACTGTCCGGCCCGCTTTTCGGATGGATCTATTGGTCTTAGCGCAATTTGTCTCCGGTTGATTTTCGGCAAGCTCGGCAGGTGGCGACACCCGGCGACCCCAAATCCATGGGATTACGAGTAGGGAATCATCTGCGGCGTGAACACCTGGCCCAGAACCCTCGGGAATCACGCCCAGCGAGGGACGCTAAACGGTTACGTCTACGCGGCCCCCCGCCCTCGTCCGGCGGAGAAGTCACTGTGGCCCGCCGAGTCCGGACGGACTTAGCCGGGCACGCACGGCTGCCCGGCAAGAGAAAGGTCGCCTTTACCGCGCAATACCCCTTGCCATCTTTCAGGGTGCCGTCACGCCTGCATGGGCCTAAGCCGCCGTCCGCAATTAAGGGCACCTTGAAAAATTCAAGGTGCCAGCGCGGGGCGAGGATGCCCCGCCATTTTCAGTCGCCTAAGCGACTAAAATGAAGCGAAGCGGAAATCGCGTTTTCGCTCCGCGTCTTGAAAAATTGCCCGGATGGCAATTTTGCAAGGTCCCCTGAAGTCGCCGACGGGTTCCTTTTTCTTGGCGTCCACCGAAGTCACCGGCTGAGCGCACGGCTGATCGGCGTTTACCTGCGCGTTGATGTACTTGAATTGGGCATCGCGATCCTCGTGATCGCTGCCTTCGCGGGTCTTGAGGTTGGCCTGAAGGCTGTATAGCCGAGCCTGTTGAGCAACTCACAGGCTTTCTGCCGACCAACCGGATGCCTCTGCATCCTGAGCGCTTCGAACAACTGGGCGCGTGCGCTTGCATGTCCAGTGCAGCGCCGATTCCGGGTTGCCGGGTGTCGTCGGCTCGACCAACTGCTCCAAACGCGATAGCAATTCCGGGTCTTTTTCCGTCGCCGCCTTGCGCCCGGCTCCTGCGTGGCGAACCCGACCCCGGCGCAGAGCGCCGCCCGGCCGCCTTTGCCCCAACTCGTCCAAGCCTTGATCGATCGTCGTCCGCGACAGCCCCGTTGCCCGCGCCGCCGTCGAGATGCCCTCGCGACCGAGTTCCGCAGACTCCACAGCCACCCACAAGCGATGCTTGCGCTCGTTCAACAGCCCACTTAGCCGCTGATACTCCCGCCAAATCGACTCCTCGTCAACGGCATCCGTATCCATGGTTTCGCATCCGAAGCCTGTTTGTTCGAGTGATTCGCGGACGACCGCTAAGTCAATTCATAACAGAATTGGTAGGATAGCCTCCGCCGCTTCATCTGCACCGTCGGCAGAAATCGGCAATGGCGATGGCGCCTCCCACAGTCTTTGCAAGTGAGCCGACAGATCGCCGCCTTGCCAGTCGCGCTGCTCCAGCGGCTCAGCGCGACCAACCGCCTTCAGCCACTGCACCAAATACGGCACCTCCGGCCAGCCAGGGCGCGCCAGATAGAGCACTGGCAGGCCGGCGCACGCTGCTTCGACGAAGCTTCCGTAGCCAGGCTTGCAGATCAGGGCATCCGACGACCATAGGGCATTCACGTATGGCACTCCCAAGGCCTCGAAATCAACGGTGTCTGGATGTCTGCATCCCCAACTTCCCGGAACGATAAGGCGCACCCCGGGAAACCGGGGCCAGTCGGCCCATGGCGGACAAAGCTCCATGCCTCCGAGCGACACCATGACCAGGCGTTCATCCTCGCGTAGCCCCAAATGCTCAGCAAACCAGGCGCGACAGTTCACTCCGCAGTCGGAGATCGGCCCCACGACGCGGCCATTGGTGAGCGTTCGCATCGGCATACTCGGCGTCGGCCGCAAGAACAGTGCCGCCGACGAATAGGCTCGTCGCATCTCATCCAGTAGCACGCACGCCTCAGGGCGTGCTGAGAAGTAGTGCGCATAGATATCCATCCAGTTGATAGAACACAAGGCTACGGCCGGCAACTCGGCACGTTGCGCCGCGGCCAGCGGCAGATAGGGCGCGTTGGCAAGCACCAGATCGCCTCCGAGGTCAACCAACTGCCGTGCCTCCTCGGAGACCCGGCGTTCCCAGCCGTCGTGGAATCTCTGATAGGCCTGCGCACTTGCTTCCAACGCAATTGCCTGAGCATTTTCCTGCACCATACCGACATCGGTCACCGCCGGAACGATCCGCGCTTCGGCTCCAAAGCGTTCGCGCAACTTGAAGGCCGGCGCGGAGGTGCGCAGGGTTACTCGAAGACCCGGCAAACGCTCGCATAACGCCCGAACCACGGGGGCAGTTTGCCCGATGTGGCCGAACCCGTGCGACGATAATGTAACGACGAGGTGTCGCGCCATTGCATGTGCCGTGAAATCAAACCGTCGAAATATTCAACTCGAGGCCCAGTTCGCGGATAGTTGCCGTGATCTCCTTCTCATACAATGGATTCATTATGAGGACGTCCGTCACGCGTTGGCTGCGCAGAAACTCCGCTGGCACGACCCTCTGCCCGGTAATCGGTACGTAACGCCCCTGCTTGTGCGGATTGACATCGACCACGTATTGAATCTGGTCGCCGAACTCCTTTAGAACATTCAGGAAGGTCACACCCTTCGAGCCCGCGCCCCAGACTACAGGCCGGCGCCCTTCCCGCGTCAACGCTGCTAGCCGGTCACGCCAAGCGCGGACGCTAGCGCCGTACTGGTCGGCGAACGCATCGGCATGAAGTCGGACTTGCGACGGCATCTGATGCTCCGACAGGGTCACGAGAGATTGCCCTGCCCCGGCCCGGGCTTCCACCCAGATGAACTGCCCACCGAATGCCTCATCGCCGGCAACCACATCATAGCCGGCACGTTGAAATACCGCGACCAGGGAGTGTAGCGTGAAGTACGAGCAGTGCTCGTAGATGAGATCCCAAATACCCAAATCTTTCAGTGTGAAAAGCGCGTTGGGCACTTCGCAGTAGATGACGACGTCTTTGCGATCGGCGATCGTACGGCGCAGATCCACCAGAAAATCGATTGGTCGATCGATATGCTCCAGCACGTGTCGAAAACAAAGAAAGTCAGGCCGGCATCGCGCGGCATACTTCTCCGTGTACAGGTCCTGGACATAGGCTATCTCAGCGGTGTCGCTCGTTTGCACGCGGTCAGGCTCAAAGCTGCGGTCGAACCCGTAGCCGAAGTTACCTCCCGCCTCGCACAGCATGCGCAAGAAGTCGCCCTTTCCGCACCCGATCTCCACGATTCTCTTGCCGCGCAGGTCGTATCGGTCAACCAATCGCTGCGAAAGCCTTCTCGCGTAATCGTTAAACAAGGGAGAGTAATGCAATGAGTTATCGTAGGCCGTTCCATAGTCCGCGAGGTCCGGATCGTGTTCCTTGTTGAATACATGGGCGCACGCCTCGCAATAGGCGACACCGAGCGGCCCGTGCCGCGCCGAGCGCGCCTGCCGCTCTTCCGGCCATAGCACGTTGCAAAGGACCGGGGCCGCGTCGATTCGCAATAGGTCGTTTATCTGCGTGCCGTCACAGACAGGACACCGCGTTACGTTCTCCGGTCCCATGCGCTTGTCACTCCCGACCAACGAAGCCGCCGACATCATGAGGGCAACACCCAGACGGCATCCCGCGCGGGGTTCGCCCGCCCGGGGGAAACATCTAAGATCGAACCACGCATGCGGTTCTGCCCCCGGCTAAAGGTCGCGATTTTCGAGGGAGGCCTCGCCCAGGGCGAGGCAAGACCCTTCATTAGCACGACATTCAAAACGCCCGATCGAGCAGGGCATCGTAGGCAGAACAAACGCATCAAACTTCCCAAATATTCTAAAGGTATAATAACCTATGTCGTTTTCGTCGACTGGAGCCTTGAAGCGCCCCATCGAACACGTTTCGCGTTTCGGCGAATCCTCCGGTTAGTACCAAGAAGCCTCAGGGCAAAGTTCCTCGCACGAACAATGCGGAACGAACGATCAAGTTTGCACTCAGCAGAACCTCCGGCAATCGCGTGGGTCGCAGCTATCGGCGCCATCTATATTAGGAGCCGTTGATGCGTTTGCCCTGGCATCGTAGGCGGCCTTGGCCACTCACCGCCCTACCCAGCCCGCTATTGCCTTCTCGCTTCTGGCGGCCAGCCGCAGCTAGACCGCACCCACCGCGCAGCTGCGCAGAGGCTGCGACAATCCCAGGGTCGCGACACGTACCCATTCAAGTCATAGCGTACACACTTCTGGTCGAAGCCCCATTGCATCGAGATCGCCAACAACCTCATCTCGGTAGACCGGGTTCATAACGATAACCAAGTCCGGACGGTAGGCTCGAAGGGCTGCGGGGGCCAAGATCTCCTGGCCCGTCACCGGCAGAAAGAACCCCTGGCGATGAGGATTGATGTCCACGACATACTCGATCTGTTCGCGAAGACCGAGCGTCGTCAGAAATGCAACCGCCTTTGAGCCAGACCCCCAGAGGACAGGCTTCCGTCCGCTCGCTGCGGCCGCTCCGACTCGCTGCCTCCAAGCGTTTACCTTGGCAGCGAACTTCTCCGGAAACCCCGCGACGTACGACCTAAGCGCAGCCAAGTCATCTTCCTCCGGCGCGACGGGCTGCGGGCTCCCACAAGAAGGCTTCGCCTCAATGGTCAAATATTGGTCCGAATACTCCGTGGCGAGATGGAGCACTTCGAAGCCACTGCGGCGAAACAGGCGACCCACGGACCCGGGGCTGAAGTAGGAGCAATGCTCGTAATAGATGTCCTCAAGCGCGCAATCGCGCAAAATGCGCGTCGCCTCGGGAACCTGGAAGAAAACGACGACATCCGGGCGGTCGCCGATCGCACGCCTCACCATGCCGAGGAAGTCAGCCGTACCGTGAATGTGCTCCAACGTCATCTTGCAACAGACGAAGTCGCCTTCGACATCGGCGTACTTCTCCGAATAGAAATCCTTCACGAACTCGACGCCCGCGCCGCTCAACCCCGGCAGCCGGCCCTCGCGGTATCCCGGATCGAACCCGACCCCATGATTGTCGCCAAGTTCCGCAAGCAGGGCCAAGAATTCACCCTTACCGCACCCGATTTCGAGGATCCTTTTCCCTCGCAATCCATGGCGCTCGATAAGACGCGTAGCAAGGTCGCGATGAAATGCGCTAAAGGTCCTCGAGAAGCCTTGAGTCTCTTCGTAACGCCCTGAATACTCCGTCAGTCGCTGCTCGAACGCGACATTGGAGACGAAACCGCAGGTGTCACAAAAGCCCAACGCGATGCTTCCACGCGGGTATGCCACGGCCTCCTCTAATGAGGCGAGGAGGATACAGCTATTGGTGGGCACATTGTCCTGCCGGTGGAAGACGCGCATCTGCTGCGTCTGGCAACTAGGGCAAACCACCGAATGCCCACGTGCATTGGGCCCCGTTGTCATTCCCACCGTCGCCGTTTCCGCCCTACCGACCATCACAGGATCCTCAGTTCCGGAATCGGAACGATGAAACGACCGCCCCGCTCCCGATACTGCGCCTGCTGTTCTAGAATCTCCTCAGCAAAATTCCATGACAGCAAAAGCGTATAGTCGGGGGTCTCCGTCAGCAAACGCTCGGGAGAAGAGATCTCAATGTGCTTACCTGGCATATAGGAGCCCTGCTTATGAACGTTCCGATCCACGACGAAATCGATCAGGTCCGGGCCGATACCGATGTAATTGATCAAAGTGGCTCCCTTCGCCGCGGCGCCATATGCAGCGATCCTGTGGCCGCCCTGGCGGAGTTCCCGCAACAATGCCAGCAGGTCGCCTCTCAGCGCTTCCACCCGTCGCGAAAAGTTTTCGTAGAAAGAGAATTGATCAACATTTTCCTGCCGCTCTCGATGGAGGAGGTCATGCACCCGCGCTGTCACCCTCTCTGTACGTTCCACGTAGAGCCTAAGCGAGCCTCCATGGATATCAAGCCGCTCGACGTCATTGAGATACAAGCCGTGGCGTCGGAATAGTCTGTCCAGCGCCGTGACAGAGAAATAACACAAGTGCTCGTGGTAGATCGTGTCGAACTCGCAATGATCAATGAGATCTTTTACGTACGGCACTTCCAGCACAGCCACGCCGCTGTCTTTGAGCAACAGCCCGATGCCCGCCACAAATCCATTCGTATCCGCGACATGCGCGAGCACATTATTACCGTGGACCACGTCCGCCTGCCGGCCCTCAGCGGCCAAAGACCGCGCGAGGTCTGCGGTGAAGAAGGTATTTAATGTCTTGACCCCCACGTTCTCTGCCGCCTTTGCCGGACCCTCGGCCGGATCAATGCCCAGCACTGGAATCCCTCGGTCGACATAGTTCTTCAGGAGGTAACCGTCGTTGCTTGCGAGTTCAACCACGTAGCTACTCGCGTCGAGCCTGCGACTCGCGATCAGGCTCGTTACATTGTCGCGCGCGTGGCGCAGGAGGGCGTCCGAAAAAGACGAATAATAGGGGTACTTGTCGCAGAAGAGCGTCTCCGGCGGTACTGTCTCGAGGATCTGCATCAAAGCGCAATTAGGGCAGAACGCTACCTGCAACGGGAAGGCCGGCTCAGGCTCGCCCAAGTGTTCCGGCGGGATCAGGCGATCAGCCAAAGGCATCACACCCAGGTCAAGAAACAGTCGAAGCCCGCGTTCACCGCACGATCGACAAGCTACCAATTCGCCATTCTGAGTCACGAGGTGGAACCTCCGTTTTTTCCCTAAAGATAATCAGGTTTTCCAACGCAAGTTCGCGTCCAGCAGGCCTTCTTCTACCAAGGCCTTCATGTGGGCGATCCGCATAAATCGCGGCCCCTCGAAATCCTCCAGTTGGAGCCCAATCGTCTTGTAGGCATGGTAAAGCTGCTCCACACCTCGACGAGCAGTCCACTGAGGCTTGAACCCGTGCAAGGCCCGTGCGATCTTATTGCAATCCACGCGATAGCAACGCTTATCCGGCCCCGCGTCCGCGGCAAACTCCACGCGACTCCCCGGCACGATCTCCTGGACGATTTCCGCTAGCTCCCGGATTTGATAATTCTCGGTGGTCGTCCCGACGTTGAACGCTTGGTCGTGTACGGCTTCCCGGGGCGCCTCAAGTGCCGCCAAGTAAGCTCGACAGATGTCGTCGACGTGAACGATGGGGCGCCAAGGCGTACCGTCACTCTTGAGATAAACGCGCCCCGTGGTGAAGGCCCAGGCCGTCAAGTTGTTTACCACTAGGTCAAAGCGAATCCGCGGCGAAAGGCCGTAGGCCGTCGAGGCCCGCAGATATACAGGACTGAACGCGTGGTCTGCCAGCGCGTGAAGCGCTTCCTCGACCCGAACTTTTGAAACGCCGTAAGGCGTTACTGGATTGAATGTGGCGTCTTCAGTCAGAAAATTATCGCCCGAGGCACCATAATTGCTGCACGAGGATGCGAACAAGAGGCGCGGGACGCCAGCGGCCTTGGCGCATTGCGCCAGGCGAATCGACCCGGCCGTGTTAATATCTTCGGTCAGCCTCGGGTCATAGTCGCCCAATGGGTCATTAGAGAGCCCGGCGAGGTGAATGATCGCATCGAACCCCTCTAACATCTTCGCCGACACGTCCCGCACATCCATCTGGGTCGTCGGGATGTCGCGAACAGGCTCGACAAAGGTGCAGCGCGAGAAATAGTTGCTGTCCAGTCCCTCCACATCATGGCCCGAAGCAACGAGCATAGGAACCAGTACGGTCCCTATATATCCGGCAGACCCGGTTACCAATACACGCATATCCTAACTCCAGAGCTTCCAGGGTGGGGTTCCGGTATCCCACAGCGTTTGCAGTATATGCTTTTCCCGGAGAGTATCCATACACTGCCAGAATGACGAGTGCTTGTAGGCGTAGAGCTGACCATCCCGTGCCAGGTTTGTCAGAGGATCATGCTCGAACATGGTTTCATCCCCTTCGATGTAATCGAAGACCCCTGGCTCGAGGACGAAAAACGCCCCGTTGATCCAGCCCTCCGCAGTTTGCGGCTTCTCGGTGAAGGCCGTCACCTTCTCGCCCTCGAAGCCGAGGTGCCCGTAGCGCGCGGGCGGCCTGACGGCGGTTAGCGTCGCCAGCTTTCCGTGGCGTCGATGGAAATCCAGGAGTGCATCCAGATCGACGTCCGAGACACCGTCGCCCCAGGTCAGCATGAAGGTGCTCTCACCGAGCCACGGCCTGAGCCGCTTGATCCGGCCACCCGTGAGGGTTTTCAGCCCGGTGTCAACCAAATCGACGACCCAGCCGACCTTTTCCTGTTCGTGCACCCGGATGTCACCCGTCCGCGTGTCGACAGTCATGTCGGCATTCAGCATGGAATAGTCCTTCATCCAGCGCTTGATGTGCTCTCCCTTATAGCCAAGCGCAATGACGAACTCGTCGAAGCCAAAGTGGGCATAGTGTTTCATGATGTGCCAGAGCATCGGATGCCCACCGATCTCAACCATGGGCTTCGGCTTGATCTCGGTTTCCTCTGCAAGCCGGGTCCCAAACCCTCCCGCTAAAATCGCCACCTTCATCGCTTTTCGCCTTTCTGTCAGTGTCAGTGTCAACGCCTGAGTTCTGTACGAGAGCATATTGGACCCCAGCGGCCGATACGGATCGGCGCGTACTGGGACCTGCGCGTCAATTTTCGTGTCTAAATGCCAGCTACAACGCCTTTTGGAGAAGCAACCGGTCCGTGTACCTCTTCCACGGTGCATTCGCTGAGAACATCGGTCGCGGGGGCGAAGGCGAAGTCAGACAACAGCCGACGCAGCCGCGCCTCACAACGTACGAGATTCGTGTAGTGACGGAGTTTCGATCGCCAACTCGCCGGAATACGGGGTTGGTCGGGGTCAATCTCCCAGGGATGCAGGTAGAAGTTGCAGGGCATATGATTCGCGCGATTGATGTGCCGAATAGCGAAGCGCGTCAAGGCGTAAGGATAGATCCGGAAATATCCCCCGCCGGCAATGGGAAGTCGATGGCCGAAGATCTCAAACGTGGATGGCGGGAACTCAATGAGTCGCGACATGCTCGGCGTCGTCATCGCGTAGGGCCATCTCCTGCCGCCCGGGATCCCGTAACGGTCGTGATAGATAGGGAAAATGCTCGAGTCGTACGAGAACTCGAGTTCCGCAAGTACGTCTAACGCCCACAGAGAGCGCGCTGTAATCGAATAACTCGCTGCCCGATAGCCCACGACCGGACGTTGCGCCTGATCCTCCAGGCACGCTTTGGCTCGAATCGTTTCGGCCCGGAACTCCCGGCAGGTCTGAGTATAGATCTCTTGGTGGGCGTAACCGTGACACGCGATCTCATGGCCCCGTTCTGCGATTTCTTTAACCAAACGCGGACACCGTTCCGCGATCCAACCGAGGACGAAGAATGTGGCCTTGACATTGAACTCGGAGAAGATGTCAAGAAGCCTGTGCGTATTGTGCTCCACACGCAACGGGAACCGGTCCCAATCGGCGCGATGGATGTGCGTCGAGAACGCTCCAACTTGGAAATAGTCCTCGACATCAACTGTCAGTGCGTTGCGGATCATCGTACCCTGCTTGACTACGGAATATCAAAATGCCACAAACCTGACGCCGCGAACTGCGTGGCAAAGGATTGCTGAAGACGCACCCTGCGCGAGGGCCGGGAGTCCTCGAGCGCGAAGGGGGCCACAAAAATCACGGATCTACCGGCATTTCAATCGGCCGATTCAACCCAGTATGAGAGGGCTGAAGCAGCTGCGCCGTGGGTTCTTGGCTCCACCACCCTGTGAGATGCGAGCTAGCGAGGGAACTGGGCGGTCGCCCCCGACGTGGCCCGTATGCGCTGAAGCATCGCTGGCCTCGTCGAGGCATTCTCACCTGCAAGATCGATACCTTGCGGAGCTCGAGACGGCACGTCTCCGCCCGAAGAGCGCGGCACCGAAAATTGCGCGGAAGAAGGCAGACCGAAGTTCTTCATCGCCACTCGACCGCCTTGCAAGCAATTCTGCCAGTCGCCAGGGGGTCAATTAGGCCTAGATCATGGCTGCGACCAAGGCACGCCATGATGTTAGGGCGCCGACGCGAATACCCTTCACAATCAGCCGCTTACTTCGTGCTTTCGGCAGTCCTTCCGGTCAATGGCGCACGTTACGTTCAACCCCCTTAGTTACGAGCCGCAACTGTCGCGTACATGGGGCTGGATCTCCCAGTTCAAATCCCATTGCGCGACCTTTTTTCGGCGTTGGCGGCAGTCTGAACACCTCGCCCGACCACTGCGCCACGACCGCCCGCAGGCACCGCCCGATGAGAAACAAGACCTTGGTGCGCTGGTGAAGACTTACGGCCAGCAGCGCCTCGCCCTGCTGGAGCCAGATCGCATCGTCGGTACGCACCAGAACGAGCGCGCGCAGGCCGGCAATGATCTCGCGGTCCACCACGGCCCGAGCGGCTTCGTGCAGACACGAGTTGATCATTGCTGTGCTCAGCGACAGTCCCCAGCCACCGAGTAGAGAGTCCCGGGTGCGAACCCACGAGACCCGTTGGCGCTGCGCCAACGCGACCATGAAGGTTACCAGGCCGGGACCGGCGAGATGCCATTCGTCCAGCTTGACCCGCCAGCCCTATTCCGGCTCGCGCCGCCCGGGCCCAGCGCAGATGAGATACGCGCAGGCGCACTGCTACGTTATCGATACGGATGTGCTTTGTCTGGCGCAGCAGCAGCCCCTGTCCTGTCGCGCGCACCACCGCATCGTTTTCGTATCGGCCGATGTAGGCCTGCGCGTGCAATGGCTGGAGCTGCCCTTGTAGCGCGCAGCACGACTGGCCGTGGATCACCTCGGCATCGACCAGCAGCGTGCGCGTGCGGGTCACCCCCGGACGCAGGCCCGCGCCCAGACGTTGGGTGCGCGAGCACGTCTTCTGCTCCCGGCACTCCTCCTTGGGCCGCGCTTGCGACTCACCGGCGGCTGCCTCTGCCTCCTCGGCCGCCTCCACCTCGGGCGCCTTTGCTTCGTCCCCGAACGCCGCCTCTCGCATCCGCTCACATAGCACCCGCCTGCTCGCGGCACACGATCCGTTACGAGTGCTGCGGTTGAGCCGCTCGCGCGCCGCCTTCAGATCCAGCAGCGGCTTCTCTGAGACCACCCGCAACGGCCTCTCCGTCAGCGGCGCGAGGCGCTCGGCGTCGAACTGTCGCAGATCGTGGTCGCTATGGCACATGGATGAGGTGGCGCAGGTCGAAGTCCATTCCATATTGATGGGACCAATAGTAGTCCCCAGCGGCCCGGCCTGTCACGTGCACGTTACGGTGTAGCAGTGGGTGCGCGAGGCAGGAGATCCGCCTCGGCTTGACGACGTCAGACATTCTCGCGAGCTATGCGGCCCTGCTGTGGCTGGGCAAGCGCGACTTCGAGGCGACTACCGGGTCTTGACGTGGTCAGTTCGAGGGGGGGGCGAGACGCGGACCCATGCCGGCTAAGCCCATCCCTTGCGCCGGGTGATGCGCGCCACCGAGCGCATCATCGACAAAGACGGCCAACGCCTGCTGGTGCCCGACGTCGAGATCCAAGGCTCGCGGATGAGTCCAGAGTACGACGGGGAGACGATCATCGCCCTGTCCGCCGAACCTCGGAGCAGTTCCACAGGGAGTTCAAGACCGATCTCTACATCGAGCGGACGGCCCTCGGGGGAGTCCGCGCACCAATGCGCGGATCATCGCCGCCACCGTACTCGCCTACAACATCCTGCGCTGAATCGGGCAGAACGGACTGCTCGGCGCCAGGCCCCACCACGCCGTCGGGCCAAGCGTCCACTCAGCCGTACCGTCATGCAGGAGTCGATGTGCCGGGCCGCGCGACTGATCCATACGGGGGCGGGCGGCGGCTCGAGCTCGCCTTCGCCCGGGCAGCGCTCGGTCGTCGCGCTCTTCCAGCGCCTCTACGCCCAACCCGCCGACTCCCGAGCGGCCCCGGCCCGGGGATGCAGGTACCGCGCCCGGGCGCGGCGGACCCCTATTGTCCGGCGCCGAGAAAAACGCGCCCCGCAGGCCGCGGCGGGCCAATACAGGGCACGCTGAAAAATTCAAGGTGCCCGCCGCGGGGCAAAGAGGCCCCGCCATTCCCAGTCGCCCAAGCGACTGAAACTGAAGCGAAGCGGAAACCGCATTTTCGCGTCGCGTCTCGAAAGATTGCCCGGATGGCAAATTTCTCGAGCTTCCCTACAGGGCCACCGCGGCGCCGGCGCTTAGTGTCTTCACCCGGTCAATACCCGCGACACCGACCCGCCCTTCATGCCGCGAAACACAATCGTCTTGCCATTCAGTTCACGGATTGAGGATCATTTTAACGGGTTCTAGTGAACGAAGTCAGGTAATCGGAGTCCGAACCCACCATTTTAGTCCACAAGGATCCATCACCGCTCAACGCACGCCCTTGCCCCACAGAACGACCTGCACCGTTTGAAACAGGATCATGAGATCGAGAAAAACGCTATAGTTCTTGATGTAGTATAGGTCGTATTGCAGCTTTTCCTTCGCGTCCTTCTCCGATGCCCCGTAGGGATACCGAACTTGCGCCCAGCCGGTAATTCCGGGATTGACCTGGTGACGAAGTGCATAATAAGGCATCTTCTCTTGCAGGTCCTCCACAAACTGCGGGCGCTCGGGACGCGGCCCCACGAAGCTCATCTCGTTGCGCAGCACGTTGAATAGTTGCGGCAATTCGTCAATGCGCAACCTGCGGATGATACGTCCAGTCCTCGTGATCCGATCGTCATTGGCGACCGCCCAGCGCGCAACGCCATCCCCCTCCGCATCGACGCGCATGCTCCTGAACTTCAGCAACTCGAAGTGTCGGCCGTTCTTCCCCACACGGGTTTGTCGGTAGAGGATTGGCTCGCCGGCGTGCCCCTCGAGACGGATAGCCACTGCCGTCAAGGCCATGATAGGAAGTGCCGGCAGCAGTGCCACCAAACTCACCAGGACGTCGAAGATGCGCTTGGTGCGGCTTTGGAAGACATGCTTCGAGAAACCGTCGGAAAAGAAGATGTCGCTCGGACGCAGCGCATCGATGGCGATCTTCCGGTTCGTTCGCTCGAGAAATTGAGTCGTGTCGCTTATCTTGATCCCGAGCAGTTTGCATTGCACAAGCGCGGCGACCGGAAGTCGTGCCCGCCGGTCATCCATCGCGACAACGATCTCGTCGATTCGATGCTCTCGCGCCAGATCTGCGACACCTGCCTCCATCGGGACCAGTCGCGAAGGCCCTATCGCCGGCTCGGCATCCTCGATCGCGACAAAACCCACGAGGGTCATCCCGCGCCAATCGGTCTTGCGCTTGAGATTGGCGATCTCCTGTGCGGACTGCCCAGCGCCCAGCACCAGGATACGCTTTCGGAATCGCTCGGCGTCGCTCAGTTTGACGAACACCAGTCGCGCCGCCAACACCGCCATAAAGGCACCCGCCATCGATATCGCGAGGGCGCCAGCGCTCGCGAACAGTTCCGGTTGAACTTGCATCAGCAACGCCACGAGCAGGGCGCCAATCGCGAAGCTCAGCACGATGCGCAACAGCGTCGCGCCGGTACTCACACGCAAGTCGCGCTCGTAGAGACCCATGGCGCTCATCGCGATGAGCATTACGGCGGCGAATAGGAGCGCACGGGGGGACAGCGGCTCCATCGCCAACGTGGCTCCACCATCCAGAACGAAAAGGCCCAGCCGAACCCCGAGATACGCCGATAGAAGGAAGATTGCAGCTTCGGCTACACCCAAAAATACGATATCTTTGGGGATGTAATGTCGAAATATCCTGAACATGGTCGTCAACCTCGCCGGCTCCTTCGGAGCTCTCCGTGGTCCGCTTATCCGTTCGACTCACCTCGGGCCGCGCTGGCGGAAGACCGCACGGATCGGCCTGCATCCTTCAATGTCACCATAGTGACCGGAGGTTGAAGCATCGGCTTCCGAGCAGATTCCAGGGCGCAGAGTACAGGAGAGACACCAGAATCTCCTTGATTTTTCATGCGCTTGATCGCGCCACTAGCGAAAACCGCACTTCACGGACAGCGCGCTGGATTCACGGATTCGCGTAAATATTATAGAGGTGCGGACAAGGGCGGCAATTTCAAATTGCTGATCCGACGCCCTCACGCGGCAGCGGTACACGACAAGCCTGCGCGCCACGTGATCGGAGGGGTGGTCGCGCGCAGATCCGGGCGCCAGCCGGAACCCGCCAGATCGGATCGGTGTTGAGACGAGCCCCATCGTGCCAGAGACCAAGGAAGGGATGGTCTCTGGTGGCGGCCGGGTCTGTCGTCGCGCGCGGGAGCACCCCGCGCCGTTCGATGATCAGGCGGCATCCGAAGGGGTATCCCGCTGCTCGGGCCAGATGAAGGACGCAACGACGCCGACCGTCAGCGTGCCGATCACGACCATCAGGCTCGCGGTCGGCGAGATGTGCAGGAAGTCCCAGCCGAAGAGGTGCTCACCCGATTGCAGCGTCAGCTTGAAGGCGATGAAGAAGAGCAGCGCGATCACGGCCTTCTCCAGGTGCACCAGATAGCGGGTCAGGGCCGCCAGCACGAAGTAGAGCGAGCGCAGGCCCAGGATCGCGAAGATCATCGCCGCGTAGACGAGCAGCGGCTCCTGCGTCACCGCGATCACGGCCGGGACCGAGTCGAAGGCGAACATCACGTCCGAGGTCTCGATCGTCAGCAGGCACAGGAACGCCGGGGTCGCGAACAGGGCCGCATCCCGGGGCAGGCGCAGCGAGGGGTCGGCCTTGACCAGGTCCTTCGCGATCATCCGGGTGACGAAGAAGCGCTCGGCATGCAGGCGGGGGAAGATGGGCACGACCTTCTCGGCGAGACGCACCGACCAGTGATCGGAATAGTCGTGGATCGCCTCGTCGGACTTGTCGGCCGTGAGCATCTTCCAGCCCGACCAGGCGACGACGGCCGCGAACAACAGGCCGACCCAGGGGGTGAGCAGGAAGAGGCTGGTGCCCGCGGCGACGAAGATCGCGCGAAACACGAGCGCGCCGATGATGCCCCAGTAGAGGATGCGGTGCTGCAGGGCGCCCTTGATGCCGAACGAGGCGAAGATCGCCATGAAGACCATCAGGTTGTCGATCGACAGCGACTTCTCCAGCGCAAAGCCGGCGAGGTAGAGGTCGGCCCACTCCCGATCGAAACGCACCCAGAGGTAGCCGTAGAAGGCGAGGGCCAGGGCGACCCAAAAGCCAGTCCAGAGGCTGGCATCGAGCACGGAGATCTCCTGCGTCCGCCGATGGGCGAACAGGTCCATGAAGACCGAGAGGCCGATCACCGCGAAGAAGATCAGGATGGTTTCCAGCGGAAAGCCGAAGTGGGCCATGGCACGTCTCTCGATTGACCGAGTGGTTGGTGCTTGCGAGGCGGGTGGGGGTCGAGCCGGAGGACCGGAAATCCAAGGGTCCCCGGCGAAGCGCGGCGGATAGTAGAGGCTGCGCCCGAGGAGGGCAAGGGTTGAATTCAGCGGGAGATGGCCCGCGTCGCCTCGGCGGCGTTGCCCTCGTCGAGCCGGCGGATCGCGGCATCGCCCTCGGCGGCCAGGGCCTCCAGGCGATCGATCTGCGCATCGAGGCGCGGTAGGGCCTCGCGGCGATAGCGCGAGACCTCGTCGATCGCGCCGATCACGTCGGCGAAGGCCTGCTCCAGCTGCGCCATGTCCAGCACCGTCGACGCGGCCCGATTCTGGATCTCGACCCCCTGGGTGCGCAGGGCGTTGGCGGTACCGGCGATCAGGGTCGAGGTGGTCGTGTTCAGGGCCTCGACCCGATCCAGCACGAGCCGCTGGTTGGCGAGGGCGAGCGCCACCGTGACGGCCACGTTCAGCGCCGAGACGGTCACATTGATCGCCCGATCCACGCCGCGCATCAGCTCGCGGTTGTTGCGGATGACCACCTCCAGGGCCAGGATGCCCTGCTGGCTGACGGTCAGCTGCTGCTGGAGATCCAGGACCCGCTGGCGCAACGGGAACAGCAGCTCTTCCTCGATGAACCGCCGCCGCGGGTCATCCGGGGCGAGCCCTTCGGCCTCCTCGACGAGGCGCCGGTCGATGAGGCGACCGAGCCCGATCTGGCGGCGCAGCTGCTCGAGGCTCGCCCGCAAGGATTCCTGATCGTCGCTCAGGCTGACGTTGTCGCGCCGCAACATCTCCTTGCCGGCGTCCAGGTCCTTGAGGATGGCATCGAGCGCCCCCTGGGCCGTCTCGAACTTGTGAAAATAGCGTTGCAGGGGCGAGCCGATGCCCGGGATCAGGCCGAGGAGCCGGGTCAGCCCGTCGCGGCTCAGGTTGTGCCGCTGGGGATCGAGGTCCTGCATCCGCGTGCGCAGATCGACCAGCGAGCGGGCGACAGGCCCTCCCTCATCCCCTTGGTGGGCGAGCTGGCGGATCGGCGCCTCGAGCATCTTGCTGCGATGGGCGGCCTGGCGCTGGACGTCCAGGCCCATCTCGTCGACCGCCTGGCGATGGCGGTGCTCGACTTGCTCGGCCCCCGTCGCGGCGAGCACATCGGCGACGAAGGCCTCGGCCATCTCGACGAGGGCCGGGTCGTCGAGGGTCGCGTCCGGGTCGGTCTGGGTCTTGACCTGGACCTTGATCTCCTCGGCGATCTCCTCGGCCGGGGGCAGGGAGAGACGCAACGACGCCTGCGCATCTGGATTGACTGGGTTCATGGGGTTCCTCGCTCGATGGTGACCAGGAAAGACCGGCTTCCGGGCAATTTTCGTAGCGCGCGGCGGTCAGGCGACTTCCGCGCTCTCGCGCACACACTGGATTCCTTAGGGACGGTTCAGAAACAACCGACACAAGGGCGGGGACGACAAGAAACTACGAAATACACGAAAGTCGCGAAAAACAGCAGGTGCTCCTGTGTCTATTCAGCCTTTTCGCGTGTTTCGCGTGTTTCGTAGTTCCGAGAAACTGTACCGGTTGTCCTGGAATCGTCTCCGAAACGCATTGACGGCATCAGGGGGCGCGACCGTATTGGTGCGCCCGCTCGGCGAAGCGCCGCAGGTCGGCCAGCGCCTGCTCGGCCGCCAGCGAGGCGCGCGGACGATCCGTCGCGATCGCCGCCACGGCCACGGCCGCATCGTCCAGCGCCGTGATGGCCGCCTCGTTGCGGGCACCCAGTTCGCGCAGCCGCCGCTCCGTGTCCTCGACCAGCTCCAGGCGCCGCGTCAGCGCCTGGCGCTCCTCGGCGCCCATGAGGGTCGGCTGCCGCGCGAGACGCCGGCGCACGTCGTCGACATCGATGCCGACGATCCCGCGGGCGACCGAGGCCATCGTGTTCAGGGTATCGACCGCGGTGCGGGAGACCTCGCCGACCAGGCCGCGGGAGCGCTCGAAGGTCAGCTCCCGCGCGTCGAACTTGCTGCGCAGGACCTCGTCGACATGGGCATGGCGGCTGTAGATCCGATCGGCCAGGATCGCCAGATCCGGGCGGCCGACGGCCAGCAGGCGCCCCTTGGCCTCCCACAGGGCGAGCACGACCTCGTCCGCGTCGGCCGGTGCACGGGCCGGATCGAGGACGGCGAGCCCCTGCGCGCGCGCCTGGCGCTCCAGGGCGGCCTGCTGCTCGGCCGCCAGCGCCTGCTGGCGGGCCAGCCGCTCGCGCTCGCGCCGGGCGCGCCGCCACCTGCGCCAGGCGCGCTCGAGCGGCATCGCCGCCGGCACGGCCACGAGTCCGGCCAGCCAGCCCCCCAGGCTCGGACCGAAACCGCCCCACAGCGACGTGACCCAGACGATGAAGGCGATGAAGGGCACCAACAGCCAATAGCGGAGCAGCACGTGCAGCCGCGACGGCGCCTCGGTGGGCAGCGCGAGGCGCGGGTCGACCAGACCGATGATCAACCAGGGCAGACAGGAAACGAAGAGCCCGTAGGCCAGGCCCTGCAGGAATCCGAACATGGGGCGGCGATGCCTCCTTGGTGGACAGACCGGCGACCGGGCGCATTCTCGAACGACGGACCACGAAAACCAGCGTCCGTCGAGCCCATGTCACCCCCGATTGCACTCCCCGATTTCAGTCCGGTGCCCGCTGGTCCGCCTGCTGGTCCGCGGGGGTCTCCCAGTAGAGCGGCCCCATCTGGACGGCGAGCAGCGCCTGGCGCAGCCTGACCAGATCCTGCTCTAGGCCCTCGAGATGGCCGGACTCGAAGTAGGGCGCGAGGGCCCGGCCGTGCTCGGCGAGCGCCTGGAGTAGGGTCAGCGCGGCGCGGTCGATCTGTTCCATCGAGGTGGGCTGCATGGTCGCATACCTAGCCGAATTTGTAGGCGATGCCGTAGCCGCCGCGCGGCAGCGCCCAGCCGATGTTCAGGAAGGGGCAGCCGACCCGGCAGCTGCCACACTCGACACAGGCCTGGTAGCCGACCATGACCTGGCCGCGGCGGTCCAGCCGGTAGACGCCGACGGGACAGAACGCGAGGCAGGGCTTGGCCGTGCAGCCCGTGCAGACCGCCGGGTCCTTGATCCAGAGATGGGGGTGATCGTCGTCGACATAGTACTTGAGCGGTGCGATCAGGTCGTCGACATCGACCCTGGGCAGGCTGGCCTCGAGCTCCGGGGCCAGTGGCCGGTGCTTGCGTTCGCTCATCTCAGCCTCGCATGCCGCGCAGCAGCCGCATCAGGTCCCGGGCGACGCCGAGGAAGGAGCGGCGCTCGCGCAGCAGCCCCAGGATCTCGGCCTCCATCTCGCGCTTGGGGATCCCGTGGGCGGTGAAGTAGCGCTGCGCGGCCTCGTTGATGAAGTTGACGTAGGTCCCCAGGAGGTCGGGGGTGCTGTCGAGGAGGTCGGTCATGCGGCGGTACTGCTTCAAGTCCTTCAGGACGAAGCTCTCGGCGAGGCGGCGCCGGTAGGCGCGCAGCGCGCGCGCCGAAAAGTCCTGTTCGCGGTGCGCCTCCAACGCCGTCTCGCCGGCCAGGCGCCCGGCGGTCATCGCCAGGTTGGTGCCCTCGCGGTGCAAAGCGTCGACCATGCAGGCGGCGTCGCCGACGACGAGCACACCGTCGGCCACCAGCTGCGGCATCCGGTCGTAGCCCTGTTCCGGGATCAGGTGGGCGCCGTACTCCAGCGGGGTCCCGCCGGCCAGGTAGGGCCGCACCGCCGGATGGGCCTTGAAGCGCGCCAGCACCTCGTAGGGCCGGAGGTTGTGGTGGACGAGCTCCTCCAACAGCAGGCCGACGCCGATCGAGACGGCCTTGGTGTCCGTGTAGAGGAACGCGGTGCCGGGCAGCCCGAGGGTCGCGTCGCCGAAGATGTCGATGGCGACCCCCTCCTGGGGCCCGGCGAGGCCGAAGCGCGCCTCGATCTCGGCGCTCGGCAGCCCGATGACCTCCTTGACGGCCAGGGCGACATAGCGCGGCGGCAGGTCGCCGCGGGCCAGGCCGAGCTGCTGCGTCAGCAGGTTGTTGACGCCCTCGGCGAGGACGACGATCGGGGCGGACACCTCGCCCTCGGGCCGGTCGGTGGCCACGCCGATCGCGCGGCCCTGATCATCCCGCCGCACCTCGGTGACGGTCGTCTTCGGGATCACCAGAACCCCCTCGCGGACCGCCTGCTCGGCGAACCAGGGGTCGAAGCGCGCCCGCAGCGCCGTGTAGGCCGCCGCCGGCTCGCCCTTGTAGCACTCGCCCTTGTGCAGGATACGCATGGCGCTGTCCGGCGACAGCAGCCAATAGCCCTGCTCGGTCACGGGCCGCTCGAAGGGCGGCTGGCGCGACCAGTAATCGGGCAGGATGTCGGCGAGGGCGTGGGTGTAGAGGACGCCGCCGAAGAGGTTCTTGGCCCCGGCGAAGCGCCCCCGCTCGATCAGGACGCAGTCGAGACCCCCCTTGGCCATCGTGATCGCGGCGGCCACGCCGGCCGGACCACCGCCGACGACGATCGCGTCGAAGCGCAGGTCAGCGCCCATCGTCGCCCCCCGAGCGCCGTGCCCGCAGGTCATCGATCAGTGCCGGGACCACCTCGTAGAGGTCGCCGACGATCCCCAGATCGGCGATCTGGAAGATGGGCGCGTGCGGATCCTTGTTGATCGCGAGGATGAAGCCCGCGCCACTCATGCCCACCCGGTGCTGCACCGCCCCCGAGATGCCGGCCGCGACATAGAGCTTGGGGCGCACCGTCTTGCCCGTCTGCCCGACCTGATGCTCGACCGACACCCAGCCGGCGTCGACGAGCGGGCGCGAGACGGCCAGGACGCCGCCGAGGGCCTCGGCGAGCTGCCGCAGCAGCGGCAGCCCGTCGCGGTCGCCGAGGCCGCGGCCCCCGGCGACGATGACCTCGGCGTATTCGAGATCGACCCGCTCGGCGCCCGGGATCAGCCGCAGCCGCCGCAGCGGGACCTCGGCCTCGACGAGGCCGAGCGGCGCGCGCACGACCTCGCCCCTGGTCTCGCCCCTGATCTCGGCCGGGGGCAGGGGCTCGGGCAGCGGCAGGACGCGCGGCCGCACCGTGGCCATCTGCGGGCGATGCCGGCGGCAGAGGATGGTCGCCATCAGGTTGCCGCCGAAGGTCGGGCGGGTCGCGGCGAGGATCTGGAGCTTGGGGTCGATCGTCAGCTCGGTGCAGTCCGCGGTGAGCCCGGTCTCGACCCGGGTCGCGACCGCGCTCGCCAGGTCGCGGCCCAGGCTGGTCGCGCCGATCAGAAAGATCTCGGGGCGGTGGGCCTGCACCAGCCGGCTGATGCCGACCGCATAGGGCAGGTTGCGATAGTCGGCGAGGACCGGGTCCTCGATCAGGTGCACCCGCCGCGCGCCGTAGCGGAGGGCCTCCTGCGCGATCGCGCCGACGTCCTGCCCGAGCAGCACGGCCTCGACGATCGCCCGATCGGCATCGAGCTCGACCGCCAGCCGCCGGGCCGCGCCCAAGAGCTCCCACGAGACGGGATGGACCCGCCCCCCCTGCTGCTCGATCAGCACCCAGATGCGCCTGGGTCCTGTCTCAGCGGTCAGCTCAGGCGCCCCGCTCATGGTCCCCCTCCCGGGCCACCGGCCGACGGCGGGCCGGCGGCGAGCACGCCAGCCGCCTCGAGTCGGGTCAGCGCCCGCTCGATCACGGCCGGCAGACCGAGCGCCGCGACCTCGATCTGCTCACCCGGCGCCTTGGCGGCGGGCGTGAAGGCCCGGCCGACGACGGTCGGCGAGCCTTTGATGCCGAGCTTGGCGGCATCGAACGCGACCGGCTGGGCGGCGTCCCAGACCTCGGGCCGGTAGCGCGCGGCGCGCACCAGGTTCGGCAGCGGCGCGCGGGCGATCGCGGCGATCTCCTTCTCGACCGTCAGGAGGGCCGGCAGCGCCGTCTCCAGCACCTCGACGCCCAGCTCGGTGCGGCGATGGACGATCGCGGTGCGGGCCAGCGGATCGAAGGCCTCGATCTCGATCGCATAGGTGATCAGCGGCACCCCGAGCCGGGTCGCGACCCCGGGACCCACCTGGGCCGTGTCGCCGTCGATCGCCTGCTTGCCGAAGAGCAGCAGATCGACCGGCCCCTCGGCGCGGATCGCCTCGATCGCCCCGGCCAGCACGTAGGAGGTCGCCAGCGTGTCGGCGCCGCCGAACTTGCGGTCGCTGAGCAGGATGGCGCGATCGGCGCCCTGCTCGACGCATTCGATCAGCGCCTCGGCGGCCTTCGGCGGCCCCATCGTCAGCACGGTCACCTGGCCGCCGAAGCGCTCCTTCAGCCGCACGGCCATCTCGAGCGCGTGCACGTCATAGGGATTGACGATGGCCGGCACCCCCTCGCGGATCAGGGTGCCGGTGTCGGGGTCGATCCGGACATTGGTGGTGTCGGGCACCTGCTTGATGGCGACGACGGCGTGCATGACAGGGCTCCTCGCCGGGACCGGGGCAAGCCGGCCGGGACGGACCGATCGGATCGGCGTCCGGGATGGCAGAAATGTAGCGCGAACCGCGATGGCGGTGGCCCGCATCGCCGGCGGATCCTTGGCCCAGATCAACCTGGAGGCGTTTTGTCGTCCGCGGGGACCCCGCCTGGCTGGCGATCGCATCCCGAGGACCGCACGCTGGTCGCCCGACCCGTCAGTAGATCGGCCCGCCGGCTCGGACATACGCCTGCAGGACGGCTTCGGCCCGTCCTCGCTGGCAGTCGCGGACCACGGCGATCCCGCGCCGGGCGAAGGCCGCCGGCCAGTCGTCGCGCTTGTCGCCTTCGTCGAACCCCGCGCGGCGCACGTCCGCATCACGCGCCCCACAGACGAGGCGCGTCACGCCGGACCAGGGGATCGCCCCCATGCACATCGCACAGGGCTCGGCGCTCGAGACGAGCGTGCAACCGCCGGGGACGGCGGCCCCCAGATCCGGGTCGCCGAGGGCCAGCTGGGCCGAGGCCAGGGCGACCATCTCGGCGTGGGCGATCGAGCAGTGCGAGGCGAGCACCAGATTGACCCCGGCCGCGATCCGCTCGCCCGTCCGCGACGCGACCACCAAGGCACCGAACGGCCCGCCGGTCCGCTGCCGAACGTTCTCTTCGGCGAGCGCGATGGCCACGGCCATCGCCGCCTCGTCGGTCGGATACCGCGCCGGCTGCCGCGCCAGAAAATCGGGCAGCCAGTCGGGCAGGGGGATGCGAATCTCGCGGGGCTCGATCATCTCGTTGCATCGCCGAGACAGCGGCGCAGGGCGTCGGTGTTCGTCATTGGCACTGGCGCTCAAGGATTCCAGGGCGTCGGGCTACCGTGAGACAGGCGGCCGCCTGTCGGGTGACGGCGCGCGCCGGCCCGTTCCTTCTCAGCGACCACCGTGCCGGCGCGCCTAACCCGACCACGGGCTACGGGCCGTGCCGACGTGCGCCGGGGCCGTAGGTCGGGTTAGCCCCTCGGGGCGTAACCCGACAGCGGGCGACGCGGCTCCCAGCGGTGCCGATGGCGGGGTTGCACCGCGCGACCTGCGCCACTAGGCCCCCAGGGGCCAATAGCCGTCATCGACAGTCTGCTCGAAGGTAAACGGGCAGGTCTGGGGAAACGCATCCTCGGCCAGCCCCGTCTGACGCGCCGCCTCGAGGATGGCGTCGCCGTAGGCGTCCGCGATCGCCTGGGCGAGCTTGGCCTTGAGGCTTGGATTCTGGTCCAGGTGGCGGCGCAGCCGGCGGCGTTGCTCCTTGATCGTGAGTTCCCAACTGCGGCCGCGGTGGATGGGCTGGAATCGCCATTTCAGGAGATGCGTGTACAAGACCGCGAGCCGGTTCTCCAGCTCACGCAGCTCGCCCTTGCCCATGCTCTCGATCTCCTCGGCGATGTGCTCGATGTCGGCCTGATCGAGCCGTCCGGCGCGCAGGAGCGCGGCCTGCGTGGTCGCCCAGCTGTAGAAATCGGATTCGTAGGTGTTCGTCATTGGCACTGGCCCTCGTGGATTCCAGGGCGTCGGGTTACCGAGAAACAGGCCGCCGCCTGTCGGGTTACGGCGCGGCCGGCCCGTTCCTTCTCGGCGACCGTCGTGCCGGCGCGCCTAACCCGACGCGGCCCCGGAATGTCGGGTTGCGCTGCGCTGACCCGACCTCGCCTCGCCCAACGTCGGCTGCCCCTAGGTCGACGACGGCGGGACGCGATCGAGGCCCGCCTCGGCGAGGGCGACGGCGCGGAAGATGGCCCGGCCCTTGTTCATCGTCTCCTTCCACTCCAGGGCCGGGACCGAATCGGCGACGATGCCGGCTCCGGCCTGGATGTGCAGGGTCCCGTCCTTGATGACGGCGGTGCGGATCGCGATCGCGGTGTCCATGTTGCCGTTCCAGGACAGGTAGCCGATCGCCCCGGAGTAAACGCCCCGCTTGACCGGCTCGAGCTCGTCGATGATCTCCATCGCGCGGATCTTGGGCGCCCCCGAGACGGTGCCGGCCGGGAAGGTCGCGCGCAGCACGTCGATCGCGGTGAGGTCGTCATCGAGCTCGCCGATGACGTTCGAGACGATGTGCATCACGTGCGAGTAGCGCTCGACGATCATCCGGTCGGTCACCCGCACGCTACCGGTGCGCGCGACCCGCCCGGCGTCGTTGCGCCCCAGATCGATCAGCATCAGGTGCTCGGCGAGCTCCTTCGGGTCGGCGAGGAGCTCGGCCTCCAGCGCGCGGTCCTCGTCCTCGGTGTAGCCGCGCCGGCGGGTGCCGGCGATCGGACGCACGGTTACGATGCCGTCCTCCAGCCGCGTGAGGATCTCGGGCGAGGAGCCGACGATCTGGAACGCGCCGAGCTCGAGGAAATACATGTAGGGCGACGGATTCAGCCCGCGCAGCGCCCGGTAGAGGTCGAGCGAGCGGGCGTGGAACGGGATGGACAGGCGCTGCGAGAGGACGACCTGCATGCAGTCGCCGGCGAGGATGTAGTCCTTGATCCGGCTCACCGCCTCCTTGAAGCCGGCCTCGGTGAAGCCCGACCGGAAGTCGTCCTCGGCGACCTGGCGGGGCGGCCCGCCCGGGCGGCGCGGGGCGCCCTGCTGCATCCGTCGCACCAGCTCGTCGAGGCGCGCCTGGCCCGCCTCCAAGCTGTCGCCGGCGGTCGGATCCAGATGCAGGATCAAGAACATGCGCCCGGACAGGTTGTCGAAGACGACGACCTCGTCGGACACCATCAGCAGGATGTCGGGGGCACCGATCGGGTCCGGGTTCGGACACTCGGCAAGCTTGGGCTCGATGTAGCGGATGGTGTCGTAGCCGAAGTAGCCCACCAGGCCGCCGGTGAAACGCGGCAGCCCCGGGTGCTCGGCGACGCGGAAGCGCCCCTGGAAGGCGGTGATCCAGGCCAGCGGGTCGTCGACCTCGACCTCCTCGACGACGCGGCCATCGTCGAGGACCCGGACCTGCCGGCCGCGGACCTCGAGGTGCGTCCGGCAGGGCAGGCCGATCAGCGAGTATCGGCCCCACTTCTCCCCGCCCTGCACGGACTCGAGCAGGTACGAGAAGGGACCCTCGGCGAGCTTCAGGTAGACGCTCAGCGGGGTGTCGAGGTCGGCGAGGACCTCGCGCACCAGCGGGATGCGGTTATAGCCCTGTTCGGCCAGGGCGCGGTAGGCTTCGGGTGTCATCTGGATGGCTCCGGGCGGCGGACGGGTGTCGGTCGGGTACCTCGACGCAGCGTCGCCATCGCCCGCCCGGGGCGAGCGGCGCCCCCTCGCGGCAACCCCCGAACCGCCGCCGCCACACCATCAGGCGGCCTCCGCCAGGAGCCCTTCGAGCTCCGTCAGGGAATCGATCACGGCATCGGGCGCGGCCTCGCGGATGTCGCGGCCGTGATTGTAGCCATAGCTGACGCAGACGATCGCGAAGCCGGCCGCGCGCGCGGCCTTCACGTCGCTGACCGAATCGCCGACCATCAGCGCCTCGCCCGGAGCCACGCCGAAGTGCGCCGCGGCATACTGCAGCGGCAGCGGGTGCGGCTTCTTCTCCGCCAAGGTGTCGCCGGCGACGACAAGCGAGAAGTAGTCCCGCAGCCCCAGGTCGGCAAGCAGGGGCTCGGTGAACCGGGCGGGCTTGTTCGTGACGCAGGCGAGCGGATAGCCGGCGCCGCGCAGGATCTCGAGCCCCTCGCGCACGCCCGGATAGGGACGCGAGCGGCCCGAGGTGTTGGCGGCATAGAGTTCGAGGAAGAGCGCCATCGCCCGCTCGTAGTCGCCAGCCGGCGGCTCGCCGTCGAGGGTGCCGGTCAGCGCGCGCTGCACCAGGCGCTCGACGCCGTTGCCGACCCAGGTGCGCACCGCGGCCTCGCCGCGCGGCGCCCGGCCGAGGCCCGCCATCATCCGATCGACGCAGAAGGCCAGGTCCGGGACGCTGTCGACCAGCGTACCGTCGAGATCGACCAGGATCATCTTGGGTCGCCGCATGGCGCCGTTCTCCCTGCCCAGCTGGGCGCTCAGTGGGGCGCTCAGCGGGCGACGCTCGCGAGCGCCGCGCGCATCGCGGCGATGATGGTGTCGTAGCGGTTCGGGTCCTCGGCGCGGCCCTTGCCGAAGATGCCGGAACCGGAGACGAATGTGTCGGCGCCGGCCGCCTTGATCTCGGCGATGTTGTCGACCTTGACGCCGCCGTCGATCTCTAGGCGGATGTCGCGCCCCGAGGCGTCGATGCGCTCGCGCACCTGGCGCAGCTTCTCCAGCGCCGACGGGATGAAGCCCTGGCCGCCGAAGCCCGGATTGACCGACATCAGCAGGATCATGTCGACCTTGTCCATCACATAGTCGAGATGGCTGAGCGGGGTGGCCGGGTTGAAGACCAGACCGGCCTTGCAGCCCTCGGCGTGGATCAACTGGAGGGTGCGGTCGATGTGCTCGCTCGCCTCCGGGTGGAAGGTGATGTAGGTGGCACCGGCCGCGGCGAAGTCCGGCACGATGCGATCGACCGGCTTGACCATCAGGTGGACGTCGATCGGCGCCGTCACGCCGTGCTTGCGCAGGGCCTCGCAGACCAGCGGGCCGATCGTCAGATTCGGCACATAGTGGTTGTCCATGACATCGAAGTGGACGATGTCGGCGCCAGCGGCCAGCACCCGATCCACCTCTTCGCCGAGCCTGGCGAAGTCGGCGGAGAGGATCGAGGGGGCGATCAAGTCACGAGCCATGGGGTCTCTCCCGAGGTTAGCGGTCCCCGTGGCCGACAGGGGCCCTGGGTAACAACCAATGTGGCGCAAATTTAACCGAATCGATCGCCTTTTTCACCCGCGGCACCGCACCCGCGCCGCCCCGGCCCGGGCCGGGGGGATTGTTATACTGGGTGCCCCGCTGGACCCACGGGCGCGCAACCGGGAGGAGCCATGCAACGCCGACGACTCGCCACCACCGACATCGAGGTCAGCGCCCTGTGCCTGGGCACCATGACCTTCGGCGAACAGAACACCGAGGCCGAGGCCCACGCGCAGCTCGACGCCGCCATCGCCGCCGGCATCAACTTCATCGACACCGCCGAGATCTACCCGGTGCCGCCGTGCGGCGAGACCCAGGGGCGCACCGAGGCCTACATCGGCTCCTGGCTCGCGCGGCGCGGCGGGCGCGACCGCCTGATCCTCGCGAGCAAGGTCGCCGGCCCCGGCGACTGGCTGCCGTACCTGCGCGGCGGCCAGAACCGCCTCGACCGGCGCAACATCGAGGCGGCCCTCGAGGGCAGCCTGCGGCGCCTGCGCACCGACTACCTCGACCTCTACCAGCTGCACTGGCCCGACCGGCAGACCAACTTCTTCGGCCGCCTGGGCTACAGCCACCCGGCCGTCGACGACAGCGTGCCGCTCGGGGAGACCCTCCAGGTCCTCGGCGACCTGGTACACAGCGGCAAGGTGCGCCACATCGGCGTCTCCAACGAGACCCCCTGGGGCCTGATGACCCTGCTGCGACTCGCCGAAGACCGCGGCCTGCCGCGTCCGGTGAGCATCCAGAACCCCTACAGCCTGCTGAACCGCACCTTCGAGATCGGCCTCGCCGAGATCGCGATCCGCGAGCGCTGCGGCCTGCTCGCCTACTCGCCGCTGGCCTTCGGCACACTCACCGGCAAATACCTCGACGGCGCCCGCCCGCCCGAGGCCCGCCTGACCCGCTTCGAGCGCTTCAGCCGCTACTCCAACCCGCAGGCCGAGCAGGCCACGGCCGAATACGTCGCCGCCGCACGCCGCCACGGCCTGAGCCCGGCCCAGATGGCGCTCGCCTACGTCACCAGCCGGCCCTTCGTGACCTCGACCATCATCGGCGCGACCAGCCTCGCCCAGCTCGGCGAGAATCTCGGCAGCGCCGACCTGACCCTCACCGACGAACTGGAGCAGGCCATCGAGGCGATCCACACCCGCTGGCCCAACCCGGCACCCTAACGGCCGGCACCCCGAGCGCCGCTAGGGCGTGCGGGCGACCGCCCAGAGGTCGACGCGGGCGACGCCGGCGCGGCGTAGCGCGCGGGCGAGCTCGGCGGCCGTCTGGCCGGTCGTGACCACGTCGTCGACGAGCGCGACGTGCCGCGCGGCCGGGGGCGCGGTCACCTGGAAGGCGCCGCGGACATTGAGCCGGCGCGCCGCCCGTTCCAGCCCCATCTGCGGCGCCGTGGCGCGCACCCGCGCGCAGCCGCGGGCATCGATCGGCAGGCCCAACGCCCGCGCCGGCACCCGGGCGATCTCCAGGGCCTGGTTGTAGCCGCGTTCACGCAGCCGTGCCGGGTGCAGCGGGACCGGGACGATCAGCTCCGGGCGGGCCGCGCCCTGTTCGAGGAGCGCACGCAACAGGCAGCTGCCGAGCAGGCGCATCAGGTTCATCCGGCCGCGGAACTTGGCGCCGGCCACGAGGGCCGGCAGCGGCCCCTCGTAGCGGAAGGCGGCATGGGCCGCATCGAACGGCGGCGGGTGACGCTGGCAGCGGCCACAGGTCGCACCAACTGCTTGATCGGGCGGCAACGGCAGGGCGCAACGCGGACAGGCGGCGCAGTTGTGTGGCAGGTCGGCGAGGCAGCCGGGGCAGAGATCGAGCCCGGGCAGGCCCGCCGCCCCACAGAGCGCGCAGGTCGGCGGCAAGAGCCAGTCGAGCACCGAGGGACCCCACCGACTTGGGTCGCGCACCCGGTCGCGGCGACACGGGGGACCGGACTCCTGGGCATCGGTCGAGTTCGCGCCATCCATCGGCCATCCACTCCCTGTCGAGGTCGCGACGCAGCGCCTCGCGACTGGCATTCGGCCCCCGCTGTCGGGTTACGCTGCGCTCAGGGTAACCGACGAAGGCATCGGTGTCCCCAGAAGACGACGGAGGCGTTGCCGGCGACGAGGGACAGCCCGTCGATGTGGTCGATGGGCCAGCCCTTGGCGCCGTCGACGACCGGCGTGGCCTCGCCCGGGAACACCCGCGTGCCGACCACGAAGGCGAGCACGAGCGGGCTGACGATAAGGAACGATGCAGAAACAACCGACACAAGCACGCGGAAGACAAGAAACCACGAAATGCACGAAAATCGCGGAACACGGCAGATTATCCGGCGTATATTCCGCCTTTTCGCGTGTTTCGCGTGTTTCGCGTGTTTCGTAGTTTGAAGAAAATGCGCCGCTTGTTCTTGAGTTGTCACTCAAGAATACCGAACTCCGCAGATCCCTGCCCCAGGCACGGATATCGTCCTGGTCGACCGCGTCATCGGTAGCGAAGCGATTCGGCATCGGATGGATGCTCCGAATCGCGACGGATCAGGGCCCAATCGATGGCGACCCGAGCCCTCGTCAGCGGGCGAGGTCGCCGCACCGCCCGTGACGCACCGTCGTATTCGATTTGGTGCCCGGCCATTGCGGCCCGCTACGCGTCGCACCTGCGCGCCGGCGAGAGGACCCAGAGGCCGCAAGGTGATATCCCAAGCGGTCTCAAAATAGCAGAGGCGCACCGCCGATCACAAGGCGCGGGCAAATGCAACGCGTTGAAAGGGCTTGGCGAACCTGCTACGGTGAATAATACGCGGCATCGGGGCACCTTAGAAGAATTCAAGGCGCGCGCGGGGTACGGATGCCCCGTCTTGGAGAATTGCCCGGATGGCGATTTCTCAAGGTCCCCATAGGCGACGGCGCCCGTCTTCGCCATTGCGCCGCCGTACACAAGGCGCCCAGAAGAATGTCCGACGCCCGCGCAGGGCTTGGATGCCCCGCCATTTTCGGCCGCCGAAGGGACCGAAGATGCAGCCCCCTGAAGACAGCCCTCGTCATGCAAGAAAAGGTCGTAGTCAAAGGTCTTTACAAGATTTTCGGCCCCGAGCCGGAGCAGGCGCTGGCCCTGCTCGATCAGGGGCTGTCGAAGGACGAGATCTTCGAGCACACGCGCACGACGGTGGGCGTGCAGAATGCCGAATTCGCGATTCGCGAGGGCGAGGTCTTCGTCATCATGGGCCTGTCCGGCTCGGGGAAATCGACCCTCGTGCGGATGCTCAATCGCCTAATCGAACCGACCCGCGGCCAGGTGCTGATCGACGGCCAGGACATCACGCAGATGGGCAAGCAGGCGCTCATCGAGCTGCGCCGTAGCGTCGTCAGCATGGTGTTCCAGTCCTTCGCGCTGATGCCCCACAGGAGCGTCCTGGAGAACGCCGCCTTCGGCCTCGAGGTCTCCGGCATGCACAAGGAGGAGCGGCACGCCCGGGCATCGCGGGCGCTCGAGACGGTGGGTCTCGCGCCCTACGCCGACAGCTATCCGGATGAACTCTCCGGCGGCATGCAGCAGCGTGTCGGGCTCGCCCGGGCACTCGCGACCGAGGCCCCGATCCTGCTGATGGACGAGGCCTTCTCCGCACTCGACCCGCTGATCCGCACCGAGATGCAGGACGAACTGGTACGCCTGCAAAGCACCCAGGCCCACACGATCGTCTTCATCTCCCACGACCTCGACGAGGCGATCCGCATCGGCGATCGCATCGCGATCATGGAGGGCGGCTCGATCGTGCAGATCGGCACGCCCGAGGAGATCGTCACGCGCCCGGCCAACGACTACGTCCGCTCCTTCTTCTACGGCGTCGACGTCAGCAAGGTCTTCAATGCCGGCGACATCGCCGCCGACGACGTCCTGACGGTGTTCGAGCGCACCGGCGTGAACCTGCGCGCCGCCCTCGCCCAACTGCGCGACCGCGGCCGCACCCTCGGGGTCGTCATCGACCGTGGCCGGCAGTATCGCGGCATGGTCAGCATCAATTCGCTCGCCGCCGCGGCGGCGCGTGGCGCAGGCGAGGAACCGCGCTGGGAGGCGGCCTTCATCGGCGAGGTCGCGCCCACGCCGGCCGACGCGGGCCTCTCGGACGTGCTCGGGCGTGTGGCCGGCAGCGACTACCCGGTTCCCGTCGTCGGCGCCGATGGACGCTACCTCGGCATCGTCGACAAGACGATCCTGCTCCAAACCCTCGACAAGACCACCTGATCGCGCCCTGATCCTGCCTCGAGCTCCCCCTGGGCGACCCTGGCGCCGTACCCCGACCGAGACACCATGGCCAACGACAACCTTCAAATCGAGATCCCCGTCGGCGAGTGGGTCGAGGCGGGCGTAGACTGGATCCAGGTGAACCTCACCGGCGTCCTCGATGGCATCTCCGATGTCCTCGCCGCGGTGATCGATGCCTTCGAGGGCACCCTCCTCGCGATGCCGCCACTCGTGCTCGCGGGCCTGATCGTCGGGCTCGCGACCTGGCGGGTCGGCTGGCGGTTCGGCCTCTTCGCCGTCGCGGCGATGGCACTGCTCTTCGGCATGGACATCTGGGACGAGACCGTCTCGACGCTCGGGCTCGTGATCGCCTCCAGCCTCGTGGCGCTGGCGATCGGCATCCCGATCGGCATCGCGATGGCCCGCAACGACTCGGTCGAGGCCGTCGTTCGCCCCCTGCTGGACTTCATGCAGACGATGCCGCCCTTCGTCTACCTGATCCCGGCGGCGATCTTCTTCGGCCTCGGCAAGGTACCGGGGGCGATCGCGACGCTGATCTTCGCGATGCCGCCGGCCGTGCGCCTGACCAACCTCGGCATCCGCCAGGTCGGCGAGGAGCACATCGAGGCCGGCCAGGCCTTCGGCTGCACGGGCCGCCAGCTCCTCGTGAAGGTCCAGCTGCCGCTCGCGATGCCCTCGATCATGGCCGGTATCAACCAGACCATCATGCTGGCGCTGTCGATGGTCGTCATCGCCTCGATGATCGGCGCCGGCGGGCTGGGCAACACGGTGCTGACCGGCATCCAGCGACTCGACGTGGGCCTGGGCTTCGAGGGCGGCCTCGGGGTCGTCCTGCTGGCCATCCTGCTCGATCGCATCACCCAGAGCTTCGGCACCGCCCGACGTGGCGCCGCGCCATCCGGGCTCGCGCGGCTCAAGCGGCTGTTCGCCGCCGACGGGCCGGGCGCATCCGGCCGCGGCTGACGCCCGTTCGGCCGCGCACCCGGCGTCCCGCCACGGCGGGGCGTCCCCCTCCATCCACTCGATTCTGAGAGGAGCCATCATGCACATCAAGACCCCGCTCACAGTCCTGCTCGCCGGGGCGCTCGCCCTCGCGCTCGGCACGGCCTCGGCCGCAGACAAGACGATCCGGATCGGCTGGACCGCCTGGTCGGACGCGGAATTCGTCACCAAGCTCACCAAGCGCATCCTCGAGGATCGCATGGGCTACGAGGTCGAGCTCCTGCAGACCGACATCGCCCCCCAGTACCAGGGGCTCGCGAGCGGCAGCCTCGATGTGATGCTGATGTCGTGGCAGCCGCAGACCCACGGCGACTACCTGGCGAAGGTCGGCCAGGACGTGGCGACGCTCGGCATCCTCTACACCCACGCCCGGCTCGGCTGGGCCGTGCCGGGCTATGTCCCGCCAGAGGAGCTCTCGAGCATCGAGGACCTTAAGAAGGCGTCGGTGCGCGATGCGCTCGACGGGACCATCACCGGCATCGACCCGGGCGCCGGCCTCATGCGCCTGTCGCAGGAGGCGATCGACGCCTACGGCCTCGACGACTATCGGCTGCAGATCTCCTCGGGCGCCGGCATGACCGCGGCGCTGGAGCGCGCCGTGCGCCGCGACGAGTGGATCGTCGTCACGGCCTGGAGTCCGCACTGGAAGTTCGGCGCCTACGACCTGCGTTACCTCGAGGACCCCAAGGGCGTGCTCGGCGGCTACGAGCGCGTCGTCGCACTGGCGCGCAAGGGTTTCTACGGGGATGACATCGACGCGGCCGGCTTCATCTCGCGGATGCAGATCCCGATCGACGACCTCCAGGCGGCCATGTACGACGCCCAGCAGACCTCCTACGAGGCGGCCGTCAGCGAATACATCGCCGAGAACCCGAAGCGGATCGACTACTGGGTCACGGGCGAACTCTGAGGCGATTGCCGGAAACAAACCGACCGGATGACGCCGGACTTTCGTTTGTCTTCAAGGAGCGAGCGCCGGAGCATAGCCCAGCTATGTGAGTGCGCTCGCGACACGGAAGGCGGGCGAAAAGACCAGCCAGACGGTATCTTTGTTGACAGAAATCGCCTGAAGACAGGCCCGGGACCCGGCCGCTGGGCATCGCCGCGCGATGCCCGGCGGCCCCGACCTCAGAAGTAGTACCCGAGATTGAGATTGAAGCGGAAGTTGCGCTCGTCGTCGCTGTTGACGCCGAAGTCGCCATCGCTGCCGACGAAGTAGTTGCCGCTCGACCAGGCGGCGTCCGTGTAGATGTACCAGCCCTGGCGCGCCCAGGCCGCGCCGAGGACGAACAGGTCGCTGTCGTTGAAGTCGCCCTCGCGCTTGAGGATGTTGCTGTACTCGACATAGGGGCGGACCGAATCGAGCCACGGGATGCCGGGGGTCTCGTGGAGATAGCTCAGCGAGACGGCCGGGATCCAGGCATCGGTGGCGACCGGCCAGGCGAAGTCGTAGGCGCCCATCGGGATCAGCGCGTCGGTGCCGAGCGGGTTGTCGTCATCGATGTCGAACCGGTAGCGGGTCAGCTGGGTGGCGAGCAGCCAATTGTTCCAGCTGTTGGTCATGTGCACCGAGACGGCCCAGTGCTCGCCGTCGTCGGCCCGCCGACCGTCGAGCTGGCCCCACTGGAGCGAGAGCCCCAGGTCGGTCGGCACCGCGACGTCGTCGAACGCGTAGATCGCCCGGACGTTGAACTGGTTGCGCTCGCGATAGCCGTTGGTCGGCGCATCGATGAGAGTACCGTCCGCGGCCAGCCCCGAACCCCACTCCACGGTGTCGTAGCCGTAGCGGGCGCTGTCGTGGCTCGTGCCCCGGCCGTTCCACTCGCTGCTCGCGTAATAGGCCAGGTCCAGGCTCCAGTCGCCGACGCCGGTGACGTACCGGATCCCGAGGTCCATGTCGTCGGACAGGCCGACATAGTAGTGCTGGTCGAAGAACCAACTCTGCGAGACCCCGTAGGGGCCGGGACCGAAGGGCACCCGGTTGACACCGACCTGCACCTGGCTGCCGTCGTCGAAGTCCCAGCCGAGCCAGCCCGTGTGGATGAAGTTGTAGCCATCGTACCAGCGGTACTCCAGCTGGCCGACGAGCTGCTCGTGCTTCAGATCCATGTTGATCCGAAACGTATCGAGCTCGACGTTGCCGCCGTGCCCGCCGCGCGACGGGCCAGGACCGCGCCCCGGATAGTCGCCGATCACATAGTTGGCGCGGATGGCGCCGCCGATCGTCAACGGGCCGATGCGGATCTTCGAGCCGTCGTCCGCCGCCGGCTCCGCGGCCGCCACCGGGGCCTGGGCCGCCGTCGCGGTGTCGGCGCCCTCGCTGACGTCGCGCGTGGCCGGCGCGCCGGTCCTGACCTCGGCCAGCTGGGCACGCGCCTCGGCGAGCTGACGCTCCAGTTCGGCGACGCGCCGCTCCAGCGCGAGCTCGGCGGTCGTCTGGGCCTGTACACTGGGCGCGGCGAGCAGCGTCGCACCGACCAAGGCAGCCACCAACGGCCGGAGCGCGAGCCACGACAGCGCCCGCTACGGCTACGACACCGTGGAGTGGGGTTCGGGGCTGGCCGCGGACGGTACTCTCATCGATGCGCCG
>NZ_NRRW01000019.1 GCF_016583835.1 Thiococcus pfennigii | reverse complement strand
CTGCCCGGCTTCACCCGTCCGGCCATCGCGGACTGGGCCGCCGCAGACCTGGCGCCCGGCTGCCGGGTGACCTCCGATGGCCTGGCCTGCTTTGCCGGCGTCACCGATGCCGGCTGTGAGCACACCGTCATCATCGTCGGCGCGCGCAAGCCCAAAGACTTGCCGCGGTTCAGTTGGGTCAATACCGTCCTGGGCAACCTCAAGACCAGCCTCGGCGGGGCCTACCACGCCTTCGACTTCGCCAAGTATGGCGTGCACTATCTCGGGACCTGCGGAGATCTGCCAAGATGACGGTTTCGGGCAGCGGTCGTCCGTCAGCGATCGGCCTCCTCGGCCGTCGGCGCGGGTATGTCCAAGACGCGGATCTCGGAGCGGTCGATCACGCCGTCGTCGTTGGTGTCGAGCCGACGCCAATCGGAGCCGATTCGCGGGCTGGCATGCGCCTCAGAGGTGGAGAGGACCCCGTCGTGGTCTAGGTCGAGGTCGCTGAACGGCCGTATCGGTTCGATAACCTCGCGCACGGGCCCGGTGTCAACGGCGTCTTGCGCACCCCGCGAAACATCCCCGCCGGTCGCGAGAATCGGGAGACTAGCCGTGACGGCAAGAAAGGATAGGCGAATCCTATCGGAAATTCTCATGGTCTTCTCCGGTTGCATCTCTCTTTGGGTACGAAGCGCCTTGCCATCCGGACGAAGCATTCGGCTCTGGTTCCGGTCCGGATGCCGCGCCTTACCGACATGCTTTTTTCGGGCAAATCGCGAGCCGGTTTTGGTGCCTAGTCGATGGTCGCGGGGGGGGTACTCGCATGGCATCGGTCGCGACACGCCATGGATACCTCCTGGTAGGCGCAACGCCGAGGCCCCCTCGTCGACGGTCGCGCCAACGCCATGCGAACACTTCGGAGACGATCGATACCGCGTTGACGGCCAAAGAGAGGCGGACCAACCCGAGCAGGTCGCCGCGCGCGGCGTGGCGTGAGATGGGGCATCTGCCTCGCTCCGGGGGCTTTGCCCCGCTCGATCCGGGCAGGATGGGCTGACCACACGGCAGGAGCGCCGTGGAGCGCCGCGTGCCGTCGCAATCCGCGGCGGCGACCGCTCCAAGGACTCCGGTCAGGAGTGGGACGAACTCGCTCCCGATCAACCCGGAGCGGCTCACCCGAACGGCCTGAGTCTTGCAGAACCGGTCGGTACCAGCGGCACCAGGAGGACCCTCGCTGCCGAGCCGCGGGCTGGCGTCCCTTCCGGACGCGGCCGGTCACCGGTTCTGCGGCGCCCAGATCATGCTCAAGCCAGCGCGTCTCTTCTCGGCGATGCAGCCGACAGTCTTCCTAGGCTCTGCGTGCCTCGTGCTCGGCTTCGTCGGCCTCGGCGTCGGCTGGCCGGATCTCGCACAACGGGTCTTCCAGGCCATTCAATCAGGAATCATCGAGCACTTCGGCTGGCTCTACGTGCTGGGGGCGAGCGCCTTGCTCGTCTTCGTCCTCGTGATCCTGTTCAGCCGCTTCCGCGACATCCGGCTTGGCGGTCTGGACGCCGAGCCCGAATTCAGCTACCTCTCTTGGTTCGCGATGATGTTCAGCGCAGGGATGGGCACGGGGTTGGTCTATTGGGGCGTCGCCGAGCCGATGATGCACTGGACGGAGCCCCCCTTCGCCCCCGCCTCTGGGGAAGGCGAGATCCGCCAGGCGATGCGGTTGAGCTTCTTCCATTGGGGGCTCCATCCCTGGGGCGTCTATATCGTCTTCGGCCTGTCGCTCGCCTACTTCCATTTCCGGCACGACCTGCCCCTGGCGCCGCGTTCTTTGCTGTACCCGGTCATCGGTCAGCGTATCTATGGTCCGATCGGGCATGCCGTCGATATCCTCGCCACCGTCGGCACCCTGTTCGGCGTCGCGACCTCGCTCGGCCTGGGCGCCATGCAGATCAACGCCGGCATCGCCAGGCTGGTGGACATCCCACAAGGGGAGATGGTCCAGGTGGCCATCATCGCGCTGATCACGCTCGTTGCCACCATCTCGGTCGTCAGCGGCGTGCACAAGGGCATTCGGCGGCTCTCGCAGCTCAACATCGCCCTGGCCGCCCTCTTGCTGGCGTTCGTCTTCGTCGCCGGCCCAACGGTGCATCTGCTCGAGATTCTCATCTCGGCAACTGGCGACTACCTGCAGCACCTGCTCGGCATGAGCCTCTGGCTCGACCTGCGGGCCGACAGTCATTGGCAGGCCGACTGGACGCTCTTCTATTGGAGCTGGTGGATCTCCTGGTCGCCGTTCGTCGGCGTCTTCGTCGCGCGGATCTCGCGCGGCCGCACCATCGGTGAGTTCATCCTCGCCGTCCTCCTGGTGCCGGTTCTGGTGACCTTCGTCTGGCTCGCCGTCTTCGGCGGCACGGGTTTGAGTCAGGAGGTTTCCGGTGCGAGCAGAATCGCCGAATCCGTCAGCGAGAACCCGTCCGATGGCCTCTATGCCATGCTCCAGCAGCTGCCGCTGCCGACCGTGACGGCGGTCCTGGCCACGCTGCTGGTCGTGATCTTCTTCGTGACCTCCTCGGATTCGGGCTCGCTCGTCGATGACATGGTCACCTCGGGCGGCCACCCCAACCCGCCGCGCGCGCAGCGCGTCTTTTGGGCAGTATCCGAGGGGACGGTGGCGGCGACGCTGCTGCTCTCGGGGGGGCTGCAAGCCCTGCGTACGGCCTCACTGACGTCTGGCCTGCCGATGACGGTGTTTCTGTTGATCGCTGCTTGGGGGCTCCTCAAGGCGCTGCGCGTCGATGCGGCCGAAGACGGCATACCCGAGCGTACCGCGCTGCGTCGCGGTCTGGAGAGATCCGATTGAGCGGCGGTGACGACCACTGCGGCGCTTGGTCTGAAACCAAGGGATTCGATCTTGAAACGTCCACGACAGGGGGCAGTCATGAGCAATGAGCAGTATGCAAAGGATCCGCGGCCGCCCGAAGACGGGAACGGCAATCGCCGCCGGCGCGACCTCTTGATCGCGGCCGCCGCCTTGGTCGTCTTCTCCGTCTTTTTGATGCCCTTTCTGCGCCCGGGTCACGCGGAGCTGAGCTACACGGCCTTCAAGCAAGCCGTGCGCGACGGGCGGGTGAATCGTGTCGTCTTCGAGGGCGACCAGATTCGCGGCCACATCCTCGATGCCAGACCGGTGCAACAAGAGCCGGCCGTCGGCGGTGGCGCCCCTCGCACCGAGGGCGCTCCGGATGATCAGACCGGGCCGGCCGGCGAGCCGTTTACGAGCACGATGCCACAGATCGAAGACCGCGAGCTGCTGGCGCTGCTCGAGAAAAAGGGTGTCGAGATTGCCGCCGAACCGGCCCAATCGGGGATCTGGGGCCAACTGCTCGTAGGTATCTTGCCCTGGGTCCTGCTGCTCGGTGCCTTTTTCTATCTGAGCTACCGCATGCAGCGGCGGATGATGGGCGGCGATGGTGGAGACGGTGGCGGTATCTTCGGTTTCGCCAAGTCCAAGGCGAAGCGCTTCCGTGCCGAGGAGAGCGAGATCGGACTCGACGAGGTCGCGGGGCTGCAGAACGCGAAGGCGGATCTGCGCGAGATCATCGACCACCTCTCCGACCCACAGCGCTTTCGAGCCTTGGGGGCCACCATGCCCAAAGGGCTCTTGCTGGTCGGCCCGCCCGGGACCGGCAAGACGCTGCTCGCGCGGGCCGTCGCGGGCCAGGCCGGAGTGCCCTTCTTCAGCATCAGCGGCTCGGAGTTCGTCGAGATGTTCGTCGGAGTGGGCGCCTCGCGCGTGCGCGACATGTTCGAGGCGGCCAAGAAGGAGGCGCCCTGCGTCATCTTCATCGATGAGATCGACGCCGTCGGTCGCAGTCGCGGCGCCGGCCTGGGCGGCGGCCATGACGAGCGCGAGCAGACCTTGAACCAGATCCTGAGCGAGATGGACGGCTTCACGCCGAACGAGGACGTCGTCGTGCTCGCTGCCACCAATCGTCCCGACGTCCTCGACAAGGCCCTGCTGCGGCCGGGCCGCTTCGACCGGAAGGTCTACCTCGAGCTACCGGACCGTGACGCGCGATTGGCGATTCTGAAGTTGCACGGGCGCCGAATCAGCCTCGCCGAGGATGCCGACCTAGGCCTGATCGCCGCGCGGACCGTGGGCTTCTCCGGCGCGGACCTCGAAAACCTCGTCAACGAAGCCGCGCTGCTCGCGGGGCGGGCGCGAAAGGAGGAGGTCGACATGGAGGACCTCGCCGCCGCCCGCGACAAGCTGGTCCTCGGCGCCGAGCGCGACCAAGACATCGGCGAGGAAGAACGGCGCCTGGTCGCCTACCACGAGAGCGGCCATGCGCTCATGGCCTGGCTCCTACCCAACGCCGACCCCCTCGACAAGGTGACGATCATCCCCCGCGGTCGGGCCCTCGGCGCGACCGAGCAACTGCCCGATGAGGACCGGCGCACCTACAAGCAACGCTACCTGAAGGACCGCATCGGGGTCATGCTTGGCGGCCGGATCGCCGAGCAGCTCATTTTCGACGAGGTCACGACCGGCGCCGAGGCCGACCTGTCTCAGGCGACCGAGCTCGCTCGGCGCATGGTCTGCCGCTGGGGTATGAGCGAACGGATTGGTCCGGTGTCGTGGAAGGACGATGACAGCCCCGTCTTTCTCGGCCGCGAGATGGGCCAGGGTCCCAACTACAGCGATGCCACCGGACAGCTCATCGACGATGAGATCAAGGGCCTGATCGAGGACATCGAGCAGAAGGCGCGCAAGCTCATGAGCAATAACCGCTCGCACCTCGAGCGACTTGCCGAGGCCCTAGTGGAATCCGAAACCTTGGGCCGCGAGCGGATCGGGGAGCTGCTCGAGGGTCCGCCCGCCAAGATGCGCCGCGTCGGCGCTGGCGGCTGAAGACCTCGTCGCTGCTCGCGCGGTAATCCGATCGTCAGCGGCGACCAAGCCTCGGGCGGTCCGCGCCGCGTGCAGACCGGCGATCGCGCCACCCTGCTCGGGATGGATGCGACGACAGGAGATGGAGACAGCCGAATGACCGATGCGCCGCTTGCGCTGACGCGATCTGCCTCGGCTTGGGGCAGCCCGTCGTTCCGCCCGACCCTGATCGAAGAGATCCAGGCACTCGGATCTCATCACCCCGTCCTGCAACCTCTGCTGCAAGCCGGTCTGACACAGACGAGCGCGGTCGCCGAAGCACCACTTGGCGTCCATGTGCTGCGCAGTCACGAGGCGGCAGGCCTCATTCGCGTGCACCTCGGTGTCTTCTACGCGGGCATCATCGCCGGCTGCAGCTGCGCCGATGACCCATCGCCGATGGATACCATCACCGAGCACTGTGAGCTGGTGCTGGATATCGATCCGGGAACGGGTCGGGCGTGGGTGACCCCATGCGACGAGTGAGACAACCACAGGCGAAGCGCCCCCGATTCGACATCGAGCGACACCGCAACGCGGCCGAGCTCTCCCCAGAGCACATCGCCGATCACCACCGACCAGCCGGGGCGGTGGGAGCGACGCGGGAAGGCCGACCCTCCGGCCGCATTCGCCGCCGACCTCTGCCAACCGATCGCGGCACGACACCGCCCGTGCGGATGCGGGGCGATGGAGCCGACCCGCGTCAACCCTCCGTCAGGCGGGCCACTTGGCGTCTCAGGCTGCCCAACAGGAATGGCCCATAGAGGGCGATGCGTTGCGATAGATCGTCGGGGCAGAAACGCTCCAGCATCGCGAGGATGAATCGTTGGCCATAGTTCCGCGGCAGGCCGATCCGCTCGTAGAAGCTGTCGACCAGGGATTCCATGTCTTCATGGTTGTAACCGGTCGGGTTGTGGAACGGGACATCGGTGTCGAGGTCGGCCTGCGGGTCGGGGCGGATCTCGATGCCGAAGGCCTCGGGATGGAAGTAGATGTCCGAGTATTTGTCCAGATAGAAGCGGCTGACGGCGATCTCGCCACCGATCTTGTCCAGGTGTTGTCGCACGAAGGCGACGCTCAGGTCGATGTCCTCGGGCGTCTCGCCCGGCGTGCCGACCATCATGAACACATTGGCGAGGATGTCGGTCTGGCGGAAGTTCTCCAGAAGCTTCGCGACGTTTTCCAAACGGATGCCTTTGCAGGCGCGATTCAGGACCTCCTGCGAACCCGACTCCAGGCCGAAATGCAGGGCGAAGAAGCCGGCCCGGCGGACCTTGCGGCACAGATCGATATCGGTGAAGGCCTTTTCGGCGCGGACGAAGGAATAGAACCGCGGCCGCAGATCGGTCCTCAGGATGGCATCGCTCAAGGCCTCCAGCTGTTCGATCGACAGGTTGGTGTCGCAGATATGGAAATAGGACGGCTGGTGGCGCTCGGTGAGGGTGGCGATGTCACGCACGAAGGCATCGGCCGAACGCACACAGTACCGGGTCTCGTCGGAGTAGATCCTCGGGAAATGGCAGAACCGGCACCTGGCCCAATCGCAGCCGGTCGAACTGGCGATGGTCAGGATCGGATTGGGCCGCGGATCGGTGAAGACGGGCGTCGCGATCCGTTCGAGCTCGCCCCCGCTCGCGACCGCGTTGTGGTGGATGCCTCCGTCGGCCGATCGCCAGCAGAGGTTCGGCACCTGATCCAGACCGGCGCCCCCCGTCGTCAGGGCCAGGTGCAACCCGGTGATCGCCTCTTCCCCTGCGCCGACGGCGATGCTGTCGTAGAGCGGCCAGAGCGGGTTCTCGGCCCCGAGCGTCGCGCGCAACGTGCTCACGGTCGCCCCGCCCAGATTGATGTGGACGCGGGGTCGCTGCTCGCGGATCACGCGCGCCAGCGTCAACGCCGGGATGAGCTGCGCCTCGTGCGTGATCGAGATCCCCACCAGGTGCGTATCGCCCGGCATCGAGGGGACGACCCGCTCCCGATAGTAGGCCAAGAAGGGATTGTGGCCCGCGTCGGCGGTGGCCTCCAAGACGACCGTCGAGCGTTCCGTGCCGCCGGCCATCGTCAGGCCGCCGAAGAGGCCGAATCGACTTGGCCAACAGGGGGCGACGAAGAGATCCACGGCGAGTTGCACACGCGCCATCGCGAGCAGGAAGCGCCCCTTCGAGAGCCCCAGGAACCGTGTGCGCAGCAACGCCTCGGCGGCATTGAGCAGGCGACAGACCCGCGGACCACGCCCGAGCACGGCATCGAGCAATTCGCCGGGGTTCGCGGCTCGCAGCCCGAGCTCCTCGGGGAGGCGAGCCGCCGCGATCGACCCGGCGAGCGAATCGACCAGCTCGGGGGCGAGCCTCTCGCGTCGGGCGGTGATCTCGCCGAGCGACCGCTCGAGGGTCCCGGACTCGGCGACGAACGAATAGAACTCGTTGTCGAGTACCCGCTGCTGCACCGGGCAGCCCTGCGCCACCAGGAAGCCGGTCAACTGGGGTACGGCCAGGGTGTTGAAGAGATAGAAGTGCTCCGGAGCAACCAGGACGGTGCGTCCGCCGTCGGCTGCGGCGCCCGGGAGGTCTTTGCGGGCGTCCACCTGCGCGAGATCGAATGGGGCCATACCCGAATCCTTGCCAGATCACGAAGCCAGATCACGAACGAATCGACCGGCCAGCCGACACGCCTCCGGCCGCCTGGCGGATCCATGTCGTACGCCGAACCACGAGGAGACGACGCCGCAGCCATCCACGTCAAGTCGGCGGGCAGCGAAGGCCGCCGGCATGACCGCCTTGTGCGCTGCATCACATCCACCGGCCTGGGCGAGGCGCGCCGACCGCGATCGACCGGACGCCGACGCCCAATGTCGTCGAGCGCGCCAATCATCGGGCGCGCTTGCAGTCGATCCCGACGCGGGTCAACATTGACCGGAGCCCCGCGGCGCAGCGCCGCGGCGCCCCCCTATCCCTCAGTTGCGACCGATCGAGGAGCCGCGATGACTAAGACGATTTGGTTGATTCTATTTGGAGTTCTTGCCGTTCTGGCGCTTGGTCTGTTCCTCTTGGCCGCGCGGAACTGGAGCAAGGCCTCGGCGCTCTATTCGGCGCCGACGAGCGAGGAACCGCCACGAAAGAACGAGGGGAAAGGGGCGCCGCCCGCCCCGGCCGTCGGGCAGCCCGCACCCGCCGAGGGGGCCTCGGCCACAAGACCTGCGGTGACGCCCGAGCCGGCCCTGCCACCATCCGCTCAGCAAGCCGAGGAAAGGGCCTGACCTCACCCGCCTCGCGTGCCGGACGCGGACGCGCGCGTCCGCGGTAACCTCGGACGGCGCATCGGCCGCCATCGGGCGCTCAGGAATGATTCGAGGGGACCTCGAAAAATCGCCATCCTGGCAATTCTTCAAGACACGAAGCGAAAATGCGATTTCCGCTTCGCTTCATTTTCAGTCGCTTAGGCGACTGAAAATGGCGGGGCATCCTTGCCCCGCGCGGGCACCTTGCATTTTTCAAGGTGCCCTCAAGGACGAGCGATACAACTCGGCCTCCGATGTCGGGTTACGCGGTAACCCGACGCGGCACGCCCTGCGCCACCCCAACCGTCAGCGGCGCCGTTGGCTCAGCGCGGCGATCAGGTTCTCGCGGTTCTGATAGCGCACGTCCTGCCCCTTGGCGATGTAGATCACCTGCTCGGCGATGTTGCCGGCGTGGTTGCCGATGCGCTCGAGCGACTTGAGGCCGAAGACCAGCTCGATGACCTGGCCGACGAGCGACGCGTCCTCGAAGACGAAGGTGATCAGGTGGCGCATGGCCGCGTCGAACTCCATCTCCAGCCCGCGGTCCTCGGCGAAGACGCCGAGCGCCAGGTCGACGTCGGTGCGCGCCAGTGCGTCCAGGCTATTGCTCAGCATTCGGCACGCGAGTTCGGCCATCTGCCGGAAGTGGTGGAGGATCTTGACCTCCGGCAACCGGCTGCCGCGGGTCTGGAGTTCGATCGCACAGGCGGCGACACGCGCCGCCTTGTCCCCGGCCCGCTCGAGGTCGCCAATGACCTTCGACAAGGCGAGGATCAGGCGCAGGTCGATCGCCGTCGGGGCGCGTTTGGCGATCAGATTGAAGACCTCGTCGTCGGCGTCGAGCTCCATGTAGTCGATCTTGCGCTCCTGGCTGACGACGCGCCGCGCCGTCTCGGCATCGCCCTCGATCAGGGCATCGACCGCCAAGCGGGTCTGCTCGATGACGCGCTCGCCCATCTCCAAGACGAAGCCGCGCAGCTGCGTGAGCTCCCGGTCGTACGCGCGTACGGTATGTCCTTCGGTCGGATCGATCGTCATGGTGCCTTGCCCCATCGAATGGCCGCGCTGCTCGACTAGACCTGAGCGCTGACGGGTGTTCCGTCAGCCGAAGCGCCCAGTGATGTAGTCCTCGGTCAGCCGGTGCCGCGGATTGGTGAAGATCTGGTCGGTCTGGCCGACCTCGATCAGATCGCCGAGGTGGAAATAGGCGGTGCGCTGCGAGACGCGAGCGGCCTGTTGCATCGAGTGGGTGACGATCGCGATCGAGTAGTTGGCGCGCAGTTCGTCGATCAACTCTTCGATCTTGGCCGTCGCGATCGGGTCCAGCGCCGAACAGGGTTCGTCCATCAGGATGACCTCGGGCGAGACGGCGATCGTGCGGGCGATGCACAGCCGCTGCTGCTGGCCGCCGGAGAGCCCGGTGCCGGGCTGGTCGAGCCGGTCCTTGACCTCTTCCCAGAGGCCGGCCTTGCGCAGGCTCTCCTCCACGAGGGCGTCGAGTTCCGCCTTGTCGTTCGTCAGCCCATGGATGCGCGGCCCGTAGGCGACGTTCTCGTAGATCGACTTCGGGAAGGGATTCGGCTTCTGGAAGACCATCCCGACCTGGGCGCGCAGCGGCACGACGTCGAGCCGCTTGTCGTAGATATCGACGCCGTCCAGTTCCAGGGTACCGCTCACGCGACAGCCGGCAATGGTGTCGTTCATCCGGTTCAGGCAACGCAGGAAGGTCGACTTGCCGCAGCCCGATGGCCCGATCATCGAGACGACCTCGTTCTTACCGATGTCGAGATTCACGTCCTTGATGGCCTGCTTGTCTGCGTACCAGACATTGACGTTGCGACAGACCATGCGCGGCGTCGGCGAACGGAATTCCCCGACGGTCGCACTCACCTCGCGTGCCTTCGCGAGGTCCGCCGAGGTGATAGCGGCCTTGGCCTGACCGACCGCCTCTGCTGTTGTGCTCATTGATTCAGCCTCGTTTCGTGATTCGGGGTGCATGTCACGCCTACCACCGCCGCTCGAACTTTCTGCGCAGCATCACGGCCGTCAGGTTCATCGCGATGAGGAAGGCCAGCAATACCATGATGGCCGCCGAGGTCCGCTCGACGAACCCGCGCTCCGGGCTATCGGCCCATAGGAAGATCTGCACCGGCAGGACGGTCGCCGCATCCGTTGCCCCGCCGGGGATGTCGACGATGAAGGCGATCATGCCGATCATCAGCAATGGCGCGGTCTCGCCCAAGGCCTGGGCCATGCCGATGATGGTGCCGGTCAACATGCCAGGCATCGCGAGCGGCAGGACGTGGTGGAACTGGGTCTGCAACGGCGAGGCGCCGACCCCGAGGGCCGCCTCGCGGATCGACGGTGGCACGGATTTCAGTGCCGCCCGGCTCGCGATGATGATGGTCGGCAGGGTCATCAGGGTCAGCACCAGGGCGCCGACCAAGGGTGTCGAACGCGGCACGCCGAAGAAATTGATGAAGACCGCGAGCCCCAGCAGGCCGAAGACGATCGAGGGCACGGCCGCCAGGTTGTTGATGTTGACCTCGATCAGGTCGGTCCAGCGGTTCTTCGGCGCAAACTCCTCCAGGTAGACGGCCGTCGCGACCGCGATCGGGAAGGAGAACAAGAGGGTCAGCAGCAAAGTGTAGAAGCTCCCCATCAGGGCGCCGGCGATGCCGGCAAGCTCTGGCTCGCGCGAGGTGCCGTTAGAGAAGAACGGGGTATTGAAGTGCTTCTCGATGGCCCCTTTGGCCTCCAGCGCCTCGATCCAGGCCAGAGGCCGATCCTTGACGCGACGATCGGACTCGGGCAGGTCCCGGTCGATCTTGCCCTTGATCAGCATGTCGACGTCATCGTCGGCCAGCAGCCAGACCGCCTCTGTCGTACCGATCCGCTCCGGGTTGGCCTGGACCCGCTCGGCCAACTGCTGGGCAACGCCGGTGCTGAGCAGCCCGTAGAGCTCGCGCAGCTCCTGGCGGCGCTGGACCTCCGGGAACTCCGCGCGCAGGGCGTCGCGGGCGAGCTTCTGATAGTCGGCCCGCCGCAGCTCCTGCGGATCGCGCTCACCGCTCGGATCGATGACCTCCGGGTCGAAATAGATCGACAGCTGGATAGAGGTCTGCCAGAACGCGGTGTAGCCCTTGCCGATGATGTCGACGAACAGGATGGTGACGAAGAGCAGACCGATCACGACGGCCGAGGCGCCGAGGAACCGGAAACGCCGTTCGGCGGCGTAGCGCCGCTTCAGACTCTGGTTCACGCGATCGATCGCGCGCGGGCGCGCAGCGGCGATTGGACTATTCATACTGCTCCCGATACTTGCGCACGATGCCCAAGGCGATCACGTTCAGGATGAGAGTCACGGCGAACAGCGTCAGGCCGAGGGCGAAGGCCGCAAGCGTCTTGGCGCTGTCGAACTCCTGATCCCCGGTCAGCAGGGTGACGATCTGCACCGTGACCGTCGTGACGCTCTCGAGGGGGTTCCAGGTCAGGTTGGCCGACAGGCCGGCGGCCATGACGACGATCATGGTCTCGCCGATCGCGCGCGAGACCGCGAGCATCACGCCACCGACGATGCCGGGCAGCGCGGCCGGGATGATCACCCGCCGGATCGTCTCCGACTGGGTCGCCCCGAGGGCATAGGAGCCGTCGCGCATCGCCTGGGGTACGGCGTTGATCACGTCATCGGAGAGTGAGGAAACGAACGGGATGATCATGATCCCCATGACCAAGCCTGCGGCCAACGCGCTCTCCGAGGAGACATCAAGGCCGATCTGCCCGCCCAGGTCGCGGATGAACGGGGCCAGCGTCAAGGCGGCGAAAAAGCCGTAGACGACGGTCGGGATGCCGGCCAACACCTCTAGCACCGGCTTGGCCCAGGCACGTACCGCGCGCGGCGCGTACTCGGCGAGATAGATGGCCGACATCAGGCCGATCGGCACGGCCACCAGCATCGCCAGGAAGGAGACCAGCAGGGTGCCGGCGAACAGAGGCACCGCACCGAAGGCGCCGGCGGCCCCGACCTGGTCGGCGCGCATCGCCGTCTGCGGGCTCCATTCGAGGCCGAAGAAGAACTCCGTCCAGGCGACCTTGCGAAAGAACAGGATCGACTCGAACACGACCGATAGGATGATCCCGAGCGTCGTCAGGATCGCAATCGACGAGCAGACGATCATGATGACGAGGATCGCCGATTCGACCCGGTTGCGCGCCCGCAGGCTCGGCGTGATCTGGCGTCCGGTAAGCGCGAGGCCGCCGGTGGCGGCGGCCAGCACCAGGGTCCAGAGGGCCAGGGTCGCGATCCCCTGCAGGCGGACGTACTGGTCGGCGGCGGCCTGGAGCGCCGGGGTGATCTCGCCGGAGACGATGTTGCCTTGCGCCAGGTTCTTAATGTCGTTCAGCAGCAGACTGAGGCGTCCCTCGGACAGGCCGGCGGTCAGATCGCCTGGGAGTTGTGCCTGCACGAGGGCGGTGATGATGGCGTCCTGGAAGCCGAGCCAGAGGCCGAGCACGAGGAGCGCCGGTAGCCCTGTCCAGAGGGCCAGATAGAACCCGTAATAGGCCGGCAGCGAATGGAGCGTCTTGATCCCCGCCGCCCCTCCGGCGACCGATACGGCGCGTTTGCTGCCGAGGCGATAGGCCACCGCCATGGCGGCGAGAAGGATCAGCAGGAGGACAGAGGTGGGCATGGGGTAGAGGATCCGTTGGCTTCGACGCGAGACCGGCGGCCCCCTAGGACCGCCGGTCGGTGCGGGCGCTCGCGCCCGTGTTCCGCTCGCTCGGCCCTACTTGGCGGGCTTGCCGATCGTCTTCATCGCCTGGGCGTCCTTGGCCATGGCCTTGCGCTCGGCATCCGGCAGCGCGATCAGACCCTTGTCGGCCAGGTAGCCTTCCGGCCCCCAGGCCTTGTCGCTGGTGAATTCGGCCACGTACTCGGCGATCCCGGGGATCGTGCCGACATGGGCCTTCTTCACGTAGAAGTAGATCGAGCGCGAGATCGGGTAGCTGCCGTCGGAGATGGAGTCGTAGGTGGGCTCGACCCCGCCGACCTTGGAGCCCTGGATCTTGTCGGCGTTCTGCTCGAGGAAGCTGTAGCCGAAGATGCCCAGCGCGTCCGGATTCGCGACCAGCTTCTGGACGATCAGATTGTCGTTCTCGCCGGCCTCGATGTAATGGCCGTCCTCGCGGATGCCGTGGCAGACGGCCTTGTACTGATCCTCGTCGGTGGCTTTGAGGGCCTTGATCTGCTCGAAGGTCTTGCAGCCCCCTTCCATGGCCAGCTCGGCGAAGGCATCGCGGGTGCCGGAGGTGGGCGGCGGGCCGAGGACCTCGATCTCGATCTTGGGCAGATTGGCCCGGACGTCATACCAGGTCTTGTAGGGGTTCGGGATCAGCTTGCCGCTGCCCTCCGGATCCGGCACCACCTTGGCCAGGGCCAGGAAGATCTCCTTGAGGCCCAGATCGAGCTGTTCGGCGTCCTTCGAGCTGGCGATCGCGATGCCGTCGAAGCCGATCTTGACCTCGACGATGTCCTTGACGCCGTTCGCGACGCAGGCATCGTACTCAGAGGCCTTGATCGCGCGCGAGGCGTTGGTGATGTCCGGCGTACCGACGCCGACACCGGCGCAGAAGAGCTTCATGCCGCCGCCCGTGCCGGTCGACTCGACCTTCGGCGTGCCGAAATTGGTGGTGCGCCCGAAGTTCTCGGCCACGGCGGTGGAGAACGGAAACACCGTCGACGAACCGACGATGCTGATGGTGTCCCGGGCCACGGCCTGGACCGAGACCGTTGCAGCGAAGGCGGTCACGGTCACGGCCGCGGCGATGAGCGTCTTCCTCATAAGCTGTCACCTCAAAGATTCAAGGAAAGGCCCGAGTATTGTCATCAGTCGCTGTTCACATGATATGAAGGTACGGTTACCGTTTGATGACGCGCCGCCCGATCGAGGCGCCCGGCATCGCATCGCGGCGTGCAACCTCGGGAAGTCGCCGCGCCTTCGACCGATTTGTTAAATTGACACGGCATTCCCGAGCCACCGCCGAGCGGCCGGCGGCGCGGGATCGACGGCGCCGGGCGCGGGCATCCCCAGGATTCGCCGCGCGGCGCCCGAGCGGGCGCTGCCCCAGGGCGGACGGCCCGGCCACCGCAGGCGGACCCATGGTGCGCCCCCAGAGAAGGCAACGCGACAGACAAGGCGGACCCATGGAACAGACCCCAGAGCAGAGCATCACCGGCGAACTGGTCGAGCTCGCCCTGCGCGACCTCGCCGAGGGCAACACCGAACTGCTGCGCCAGGCGCTGACCGAGCTGCATCCGGCCGAGATCGCCGACCTGCTCGAGGGCATGCCGCCCGAGGAGCGCCGCGTCACCTGGGAACTGGTACCGGAAGACATCCGCGGCGAGGTGCTGACCCACGTCCACGACGAGGCCCGCGCCACCCTCATCGACGAGATGGACCACGCGGAGCTCGTGAGCGCCGCCGAGCAGATGGACGTCGAGGACCTGGCCGAGGTGCTCGGCGAGCTGCCCGACGACCTCACCGAGTCGATCCTCGCCGCCCTCGACCGCGACCACCGCCAGCGCCTCGAGGCCGTCCTCAGCTACCCGGAGGAGAGCGCCGGACGCCTGATGAGCACCGACGTCATCAGCGTGCGTCGCGACGTGACGCTCGCCGTCGTCCTGCGCTGGCTGCGCCGCCACCACGAGCTGCCACCCCACACCGACGCCCTGATGGTGCTGGCCAACGACGGGCGCTATCTCGGGCGGCTCGACATGGCCGATCTCGTGACCAACGACCCGGGGCTGCTGGTGGCCGAAGTGATGAAGGCGGAGGCGGAGACGGTGCGCGCGAGCGCCAGCGAGCGGGAGATCGCCGCACTCTTCGACCGGCGCGACCTGATCTCGGTGGCAGTCCTCGACCAGGACGACCGACTGCTCGGGCGCATTACGGTCGACGACGTGCTGGATGTCATCCGCGAGGACGCCGACCGGCGGCTGTTGCAGACCGCCGGCCTCGAGGAGGAAGAGGACCTCTTCGCGCCCGTCATCCCGAGCGCCCAGCGCCGCGGCGTCTGGCTCGGGATCAACCTGGTGACGGTCCTGGTCGCCGCTTGGGTGATCGGCAATTTCGAGGAGGCGCTGAGCCAGATCGTCGCCCTCGCGGTGCTGATGCCAGTCGTCGCCAGCATGGGCGGCATCGCCGGCAGCCAGACCCTGACGCTGACGATCCGCGGGCTCGCGCTCGATCAGATCGCCTCCTCGAACGTCCGCTGGCTGACGGTCAAGGAGATCTTCGTCGGCATCCTGAACGGGCTGATCTGGGCCGCGGTCGTCGCCGTGGTCGCGTATCTGTGGTTCCAGAGCGGCGGCCTCGCCGCCGTCATCGCGGCCGCGATGGTCATCAACCTGCTCGCGGCGGCCGCCAGCGGCGTCGCGATCCCGCTGGTCCTCCACCGCGTCGGCATCGACCCGGCCCTGTCCGGGGCCGTGATCCTGACGACCGTCACCGATGTCGTCGGCTTCCTGAGCTTCCTCGGCCTGGCCTCGCTGTTCCTGCTGTGACCTCGGTGGCGCCGCCAGCTCCCGGCGGCCGGCCTCCAGTCGCGTAGACCGGGTTACCGTGAAACATGCGGCCACCTGTCGGGTTACGGCGCGCGCTGGTCTGTTCGTTCTCGGCGACCGCCGTCCTGGCTTACGCCCCGAGTGCTTACGCCCCGGGTGCGCGGCGGGATGCGCTGCGCTTTCCCGCCCTACGTTCTACGGCCCCGACGATACCGGCACGGCCCGTAGGTCGGGTTAGCCCCCCGGGGCGTAACCCGACGGCTGGCGACGCAAACCCCACCGAGGCCGCTGTCGGGTTACGCTGCGCCCACCCGACCGACGCCCCGTTTGCATCGTCGCACCCCTACGTCCCCAGGCGCCCGGGCCGGCCGCCAGGGCTCGGGGCTCACCGGGAGGCGATGTCCTTCAACCCGAGAACGTCCTGCATGTCGTAGAGGCCGGGGCGGCGCTCGGCGAGCCAGCAGGCGGCGCGCACGGCGCCGTTGGCGAAGGTCAGCCGGCTGCTCGCCTTGTGGGCGATCTCGATGCGCTCGCCCTCGCCGGCCAGCCAGACGCTGTGCTCGCCGACGACGTCGCCGGCGCGCACGGTGGCGAAGCCGATCGTCGTGCGCGCGCGCGGCCCCGTGTGGCCCTCGCGGCCGTAGACGGCGACGTCCTCGAGGCGCCGCCCGAGGGCCTCGGCGATGACCTCGCCCATGCGCAGGGCGGTGCCGGAGGGGGCATCGACCTTGTGGCGGTGATGGGCCTCGATGATCTCGACGTCGACCTCGTCGCCCAAGACGCGCGCGGCGATATCGAGGAGTTTCAGACAGAGATTGACGCCGATGCTCATGTTCGGCGCGAAGACGATCGGGATCGTCGTCGCGGCCGCCGCGACGGCCGCCTTCTGGGTGTCATCGAGCCCGGTCGTGCCGATGACCATCGCCTTGCCAGCGGCGCGGCAGACGGCGAGATGCGCCATGGTCGCCGCCGGGATCGTGAAGTCGATCAGGACGTCGAAGTCATCGACCAGCGCGGCGAGGTCGGTGCCGATCGCGACGCCGGCCGGACCGACCCCGGCCAACTCGCCGGCATCGGTCCCGATCAGCGCGCTGCCGGGACGCTCGGTGGCCGCGGCGAGGACCAGACCGTCGGCGGCCTGGACGGCCTCGACCAGGGTGCGCCCCATGCGGCCGGAGACCCCGGCCACGGCGATGCGAATTGGCGTCATGGCGTTCAGAACCCCATCTTTTCGAAGAAGGTCTTGACCCCGTCGAGCCAAGAGGACGAGTTCGGGCTGTGGCGCTCGCCGCCAGCCTGCACGCTCTGGTCGAACTCCTGAAGGAGCTCCTTCTGACGCTCGGTCAAGTTCACCGGCGTCTCGATGACGACGCGGCACAGCAGGTCGCCGACGCCGCTGCTGCGCACCGACTTGACCCCCTTGCCGCGCACGCGGAACAGCTTGCCGGTCTGGGTGCCGTGCGGGATCTTGAGCACGACCTTGCCGTTGAGCGTCGGCACCTCCAGCTCCCCCCCCAAGGCCGCGGCGACGAAGCCGATCGGGACCTCGCAGTAGAGGTCGTCGCCCTCGCGGGTGAAGATCGGGTGGTCCTTGACCTGGATCTGGACATAGAGGTCGCCGGCCGGGCCGCCCTGTTCGCCACGCTCGCCCTCGCCGGCGAGGCGGATGCGGTCGCCCGTATCGACGCCGGGCGGCACCTTGACCGACAGGGTCTTGCGCTCCTCGACCCGCCCGGCGCCGTGGCAATGGGTGCAGGGCTCGACGACGATCTGGCCGGTGCCGCGGCACTGCGGACAGGTCTGCTGGATCGAGAAGAAGCCCTGCTGCATGCGCACCTGGCCCGTGCCGCTGCAGGTCGGGCAGGTCTTGGGCTTGGTGCCGGGCTTGGCGCCGCTGCCGCCGCAGAACTGGCAGTCGACGAGCGTCGGGATGCGGATCTTGACGTCCTTGCCGGCGACCGCCTCCTCCAGGGTCAGGGTCAGGTCGTAGCGCAGGTCGGCGCCACGATGGCTGCGCCGGCCGCCGGCCCGGCCGCCGAAGATGTCGCCGAAGACATCGCCGAAGATGTCGGAGAAACCACCGGCGCCGCCGAAGCCCTCGGGGCCACCGAAACCGCCAGGCCCGCCGACCCCGGCGTGGCCGAACTGATCGTACGCTGAACGCTTCTTCGGGTCGCTCAGGACCTCGTTCGCCTCGTTGATCTCCTTGAACCGCTGCTCCGCTTGGGCATCACCGGGATTGCGGTCCGGGTGGCACTTCATCGCCAGGCGGCGGTAGGCCTTCTTGATGTCGGCCTCGCTGGCGTTGCGTTGGACCCCGAGGACCTCGTAGTAGTCGCGTTTGGACATAGCTCTGATTGTGCCTTCAGCTCAGCAGACGGCGGAACGCAAACAGCGCCCGGCGCACGGGCGATGGCCCGCACGCCGCGCGCTCGGTCGCTGCGTCCCGGCGAGTCGGTTTACTTCTTGTCGTCCTTGACCTCTTCGAACTCGGCGTCGACCACGTCGTCCTTGCCGCCGCCCGAGGGGCCGGCGTCCGCGCCCGGGGCACCCTCGCCAGCCCCCGGGGCGGCGCCGCCCTGATCCCCGGCCTGGGCATAGAGGCGCTCGGCCATCTTCGCCGAGGCATCGCTCAGGGTCTTGGTGCAGGCCTCGATGCGGTCCTTGTCCTCGCCCTTCATCGCCTCTTCGAGGGCCTTGATCGCCGATTCGATGGCGTCCTTCTCGCCGCTGTCCATCTTCTCGCCGAGCTGCTCCATCGACTTGCGCGTCGCATGGATCATGGTGTCGGCCTGGTTGCGGGCCGTGACCAGCTCGTGGAAGCGACGGTCCTCGTCGGCGTGCGCCTCGGCGTCCTTGACCATCCGGTCGATCTCGTCATCGGAGAGGCCCGAGGAGGCCTTGATGACGATCGACTGCTGCTTGCCGGTCGCCTTGTCCTTGGCCGAGACGTTGAGGATACCATTGGCGTCGATGTCGAACTTGACCTCGATCTGCGGCACGCCGCGCGGCGCGGTCGGGATGTCGCTCAGATCGAAGCGCCCCAGCGACTTGTTGTCGACGGCCCGCTCGCGCTCGCCCTGGAGCACATGCACGGTGACCGCCCGCTGGTTGTCCTCGGCGGTGGAGAAGACCTGCTGGGCCGAGGTCGGGATGGTCGTGTTCTTGTCGATCAGCTTGGTCATGACCCCGCCCAGGGTCTCGATGCCGAGCGACAGCGGGGTGACGTCGAGCAGCAGCACGTCCTTGACCTCGCCGCCGAGGACGCCGCCCTGGATCGCCGCACCGATCGCGACGGCCTCGTCGGGGTTCACGTCCTTGCGCGGCACCTTGCCGAAGAACTCCTCGACCTTGGCCTGGACCTTGGGCATGCGGGTCTGGCCGCCGACCAGGATGACCTCGTCGATCTCCCCGGCCGTCACGCCGGCGTCCTTCAACGCGATCCGGCAGGGCTCGATGGTCCGATCGACCAGGTCCTCGACCAGGCCCTCGAGCTTGGCCCGCGTCAGCTTGACGTTGAGGTGCTTCGGCCCGTTCTGATCGGCCGTGATGTAGGGCAGATTGATATCGGTCTGCTGGCTCGAGGAGAGCTCGATCTTGGCCTTCTCGGCCGCCTCCTTGAGGCGCTGCAGGGCCAGCGGGTCGCGACGCAGGTCGATGCCCTGATCCCTCTTGAACTCGTTGACCAGGAAGTCGATGATCCGCTTGTCGAAGTCCTCGCCGCCGAGGAAGGTGTCGCCGTTCGTCGAGAGCACCTCGAACTGGTGCTCGCCCTCGATCTCGGCGATCTCGATGATCGAGATATCGAAGGTGCCGCCGCCCAGGTCGTAGACGGCGATCTTCTGATCGCCGCGCCGCTTGTCCATGCCGTAGGCCAGGGCCGCGGCCGTCGGCTCGTTGATGATCCGCTTGACCTCGAGCCCGGCGATACGCCCGGCATCCTTCGTCGCCTGGCGCTGCGAGTCGTTGAAGTAGGCCGGCACCGTGATGACCGCCTCGGTGACCGTGGTGCCGAGATAGTCCTCGGCGGTCTTCTTCATCTTCTGCAGGACCTTCGCCGAGATCTCCGGCGGGGCCATCTTCTTGCCGTTGACCTCGACCCAGGCATCGCCGTTGTCGGCCCGCACGATCTTGTACGGGACCATGTCGACGTCCTTCTTGACGACCGAGTCCTCGTAGCGGCGCCCGATCAGTCGCTTGATCGCGAACAAGGTGTTGGTCGGATTGGTGACCGCCTGACGCTTCGCCGACTGGCCGACGAGGACCTCGCCGTCGCCGCTGAAGGCGACGACCGAGGGGGTCGTGCGATCGCCCTCGGCGTTCTCGATGACCTTGACGTTGTCGCCCTCCATGACGGCGACGCAGGAGTTCGTCGTCCCCAGATCGATACCGATGATTTTCGACATATCACTCTCCAATTCGAATCCGTTGTGCCCGTTGTGCACCGATGCCCCCACAATTGGGGGAAAACCCCGCAACCTTCAAGCCAGTTTCAGCTCGGCTGCTGTGACACGACGACCAGGGCCGGCCGCACCAGTCGCCCGTTGAGCAGATAGCCCTTCTGGATCACGGTGACCACGGTACCCGGCGGTACGTCGTCGCGGGGCTGCATGGATATGGCCTGGTGAAACTCCGGATCGAAGGGCGCGCCCGCGGGGTCGACCGGCTCGACCCCGAACTTCCCCATCACATCGGCGAGCAGCTTGAGCGTCAGCTCCGTGCCCTCGCGCAGCTTGGCGAGATCGGCCGTCTCGGCCGTGGCGGCGGCCCGACCGAGTTCCAGGCTGTCGCGCACCTGCAGCAACTCGCGCACGAAGCCATCGAGGGCGAACTTGTGCGCCTTCTCCAGCTCCGCCGCCTGGCGCCGGCGCAGGTTCTCGATCTCGGCGCGAGCGCGCAGGAGCTGGTTCCAGTGCTCGTCGGCCTTGGCCCGGGCGTCCTCGAGCAGCGCACTGAGCGCCTCGCCACCCGCCGCGCCACGGTCCTCGCCGGCCACGTCGCCAGATGGCTGGGTATCGCCCGGATCGGCGGCCGCGGCCTCGTTGTCGATCCCGACCTCGGCCTCCTCGGGCGCCGGGCTCGGTGTCTCGTTGCTGTGCTCCTTCGTCATTGCCACCTCCTTAGAAGGTATCCGACCGCCTCTGCGGGCTGCGTGACGCGACAGGACGGCCGGGAAGGAAGATTGATCATGCCCGGCTATTGCTGTCGCAGTGCGGCCGACAACAACCGGGCCGTGACATCGACCAGCGGGATGACCCGCGGATAGTCCATGCGCGTCGGCCCGATCACGCCGAGGACCCCGACGACATGGTCATCGACGCGATAGGTCGCCGAGACCAGGCTGCAATCGTTGAGCAGCCCATAACCCGACTCCTCGCCGATGAAGATCTGGACACCGTCGGCGACGATGCAGCGATCGAGCAGATGCAGGATCTCGCGCTTCTGAGAGAAGGCGTCGAAGAGCTGCTTGAGCCGCTCCAGGCTGGCCAGCTCGCCGAACTCCATCAGGTTGGTCTGTCCGGCGATGTGGCAGTCGTCGCGGTGCTCGGCCGACTCGACCACCTCGTGGGCGAGCTGCACGGCACGCATCATGAGCTTGTCCATGTGCTCGTGGGTGCGCCGCAGGTCCTCGACCAACCGCTTGCGCACATCGCGCAGGTCGTGGCCGGTGAACATGTCGTTGAGAAAATTGCTCGCTTGCTCCAGATCCGCCGGCGAGAATTGACGCTCGGTGAAGACGATGCGATTGTGGACCTCGCCCTCGCTGGTGATCAGGATGGCCAGCACGCGGTTGCCCGACAGCGGCAGCAGCTCGATCTGGCGAAAGGCGGTGCGTTCGTGGCGCGGCACCATGACCACGCCGGCCATGTGCGTCAGGCCCGAGAGCAGCCGAGAGGTCTCCTCGATCAGCCCCGACAGGTCGGCGGCCTGGCCGAAGCGGCAGCGCATCTGGGCGAGGTCCTCGTCCGTCGGGGGCCTGACGGTCAGCAGGCTGTCGACGAAGAAGCGGTACCCGGCGACGGTCGGGATGCGCCCGGCCGAGGTATGGGGCGACGAGATCAGCCCCAGGTCCTCGAGGTCGGCCATGACGTTGCGCACGGTCGCCGGACTGAGATCCAGCCCCGTATCCTTCGCCAGGGTCCGCGACCCGACCGGCTGGCCGTCGCGGATGTAGCGCTCGACGAGGGCCTTGAGAAAGTGCTGGGCGCGTTCGCTGACCTGTCCGTCGCCGTTGTTCTTCTTCGTAGCCAAAGTTGCTCTTCGAGACCACGAGGCAGTTGGATGTCCGGCCCCGAGTGCAATTCCTCGTAGGGTGTGCGCCGCCAGGGCGGCCGATAGGGACTCCCGCGTTCCCGGCGAGGCGACGAGCGAACCGACCGGCTGGCGTCCGACTTAGCACTCGCTACTCAGGAGTGCTAGCAATTTATGGGCTGGAGCCCCGCCTGTCAAGGCGACACGGCACCGCCCCGGGCCTCCCACGCGCAGTTGGCGAGGGACAGCGCACATGCTACTTTGAACCCGCGTTCGAGACGAGGACATCCTCGGTTCCCTGCACCTTCATGTCGCGATTCCCGACCATCGGCATCATCGCCAAGCAGCAGGACTCGGCCCAGGTCCAGACGACCCTGGAACGGCTGGTCCGGTACTTGCGCGCCCGTGACCGCGAACTGCTCTTCGATCCGGCGAGCGCGGCACGCCTGGCCGTGCCGCCCGCGCGGGTGCTCGATGTGCCGACCCTCGGGTCCCTCTGCGATCTCGCGATCGTCGTCGGCGGCGACGGCACCTTCCTCGCCGCCGCCCGCGCCCTGGCGCCTCACGGCGTGCCGCTGGTCGGCATCAACCTCGGGCGGCTCGGCTTCCTCGTCGACGTCCTGCCCGATGAGATCGAGGAGGCCCTCGGGCGCATCCTCGATGGCGAGTACGACGAGGAGGCGCGCGGCCTGCTCGCGGCCACGATCGGCGACGAAGCGCCGGGCCAGCGGGTCGCGTTGAACGACATCGTCGTCCACAAATGGAACACAGCCAGGATGATCGAGCTGGAGACGCGCATCGATGGCGTCCTGGTCAACGTCCAGCGCTCCGACGGCCTGATCGTCGCCACCCCGACCGGCTCGACGGCCTACGCCCTGTCCGGCGGCGGCCCGCTGCTCGACCCATCCCTCGACGCCCTGGTGCTGGTGCCGATCTGCCCGCATACGCTGAGCAATCGCCCGCTCGTCGTCGCCGGGCAATGCCGCATCGAGATCCGCATCCACGAGCAAGACCACCACCACGTGCGGGTGACCTGGGACGGGCAGACCGACCAGGCCGTGCTACGCGACGCGCGCATCCGCATCGAGCAGGCGCCGCATGCGGCACGGCTGCTACACCCCAAGGGGCACGACCACTACGCGATCCTGCGCGCCAAGCTCGGCTGGGGCGGTCACCCGCATGGTGCGCGGCGATGCTGAGCCACCTCCTCATCAAGGACCTGGCGATCGTCAGCACCCTCGAGGTCGAGCTCGCTGGGGGCATGACGGCCCTCACCGGCGAGACCGGTGCCGGCAAGTCGATCATGATCGATGCCCTCGGCCTGGCCCTCGGCGACCGGGCCGACCCGACCATGATCCGCGCCGGGGGGGAGCGCGCCGAGGTGGTCGCGACCTTCGACCTCGCCGCCTGCCCCGACGCCCGCGCCTGGCTCGCCGAGCAGGCCCTCGACGACGAGGACAGCTGCATCGTGCGCCGCCTGCTCGTGCGCGAGGGGCGCTCGCGCGCCTTCATCAACGGACGCGCCGCAACCGCCGCACAGCTCGGCGAGCTCGGCGAGCGGTTGGTCGACATCCACGGTCAGCACGCCCATCAATCCCTGCTGCGCCCGGCCGCGCAACGCACGCTGCTCGACGATTACGGCGGACACCGCGACCTTGCCGAACAGGTCGCCGCCGCTCAGCGCCGCTGGCGCGGCCTCGCCGAGCAATTGCACGCGCTCCAGACGGCCGGCGCCGAGCGCGCCGAGCGCCTCGAACGACTGCGCGAGCAGGTCGAGGAGCTCGCCGCACTGGCCCTGGGCGACGGCGAACTCGATGAGCTCGACCGCGAGCAGCGCCGCCTCGGCAGCCTCGGGCGCCTCCAAGAGACGAGCGCGGCATTGCTGCTGCGCCTCAGCGAGGGCGAACCCGCGCTCGGCGACGAACTGCGCCACGCCGCCGTCGCGCTCGCCGAGCTCTGCGCGATCGATGCGCGCCTGGAGGAGACCCGCGAACTCCTGGAGAGTGCCGCGATCCAGGTCGGGGAGGCCGCGGCCAATCTGCGCCAGTACCTCGACGGGCTCGACGTGGACCCGGCGACGGTGGAGGCGATCGAGGCGCGGCTCGGCCAGATCCACGACCTGGCCCGCAAGTATCGGGTCTTCCCGCAACAGCTGCCCGAGACCCTCGACGGGTGGCGAGGCGACCTGGCGGCCCTCGAGGACAGCGAGGTCCGCCTGGAGGCGATCGCCGAAGAGTGTAGCAAGGCACGCGCGACCTTCCTCGCCCTGGCCGAGCGTCTGAGCGAGGCGCGCGCGGCGGCCGCCGAACGGCTGGCCGCGACCGTCAGCGAGGCGATGCAGGCGCTCGGGATGGCCGGCGGGCGCTTCGCGGTCGAGGTCACCCGGCTCGCGGCCGAGGCCGGCGGGGCCTTCGGGCTGGATCGCGTCGAATTCCTCGTCAGCGCCAATCCGGGGCAACCGCTCCAGCCCTTGGCGAAGGTCGCCTCGGGCGGCGAATTGTCGCGGATCAGCCTCGCGATCCAGGTGGCGGCCGCCGAATGCGCCGGGGTGCCGATCCTCGTCTTCGACGAGGTCGACGTCGGCATCGGCGGCGGCGTCGCCGAGGTCGTCGGACGCCTGCTGCGCCGCCTCGGCGCGGCGCGCCAGGTCCTCTGCGTGACCCACCTGCCGCAGGTGGCCGCCCAGGCCCACCGCCAACTCCAGGTACGCAAGCACAGCCGGCGCGGTCAAACCTTCACCGACATTGCGGCATTGGACCCAGACGCGAGAGTCGAAGAGGTCGCGCGCATGCTCGGCGGGGCCGAAATCACCGACAAAACCCGCGCGCACGCCCAAGAGATGCTGGAGAGCGCGGGCCTTGCTTCCTAGCCGAACCCCGATCTACCCGGCATTCTCCGCGGCACACGGACGTGCCGTCGTTTTCAAGATCCCCATAACACAGGGCAAACGCATCAGTCATTGCTTATATAGCGTTGCCAGGGATGCGGATTTGAACGTGCATCATCCGGTCTGGAATAGAAGATCTGACAGGTACTTGTCGTCCCAGCCCGCTTTTAGGGGACCTTGAAAAATTGCCATCCGGGCAATTTTTCAAGACGCGAAGCGAAAATTCGATTTCCGCTTCGCTTCATTTTCAGTCGTTTAGGCGACTGAAAATGGCGGGGCATCCTTGCCCCGCGCGGGCACCTTGAATTTTTCAAGGTGCCCTTCAGTAGCTGGATAAAGCCGCCATTGCGCCCGAGTCCACCATGCAAGCACATCGAATCCTCGGCGCCACCCTGGTGGCCTGGTCGGCCTTGACGCTCGCGGATGACCAGACCCCGCACTTCGTCGGTGGCGCCCGATGCGCAACCTGCCACGCGGAGGAGACTGCCCGTTGGCGTGGCTCCCACCATGATCTGGCGATGCAGGAGGCGACCGAAGCGACGGTCCTCGGCGACTTCGACGACGCGGAATTCGCTCAGTTTGGCGTCGTCTCCCGCTTCTACCGCGACGACGGCCGATTCATGGTCCGCACGGATGGTCCCGACGGCCAGCTTGCCGACTTGCCCATCAAGTACACCTTCGGCGCCTATCCGCTCCAACAGTATCTGATCGAATTTCCGGGCGGACGTCTGCAAGCGCTCGACATCGCGTGGGACAGCAGAACCCCAGCGGACGGCGGACAGCGCTGGTTCCATCTGCACTCGAGCGACCCTGTGCACCACGACGATGTGCTGCACTGGACGGGGCCGAACCTGAACTGGAACTACATGTGCGCGGACTGCCACTCGACGAACCTGAAGAAGGGCTATGACGCCGCCAGCGCGACCTACCACACCACCTGGTCCGAGATCGATGTATCCTGCGAGGCCTGCCACGGACCGGGCTCACGGCACATCGCATGGGCCGAGGCGAAGAAGCGAGGGAAAGCGATCGACCCGGTCTACCCGGGACTGACCGTGCAGTTCGATGAGCGCGACGGCGCCGCCTGGCCCATCGACCCGGCGACCGGCAAGGCGAAGCGCTCGAGGCCCCGAACGACCGACAAGGAGATCCAGGTCTGCGCCCGCTGCCACAGCGGACGCAGCCAGTTGACCGACGAGACCGTCGCCGGTCAGCCCTTCCTCGACGGCTTTCGGCCGGCCCTGCTCACGGAAGGGCTGTACTACCCGGACGGGCAGATGCAGGATGAGGTCTACGTCTGGGGTTCGTTCCTGCAGAGCAAGATGCACCAGGCGGGCGTCACCTGCTCCGACTGCCACGACCCGCATGCGGCGGACCTGCGCTTACCGGGGGAGACTGTCTGTTACCAGTGTCACCGCTCTGACCGTTACGCGACCGAGACGCACCACTTCCACGACCCTGGCTCGGCCGGCGCCAGTTGCGTGGCATGCCATATGCCGCCGACCAACTTTATGGTCGTCGACGCGCGGCACGATCACGGCTTTCGCCTCCCGCGCCCCGACCTCACGGTCGCCATAGAGATTCCGAATGCCTGCAACAGGTGTCACGAGGAGAAGACCCCGCAGTGGGCCGCGGAGCACGTCGAAAATTGGTACGGCCCACCCTCCCCAACGGATCGATCCTATGCAGGGGCCTTCCACGCGGCGCGACATCGACTGCCCGGCGCCGGCCGGCTGCTTCAGGCGGTCGCCGCCGATCCCGAGCAGCCCGGTATCGTCCGAGCGACCGCCCTGCAAGAACTCGGCGCCTATCCGGATGCGGCCGCGCTGATCCTGATCCGAGAGGGAACCGCCTCAGATGACCCCCTCCAGCGGCTTGGCGCGCTCGAGGCCTTGAATCAGCTCGGCCTCGCTCAACGAGCGCTGGCCGCGGCTTTGCTTTGGGACGATCTGAAGGCGGTGCGCACCGAGGCGGCCCGGCTCCTGGCCGGCCTGCGTCCGAACCAATTGCCCGAAGCCTTACGACAACAACTCGCGAAGGGTATCCAGGAGTACGTCGATGCCCAAGGATTCAACGCCGAGCGTCCGGAGGCCCAGCTCAACCTCGCCGTCCTGGACACCGACCTGGGGCGCTATTCCGAGGCGGAGCAGACCTATCGCAAGGCGATCGGCCTCCAGCCTCGGTTCGTCCCCGCCTATGTGAACATCGCCCAGCTGTTGAGCGGGATGGGTCGTGAGCAGGAGGCGGACACCTACCTGCGTCAGGGCCTAGCCCTCAACCCAGACGAAGGCGACCTTCATCATGCCCTGGGTCTGTCCCTCGTCCGCCAGAAGAGGCACGACGAGGCGTTGAGCGCACTCGCCAGGTCAGCAGAGTTGGCGCCGGACAACCCGCGGTATGCCTATGTCCACGCCGTGGCGCTGCAATCGACCGGTCGACTCGCGGAGGCCATTCGGGTGTTGGAGTCGGCACACCGCCGGCATCCCGGCGACATCGATACATTGGTCGCGCTCGCGTCCTACAGCCGCGAGGCCGGGCGGCCGGAGTCGGCGCACGAGTATGCACGTCGGCTTCAGCGCCTGGCCCCCAACGACCCTGCTGTCGACCGGCTGATCCGCGAGATCGGTGGCTCGGGCGGCTGAGCCGGTTCCTGAAGCCATCGATCGGCAGGCCTAACGCAGATGGATACGCTGCTCCGTTCGGCGCTTCACGGACCACACGGATAGGCCCTCGGATCCCTTAGCCGGTGCGGCCAATCGTCCTGCGCGCCCGACATGCGCAAACACCGCGCCATCGTGATGGACGCCCCCACCGGCAGATCGCTCGGACCGCCGCAGTGCGGCAACGCCAGGACGGCAATGCGATACGACCTTCACAACGCCGATCCGTATGCGACTCGCACACGGGACGATCTGGTGCCGACGGGCGACGACCGGCCGAGACCGTTGGCCGGCGTCAGGATTTGTCCTGATCCTGCTGCCCCTCGGCGCAGTCGTTGCAGACGCCATAGATGACGAGGGAGTGGTCGGCAACCGCGAAGCCGCGCTCCCGGGCAGCGCGCCGCTGGCGCTGCTCGATCACCTCGTCGACGAACTCCACGACCTTGCCGCACTTGATGCAGACCAGGTGGTCGTGATGGCCGCCACGATTGAGCTCGAAGACCGACTGGCCGCTCTCGAAGTGCTGGCGGCAGACCAGCCCAGCACCCTCGAACTGGGTCAGGACGCGATAGACGGTGGCGAGACCGATCTCCTCGCCGTTGGCCAACAATTCCTTGTAGACATCCTCGGCGCTCAGGTGGCGACGATCGCTCGATTCCAGGATCTTGAGGATCTTCACCCGCGGGAGCGTGACCTTGAGGCCGGCCTGCTTGATCTGCTGGTTTTCCATCGACTCTCCGGGTGCGCCCGGCGTGATCGCGCCGGACGCTCTGCGGTATGATGTATATCTGCCTGCCGCCCATGATAACAAGATGCAAAAGATTATTACTTTTTTGGTGCTGGGCCTGAGCTTGGGCGTGCTTGGCTGCTCCAGCAAGGGCCAGAAAGAACCGGTCGTCGAAGACGGCTCCGCGCTGGAGCGGCTGCCGTTCGTCTACAAGATGCCGGTGCAGCAGGGCAACATCATCACCGAGGACATGGTCGACAGCCTGCGCCCCGGCATGACCAAGCGCCAGGTCCGCTTCCTGCTCGGCACGCCGCTGCTCGTCGACTTCTTCCATGCCGATCGTTGGGACTACACCTACACGCTGCGCCGCGGCCATGAGCCGATGGAGACCAAGCGGCTCACGCTGTTCTTCGAGGACGACGCCCTCGCGCGCATCGAGGGGGACATGCGCCCGGATCCGCAACGGGCCGCGGACCAGGAGCCCGAGGCGCTCATCGTCACAGTGCCGGACTGGGAGGACCGCCGCGGCCTGTTCAAGCGGACCATCGATCGCGTCAAGGGCGAGAAGGACGAGCAGGTCCAATGATCCGCGTGGCGGCCCCTACAGTTTCAGCCGCCTGAACGACGGACAATGAAGCGAAGCGGACGTCGCCTCGTCGCTTCGCGCCTTGGAAGACTCGCCCGGATGGCGATCCTTCAGCCTAAAAACGGCCGTTGACCGCCTCCTCCTGGATGGAATTCGTTGAAACGGCAAAGAGGCTCTAGTGCAGCACTTCAGAAATCCCGAGGCTGTTCGTTGTCGTTGTCCTGATCGTAGTCCGATCGTCGATTACGACAACGACAACGATAGTCGTTGGAGGCGGTCTCGGAACATCCGCACTGCTGTACTAGGACCGGAGCGCCAACGGGGTTGCAGGCCGCGCCGTGCGATCTCGGGGATTCCGCAGTCTTGCACTAGGCCGACGCTGCCCGGCTCTCCTTCCTGGCCTCGCCGGCGCGCCGCTTGCGGGCGGCCTTCGGATCGGCGATCAGCGGGCGATAGATCTCGACCCGGTCGCCGCTCGCGAGCGGCTGATCGAGCCTCGCCGCCTTGCCGTGGATACCGACCTTGTTGACGGCGAGATCGATCTCCGGAAAACGCCCTAGGATCCCCGAGCGCTCGATGGCCTGCGCCACCGTGATGCCGCGCTCGGCCTCGATCTCCAGCAGGGCCTGCTCGCGCTGCTTGGCGTAGGCCACCTCGACCTTGATGCGCTGCTCGGTCACTTGTACACCTCATCCGCGCGTTGACAAAAGGCATCGACCAGGGTGTTGGCGATCTGGTGAAAGACGGCGCCGAAGGCCTTATCGATGACCTTCCCGGAGAACTCGAAATCGAGCTCCAGCTCGACCTTGCAGGCATCGGCGCGCAACGCGATGAAGGTCCAGCGGCCACTCAATTTGCGAAACGGGCCATCGAGCAGCTCGAGGTCCATCCACTCGTCGAGCACGAAGCGATTGCGGGTGCTGAAGGTCTGACGGATCCCCATGCGCGCCACCTCGATCTGTCCACAGAGCTCGTTCTCGCCCCGCGAGAGCAGCTTGGCCGAATGGCACCAAGGGAGGAATTTCGGATAGGACTCGACATCGGCGACCAGTCGAAACATCTGGCTCGCGGAATGCCCGACGAGGGCGCTCTTCTTGACAATCGGCACGATCAAAAGACCTGGATGGCGTGAAGGAAGACGATGGCCACCGCGATGGGGGCCACGAAGCGGATCAGCAGGCGCCACAGCCGATAGCCGAGACCCTCGCCCATCGCGAACTCGTCGACGGAGGCGGCGCGCGAGAGGACCCAGCCGGCGAAGACTGCGATCAGCAGGCCACCGAGCGGCAGCAGGATATTGGCGGTCAGGAAATCGAACAGCGCGAGGAAACCCAGGCCGAAGACCGTGATCTCGGACCAGACGTTCAGCGACAGCAGGCAGGCGACACCGAGGAGCCAGACGGTCATGCCGGCGAGCACCGAGGCCCGCACCCGCCCGAGGCTGAGGTTCTCGACGAGCCAGGCGACCATCGGCTCGAGGAGCGAGATCGCCGAGGTCCAGGCGGCGAAGACCAGCAGCAGGAAGAAGACGGTACCGAACAACTGCCCGCCCGGCATCTGGCCGAAGGCGATGGGTAAGACCTTGAAGACCAGCCCCGTGCCCTGCTCGGGCGCCAACCCCTGGGCGAAGACGATCGGGAAGATCGCGAGCCCGGCGAGGAGGGCGACCAGGGTGTCGAGGCCGGCGATGATGACGGTGTTGCGGGCGATCGAGGCCTGGCTGTTCAGGTAGGAGCCGTAGATCATGATCGCGCCCATGCCCAGGCTGAGGCTGAAGAAGGCCTGGCCCATCGCGCTCAGGATCCCCTCGCCGGAGAGCTTGCTGAAGTCCGGCCTGAACAGGAAAGACAGGCCGGCCGCGAAGTGGTCCGTCGTCATCGCATAGCCGACCAGGGCGACGAGCAGCACGAAGAGCGCCGGCATCAGAAACCGCACCGCCCGCTCCAAGCCGCTCGCAACGCCGCGGGCGACGACGAGGACGACCATGACCATGAAGATGGTATGCCAGGCCAGCAAACGCTCGGGGTCGGCGACGAAGCCATCGAAGGCCGCCGCGATCGCCGCCGCGTCGGCGCCGTGGAAGACTCCGGCCGCGGCGCGCACGACATAGGCCATCGTCCAGCCGGCGATGACGCTGTAGAAGGACAGGATCAGGAAGCCGCAGACGATCCCCAGCCACCCGAGCAGTTGCCAGGCCTCCGTGCGCCCCTCCTGGCGCGCGAGGGCGAGCATCGTATTGATCGGGCTCTGCCGCCCGCGCCGCCCGAGCATGATCTCGGCCATCATGATCGGGATACCGATTGCCGCGACGCAGATCAGGTAGACGAGGACGAAGGCTCCGCCCCCGTACTCGCCGGCCGTGTAGGGGAAGCGCCAGATGTTGCCCAGACCGACCGCCGATCCGGTCGCCGCCAGGATGAAGGCCAAACGGCTCGACCACATACCATGGATCGATGTTGTCGCCGCCATAGCATGACTCCTTCCGGCCGGGGCGCTCACCCAGCCTACGCGATGAACCCCGCGGCGCCTCGATCGACGCGACCATCGAACCCGGGGACCCGGCGCCCGGCCCTGTGCGGGCGACGCATCCGGGCATTGTGCTGAAATCAGCCGAGCGGCTCAACCGGCATCCCGATCAGGGTGCGTACCCGCCCGGCCAGCCCCTCGGCCAGCCGAGCGACCTGCGCCCCATCGACGCCCTCGACCATGACCCGCACGAGCGGCTCGGTGCCCGAGGGGCGCAACAGCACCCGCCCGCCGTCGCCGAGCTCGCGCTCGAACTCGGCGACGGCGTCCGCGACGCCCGGGACCGCGAAGAGTTCGCGCGGGCGCTCACGCACCGGGACGTTGATCAGTACCTGCGGATAGCGGCGCACCTCGCTCGTGAGGTCGGCGAGGGATTGCTCGGCATGGATCAACGCCGCCAAGACCTGGAGCGCGGCGACGATGCCGTCGCCGGTCGTCGTGCGATCGCGGCAGATGATGTGGCCCGATTGCTCGCCGCCAAGCACCCCGCCGTCGCGTTTGAGTCGTTCCATGATGTAACGATCGCCGACAGGGGTACGAGCGAACCCGAGACCGAGCCGCCGCAGCGCGTGCTCCAGGCCCAGATTGCTCATCAGGGTACCGACGACGGGGCCAACCAGTTGGCCGACGGCATGGCGCGATCTGGCGATGATGTAGAGGAGCTGATCGCCATCGACGATGTTGCCGTCGGCGTCGCTCATCAGGACCCGGTCGCCGTCGCCGTCGAAGGCGATGCCGAGGTCGGCGCCCTCGTCGACGACCATCCTCGCCATCGTCGCGGCCGCCGTCGAACCGACGCCTCGGTTGATATTGAAGCCATCGGGCTGCGCTCCGACCCGCACGACCTCGGCGCCGAGTTCCTCGAAGACATAGGGGGCGATGTTGTAGGTCGCCCCGTTCGCGCAGTCGATGACCAGCTTGAGGCCCTTCAGGCTCAGCGCCGCCGGCACCGTGCCCTTGCAGAACTCGATGTAGCGACCGCTCGCGTCCTCGACGCGCCGCACCTTGCCGAGCGCCCCAGCCTCGACCGTGCGCAACGGCCGCTCCAACTCGGCCTCGATGGCCAGCTCCAGGTCGTCCGGCAGCTTGTCTCCATCGGCCGAGAAGAACTTGATGCCATTGTCCTCATAGGGGTTGTGCGAGGCGGTGATGACGATCCCGGCGCTGGCCCGGAAGGTCCGCGTCAGGTAGGCGACGCCTGGGGTCGGCATCGGCCCGAGCAGGCGAATATCGACACCGGCCGCGACCAAACCCGCCTCGAGGGCCGACTCGAACATGTAGCCCGAGATCCTGGTGTCCTTGCCGATCAGCACCGTGCGGCCATTGCCGCGGCCGAGCACCCGGCCCGCCGCCCAACCGAGCTTCAGCACGAAGTCCGGGCTGATGGTCGCCTCGCCGACCCGACCGCGGATGCCGTCGGTGCCGAAATACTTGCGAATCACGGGTCCCCTCCCTCAATCGCGAACTCTTACACCTCGGAGCCGGCGGATTGAAACCGCAAAGGCGCAAAGGTGAAGGAAAACGACGAATCACGTCAGGCAAATCCTTCATCCTTCGGCGACGCCCAGCACCGATCGCGCAGCCCATTGATACCTTTTCGTTTCGCGCTCTTCGTGTCCTTCGTGGTTCAGGCGCCTTGTCGCGTCTGTCGGTCCATCACAGGAGAGCCGTGACGACGCGCAACGCCTCGACGGTCGCGCGCACGTCATGGACACGGACGATGCGAGCGCCGCGCTCGACGGCCAAGACGGCCGCGGCAACGCTGCCGTGGACCCGCTCGCCGACGGACCGACCGGTCAGGGCGCCGATCATCGATTTGCGCGACAGCCCCACGAGCAGTGGCCGACCGAGGTCGGCGATCCGCGGCAGGCCGGCCAGCAGCGCGAGATTATGAGCCAAATCCTTGCCGAAGCCGAAGCCCGGATCGACGAGGAGCCGCTCGCCTGGGATCCCGGCAGCCTCGCAGCAAGCGATCCGCTCGCCGAGGAAGGCAGCGACCTCGCCGACGACGTCGTCGTAATGCGGCGCCCGCTGCATCGTGCCAGGCTCGCCGCGCATGTGCATCAGGCAGATCGGCAGGCCCGCCTCGGCGGCCGCCTCCAGGGCGCCGGGCCAGCGTAGCGCGCGGATATCGTTGATCAGGCCGGCCCCGGCCGCGGCCACGGCGCGCATGACCTCAGGGCGCGAGGTATCGACCGAGATCGGTACCGGCAACTCGCCGGCAAGGACCTCGACGACGGGCAGGACCCGGCGCAGCTCCTCGTCGCCCGAGACCGAGGCGGCACCGGGACGGGTCGACTCGCCGCCGACATCGATGAGGTCGGCGCCGTCCTCGACCATCTGGAGGGCGTGGCGCCGGGCGGCGTCGAGCGACAGGAAGGCGCCCCCGTCGGAGAAGGAGTCCGGCGTCACGTTGAGGATGCCCATGACGAGGGGACGCGTCGCATCCAGCGCGCGCCCCGCGCAATCGATCACCTCCCCCATGCGCCCCCCGAACGACGACCGTCGTCGCGCCGTCAGTGTTCGCCAGCCGGATCGCCGATCGCGCCGCCGTCGGCCTCGGGCGATTGGGGCGACTTGGCCAGGTCGACGTCCGACGCCGGTCTCAAGCCCGATGGCCGACCCGGCTTGTCGTCGTCCCAGTCCCGCGGGGGACGGGGCTGACGCCCGGCCATGATGTCGTCGATCTGGGCGGCATCGATCGTCTCGTACTTCATCAGGGCCTCGGCCATCGCGTGCAGCTTGTCCATCTGCTCGGTCAGGAGCTGTCGGGCACGGCCGTACTGCTGCTCGATGATCGCACGCACCTCCTCGTCGATCAGGTGCGTGGTCTCGTCGGAGACGTTCTTGTGCTGGGCGACCGAGTGACCGAGGAAGACCTCCTGCTCGTCCTCGCCGTAGGCCAGCGGCCCGAGGCGATCCGAAAGGCCCCACTTGGTGACCATGTTGCGGGCGAGATCGGTGGCGCGGTGGATGTCGTTCTGGGCACCGGTCGTCACGCAGTCCTCGCCGAAGATCAGCTCCTCGGCGACGCGCCCGCCGAACAGGCTCGCGATCGCGCTCTCCAGGCGCTGCTTCGTGTAGCTGAAGCGATCCTCCTCGGGCAGGAAGAGGGTCACGCCCAGCGCCCGACCACGCGGGATGATGCTGACCTTGTGCACCGGGTCGTGCTGCGGCACGAGCCGCCCGACGATCGCGTGACCGGATTCGTGATAGGCCGTCAGTCGCTTCTCGTCCTCGGTCATGACCATGGAGCGGCGCTCGGCGCCCATCATGATCTTGTCCTTGGCCTGCTCCATGTCATCCATGTCGACGAGGCGCTTGTTGGCCCGCGCGGCATAGAGGGCCGCCTCGTTGACGAGATTGGCCAGGTCGGCACCGGAGAAGCCCGGCGTGCCGCGGGCGATGACCGAGGCCTGCACGTCCTCGGCGGCCGGGATCTTGCGCATGTGGACCTTCAGGATCTGCTCGCGGCCCCGAACGTCCGGCAGCGGCACGACCACCTGGCGATCGAAGCGACCGGGCCGCAACAGGGCCGGGTCGAGCACGTCCGGGCGGTTGGTCGCGGCGATGACGATCACGCCCTCGGTGCCCTCGAAGCCGTCCATCTCGACGAGCAACTGGTTGAGCGTCTGCTCGCGCTCGTCATGGCCGCCGCCGAGGCCGGCGCCGCGATGGCGCCCGACGGCATCGATCTCGTCGATGAAGATGATGCAGGGGGCGTGCTTCTTGGCCTGCTCGAACATGTCGCGCACGCGCGAGGCGCCGACGCCGACGAACATCTCGACGAAGTCGGAACCCGAGATCGTGAAGAAGGGCACCTTGGCCTCGCCGGCGATCGCGCGCGCGAGCAGGGTCTTGCCGGTGCCGGGCGGGCCGACCATCAGGACGCCCTTCGGGATCTTGCCGCCGAGCTTCTGGAACTTGGTCGGGTCGCGCAGGAAGTCGACCATCTCGACGACCTCCTCCTTCGCCTCCTCGGCGCCGGCGACGTCGTTGAAGGTCACCTTGACCTGGTCCTCCGAGAGCATCCGCGCCCGGCTCTTGCCGAAGGTCATGGCCCCACGACCGCCCGGCCCACCCTGCATCTGGCGCAGGAAGAAGATCCAGATCGCGACCAGCAGCAGCAGCGGGAACCAGTTGATCAGGATCGACGAGAGCATGCTCGGCTTGTCGGGCTCGGTGGCACGGATCAACACATCGTTGTCGATCAGGTCGCCGATCAGGCCGTCGTCGCCCGGGCTGAACGTGGTGAAGTGTCGACCACTGTCGTCAATGGCATCGATCTTGCGGCCCTGGATCGTGACCTCTGTCACCCGACCCTGTTGGACCTGGGCGAGGAAGTCGGAATAGGCCAGCTTGTGCGCATCGGTCTGCGTCGTCGTGAAGCTGTTGAAGACGGACATCAGCACGATCGCGATGACCACCCAGAGAATCAGATTTTTCGCCATGTCACCCACGAGAACGCGTCCCTCGATGAAGCGGCGGCCAGCAGGACCCGGCCTCATTGAAAATTGTCGGAGAAGCTATCAGCATCGCCCGATCAGCGAAAGCCTTTGGCGACCAGATAGCACTCGCGGCTGTTCGCTCGCGAGGCCGCGGGCTTGCGGATCGCGACGGCCCGGAAGGCGCGACGCATCTCCGCGAGCAGCGCATCGAACCCCTCGCCCTGGAACATTTTGACCACCAAGGCACCGCCCGGTTTCAACACCCGGCGCGCGCAGTCGAGCGCCAGTTCCGCGAGCAGCGCCGCACGCGGCTGATCGACTGCCGGTATGCCGCTGATGTTTGGGGCCATATCGGAAAGGACAACATCGACCGGCGCCTCGCCGAGGGCCGCCATCAGCTCGGCGAGCACCGCCTCCTCGCGAAAGTCGCCGCGCAGGATCAGGGCGCCCGGCAGCGGCTCGATCTCCAGCAGGTCGAGGGCGACGACAACCCCCTCGGGGCCGACCAGCCCGACCGCGACCTGGGTCCAGCCCCCCGGCGCGGCCCCCAGATCGAGGACTCGCATCCCGCGCCCCAAGAGTCGGTCCTTGTCCTGGAGCTCCTGGAGCTTGAAGGCCGCGCGCGAGCGGTAGCCGAGCTTCTGGGCGCGGATCACGTAGCTGTCGTTGAAGTGCCGGTCGAGCCAACGCCGGCTGCTCTTGGTCTTGGCCATGCCCCTCGATCACCTCTGGTCGGATGCGCCCCCGGCGGGCCCCAGGGCACCATAGCAAGCGCCCCCCAGCGCGGCAAGGAAACGATCAAGCAACATTCGCGCCGCAAGGCATCGGTGGCGGCCTGTCACGGCCCCGAGGCGCTAGTGCAAGACTGCGGAATTCCCAAGACCGCGCGTCGCTGCCTGCAATCCCCGCGTGGCGCGTGGCAGGAGCCCGCTTGCGGGCGATCTGAGTGACGATTCAAGGACAGCCGGTCCATCTTCTGGGAGCTACGAAACATGCGAAACACGGGAAACACGCGAAAGGGCCGAACTGACACACAAGCATCTGCCGTCTTTTCGCGACTTTCGTGTATTTCGTCGTTTCTTGTCGTCTTCGCGCTGGTGTCGTTTGTTTCTGAACCCTTCCTTGGCCGCCACGAGCGCGTCGTCGTCGCCCGCAAGCGGGCCCCTACGGTGCTCGCATCCTAGGGCGACATGAAAGCGGCCTCGGTATCTCTGGAGCGAGGCACTAGAGTAAGATGCCGCCATGAGATACGCCATCGGGGTCGTGATGGATCCAATCGGATCCATCGACGTCAAGAAAGACAGCAGCTTCGCGATGATGCTCGCCGCGCAGCGACGCGGCTGGCCGGTCTGGTACATGGAGGTCGGTGACCTCTTCTATGCGCAAGGCGAGGCACGGGCGCGGATGCGCCGCGTCGCGCTCCAGGACCAACCGCGAGACTGGTACCGCTTCCACGAAGAGGAGACGCGCCCCCTGGCCTCGCTGCCGGTCGTGCTGATGCGCAAGGACCCGCCGTTCGACATGGAGTACATCTACTCGACCTACCTGCTGGAGCTCGCCCAGGCGGCCGGCACCTTGGTCGTCAACGACCCGCGCGCGCTGCGCGATGCCAACGAGAAGGTCTTCACGACCCGCTTTCCGCAGTCCGCGCCGCCCACGCTGATCACCCGCCGCGCGGCCGATCTCGACGACTTCCTCGCCGCGCAGGGCGACATCATCCTCAAGCCGCTCGGCGGCATGGGGGGCACCTCGATCTTTCGCGTCCGCCCGGGCGACCCGAACCGCGGGGTGATCATCGAGACCCTGACCGCCCACGGTACCCGCTTCTGCATGGCCCAGCGGTTCATCCCCGAGATCCGCGACGGCGACAAGCGGATCCTGCTGATCGACGGGTCCCCGGTGCCCTATGCCCTCGCCCGCGTCCCGCGCCCAGGGGAGACCCGCGGCAACCTGGCCGCCGGCGCCCGTGGCGAGGGCCGGCCCTTGACCGAACGCGACCGCTGGATCGCGGCCGAGGTCGGCCCGGAGCTACGCCGCCGCGGCATCCTGTTCGCCGGCCTCGACGTCATCGGCGACTGGCTGACCGAGATCAACGTGACGAGCCCGACCTGCATCCGCGAGCTCGACGCCCAGTTCGGCACCGACATCGCCGACGACCTGCTGGCGAGTCTCGAGAGGCGCCTCGGTGAACGCGTCGCCTAGCCGCGCAGCGGGCCGGCCCGGGCGCCCCCCCTGGCCCTGGGCGCTGCTACTGGCGACCCTGCTGCTCGGCGCCTGTCGTGGCGACACCCCGGTGCAGACGCTGGCCTTCAGCGCCTTCGGCACCTCCGCGGAACTGCACCTCGTCGGGGTCGAGAAGGCCGCCGCCGAGGCGCTCGGCGGTCAAGTGCGTCGCGACTTCGAGTTCATGGACCAACACTGGCGCTCCGGCGCGCCCGCGGGGCTGGCGCGCGTCAACGCCGCCCTCGCGGCCGGCGAGCCGGTCATCGCCCCGCCCTCGATCCTGCCGCTGGTGCGCCTCGCCGAGCGCTACGCGGAGCACAGCGGCGGCCTCCTCGACCTCGCCAACGGCGGGCTGGTCGCGCTCTGGGGCCTCCACGCGCCCGCCGCGTCCGGCGGGCCGCCGCCGGGTGCCGCCGAGATCCGACGATGGCTCGAGGCCGAACCGGCGATGTCCGACCTGGTCATCGACGGGCTCGTACTCGCGAGCGACAACCCGGCCGTGCAGCTCGACCTCGAACCCATCGCCGCCGGTTACGGCATCGACGTCACGATCGGCTACCTGCGCGCACAGGGCGTAAACAATGCCCTGCTGCGCGTCGGCAACGACCTGCGGGCGATCGGCGACCGGGCCGGCAGGCCCTGGCGCGTCGCCGTCCCGCGCCCATCCGGCTCGGGCGTCTATGGCTTCCTCGAGGTCAGCGGCGACGGGGCGGTCGCGACCGTCGGGACCTACGAACAGGCCATCCTGCGCGGCGGCAAGGTCTATCACGGGGTCATCGACCCACGCACCGGCTGGCCGGCCGATGGGGCCCTCGCCGTGACCGTGGCCCACAGCGAGGCGGCGACGGCCGCGGCCGCGGCCCGGGCGCTCTTCATCGCGGGGCCCGGGCGGTGGCCGCAGGTCGCCGCGGCGATGGGCATCGATCAGGCCTTGTTCTTCGACCGCGGCGGCGGTGCCGAGATGACCCCGACGATGGCCGAGCGGCTCGCGCGCCTCGACGACACGACCGAGGTCAGGATCCGCCGGCCCGAGGCCGCCCCCCGGACCGAGACAGGGGCCGAGACAGGGGCGCAGTCGGACTGACCGTGGCGATCCAAGGCGGCCTCGCCCCCGACACCGAACCCGTCACCGGACGGCACCGACCCGGTCCGGTAGGCGCCGCACGCGCGACCCGACCAGGGCCGTTCGCTGTGGCCCTGCTCTTGGCCCTCGCGCTGCACCTGACCCTGCTCGTCGGCGTCTCGTTCGACCTGCCGACGTCGCCACCGCGGACGACCGCACCACTGGAGGTCCTGGTCCTGCGCGAGGCGGCCCCGAGCGAGCGGCCCGCACGCGCGAGCGCCCTCGCCCAGGCCGACCGCCGCGGCGACGAGGGGCGGACCGAGGACACCGCCCCGGATGCGCCGCCGGAGGATGGCCCTCCGGAGGACAGCCCCCCCCAGGACACGAGCGACCTGGATGACCCGCCACTCGACGTCGAGCTCGCGGCCCGCGGCCGACCGCCGCCGGCACCCGAGCAGAAACCCGAGCCGGACCCGCTCGCCGCCGAACGCCCGGCCCCGGTCGACGTCGCCCAGATCCTGAGCAGTCGCCGCGCCGAGATCGCCCGTCTCAATACGCCGAACGCCGAGGGCGCCACCGCCGGCGCGCGCCCGCCGCGGCGCAAGGCGATCAGCGCCAGCACCCGGGAGTACAAGTACGCGAGCTACCTGGAGGCCTGGCGCCGCAAGGTCGAGCGGATCGGCAACCTCAACTATCCGGAGGTCGCCAAGGAGCGCAAGCTCTACGGCAACCTGATCCTCCTCGTCTCGGTGCGCGCCGACGGGGGGGTCATGGCGGTACGCGTGGTGCGCTCCTCGGGTCACCCCGAACTCGACCAGGCGGCGGTGCGCATCGTCGAGCTCGCCGCGCCGTTCGCGCCCTTTCCGCCCGACATCCGCACCGAGACGGACGTGCTCGACATCACCCGGACCTGGCAGTTCCTGCACGGCAACCGCCTCGACTCCGGGCGCTGAACGCCCGCACACGGGTCTCGATATGTGTCCGATCCCGATCGCGCCACTTGCCTCGCCACCCGGCGGATCGGATACTAGCGCCATGGGCTTCGCTACCTCCCTCAGGAACCATTTCCTCATCGCGATGCCGGGTCTCAAGGACCCGAACTTCTCGCGAACGGTCACCTATATCTGCGAGCATACCGAGCAGGGGGCGATGGGGATCGTCATCAACCGGCCGATGGATATCCGCCTCGGCATGGTCCTCTCCCAGCTCGACATCGCCTCCGGCGATCCGGGGATCGGTCAGCGTCTCGTGTACATCGGTGGCCCGGTGCAGCCCGACCGCGGCTTCGTCCTGCACTCGGGCGGTGCGCAGTTCGACTCGACGCTGAGCATCGCCCCCGAGATCAGCATCACGACCTCGCGGGACATCCTCGAGGCCATCGCCGAGGGCCGCGGCCCGCGCCGGCATCTGGTCGCGCTCGGCTACGCCGGCTGGGGCAGCGGCCAGCTCGAGGAAGAGATGAGCGCCAACGCCTGGCTGAGTGGTCCGGCCGACGAGCAGATCATCTTCATGACCCCGGTCGAGGCGCGTTGGCAGGCGGCCGCCGGCCTGCTCGGGGTCGACCTCAACCTGCTGAGCGGCGATGCCGGACACGCCTGAATGGCGACCCTCCTCGGCTTCGACTACGGTCCGCGCAAGATCGGCATCGCCGTCGGCCAGACCGTCACCGCCTCGGCCTCGCCACTGACGACGCTGCGCAGCCGCGACCGGCGGCCCGACTGGGAGGGCATCGCCGGGCTCATCCGCGAGTGGCAGCCCAATGCCCTGGTCGTCGGCCTGCCCTACAACATGGACGACACCGAGGCCGAGTGGGCCGAGGCGGCCAAGCGCTTCGCGCGCCAGCTGCATGGGCGTTTCGGTCTCGCAGTGCACCTGGTCGACGAACGACTGACCTCGCGCGAGGCGCGCCGCCAACTCGGGCGCGCCGCCACCTCGCTGGCCGTCGTCGACGCGATGGCGGCCCGCCTGATCCTGGAGACCTGGCTCTGTGAGCAAGCCTGAGTGCTGGAAGGGGAGCGCCGAGGTCGACGCCATCATCGAGCGGATGGCCGGCGAACTCGCCGCGCTGCTCGGGCGACGCGGGATCGTCGACCCGCTGATGGTCGGCATCCACACCGGCGGGGTCTGGATCGCCGAGCGGCTGCATGCGCTGCTCGGCCTCCAAGAGGACCTCGGCCGCCTCGACATCTCCTTCTACCGTGACGATTTCACCCGCATCGGGCTGCACCCGCAGGTCCGCCCGTCGCAGTTGCCGGTCCTCGTCGACGACCGTCACCTGATCCTCGTCGACGACGTCCTGCAGACCGGGCGGACGATCCGCGCCGCCCTCAACGTCCTGTTCGACTACGGGCGCCCGGCCTCGGTCCTGCTCGCCACCCTCGTCGAGCGCGACGGCCGCGAGCTGCCGATCGAGCCGAACCTGGTCGGCCTGCACGCCTGTCTGCAGGCCGGCGAGCAGATCAAGCTGACCGGCCCGCGGCCGTTGGAACTGGTCGTCGGCCAGCCCCCGGAACGGCGCGCCAAGACCCCGGGCAACTGACAAGGACGACCATCGCCCCATGAGGACAGACGACCTGCAACGCGACGCCGACGGCGGCCTCAAGCACTTTCTGACGATCGACGGCCTGGACCGCGCCATCCTGACCGAGATCCTCGACCGCGCCGAGGGCTTCCTCGGCGTCTCCGAGCAGGCGGTGAAGAAGGTCCCGCTGTGCCGCGGCAAGATCATCGCCAACCTGTTCTTCGAGAACAGCACCCGCACCCGTACGACCTTCGAGCTCGCCGCGAAGCGCCTCTCCGCCGACGTGCTCAACCTCAACATCAACACCTCCTCGACCGCCAAGGGCGAGACCCTGCTCGATACGCTGCGCAACCTCGAGGCGATGCACGTCGACATGTTCGTCGTGCGCCATGCCGAGAGCGGCGCCGCGCACTTCTTCGCCCAGCATGCCGCGCCGCATGTGAGCGTCATCAACGCCGGCGACGGGCGCCACTCGCACCCGACCCAGGCGATGCTGGACATGTTCACGATCCGCCGCCACAAGGGTGACTTCGCGCCGCTGACCGTCGCGATCGTCGGCGATATCCTGCACTCGCGGGTCGCCCGCTCGCAGATCCACGCGCTGCGCGGGCTGGGCGCCGGCGAGATCCGCGTGATCGGGCCGCGCACGCTGATCCCGCCCGAGGTCGCCGACCTCGGGGCCCACATCTTCCACGACCTGCGCGAGGGCGTGCGCGAGGCGGACGTCGTCATCATGCTGCGCCTGCAGCGCGAGCGAATGACCGGCGCCCTGCTGCCGAGCGAGCGCGAGTACTTCCACCTCTTCGGCCTCACCGAGGCACGGCTGGAGACGGCCAAGCCGGACGCCATCGTCATGCACCCAGGACCGATCAACCGCGGCGTCGAGATGGACTCCCAGGTCGCCGACGGGCCGCGCTCGGTGATCCTCGAGCAAGTCAGCAACGGCATCGCGGTGCGCATGGCCATCATGTCGATGTGCATCGGCACCCAAAACCGGCGCGGCCAGGGAGACGGCGATGGCTGACGGCGCGACCCTGAGCATCTGCAACGGCCGCCTCGTCGACCCGGCCAACGGCCTCGACGCGCCGCTCGATCTGCACATCGCCAACGGGCGCATCGTGGCCATCGGCGCCGCCCCGCCCGGCTTCGCCCCGGAGCGCGTCCTCGACGCCCGCGGCCAGGTGGTCTGTCCGGGCTTCGTCGACCTCTGCGCACGCCTGCGCGAACCGGGCGCCGAGCAGAAGGCGACGATCGCGAGCGAGACCCGCGCCGCGGCCGCCTCCGGGGTCACGGCGCTCTGCTGTCCGCCCGACACCCAACCGCTGATCGACACCCCGGCCGTCGCCCAACTGGTGCGTCAGACCGCCCAGCGCCACGGCTTCGCCCGGGTCTTGCCGGCCGGGGCACTGACCCAGGGGCTCGCCGGCGCCCAGATCAGCGAGATGGAGGCCCTCAAGCGGGCCGGCTGTCCGGTGATGAGCCACGCCGACCGGCCGATCACCAACACGCTCGTGCAGCGCCGGGCGATGGAGTACGCGGCGACCTTCGACCTCGCCGTCTTCCTCCACCCCGAGGACCCGCATCTGCGCGCTGGCGGCTGCATGCACGAGGGCCGCGTCAGCACCCGCCTGGGCCTGCCCGGGATCCCGGAGGCCGCCGAGACGGTGGCCGTCGCCCGCGACCTGGCGCTGGCCGAACAGGCCGGCGCCCGCGTCCACTTCCGCGGCCTGTCGACGGCCCGCGCCGCCGAGATGGTCGCCGAGGCCCAGCGGCGGGGCATCGCCGCGAGCGCCGATGTCAGCGCCGTGCAACTGATCCTGACCGAGGACGACGTCGGCGCCTTCGACAGCAACTGCCACCTGATCCCACCGCTGCGCACCGCGCGCGACCGCGATGCCCTGCGCGCCGCCGTCGCAAGCGGCGTGATCGGCGCGATCTGCTCGGACCACCAGCCCCACGACGCCGACGCCAAGCTCGCCCCCTTCCCGGCGACGGCGCCCGGGATCTCGGCGCTCGAGACCCTGCTGCCGCTGGCCCTGCGGCTCGTCGACGAGGGCGTCGCGGATCTCGCGACCGTCATCGCCCGACTGACCGCCGGCCCGGCCCGAATCCTCGGCAAACCGCTCCTCGGCCGTCTCGACGAAGGCGCCCGCGCCGACATCTGCATCTTCGACCCCGACGCACGCTGGACCCTGGAGCCTGGGCAGATGGCGAGCCTCGGCCAAAACACCCCCTTCGCCGGGCGCACGCTCGAGGGCCGCGTGAGCTGGACCCTGCTCGCCGGCCGTATCGTCCACGCCCGGACCGCGGAATCCAGATGACCGACCGTCCCCATCGCGACACCATCGCCCTCGAAGACGCCCGGGTCCTGTCCCAGGACGCCTATCCGGGCGACCAGCGGATCCTGCGCCTCGCCGCCCCGGCCTGCGCCCGCGACGCCCGCCCCGGCCAGTTCGTGCACCTGCGCTGCGACCCGCGCCTCGCGCTGCGCCGCCCGCTCTCGATCATGCGCGCCGACCCGGACGCCGGCTCGATCGAGCTCCTCTACAAGGTCGTCGGCGAGGGCACCCGCCTCCTCGCGACCCGCCGCCCGGGCGAGACGCTGAGCCTGCTGGGGCCGATCGGCCAGCCATTCGCGCCGCACGCCGAGCGCCCCCGGGCGCTCCTGATTGGCGGCGGGGTCGGCCTGCCGCCGATGGTCTTCCTGGCCGACGCGCTGCGCCGCGCGCCGCCCTGGCGGCCGTTCGCGATCCTCGGCTCCGAGGTGCCCTTCCCGTTCGATCTGCAGCCCGCACGGCACCCGATCGCCGGCCTGCCCGCCGAGGCCAGCGCGGCGATGCCGCTGCTCGATGACTGGGGCGTCCCGAACCGCTTGGCGAGCCGGCAAGGGTACCCAGGCTGCTTCAGCGGCTATGTCACCGACCTCGCCGAACACTGGCTCGCGGCGCTCGACGAGGCGGCCCGCGCCGAGGTCGAGGTCTTCGCCTGCGGCCCGCACCCGATGCTCGCCGCGGTCGCGGACCTCGCCCGCCGCTGGGGCCTGCCCTGCCAGGTCTCGCTCGAGGAATACATGGCCTGCGGCGTCGGCGGCTGCGCCGGCTGCGTCGTCGAGGTGCGCACGCCCGACGGTCCGGCGATGAAGCGGGTCTGCGTCGACGGCCCGGTCTTCGCGGCCGAGCAGGTCTTCTTCGCGGCCTAGTGCAGCACTTCAGAAATCCCGAGGCTGTTCGTTGTCGTTGTCCTGATCGTAGTCCGATCGTCGATTACGACAACGACAACGATAGTCGTTGGAGGTGGTCTCGGAACATCCGCACTGCTGTACTAGTCGTCGAACGGCGTCCCGCGCTGGCGTTTGGTCGCGGCGCGCTGACGCTTGCCGGCGAGGCGTCGCTCCTTCGCCGCGCGGGTCGGGCGGGTTGGCTTACGCGGGGTCGGGGCGCGGCCGGCGCGGCGGATCAGGGCCGTAGGTCGGGTTAGCCCCTCGGGGCGTAACCCGACGGCCGGCAACGCGGCGGCCACCGAGGCATCCGCGCCCCGACCGCCCGCAAGCGGGCGCCTACCAGCGCAGGCGGCGTCAGCGGGGCCGTTGTCGGGTTATGGCGCGCGCGACCGCTGCTTTCCCATCGAAGGCCGCGCCGGCGCGCCTAACCCGACGGCCTCGCACCCGAAAAAGAGATCTCGCGCAGAGACGCAAAGGCGCAGAGAAGGAGAGGCGGAGCGTATTGGTGACATCGACCAATGCCTTCTCTTCACTTTGCGTCTCTGCGTCTCTGCGCGAGCCCGTAGGTCGCATGAGCCCTGTAGGGTCCGCTGTGCGGGCCGTTCGGGCTCGTGCAGCACTTCAGAAATCCCGAGGCTGTTCGTTGTCGTTGTCCTGATCCTAGTCCGATCGTCGATTACGACAACGATAGTCGTTGGAGGTGGTCTCGGAACATCCGCACTGCTGTACTAGGAGATACGCCGGTGGTCGTTGAATCGTCACTCAACTCGCGCGCGCCAGCGCGGGCAGCGGGGCGAGCGGGGCCGGCGCCCGAGCGCTCAGCGAGACCTGGCTCGCGTCCGTCCAGCGCAGCAGCTCCAGCCGACCGTCGTGGTGCTCGACCAGGGCCGTACAGCTCTCGACCCAATCGCCGCAGTTGCAGTAGAGGACGTCCTCGATCTCGCGCATCTCGGCGTGGTGGATGTGGCCGCAGATCAGGCCGTCGAGCCGCTGGCCGCGGGCCTCCCGCGCGACCGCCTGCTCGTAGTTGCCGATGTAGTTCACGGCGTCCTTGACCTTGTGCTTGAGGTAGGCGGCGAGCGACCAGTATCCGAGGCCGAGCGCGCGACGCAGACCGGCGACCCACTGATTGGCGACCAGCAGGGCATCGTAGGCGCGCGCCCCGAGCTTGGCGAGCCAGCGGCCGCCCTGCACGACGCAATCGAACCGGTCGCCATGGGTGACCAGGAAGCGACGGCCGTCGATCGTCGTGTGCACGACCTCGTCGCGGACGGCGATATTGCCGAAATCGACCCCGACGTGCGCGCGAAAGACCTCGTCGTGGTTGCCCGGGAGATAGACGACCCGGGTCCCGTTGCGGGCCTTCTCCAGGAGCGCACGGACCAGGTTGTTGTGCGCCTCCGGCCAGTAGACCCCGCCCTGCATCGCCCAGACATCGACGATGTCGCCGACCAGATAGAGGTGCTTGGATTCGGTGGATTGGAGAAAATCGAGCAGGAAGTCCGCCTGACAACCACGACATCCCAGATGGACGTCGGAGATCCAGATGCTGCGGTAGCGCAGCGGCCGCATGCGTTCGATCCGGGTCATGTCGCTCGTCCCTCGTTAACTATCTGATCCATATTCCCGAATCTTTGTTGCGGCACCATTGAGGTCTGGTGAAAATGCGATTAATCTGCGCCCGACGCAGGGCGCCATCGGGCGCCGCGCAGGCCCCGCCCGGGCACCTCGAAGGATCCGACGAGCCCGGGCGATGCAAGGACGCCCCAACTGGAAGGATTGCCTGGATGGCAATCTTTCGAGGTCGCCGTAAGCCCCTGGAAACACGGCCCGAGCGCCCCATCTCTTGCGGGACAGGGGCCACCTTTCGGTCGGCTAGCGGCATCGCGACCGCGCCGCGGTGGCCCGGCCATGGTCAGCCCTGGAGCCCGCGATGACCCGCAACCCCTTCTTTCCGCACTTCAACGACCTGCCGACGCAGCTGCCGATCTTCCCCCTCGCCGGGGCCGTCGTGATGCCGGGCGTCCAGCTGCCGCTCAACATCTTCGAGCCGCGTTACCTGAACATGGTCAACGACGCCCTCGCCGGCGACCGGCTGATCGGCATGATCCAGCCGCGCAGCGAGACGATCGAGGACGAGGTCCCACAGATCCATCGGGTCGGCTGCGCCGGGCGGATCACCTCCTACAGCGAGACGAGCGACGGGCGGATCGTGCTGGTCCTGACCGGGGTCTGCCGCTTTCAGGTGCGGCGCGAGCTGGAGACCCGGCGCGGCTACCGGCGGGTCGAGCCGGACTGGGAGCGCTTCACGATCGACTACCAGGGCAGCGAGGGCGGCATGGTCGATCAGGAGGGGTTCCTGACCTCGCTACGCGCCTACTGCAACCTGCGCCACGTCGAGATCCCCTGGGACGACGCGAAGAAGATGCCGGCCGGGGAACTCGTCGACCTCCTCTGCTCCCACCTGCCGCTGGAACCGGAAGACAAGCAGGCGCTGATCGAGACCCTCGACGTGAAGGACCGCGCCGAGCTGATGCGCGGCCTGATGGACATGGCCTCGGCCTCGAGCATCGGCACCGCCGAACACCGTCACTGACGCAGCCCCGCACGCGTCCACCGACCCCGATGCCCCCGAGGCCCGGCCGCGCGCTTAGCCGGCGGGCCACATTGGTGTAGAATCCGGGCATCGCAACGGGAGGGGACGCATGTCCGACGAGAAGATCACGCACTTCGGCTACAGCCAGGTGCCCATACAAGAGAAGGCCGCGCGGGTGCGCGCCGTCTTCGACTCGGTCGCCAATCGCTACGACCTGATGAACGACCTGATGTCGCTCGGTATTCACCGCCTGTGGAAACGGCACACGATCGAGCTCGCCGGCGTGCGCCGCGGCCAGCGGGTGCTCGACCTGGCGGCCGGTACCGGCGACCTGACCGAGCGCTTCGCCCGGATCGTCGGCGACGAGGGCCTGGTGGTCTCCTCCGACATCAACGCCGCGATGTTGAGCCGCGGACGCGAGCGCCTCACGGACCTCGGGGTCGTCGGCAACCTGGACTACGTCCTCGCCAACGCCGAGACCCTGCCGTTCGCGTCGGATGCCTTCGACTGCGTGACGATCGCGTTCGGCCTGCGCAACGTGACCCACAAGCAGGCCGCGATCGACGAGATGTTTCGGGTCCTGCGCCCCGGCGGCCGGGCGCTGATCCTCGAATTCTCGCACCCGACCACCCAGCCCCTGCGCCGGGTCTACGACGTCTACTCCTTCAGCGTGCTGCCGAACCTCGGACGTATGATCGTCAACGATGCCGAGAGCTATCGCTACCTCGCCGAGTCGATCCGGATGCACCCGGATCAGGAGACCCTGCGGGCCATGATGGAGCAGGGCGGCTTCGAGCGCTGCGACTACTTCAACATGACCGGCGGTATCGTCGCCATCCACAGGGGCTACAAGCTGTGAGCGGCGGCATCCAGTTACCGGATGCCGCCCTCGCCCTGCTGGAGCGGACGTTGAACCAGGGCATCGCCCTCGACCCCGAGGGGGCGCGGCGCCTCGCGGCGATGCAGGGCCAGGTGATCCTGATCGAGCTCGCGGGCTTCGGCACTCGCTTCTACCTGATACCCGGCCGCGACCGCCTCCAGCTCTTCGGTGCCTACGACGCGCCCCCGGACTGCACGCTGTGCGGCACGCCGCTCGCGCTCGCCCGGCTCGGGCTCGCCGAGCGGCGCACGGACTCCCTCTTCGCCGGCGAGGTCACGGTCGAGGGTGACACGGCCCTCGCCCAGCAGTTCGGCGAGTTCATCGCCGGGCTCGACATCGACTGGGAGGAGCAGCTCGCGCGGCTCACCGGCGACACGCTGGCCCACCAGGTCGGCAACCTCGCCCGCGGCGCGCATCGCTGGGGCCAGCGCTCGAGCGACAGCCTGGCCCGGACCCTGAAGGACTACCTTCAGGAGGAGGCGCGGCTGGTGCCGACCGACTACGAGGTCCGCGAGCTGATCGCCGGGGTCGATACCCTGCGCGACGACCTCGAGCGCCTGGCCGCCCGCGTCGAGCGCCTCGCGCGCCGACGCCCCTGAACCGCCGGACGAGCGATGCTCCACTTCAGCGAGACACTGCGCCTGTTCCACATCAACCGGGTGCTGCTGCGCCACGGCCTCGACGAGGTCGTCCTCGCCACCCACCTGCTGCGGCCGCTGCGCTTCCTGACCTATCTCTCGCCCTGGTACTGGTTCCGCGGCGAGCACGCCCCCTATCCGGTACGCATCCGCCGCGTGCTCGAGGACCTCGGCCCCATCTTCGTGAAGTTCGGCCAGATCCTCTCGACGCGTCGCGACCTGCTGCCCGACGACCTGGCCATCGAGCTCGCCAAGCTCCAGGACCGGGTGCCGCCGTTCCCGGGCCTGGTGGCACGGGCCCTCATCGAGAAGGCCTGGGGTCAGCCCATCGAGGCAGTCCTCGACGCCTTCGACGAGACCCCGCTCGCGTCGGCCTCGATCGCGCAGATCCACACCGCCCGACTCAAGGACGGGCGCGAGGTCGTCGTCAAGGTGCTGCGCCCAGGCATCGAGAAGATCATCCGCCGTGACGTGCGGCTGCTCTACACGATCGCCGAGCTGGCACAACGCTACTGGAAGGACGGGCGGCGGCTGCGCCCGGTCGAGGTCATCCGCGAGTACGAGAAGACCATCTTCGACGAGCTCGACATGCAGCGCGAGGCGGCCAACGCCTCGCTGCTGCGGCGCAACTTCCTCAACAGCGAGAAGCTCTACGTCCCCGAGGTCTACTGGGACCTGACCCGCGCCAACGTGCTGGTCATGGAGCGGATCTTCGGCACCCCGGTCAGCGACGTCGCGGCGCTCAAGGCCCAGGGCGTGAGCATGCAACTGCTCGGCGAGCGCGGCGTGGAGATCTTCTTCACCCAGGTCTTCCGCGACAACTTCTTCCACGCCGACATGCACCCGGGCAACATCTTCGTCGAGCCGAGCGGTCGCTACATCGCCGTCGACTTCGGCATCGTCGGCACGCTCAGCACCGAGGACCAGCGCTACCTCGCCGAGAACCTGCTCGCCTTCTTCAAGCGCGACTACCGCCGCGTCGCCGAGCTGCACGTCGAGAGCGGCTGGGTACCGCGACACACGCGGGTCGAGGAGTTCGAATCGGCGATCCGCACCGTCAGCGAGCCGATCTTCGAGAAGCCACTCGCCGAGATCTCGTTCGGTCACTTCCTGGTGCGCCTCTTCCAGGTCGCGCGCCGCTTCGACATGGAGGTCCAGCCCCAGCTCGTGCTGCTGGAGAAGACCCTGCTCAACATCGAGGGCCTCGGCCGCCAGCTCTATCCGCAGCTCGACCTCTGGACGACGGCCAAGCCGTTCATGGAGCGCTGGATGCACGAGCAGTTCGGCCCCAAGGCCTTCCTCGCGCACGCCCGGCGCAATCTGGGGCCGGTCTCCGAGCGGCTCCCGGACCTGCCACTGCTGACCTTCCACGTCCTCGACCGGCTGACCCACGACCGCCTGGCGATCCAGTGGCGCTCCGAGGAGCTGACCCGCCTGCGCCAGGAGGTCCAGGCCGGCCAGACCCGCACCAAGGCCAACCTCGCCGCGGCGACCCTGTTCTTGAGCGGCACCCTGCTGCTCCTGTTCGGCCCCGGCGAACTCCTTGCGCCGGTCGCCGCCCAGGTCCTCGCCGGCCTGTGCCTGCTCTCCGCAGCGGTCCTCTTCGCCTGGCGTCCGCGGCCAGCCCCCACCGGCGGCTGAGGCGAGACGCGAACGGGCGCCCGGCGCGCCTCACCCGGCCACGGCCCCGGCGACATCGGCGCGGCCCGTAGCGCGTAGGGCGGGAAAGCGCAGCGCATCCCGCCGTTCTGACTCAGGTGGCGCGCCGGCCGGAGGAGATCGATATCCACGGCGGCGCCTCCCCCACCGATGGAATCGGCTTGATCGCCTGGCGCGCGAGGATCCCGGACAGCGCTCCCATGGGCCTGGCTGCGCGAGCGTCATCGGGAGTCCTGATTAGCAAGATGCTTCAGCTACCATCGAAAAGCCAGAGAATCCCAATACCGATGTGCGTATCTGGCGTTCGTAAGCTGCCGTTATTTTTGCGCTTTCACGTAGCCTGGTCACCAGGTTCTCGGTCGGATCTCGGCTCGGCTGAAGAAGCTTGCTAATCAGGTCGGGAGTTGGTGCCCCGTGGGTGGCGGGATGCGCTTCGCTTTCCCGCCCTACGTTCTTAAGATAGCCGCCAGCCGGCCGTCGGGTTACGCCCCCAAGGGGCTGACCCGACTACGTCTCCCATGCGGCGCCGGCGCCGTCGGTCGGGCGAAGCCCCGTCAGCCCCGGGGGGCGAGGCCCGAGGCCGACCCCTTCAGGTCGAGGCCCTTGAGCTTGTTGCGGAACTCGCCCGTCACCGATTCGATGTCCTGGTCGCTCGCGATCACGCGCGGCGTCAGGATCACGACCAATTCGGTGCGATCGGCGCTCTTGCTCGTCTGGCCGAACAGGTTGCCGAGGACCGGCACCCGATAGAGGCCGGGGAGGCCCTGTTTGCCGGTCTCGCGCTGGTCCTTGATCAGGCCGCCGAGGACGACCGCCTGATTCGAACGCACGGCCACGGAGCTGGTGATGTTGCGGGTCTGGAAGGTCGGCGAATCGACCCCCTGCTCGGTACGCTCCCGCACGACGCTGCTGACCTCCTGCTCGATCTCCATCTGCACGAGTCCGCCCGGCGTGACCCTGGGCTTGACCGAGAGCATCACGCCCGTGTCCTTGTACTGGATCTGGTTCACGATACGGTCGTCCGTCGTCGTACCCTGCTGCTCGGTCGTCACGATCGGGACCTCCTCGCCGACCTGGATCTTGGCCGTCTGGTTGTCCATCACCATGACCGACGGCGAGGACAGCACATTGACCAGATTGTCGCCGGCCAGAGCGCTCAAGGTCGCGCGGATCTGGTCCGGGCTGGCGATGACGGCCCAATTGAAGCCTGGGAAGGACTTGGCGATGCCCGACTGGGTCGTATCGTCGAGGGTGCCATCGAGCGAGAAGTCCTGCTCGTAGTCGCCGAGCTTGCCGAAGATCTGCCACTGGATCCCGTACTGCAGGCTCCCCGACAGCGAGATCTCGACGATGGTCGCCTCGACGAGCACCTGCAAGGGCACGATGTCGAGCTGCTTCAGGGCATCAAGCAGGCTCTTGTAGTCGCGCGGGGTCGAGCGGATCAGCAGCGAGTTGTTCACCGCATCGGCGACGATGCTGACGTTCGAGGACAGTTCCAGGCGGCTGGCGGTTGCGCTCGTCTGCCGCGAGGCCGTCGACGAACCGGGATCGTCGGGGTTGGCGGATTCGAGCGCCGCCGAGCGCAGGCCCGGGGCCACGCCACCGACCTGACGCCGCACACCGCCGGCGTCGCTGGCGAAGAGTTGGCTTAGGATATCGGCCAGGGCCACGGCGTCGCCGTGCTTGACCCGGTAGACGAACAGCCGCTGGGCACCGTCCCCGGCCGCCTCGGCGATGTCGAGGCGCTGGATCCACCCCTGGACCTGGGTGAGATACTTCTCCTGCGGCGAGATCACGAGCAGGCTGTTGGCGCTCTCGATCGGGATGAAACGGAACAGGCCCTTGAAGGGGTTGCCGCCCTCGCCGTCGGCGAGCAGACCCTCGAGCTGTGTGGCGACGTCGGCGGCCTTGGCATAGTCGAGCGCGAAGAAGCCCACCGACAGGCCGGCCATCCAGTCGACGTCGAAGGCTCGGATCGTGTCGAGGACATTGCCGAGCTGCGGGCTGGTCGCCGCGATCACGAGCAGGTTGCGCACCGTGTCGACCCGCACGATGCTCCCCTCCGGCACCAGGGGCTGGAGGATCTGGCTCATCTCTTCGGCGCCGATGTACTGGAGGGGGACGATCTGGACGCTGTAGCCGTTCGGCAGCGCGCGCGTGGACTCGCCGAGCTGGCTGGCGACCTTGCCCTGGATGGCGCTGGCCAGCGGGACGACCTCGTAGCGGCCGTCCTTCTCGACGAAGGCCGCGTCGTTCATCCGCAGCAGGGTCTCCAGCGTCGGGATCAGCAGGTCGCGGCGCAAGGGCCGACCGGTCTGCAGAGAGACCGAGCCCTGCACGGCGGGATGGATGACGTAGTTGGCCTGCAAGAGGTCGCCGAGGACGACCTTGACCACCTCGCGGATATCGGTCCCGTCGAAATTGAGGGTCACGTCGCCCGGGGTCGTATCGACGGCGGGGCGGTCGATCGTGCCGACGAAGGTGCCGGTCCCCCGATCGATGGAATTCCCGACGCGCGGCCCGCCCGAGTCGCCGACGGCGATGCCGCCTTGCGGGCGTAGCGCCGAGGTCTCCGCGCCCGGGGTCTTGCCGAGCGCATCGCCGACCATGTGGCCCTTTTCGTCGCTGACGCGCAGGGTCGGGTCCCAGTCCCCGGGTTCGCAGCCCCCCAGCCCGAGGCCCGCCGTCGTGACGAAGGTCCCAACGAGGGTCCAGAGGAGGGCTCGCCCCTGACGGGGCTCGTGGGGGACATCGCGATACATGGTGTTGACCTACTGGCGATCGGGTTGATTTGACGGGGGACGCAATCGCGAGCCCGGGCGACCCGCGCGGCGGGGCGGCTCGGCTCGCTCGGGCCGTGCCGGAAAGGTGCGCAGCAGGAGCGTCTCGGTCCGCCCCTGGTACTCCAGCGCCAACCGATCCGACCGGATCTCGCGGACGATCCAGCCCGCCAACTCCTCGCCGGCCCTGACCTCGAGCAGCTTCGGGTCGGTGGCAGCCTTCACCCAGGCCATCGTCAGGTCCGGGGTCATGATGACGGCGACGAGGTCCAGGGTCTCGAGTACCCCGGCCTCGTCGGCAACGGCCGTCTGCCCCTCCGCGGCCTCCGGCTCCGGCGGCCGGCGGTCCGGGACGAACAGGGGTCGCTCGACGACCTCGGCATAGGCCGAGCGCTCCTCGCCGGCATCCTGGTCGACCAAGGGTGCGAACTCGGCGAGGAGGTCGCCGCTCGGCTCCGCCGGGGCGGACGGCGGCGCCTGCGTCCAGGTCGGAGGCGGCGGCCAATCCGACCATTGCAGCGCGAGCAGGCCGAGCAGGCCGATCGGCAAGGCCCACCAGAAGGGCTTCACGGGCCACCTCCGAGGGCATAGCCGAAGACATCGAGGCGGATCGTCAACAGACCATCCTGGCGCGTCGGGACCGGTCGGCGCTGGTTCATGGTGCGATGGGGCCTGGCCGTCGAGCGCACCGAGACCTGGTCGATGAACAGCAGCGGGCGGGCCTGCTCGATCTCCAGCAGCACGTCGAGCAGCGTCTCGACGGTCCCCTGCAGCTGGGTGCGGATCCTCACCCGCGGCGGCTCCTCGCCCGACGGCGAGGGCAGCAGTTGGGTACTGATGAGCCGACCGGCCGCGGCCTGGACGATGTCTTGGAGGCGCCGCTGAAGGTCGGCACCGGCCAGCGCCGCGGTCGGGGCATCGAAGTAGAAGGATTTGAGCTCGTCGTTCGAACGGACCTGCTCGAGCTCGGTATGCAGCGTCGGCAACATCCGCAACGCCCGCTGGAAGCGCTGGAGCTGCTCGGTGCGCTCATCGATCCGGGCGTCGAGGGAGCTTAGGCGATCGAGCCACGCCCCGCCGACGGCGAGGACGAGGGTCAGCGGCAGCCCCACGACCAGGACCCGCAAGAGCCAGCACCGGGTATTCTTCGAGCGCAGCGGTATCACGAGGACCCCGGCTGGACGTAGCGAAAGGCGATGTGAAAGCGTTCCATGCCGGTCTGGGCGACCTGGGTCACCGGCGAGCGAAAGCCGACGCCATCGAGCCCCGGCGCGCTCTCGAGCAACTCGATGAGGGCCGTCGCGCGCGCCGACTCGCCGCGAATCTGGACCTCGCCGTCGCGGACCTCGAAGCTCTGGATCCAGGTATCGTCGGGCAGGCGCTGAGTGAGTTCGCGCAGCAGGTCGCTGATCCTGGGCTGTTCGGCCTTCTGCCGGAGGATCGCGAGACTGGCCTCGCGGGCCCGCTCGAGGGTCTGCCTGAGATCGTCGACCTTGATCGCCTCGGCCCGTGCGGCGCGCAGGTCCTCATCGATCCGCTCCAGGATCCGCGCCCGCTGCCACAGGGGCGAGGCCATCGCCGCGACCAGCAGCACCAGCGTCAGGCCGGCGAGCGCGCGTGGTGCGGTGAGCAGCGGCACCTTGCGCGGCGGGCGGTCCTGCGGGGCGAGGAGGTTGGCCCTCGGCCAGGCGCCGTCCCAGGTCAGTTGATCGACCGGCCGCCCCGCCTCGCGCAACCGCTCGAGCCAGGGCTGGACCCGGTCGCGGCGGCAGATCGCCAACTCGACGGTCAGTCGGTCCGAGCGCCCGGCGGCCTGCGCGAGGCAATCGAAGAAGACCTGGTCGGGCGAGAACGGCGAGAACCGATCGATCTCGTAACGCACCACCTGGGCGAGGTTCTCCCGTACCTGCATTGGCAAGGTCACGGTGCGGCGCAGAACCCAGTCGGCCGGCAGGCCGAGGACCGTGCGGTGGCGCTCCGCATTGCGGCCCTCCCCCGCCAGCGGCGGGAGTTCACCCTTACCGGTCGGCTCCAGGTGCCCGAGCGGCTGGCGGGCATCGCCGGTCGCGAGCTGCAGCTCGGCGCGCTCGCCACCCGAGATCGTCACCAGCAAGCGCCGATCCCGGCCCTGAAGCCAGCGACGCACCCGCTCCGGCGCGCAGGCGAGCAGTTCCTCGCGCCACAACGCGAGGCGGGGGCCGTCGAGGACGGCCCCCAGGAGCTGGATGGAGCGGAGCCGCTCGGCGATCTTCATCTCATCATCTCACACGCCTTCCATGCCACCGTGACAGCCGGAGAGACGAACGCCACGCGGCGGCGACACCGGCAGGCTCGTATCCAGGCAAGGAAAGGGGACCCATCCATGCACGACGATCGATCATCGACGTCCGCAACGCCCCCGGGGACATGATCATACCATTACCCATATCTCAGACAACGCGCCGAATCAGCGGCTTGCAGGATGCCCGGCCATGGCTGGGCCCCGCACCCGGTCGCCCGAGAGCCCCCGTCGGCCCGAAGCGTCGGCCCGAAGCGTCGGCCCGGTCTCGGGCGACATGATTTCACAAGACGCGATCTTATCGAAAAAAGATTGCGATCGCGGCCGGCACCGCCGACCCGTGCTGATCAGCGGGAGCATGCCGAGGAGGCGCATCGGTGGCCTCCGCAGCCGTCGCCTGCGCCGGTAAGGGCCCGCTCGCGGACGATCCGGGCCGCCGATCGCCGATCAGTCGGCTCCTCCGGTGGGCAACCACGTCGGGCAGGCGCCCCAGCACCGCAGTCGCTGACGAGGCACAGGCCCGCCCGCGCGCCGTAAACCGACAGCGGCCTCGACCGGCGGCGCGTTGCCGACCGTCTGTTCACGAAAAGCGGATGCGGCCCGCCAGCCCCGCAGCATGGCCAGAGGTATGATCGGCACGCACCCGCGTTGGGGCGCGCCTCGCCCTCGCGGTCAGTCCTGGCTCAGCCCCAGGCGCCGCCAGCGGACCTCGTAGGGCGAGGGACCGCTCGGGGAGGTGTTCACGAGGGTATCCATAGTTCGTGTACGCCTCCCATCGATTACCCAGGTCACGCGGATGCGGTACAGGGGGCCACCGCGATCGACTCCAGCGCGCGGCCCGCGCCCCATCGAAGGGTCCTCCTCCGACTGGCCCCGATCCGCGAGGAGCATCTCCAGCGTCTGGCCGCGCAAGGCGGCGAGGACCAGCGGCGCCGCGAAGGTCTCATCGACGCCGCGACGATCCCCATCGACGGTCAGTACAGGCGCGATGGCCTCGTAGAGCGCGTCGCTCATCCCCATGACGAGCCGCAGTTCCTCGACGGACTCGAACGGCCCGTCCTTGGCACCGTATGGATAGCCAGCGGCCGCATAGTCGTCGTCCTCTGCCCCGTCGAGCAGCGCCAGCGCGTCTCCGTCACGCCAATCGAGGATCCGGTCGGCCAGCGCGGCGGCGAGTTCCGGTTCCACGGGCAGCGCCAGCAGCAAGGACTCCAGGTGCTCGCGCTCGGTGACATTGAGATCGAGCCGCGAGGCCTCGTTCTCGATCCTGACCTCCAGGGTCTCCCCGGCGAAGCGCCACAGGTGGGGCTGCCCATCCGGCAACCAACCCAGCGCCCAACCCGGCGTCGCCGCCTCGCCCCCCTGGGGTGGGGCCTCCTCGAGCTCCAGCGGCGGCGGCGACAGCAGTTCGTAGAGGGCCGCATTGACGGCCGCATCGGCGAGGGCGCGAAAGCGCACCGCGTCGACCTGATTGCGGGTCAGGGCCGTCTCGGTGCGCTGAGTCGCCGTCAGGCCGAGGGCCATTACGGTGAGCAGGGCGATGACCCAGAGCACCAGGACCAGGGCGATCCCGCGCGTGACCGTCGGCGGCGCGCGGTGACGGCCTCTGGTCGCCGCCGGGCGGGGACGGTCGCGGTCGCTGCCTGCGCGTGACATGGAGCAATCCCCTGAATGCTAGCGGCCGGTCGGTAGGTCGACCAGCAGTTCCGGCCAGGCGCCCGCGGCGGTCTCGATCCGGATCGACAGCCGCTGCGGGAGCATCGGCTCCTCGATCCAGTCCTCGCCCCAGGCGGTCTCCCCGTCCTCCAGGCGCAGGCCAAAGTAGGCGATCTCGAATCCCTCGACCGCCGGCAGGAGCACGGTCGCACCGAAGGCGCCGGCCGCGCGGTCCTGATCGAGCAGGTCACCGAGGGCCAGGTCTCCCCCCTCAGCGCCCAGCGGCGCCCAGGGCGGCACCTCATCGGTCCCGGCCAGGATGTCCGGGTGCAGCAGCCAGCGCACGAGCACCAGCGCGGCGCGGCCGTCGACCTCCATGACCGACAGCCGCAGCAGGTAGAGCCCCGGCAGGCCGACGCGCGTCGCCAGCGGCGCGGCCCACTCCAGGTGCTGGGCATCGCCGGCGAAGACCGGCCGCGGCTCGCCGTCGAATTCGACGGCCGCATCCCGTGCCTGCAAGAGGGCCGCAGTGAGGAACTGCCGCGCGACCCGCCGTTCGGCGCCGCGCTCGGCGAGTCCCTCGACGCCCTCCCAGGCACGCGAGCCGAGCCGCAGCCCGGAGAAGAGGAGCAGCAGGATCAACGCGATCAGGGCGAGGGCGATCAGTAATTCGACGAGCGTGAAGCCGGCGCCCGCCGACGGCACCCGCGGCCCCTTGCCGGCCCGCCCGAGCCGCCATGCGACGCCCGCCGTGGCGGTCACAGCGGCGGGCCACCCAGGCGCAGGGTCGGCAGCGTCAGGCGCCGCACGCCCGCCCCGCCGTCGCGCCAGAGGACATCGACCACGACGCGATAGAGGGTCCATGGGGCCTCGCCGAACGGGTCCTCGACACCCCAGTCGGGGACGATCCGGATCGTCCACGCGAGCCCGTCGTCGGTCTCGCCTTCATGGACGCCGGGCTCCAACGGGATCTCGTAGCCGACCTGCCGCAACTGGAGCTCGGCGAGCGCGGCGGCACGGTCGTAGCCCTCGCCGATGGCGGTCGTCGTCATCGCCCGCGAGAAGATCTGCAGCAGGACCCCGAGCGACAGGGCCAGGATCGTGAAGGCAACCAGGACCTCCAGCAACGAGAAGCCGGCCTGTCGCCGCGGGCGGTGAGGGATGGGCATCAGGGGCAGGCCTCGCACGGCGCCATTCGGATGGCGCCCGTGAGCCAATTGACGCCGACCTCGTAGCCGCGCCCTTCGCGGGCCAACACGATCAGCCCCCCGGTCGAGCTACCATCGGGGAAGAACCGGATCGCCCCCATCCGATCCCCGTCCGTCTCGCGCTCGGCCGCCTCCAGCCGCACCCGGATGTCCTTCGGCAGCCGACCGGACCGGTAGTCGCCGTCGACGCGAAAGGAGCGCCCCTCGACATCGAGGGTGAAGGCCGCATCGCGCCCTGAGCGGATCGCCTCGGTGCGCGCCAGGCGCAGACCGGCGACCGTGCGGCGCGCCGCCGCCTTCAGCTCGACGCCGGGAAGCGCCTGCCCGATCAGCGGCGGGGTCACGGCCAGGACGGCCGCGATCAGCGCCAGGACGACGAGCAGCTCCATCAGCGTGAAGCCGGCCGCGGCACGCCGCACGGTCGACGGGCCGTGCGCCTCTATCGGGGGGCGGGGCCTAGTCCCAACTCGTGATGTCGGCATTCTCGCCATCGCCGCCCTCGCGCCCATCGGCCCCGAGCGACCAGATCTCGAAGGTCCCGTGCTCGCCCGGGAAGCGGTAGAGGTAGTCATTGCCCCAAGGGTCCTCGGGCACCTTGCCCTTCTTCAGATACGGGCCGTTCCAATTCGGTACCGACCCGGGGTCGCTGACGAGGGCCTCGAGACCCTCGTCGGAGGTCGGATAGCGCCCGACCTCGAGCCGATAGAGATCCATCGTCGCCGCCAGGTCGGCGATCTGCAGCTGGGCGGTCTTGGTCTTCGAGCTGCCGAGGAACTTCATCACCTGCGGGCCGACGAGCCCGGCGAGGAGCCCCAGGATGGCCAGCACGACCAAGAGTTCGACGAGGGTGAAGCCGGCTACGGGGCGACGAGGTTTGATCACGGGTGAAACTCCTTCGAACGGGAAGCGAAAAGGGATCGAGCGCGTCAGAAGACCAGCTCGTTGGCACCGAGGATCGCCATCAGGATCGAGACGATGATACCGGCGACGATGACCCCGAGGCCGATGATGAGGAGGGGCTCGAGGAGGGTCAGCAACCGTTGGACGCTGGCCCGGGTCTCCTGGTCGTAGAGCTGGGCGACCTTCGCGAGCATCGCATCCAGGCTGCCGGACTCCTCGCCGACGCGGATCATCTGCAATGCGAGCCGCGGCAGCGCACCCCGCCGCGCGAGCGGCTCGGCGAGTCCGCGACCGCGCTTGAGGTCGTCGCTCGCGTCGCCGAGCAGGCCGAGCAGGCGGCGATTGCCGACGACCTCCTTGGCCAGATTGAGGGCCGTCAGCAGCGGCAGCCCATTGGCCAGCAGCGTCGCCAGGGTGCGGGTGAAACGGGCCGTCTCGAGCTTCCAGATCAGCTCGCCGAACAATGGCAGGTCGAGCAGCCGATGGTCGAGCCGGGCCTTCGCCTCCGGACGTTGCAGCAGGCGCTCGATTGCCAGGGCCGTCAGGGCCAGGCCGCTCAGCATGGCCCACCAGTAGTTGCGGAAGGCGTCGCCGAGGGCGACGACGATCTGCGTCGGCAGCGGCAGCGCGGCGCCCATGTCCTCGAACAGGACGGTGAATTGGGGCACGACCCAGACCAACAGGGCGATGACCGAGAAGCCCGCGACGGCAAACAGGATGGCCGGGTAGTAGAGGGCGGACGTGATGGTGCTGCGCAGCTCGGCACTGCGCTCCAGATAGTCGGCCAGGCGTTCGAGCACCGCATCGAGCGCCCCGCTCGCCTCGCCGGCGCGGACCATGTTGACGTAGAGGCGCGGGAACTGGCCGTCCTGGGCCTCCAGGGCGCTGGAGAAGGTCGCCCCGCCCCGTACCCGCGACTGGAGGTCCTCGAGGACCGCGACGAGATGGGCCTCGGTGGTCAGATCGATGAGGATCTGGAGCGAACGGTCGAGGGTCAGACCGGCCTCCAGCAGGGTCGCGAGCTGGCGGGTCACGATGCCGACCTGGTTCTGGGTCAGCCGGCGCGCCGCCCGGCGCCCGATGCGGGCACGCCACCAGCCGCCACCGGTACGGGTCTGGATCGGGATCAGCCCCAGGGCTTGAAGATGCTTGACGACGGCCGCCTCGTCGACGGCCTCGAGGTCGCCCTCGACGACCTCGCCGTCCGGCTTCACCGCCTTGTACTGGAACGTCGCCATGCCTCAGGCCGCCTCGGCCACGCGCAGGACCTCTTCGACCGTCGTCAGCCCCTTCAGGGCCTTGAGCAGGCCGTCATCGTACATGGTGATCATGCCCTCGGCGATGGCGATGCGTTGGATCTCGGTCGCGGTCGCGTGGGCGAGGACGGCCTGGCGGATCGGGTCGGAGATGACCAGGACCTCGGCGATCACGAGCCGACCGAGGTAGCCCATGTCGTTACAGCGCGGGCAGCCGACCGGCCGGAAGATGCCTACCGGGGCGCCCGCGGCGAGCTCGGCGAGCCGCTCGGCGAGGGCCGGCGGCACCTCGGCCGCGGCGCGACAGTGCGGGCAGAGGCGGCGCACGAGGCGCTGCGCCAGGATGCCGTTGACGGTCGAGGTCAGCAGATAGTCCTCGACCCCCATCTCGAGCAGGCGGGTCACGGCGCTCGCGGCGTCGTTCGTGTGCAGCGTCGAGAGCACGACGTGACCGGTCAGGGCCGACTGGACGGCGATGCGCGCCGTCTCCAGGTCGCGCATCTCGCCGACCATGATGACGTCCGGATCCTGGCGCACGATCGCGCGCAGGGCGCCGGCGAAGGTCATGCCGATCGCGGACTTCACCTGGATCTGATTGATCCCCTGGAGTTGGTACTCGACCGGGTCCTCGACGGTGATGATCTTGCGTTCCTGCGTATTGAGGCGGCTCAGGGCCGTGTAGAGGGTCGTACTCTTGCCGCTGCCGGTCGGGCCCGTCACGAGCAGGATCCCATAGGGTTGGTCGAGGATGGTCAGGAGCCGCTGGCGCGGTCGGCCCTCGAAGCCGAGGGCATCGAAGTCGAAGCGCACGCTCTCCTTGTCGAGCAGGCGCATGACGACGCTCTCGCCGAACAGGGTCGGCACCGTCGAGACGCGCAGGTCGAGCTCCTTGCCCTGGATGCGGATCGGGATGCGCCCGTCCTGCGGCAGGCGGCGCTCGGCGATGTTGAGTTTCGACATGATCTTCACGCGCGAGACGACGGCCGCCGTCGAGCGCACGGGCGGGGCCTCGACCTCCTTGAGGATACCATCGATCCGGTAGCGCACCTTGAGCGTATCGGCGAACGGCTCGATGTGGATGTCGGAGGCCCGACACTCGACGGCGCGCTGGATGAGTTGGTTGACCATCCGGATCACGGGCGCCTCGCTGGCGAGGTCCTTGAGGTGCTCGATGTCGTCCTCGTCGATCGCACCCAGCGCGCCCTCGGTCTCGCGCTCCCCCTCCTCCTCCGGGCCCTGCTCGTAGAGCTGTTCGATCGCCGATTCGATCTCGCTCGGCAGCCCGACCCGCGGCACGATGGCCTTCTCGGCGGCGGCGGCCAGCGCCGCGTGCAGGAAGGGCTCGGTCGGGTCGGCGAAGGCCACCTCGAGGGTCGTCGCGTCCTCGCGCAGCGGCAGGACCCGCGCGTCCTTCAGGAAGCGCAGACTGAGGCGGTCCTCGGCCACCGGCTCGCGGGGAAAGGTCGCCTGCTCGGCGAGCGGCAACCTCAACACCTCGACGAAGGCCTGGGCCAGGTCCCGTTCCGAGACCAGCCCGAGCCGCACCAGCATCCGCAACAGGCCGTCGCCGCTCTCGCTGGCGATCCGTTGGGCGCGATGGTGGTCGGCGGCGCTGAGCTTGCCGCGCCGCTGCAGCTCGGCGATGATCGGGGCGTGCGGCTCGTTCGGGGTCGCGGATTCGGCCGGCGAATCCTCGACGAGGGACACCGCGCCCAGTTTGGGCTCGGCACGATCCTGGATGGGCTCAACGGCGGCCATGGCTAAAATCCCCGCAAGGCGCTGGTGCTTCGCCGACGCGACCGCGTCGATCGATATCGAATGCTGCCACTCGGGTCGCGGACAATGCAATCCTCCGTGCATGACCACCGACAGCGGATCCGTTCTGGTCGGCGGACAAGGCGCGCAGATCGGGTTTGGCGCCTAGCCACGGCGGTCCTTGCGGAGGGCACGGCTGGCGGTCGGGGTGCCGCGTAGGTCGGATCAGGCGCGCCGGCACGGCGCTCGCTGCGAATGAACAGGTGGTGCGCGCCGTAACCCGACAGCCGCCCTCGGCCCGGCATGGCCACGCGGGCGGCATTGGGCCGACGGGCATCATCGGAACCTACGCCACCGCGCGCCACGGCAGGGTTCCACGTGGAACATCGCCACGCCGACGCATTCGACCGCCTCCCAGGACCCTCC
>NZ_NRRW01000018.1 GCF_016583835.1 Thiococcus pfennigii | reverse complement strand
TGATCAGCGAGCGATCCGAATCGAGCGTCACTTCTTGAGCCTCCGCGATAGCCATCTCAGAATGTTGCGGAGGTTATATCATGTATATTATATAAGAATATCATAATGCTATGATGCGTTTGCCCTGTCCAGCGCGGCCCTCGCCTGCTGCGGCGTCACGGGCCAGTCGAACGACGCGAGCCCACCCGGGTGGGACTTGAACCTCGCGTCCACCAGGGCCAGGACCGCGCCTGTGGTCGCATCGGGCGTGAAGCCGCACGGGACGGGGATCGGGGCCGGGACCTGCTTGCCGAAGCTGCCGCGGTTCTCCTTGTCGTAATTCCATGTGCCGCCGGCCGGCTGGTCGCCGTCCATCAGCACGTTCAGCTGGCGACGCATCGCCCGGTAGAAGGGCTCCAGCCGCAACTGCTTGCGCCCTTGTGCGTGCTCGGCGAATTGCTCGCTGGGGCAGAGGAAGTGCCGATCAGGCCGGACCTCCAATTCGACGCCGGCAGCACGCGCGGTCTCGCGGAGGCCCTCTCTCACCCGCCAATCGCCCGGCTCGACGAGGATCAGCTTCCGCGGGCACAACCGCTCGATGGCCGCGACCAGCTCAGCGGCCAAGCTGTGCCGGTTCTCCGAGTCATCCAGCTGGCGATACTCGACGCGGAGACCTCGGCGCCGCAAGGTGTCGCGGAAATGGCGCATGGCCGCGAGGAACAAGGCGATGCGCGCCTTGTGACTCCAGACGTGCGTGGACTCCTCGTCCACCTCGGCCATCCACACCGCATCGGCACTGGCCTCGAAGCCATCGAAGGCCGAGGACCGCTCATCGAGCTGGTCGCCGAGGACCAATACCAGATGGCGTGTCGCCGGTGTCACGGCGGCGGCGACGTCACGGCCTTGATCCAGGCAATCTCGAGCCGAAAGGGACCGGCCTGCTTGTCCGCGATCAGGAAGCCGACCGACGCGATCTTGGTGGCATCCAGCGGCGGCTCGCCCGACAGCACACGGCCACGGAAGGTCGGCACGAAATCCTTGAAAGGCAGCCGATGCTCCTCCCACTCGGCCGGCCTCGTCGCGAAAGCCGCCTGGTAGACCGGGCCGTCGAAGCTCCGAGCCATGCGCGCGGTGAGCTTGTAGCGCCGGCCGTCGCCGCGGACACGGATCACGAACGCATCGACGTCCTGCTGCATGTCGTAGCGCGCCGGCAGCGAGCGCACGGAGGCGAACCCGCCGTAGTTCTCCAGCGACACCTCACCGCGAAAGACGGCGACGCCATCCGTCAGATCGAAGCGACTCGTGGAGACGCCCCCCATGACGCCGTCGTTGACGATTTGCCAGGCACTCGAGGGGGTCTCGGTCGAGAAATCGAACAGGGGCATGTCGGCGTGGGCAGCGGAGGTAGTCATAGTCAGCAGCCATAGCATCAGCAGCGGGGAGATCCTGTTTCGGCGCCGGTCACGCGCGCCCGCCTCGACGCCCAGGAGGCCGCGTTGGCCGGTGCCTGGCTGGTCCGTCGGATCATCGAGACCGGCGGGCGGGGCGCACATCTTGCCGAGGAGGCCATCCCCGGGACTGAGGGGCACTGGGGCCGTGGCAACCGCGTCGCCGGGAGCCTGGCTCGGCCTTGTCACAACCACCGCCGTTCTTGAGGTGTTCATCCCGTCGAAGTCTTCCATGCCATCTCTGATCAGGGTGCCCTCAAGCTGATGGACACCTCGAAGAATTCAAGGTCCCCGCGCGGGGCAAGGACGACCGGATCACCTCACGCGGGGCTGCGCGCGAGGACATCGATCGGGGTGCCGGGGACCGCGGGACGTTCCGCCGGATGTTCCTCGCCCTGCTTGCCGAGGTCTGCGAGCGCTGCAACCGGTGGGGACACGCCTACTGTTTGATATCGAACCCCTATCACTCGGTTCGGACGCGTTTGTTGACGAACTCAGCCGCCGGGCCTTGCTCATAATTCCGGCCAAGGCCCACCTACATGATGGGAGTCAGGCTAAAAAACTCACTAAAACGGCATTTTGCCTCGGGATGCCGGCAGGCGACCCGCTCGGTGGCCGGAGTTATGAGCAAGGCCCGACGAGGAAAATGAGTACTCGCCCTTCATCCAATTTCTGCAGGACGAGCTCAAGGCCCTTGGTCTGTTCAAGGAGCACCCGATCGAGTTCACCGCCAGCTTCAGGGGGGCGACACCGGATTATGCCGTTCCCACGCCTGTTCTCGGCGCCAACGTTGGGCTCGATCCTGACCACGAGGCGGATCAGGGCATCCTCGAACGGATTCAGGATGGGCGGATCGATCTCCAGGAGGTTTGGGAGAAGAAACAAGCCACCGACGAAGAGGAGTACCGGCGCTGGCTGGACGAGAAGAACCAGGCCGTTACCGAGGAGTTGACGTCGCGAATTAAGCCCCGACGCGGCTTCCGATTGAAGATCAAGCTACCGGAAGACCAGTCAACGCCAGCGGCCACCGGCAGCGCCGCCAACCAAGGAGCCGATATCGACAACACGGATACGGAGGAACGCGCATGAACCTGACCCTGACCCAACACGCCCAAGCCCGCATCCGCCAACGGGGGTTTCGCGAGTCCGACATCCCGATGATCGTCGCCGCCGGCACGGCGGTCGATGCCGACAGTCTGCTGCTCCTCGCTCAGGACGCGGACCGGGAGATCCGACGCCGCAAGCAGGAGATCGGCGCGCTGGAACGGCTGCGGGGCTGTCGGGTGGTGATCGCTGGTGATCAGGTGGTCACCGTCTATCGCCCGTCGCGCCGGACCGAGAAGCGCCTGCTACGTGGCGAGCACCGCCACACCGGCGGGGACCTGAACGCCGCGTTGAAACAACCGTCCTGCCCAGGAGAAGACGCCCATGCTGCCTGACACCGCCCAGCTCACCCAGTTGCAGATGCAGCTCGCCGCGTTGCAGCAGACCATCGCCGGTCTCCAGCGGGGGCTCGAAGCCCCGCCGCCCGCACCGGCAACCTCGGCGGCAACCCGTGCGCCGCGATCCGGTTACCGTTTGTTCGGCCAGGACTTCCCGACCCGTTTCGCGAAGGAGACCTTCGTCGGTATGCTGCGGCAGTTCGCCGAATTGGAACCCAGGTTTCCGGCGCGCTTTCAGCAAGCCGCGGCGACCATTGGACGGTCACGGCGCTATGTGGGTCGCACGCCGCAGGAGGTCTACCCGATGAAGCCGGGGCTCTGGAAGCACACCGAGCCCTTCGCCCACGGCTGGCTGGTCGGCACCAACGAGAGCGATGCGAAGAAGCGCGAACTGCTGAAATTGGCCTGCCAGGTCATGGGGCTGCGCTTCGGGCGCGACGTCCAGGTGTGGATGTGACATGGCGGCTCGGGGAGTCGAGTCGAGTTGGATTGCAGGAGGGCGTCAGAACCCTCACACACAATTACACCCATTCGTCGGGGCAACGGCGCTACGGCTCTCCTGCCATACGCAAAACAGCGTTTCGGGTCCCCTCGCTGAGCCGGAAGCCCAAACGCTGGAGGTCGTCGACCAGAGGGGTCACCGCCGGCACCAGTCCGCGGCGTTTGGCGTCCAGCAAGATTCCGAGCGTCCCCGTCAACGCGATCCCGAGAACCTCGGCATGGCGCCTGGCCAGCGCATCATCCAGGATCACGACCGGATTGGTACGCTCCAACGCCAGAAGCAGAACGCCAGTCTCACCAGGACCGAGATCGGCGACCAGGCGGACGACGTTCTCGCTCGCTGGGGTGCGTAGGTCGACCCACCCCAGCGCTTCGGGGACAGGCAGGTCGAGACCCCGGCGCCGGCCCTCGGCCAGCTCTTCGGCAACCGCGGTCGGGACAGTGATCCGCGAGACCAGCTTCGGTAGCAGCTCCAGTTGCCCGATCTGGTGAAGGTACTGGAGCGGAGAGGTATTGCAGATAACGTCAGGCAAGGGATGTCTGGCGCTCCAGCTCGTCTTCGGTGAGGCGGAAGGTATCGACGCCGTATTCAGCCAGCTTGCTCAGGAACAGGGTTCTCGGGATACCGGCGAGACGCGCCGCCGCCCCGGACGAGAGGCGCCCGAGCTCGTAGAGCTTCACGGAGGCCGCAAGGCGGATCTCCGCCGCGGCGGCTTCATCAGACAACTTGAGCGACAACAGGGAGTCGTCCGGCACGTCCAGGATCAATTGGCTCAATTCTAGGCTCCATCTGCATGGAATCATCGATCGCGTCCGCTTACGGCCCTGACGCGCCGCGGCGTCGGTTGGCGCTCGGCCTTTTTCGGCGCGGCCAGGCGCTCGAGCTGGGGCAGCTTCTCCATAGTCGTAGGCAGCCGCTCCTTCTCCAAGCCCAGCACGTACCCGGTAATCTTATCCGCATCCCGTGATGCCCGCAGGACCTCCTGCAGGTCGCCCTGGAGACCCTGGACCCAGCTCTTGGCGTAGGCGGCGTACCGACAGGTGTCCTGACCGATCCCCAGTTGGTCGCCGATCATCAACGAGGCGATCTCGGTGCGGATCTCCTCCTTGGCGTAGCCAACGCTGCCGAAGGGGTAGGCCAAGTCCCGGTCCAGGCGACTGGGATGGACTGTCGAATGGGCACCCCGCGCGGGGCCATGGCAAGTAGGTGTCCGAGGTCTTGAAGCTGCCCCTGGGGGCAGGTGAATCCGGTCCGTGGCCGGGCGGGAGGAGACGCGACCCGCTTGGTCGTGGCGGATCTCGAAGCCCGGGGCCGCGAGCACCGCCTCGGCCCGCTCGCGGCGGTCCGAAGCCGGGGCCATGACCTCCAGGGCCGGCAGGCCGTCGATCTGCGCGGCGTTGAGGACCACGGTGGAGAAGACTCTCGGTTTGTCCCGTTGGACGTTACGGTAAACCGTGCAGCCCTCGACGTACACAAGGTTGTTTCACGTATTATTTCTAGCGGTTAGCCCCTCATGTCGCTGGAGGTCTGGGGATTCTCGATCCCGCCAAAAGGCCGGCCGGCCTCGCCTCGCGTTCACCGAAGGCAGAGATCCACTGGGCAGCGCGCGGGCAAAAATGTGACAATTGCGGGACACTTTGATTGCATTTTTGTTGCAAGCCCGTGCGCGGGCCCTCCCGATGGAACTGAAAAACATATCGCAGATCGAGCGAGCGACCCGGTTCGGCCAACCGGAGATGTTTCGCTTCGGCGTCGCCCTGCTGTTCGTGATCGGCATCATGCTGGCCGCCGGCATGAGCCTCGGCGACATCCCCCAGAACTACATGCTGATCACGGCCGCAATGGTCGGCGGCTACATGGCCATGAACATCGGCGCGAACGACGTCGCGAACAACGTCGGTCCGGCGGTCGGCTCGAAGGCGCTGACCCTGACCGGCGCGATCGCGATCGCCGCGATCTTCGAGGCCAGCGGCGCCCTGATCGCCGGCGGCGACGTGGTCAGCACGGTCAAGCAGGGCATCATCGATCCGACCCTGATCGCGGACAGCGACAGCTTCATCTGGCTGATGATGGCGGCCCTGCTGGCCGGTGCCTTGTGGCTGAATATCGCCACCGCCCTCGGGGCCCCGGTGTCGACCACCCACTCGATCGTCGGCGGCGTGCTCGGCGCCGGCCTGGCGGCCGGTGGACCCGGCATCGCCAACTGGGGCACGCTGGGGCAGATCGCCGCGAGTTGGGTGATCTCGCCGCTGCTCGGCGGTGCGATCGCGGCCGGTTTCCTGTATTTGATCAAGCGCACGATCACCTACCAGGAGGACATGAAGGCGGCCGCGCAGCGCGTGGTCCCGGTCCTGGTCGCGGCGATGGCCTGGGCCTTCTCCACCTACCTGATCCTGAAGGGCATCAAACCCATCTGGAAGGTCGAATTCGGCGGCGCCGCGCTGTTCGGCCTGCTGTGCGCCACGCTCGTCTATCTGCTCGCACGCCACCTGATCGGCCGCGTCGCCGACCATCTGCCTGGCGACAAGGCCGGCATCAACGGGCTCTTCACGGTCCCGCTGATCTTCGCCGCCGCCCTGTTGAGCTTCGCCCACGGCGCCAACGACGTCGCGAACGCCGTCGGTCCCCTGGCCGCGATCAACGATGCGGTGCTCCATGGGGGCATCGCAAGGGAGGCATCGATCCCCCTTTGGGTCATGTTGGTCGGCGCCTGTGGGATCGCGATCGGACTGGCGCTCTACGGACCCAAGCTGATCCGCACTGTCGGATCCGAGATCACCGAACTCGATCAGATGCGCGCCTACTGCATCGCGATGGCCGCGGCGATCACCGTGATCCTGGCCACCCAGCTCGGCCTGCCGGTCTCCTCGACCCATATCGCCGTCGGCGCGGTGTTCGGCGTCGGCTTCCTCCGCGAGTTTCTCAAGGCCAGCTACTCCAAGATGGTCGCCGAGATCAAGGCCCACCACCAGGGCAAGGGCGAGGCCGAGGTGGAGGCCTTCCTCATCGAGTTCCGCAAGGCATCCCTCGCCAACAAGGCGCTGATGCTGCAACAACTCAAGGAACACTCGGCCAGGGCGGAGTTGAGCAAGAAGGAGCGCAAGGGGCTGAAGCGCGTCTACAAGACGGAGCTGGTCAAACGCTCGGCACTGATGAAGATCGTCGCGGCCTGGGTCATCACGGTACCCGTATCCGGGCTACTCGCGGCGATCCTGTACTTTGCGATCAGGGGATTCATGCTGCCCTGACGTGGGCCGCGCTCAGCGGCGGCCGTGCCTGACCCGCCGGCCGCGAGGGTCGCCCCTCAGCCCAGGCGCGGCCCCTCCGCCAGGACGGCGCGCAGGGCGACGAGGCGGGCGTGACGGATGCGCTCCGGGATCTGCTGCGGGTTGGCGGCTGCCACCGCGACGGCCCTCAGGTCCAGGGCGTTGACGGCGGCCTGGAGCCGGCGCCACAGCTGTCCTTGGGGATAGGCGCGCTCGCCGTAGCTGGTGCGCCCGCGGTAGTCGGCCTCGCAGGCGAGCAACATCTGTTCGAAGCGCTCCGGTCGGCGCACCGCGTCGGCCCCCTCCAGCAGGTCCAGGATCGTCGTCGGGCGCAGCTCGTCGACCTTGTGCACCAGGCCGTGCCAGCGCGCCGTGATCAGGGCGAGGTCGCGGACACGATGCGGCACCCGCAACCGCTCGCAGACCGCCCGCACCAGCGACAGGCCGCGGTGCTCGTGGCCGCGGTGGCTCGGCAGGATCTCCGCCGGCGTGGTCCCCTTGCCGAGGTCGTGGGTCAGCGCGGCGAAGCGCACCTCCAGGTCCTCGCTCAGGCGCGCCGCCATGTCGACGACCATCAGCGTGTGGACGCCCGTATCGATCTCCGGGTGCCACTGCGCCGGCTGCGGCACGCCGAACAGGCGGTCGAGCTCGGGCAGCAGCCGCGCGAGCGCCCCGCAGTCGCGCAGGGTCGCGAAGAAGACCGACGGCGTCGCCTCGGCCAGCGCCTTCGCGAGCTCCTGCCAGACCCGCTCCGGCACCAGGGCATCGACCTCGCCGGCCGCGACCATGGTGCGCATCAGCGCCAGCGTCTCGTCGGCGACGCGGAAGCCGAGCGCGGCGAAGCGGGCGGCGAAGCGGGCGACGCGCAGGATCCGCACCGGGTCCTCGGCGAAGGCCGGCGAGACGTGGCGCAGCACCCGCGCCTCGAGGTCGGCGCGCCCGCCGTAGGGGTCGATCAGGGTGCCGTCGGCGTCCTCGGCCAGGGCGTTGATCGTGAGATCGCGCCGCGCCAGATCCTCTTCCAGCGTCACGTCCGGCGCGGCATGGCAGAGAAAGCCGTGGTAGCCGGGGGCGACCTTCCGCTCGGTGCGCGCGAGCGCGTACTCGTCCTTCGTCTGCGGGTGCAGGAAGACCGGGAAGTCGCGCCCGACCTGCTGATAGCCCTGACGCAGCAGGTCCTCGGGGGTCGCCCCGACGACCACATAGTCGCGCTCGCCGACCGACCGCCCGAGGAGGCGATCGCGGACCGCGCCACCGACCAGATAGACCTTCATCGCGCCTGGCCCTCAGCCGGTCGCTGGCGGCGCCGGGGGCGGACCATTGCCCGGCGGCCCCGCACCGCCCACGGGCGGATCGCCACTGGTCCGCTCGCCGCGGAAGAGACGCACGATGGCGCCGAAGACCCGCCGGATGCCGCACCACAGCCGCGGCAGCAGCCAGACCAGCAGGAGCAGGAACACCGCCAGGGCGGCGAGGAAGACGGCTGGGTGCGTCAGCGCGAGGAGGATGCCACCGATGACGCCCAGGTCCTCGGCAATGGAGGCCGTCCAATTGGTGAAGGGCTCAGGCGAGGTATTGATCAGCACCCGGGTGCCGGCCTTGGCGGCGTGCGAGGCGGCGGCCAGCCCGCCGCCGACGAGGCCGGCCGCGATCTCGGCGCCCGGCGCAATACCGCCAACGGCACCGGCCGCCAGAAGCGCCCCGGCCGGGATGCGGATGAAGGTGTGCAATGTGTCCCAGCCGGTGTCGACGCCGGGGACCTTGTCGGCGAAGAACTCGATGCAGTACATGAGCCCCGCCGCGGCGATCACGAGCGGGTCGGACAGGATCGCGAGCCCGACGGGCAGATCGATATACCCGGAGGCCCCGAGCAGCCCGAGGACCAGGACGGCGGCGTAGAGATTGATGCCGCTCGCCCAGCCGGCACCGAGCATCAAGGCCAGGGTCGAGGTCAGGTCGTCCACGGGGTCAGCTCCTTCGCAGTGTCGGCAGCCGGCCGTCGCACCGGCCGCGCCCGGATCCGGTTAGAATAACCCGCCCGTGACGGGCCGGCCCAATCGATCGCGGGGAGGCGATCGCGGGAAGGCCGACACCCCCTTCGAAGGACGACGGCTATGATGCGCATCCTCCGCTTCCTGCTCTTCTTCGCGCTGCTCGCCTATGGGCTGTGGCCCTACTACCACGTCTTCCGCCTCGACACGGCGCTCGGTCAGGACGACCCCGCGGCGCTCGCCGGGCTGGTCGATCTGCCGGCGCTCCAGCAGAATTACAAGCGCCGGCTCGATGCCGGCCTCGGCGGCCTGCTGCCCGCCGATCCCAATCAAGATCAGCCGCTCGTGCGCGGCCTCGCCCAGGGGCTCGACCGGCTCGGCCGCGCCGCCGTCGATCAGTACATCACCCTGCCCTGGGTCGCCGAGACGCTGCGCGCGGCGACCCGCGCGGCGACGAACCAGACCCCGGCCTACCTGATCAGCGGCATCCGCTTCGCCTTCTTCGAGTCCTACGACCGCTTCCTGATCCGCATCGGCGAGCTCGGCGAGGGCGCCGTGCACGTGCGGATGCGCCTGGAGGGGACGGAGTGGCGGGTCACCGACATCATCCGCTGACCCCGGGCCTCGCCGCCCGACACGCGCCGCTCAGTCGGTCCGCCTGATCGTCGTCGGCTCGTCGGCGACGCCGAGGTAGAAGACGACCAATCGGACCTCGGTGTCGCCGACGTTGACACCGTTGTGCCAGGTGTCGACGACCTCGAAGATCGCATCCCCGGCCTGGAAGGCCGAGACGCGCCCGTCGTCGAACCGCACCTCCAACGCCCCCTGCTCCACATAGGCATAGAGTGGGATCGGGTGCTTGTGCCAGCCGGTCTCGGCCCCGGGGGCGATCGTCACCTGGGCCGCGGTGACCTCGGGCCGCTCGGTGCGCGGATAGGCGATCGGCGCCCCATCGCTGGTCGTCGTCGCGCGTTGCAGGATGACCGAGGAGACCCCCGAGGCGTATCCGCCCTGGGCACCGCCATCGGCCCAGGCCGTCGCAGACCCCGCCACCACGAACGACAGGACGAAGAGACCCAGCACGCGATCCATTGGCGATCCCCCTCGGAGGCGCCTCGCGCCCGAATGATTGTCGAAGTCCGAACCATGCTGGTGCGCCTACCCCGCCGTCAAGGACCGGAGGTCCGAGCGGCCGCGGCGGATCCGCTCCGATCAGGCGCGCTCGGGTGAGGCCCCGAGGGGCTGACCCGACGGCCTCGGTCGCAACACGATTCGCCAGGGCCTTGGCCTTCGTGCGGCTGAAGCCGCACCTACACGGGAGCTCCCGTGCGGTCGAGCGGCCGCCAACGCCCTCAACCGGCCGCGATGAGGTGCTCCAGGAAGGCCTGCGCGGCCAGGGACAGCTGCTTGCCCTTCGGATACACGGCCGACCATTGCCGCTCCAACGGGAATCCGCGCACGTCGAGGATCTCGAAGGCGCCCGAGGACTCATCGAGGGCCAGCGTGTGCCGTGACAGCACGGCCAACCCGAGCCCACCGGCCACGGCCTGTTTCACCGCCTCGTTGCTCCCGAGCGTCATGCGCACGTTGAGACGGCGCACCCCGTGCCGCTCGAAGAAGCGCTCGGCGGCCAGGCGGGTACCCGAGCCGGCCTCCCGGGCGATGAAGGGTTCCCCGACCAAACGCAGCGGATCGATGTCGCGCTCCGACGCCAACGGGTGACCGGCCGGGGCCACGACCACCAACAGATTCTTCATCAACGGCCACGAGATGACGCCGAGCTGCTCGGGGACCTGCCCCATGATGTAGAGGTCGTCCAGGTTCTGCTTGAGCCGCGCGAGGATCTGGTCGCGATTGGCGACCTCCAGCGCGACCTCGATCCCGGGGTGCCGCTTGCAGAAGTCGCCCAGGAGCCGGGGGACGAAGTACTTGGCCGTGGTGATGATGGCCACCCGCAGCCGCCCGCGCTCCAGGCCTCGCGCCTCGGCCAGTTCCTCGCCCAACCGCTCGAGTCGCGCGAACAGGTCGCGGCAGGCCTCCTCGACCATTCGCCCCGTCTCGGTCAGATAGAGGCGTTTACCGATCTGCTCGTGCAGCGGCGCACCGACCGTCTCGGCGAGCTGCTTGACCTGGATCGACAGGGCGGCCGGGGTCATGTGCAGCGCCTCGGCGGCGCGCGTCATGTTCAGGTGCTGCGCCAGGGTCAGGAAGATCTTCATCTGGTGCAGGGTCGCGTGGTGCAGCGGCATGTTTTACTTTTATATAAAGTTATATTTATTAAGTTTAACTTAAGTAAAGCATTTGTTGCCAGTAAAGTAGCGCCCGTCCCGCGGATCCAAGCGGACATCCATGTTCAACTCAGGAGAGCGCTATGGCTGGTAAGAAGTACGAGGCCGGTGTCAGGGAATACCGGGAGGCCTATTGGGAGCCGTCCTATACGCCGAAGGATTCCGATGTGCTGGCCGTCTTCAAGATCGTGCCGCAGCCCGGCGTGCCACGCGAGGAGGCTGCCGCCGCCGTGGCCGCCGAGTCGTCCACCGCCACCTGGACGACGGTGTGGACCGACCTGCTGACCGACCTTCACTACTACAAGGGCCGCGCCTACGCCATCGAGGACGTGCCCGGCGACGACGAATCCTTCTACGCCTTCATCGCCTACCCGATGGGCCTGTTCGAGGAAGGCTCCGTCGTGAACATGTTCACCTCGTTGGTGGGCAACGTCTTCGGCTTCAAGGCGGTACGCAGCCTGCGTCTGGAGGACGTGCGCATGCCGCTGTGGTTCGTCGCGACCAATCCCGGTCCGCCGCACGGGATCTATGTCGAGCGCGACAAGCTGAACAAGTACGGGCGACCGCTGCTCGGCTGCACGATCAAGCCCAAGCTCGGTCTATCGGCCAAGAATTACGGGCGCGCCGTCTACGAGTGCCTGCGCGGCGGCCTGGACTTTACCAAGGACGATGAGAACGTCAACTCCCAGCCCTTCATGCGCTGGCGCGACCGCTTCCTGTTCTGCCAGGAGGCCATCGACAAGGCCGAAGAGGAGACCGGCGAATACAAGGGCCACTACCTGAACGTCACGGCGCCGACGATGGAGGACGTCTACGAGCGTGCCGAATTCGCCAAGGAGATCGGCTCCAAGATCATCATGTCCGACTTCCTGACCATCGGCTGGGCGGGGCACACCTCGCTGTCGAAATGGTGCCGTAAGAACGGGCTGCTGCTGCACGTGCACCGCGCCATGCACGGCGTCATCGACCGCAATCCCAAGCACGGCATCAACTTCCGCGTGTTGACCAAGATCCTGCGCCTGATGGGCGGCGATCACCTGCACTCCGGGACCGTGGTCGGCAAGCTCGAGGGCGACCGCGAGGCCACGATCGGCTGGATCGGCATGATGCGCGATCGCTACACCAAGGAGGATCGCTCCAAGGGCATCTTCTTCGACCAGGACTGGGGCCAGATGCCCGGCCTGTTCCCGGTCGCCTCCGGCGGCATCCACGTGTGGCACATGCCGGCCCTGGTTTCCATCTTCGGCGACGACGCCGTCCTGCAGTTCGGTGGTGGCACCCTCGGCCATCCCTGGGGCAACGCCGCCGGCGCCTGCGCCAATCGTGTCGCCCTGGAGGCCTGCGTGCAGGCCCGCAACGAGGGCCGAGACCTGGAGCGCGAGGGCAAGGAGATCCTCACCAAGGCCGCCCAGTCCTCGCCCGAATTGAAGATCGCGATGGAGACCTGGAAGGAGATCAAGTTCGAATTCGAGACCGTCGACAAGCTCGACGTCTCCCACAAGTGATGCCCCACCGACGTAACAGGAAATCGACATGACTGAGCTGCAAGACTACCGATCCCGCCTGGGCGATGCCGCGAGCAAGCGCTTCGAGACCTTCTCCTACCTGCCCCAGATGACCGGCGAGGAGATCCGCAGGCAGGTCCAGTACATCGTCGACGCCGGCTGGAACCCCGCGGTGGAACACTGCGAGCCGGAGAACGCGATGAAGCACTACTGGTACATGTGGAAGCTGCCGATGTTCGGCGAGGGCGACGTGGACCAGATCCTGGCCGAGTGCGAGGCCTGCCACGAGGCCAACCCCCGACACCTGGTGAAACTGATCGGCTACGACAACGATCGCCAGACCCAGGGCACGGCCATGCTGATCTACCGTCCCTCCGCCTGACCCGCGCGACCCCGCCCCGCCGGGGCGGGTTCTCCAGGTGTCCGGGGCAAGGGCGCGATGGGCGCCCTTGCCCCAGCCACCCGGACTGCACAGGAGCAACGCCATGACCGACATCGCCAGCCAGTACCGCATCGCGTCCGAACCCTACTACCGGGCCGTGGGCAAGGAAGTGACCCAATTCGAGGCCGCCTACGACGCCCGCCTGCCGATGATGCTCAAGGGCCCGACCGGCTGCGGCAAGAGCCGCTTCGTGGAATACATGGCCTATCGGCTCGGCCGACCGCTCATCACCGTGGCCTGCAACGAGGACATGACCGCCGCCGACCTGATCGGCCGCTTCCTGCTCGACCGCGACGGCACCCGCTGGCAGGACGGCCCCCTGACCACGGCCGCGCGGATCGGCGCCATCTGCTACCTGGACGAGGTGGTCGAGGCGCGACAGGACACCACCGTGGTCATCCATCCCCTCACCGACCACCGCCGGGTGCTGCCGCTCGACAAGAAGGGCGAATTGGTCCAGGCCCACCCCGACTTCCAGCTGGTCATCTCCTACAACCCCGGCTACCAATCGCTGATGAAGGACCTCAAGCAGTCCACCAAGCAGCGTTTCGGGGCCCTGGACTTCGACTATCCGCAAGCGGCCGTCGAGACCGAGATCATCGCCCACGAGGGCCGCGTCGAGGCGACGATCGCCGACAAGCTGGTGCAGATCGCCGCGCGCTCGCGCAACCTCAAGGGTCACGGCCTGGACGAAGGCATCTCCACGCGGCTCCTGGTCTACGCCGCGACCCTGATCGGCAAGGGCATCCCTCCGGCGGACGCCTGCCAGATCGCGCTCGTGCGCCCGCTGACCGACGACCCGGACATGCGCGACGCCCTCGACGCGGCGGTCGGGACCTTCTTCTCCTGAGCGACACCGGCTGCGGGGGCGGGCCGCAGCCGGTCCGGCAGGACCCGAAGATGATCCGCATCCCCGCTTGCGCCCTCCGAGCCGATCTTCGGGCCGATCTTCGGGCTGGAAGGTCGCCAACCCAGCACCTCCGTAGGAGCGGACCATGAACATCGACCTGAACGAGTACGGCGATTATCTCGAACACCTCAACCCGGAGATCCGCGGGGTGCTGGAAGGGACCTTCCACGAAGCGGCCCGGGCGATGTCGCCGAGCGGCCTGCAGCACTATCTCGAAGGCGCCAAGGGCCTGAGCAACCTGGGCCGTGGCAACGACCTGATCATCACCTACCTCCAGGAGATGCCCCTGGTGGCCAGGGAGATCGGCGAGGAGGCCGTGCAGGAGTCGCTGCTCGCCGCGATGAAGCTCTCGTCGATGACCTCGGGCGAGGTGATCGGGCTGTTCTTCGCCGCCCTGCCCACCGCCGCCCGGCGCCTCGGCGACATGACGCTCTTCCGCGCCTACCTCCAGTTCCTCCACCAGCTCGCCGCGCGCGCCCCGCGCGGCCTGCGACCGATGCTGGGCATCCTCGACGAACTCCTCTCCAAGCTCACGCTGGGCGGGCTGCGCCGCTGGGCCTTCTTCGGCGCCAGCGCCCATCGCACCGACTACAAGACCCAGCTCGCCTACTTCGCGCTGCAGACGGCCGACAGCCAGGCCATGCTCCAGAAGGAGCGCAAGGGCACCCTCTTCATCGATCACCAGCGCAAACTCTCGGCCTACCTGCGCGCCCTCTGGGGGCGCGACTTCTGGCTGCGCCCGGCGGCCGCCGATCGCAGCGAGTTCAAGCCCTATCTGGATGGGTTCATCCTGCACCTGCCCGACGCCGCGGACGACCTGGGCACCCTGAAGGGCCTCGACGTCTATCGCGCCATCGCCGCCCATCTGGCCGCCCACATCGCCTACACCTCGGCGCCGATCTCGGCGCAGGAACTGAATCCGGCCCAGATGAACCTGATCGGCCTGATCGAGGATGCGCGCGTGGAGTACAACGCGATCCGCGAGCTACCGGGCCTGAAGCCGCTCTGGCGCACCCTGCTGACGATGGAGCAGGGATCGCGCACCGAGCACGAGGCCCAGGCCTGGCTCGAGGCCCTCGCCCTGCACCTGCTCGATGCCGAGACGCCCACTGGCGATGCGGAACTCGACGCCCTCGCGCGGACCTTCCACGCCAACATCGAGGCCAACCGCCACGACAACCTGTTCTCCTGGCACCTCGGGATCGAGCTCTACCACCTGCTCGCCGCGCGCCAGGCACTGCCCTCGCTGCGTCAGCTCGAGGCCCTGCGCCTGCCCTACCGCGACGACAACCGCTTCGTCTGGCAGTTCGAGGCCTTCTCCTGGGAGCGCAGCGTCGAGATCCTCCAGGGCCAGAGGCAGGTCCGCCGGCGCATCTCCCTGATGGAGTTCGTCAACGAGGTCGATGTCGAGACCGCCGGCGACGACGCCCAGGAGGTCTGGATCCTCGACGGCACCCTGTTCGACGACGACGGCACCACCTACAACGAGAAGTACGGCAAGGAGCCGGTATCCGACCCCTTCCATTACCACGAATGGGACTACCAGGTGCAGCTGCATCGCCCGGACTGGGTCACCCTCTACGAGCGGCGCATGCCCAAGGAGGACCCGGACACCATCGACGCGATCATCCGCCGCCACAAACCCATCGCCAGCCGCCTGCGCCAGATCGTCGACCGCCTGCGGCCGCAGGGCGTGATACGCGAACGCAAGCTGGAGGACGGCGACGAGCTGGACCTCAACGCCGCCGTCGATGCGATGGTCAACATGCGCGCCGGCCTCGACTACGACCCGCGCATCACGATGCGCTACGTCCTCAAACGCCGCGACCTGGCGGTGCTGATCCTGCTCGACCTGTCGGAGTCCACCAACGAGGAGGTCCGGGGCACCGACAACACCGTCATCGGCCTGACCCGCGAGGCGGCCGCCCTGCTCGCGACCGCCGTGGGCCACATCGGCGATCCCTACGCGATCCATGGCTTCTGCTCGGATGGCCGCCACGACGTCAAGTACTACCCGATCAAGGCCTTCGAAGGCCGCTTCGACGACGAGGCGAAGGGGCGGCTGGCCGGCCTGCACGGGGGCTACTCGACCCGCATGGGCGCCGCCCTGCGCCACGCCGGCCGGCACCTGCTGCACCAACCGCAGCGCAAGAAACTGCTGCTCCTGGTCACCGACGGCGAGCCGGCGGACATCGACGAACGCGACCCGCAATACCTGCGACACGACGCCAAGCGGGCAGTGGAGGAGTTGCGCACCCAGGGCGTCAACAGCTTCTGCCTGACCCTCGACCCCAACGCCGACCGTTACGTCGAACGCATCTTCGGCCCCAACGGCTACACCATCGTCGACCGCGTCGAGCGCCTGCCGGAGCGCCTGCCGCAACTGTTCGTCGAGCTGACGGGCTGACCATGGAGGAGGCCGTCGATCCCGAGCTGGCGGGCGCCCCGATGACGGGTGCCGACCGCGCGCGCGCCGCCCTCGGCCGAGGGGCGATCGCCGGACGGCGACCGCCGGCAGATGACGAGTCAAGCGACACCCGCGAGGAACCGCCATGCCCCTGGTGAACATGAAGGACATGCTCGACCACGCCTATGCCCACGGCTACGCGGTCGGCGCCTTCGACCTGGTCGGATTGGATTTCCTCGAGGCCATCATCACCGGCGCCGAGCGCAGCCGGGCACCCGTGATCCTCGGCCTCGCCGAATCGCATTTCGACCACTTCGACTTCGAACTGGCGATGCCCGCCGTCGAGGCCGCAGCGCGGCGCGCCCGCGTCCCCGTGGCCATCCATCTCGACCACGGCGCCAACCTGGAGTCGGCCGTGCGCGCGATCCGTCTCGGTGCCAACGGGGTCATGGTGGACGCCTCGCACCTGCGGATCGGCGACAATGTCGCCATCACCCGAGGCGTCGTCGAGATGGCCCACGGCTGTGGTGTCTGCGTCGAGGGCGAACTCGGTTACGTCCCCGGCGCGGCAGGCGAGGAGGCCGAACGCCACCCCGGGCCGGTACAGTACACGACCGTGGCCGAGGCGCGGGCCTATGCGGAGCGCACCGGCGTCGATTGCCTGGCCGTTTCCATCGGCACGCTGCACGGGCGTCGCGCGGACAGGCCCAGATTGGATTGGGCGCGCCTCAAAGAGCTCAACGCCGCCCTGGGGCTGCCCCTGGTCATCCATGGCGGCAGCGGGCTCACCGATGATCAGTACCGCAAGCTGGTGACCCTGGGCGTGGCCAAGATCAACTACTACACCGCGCTCGCCGACGCCGCCGGGGAGGCGATCCGCGCCGCCGCCAAGGCGGGGGGACGCAGTTACACGGCGCTGCTCGGCGGCGTGCGCGAGGCGATCGCCGCCGAGGTGGAGCGCTGCCTGCGGGTCTGGGGCGCGGCCGGCAGGGCCGCGGAGGTGAGCGATCGCTGCCGCCCCTGGCTCAACGTCGAGCACGTCGTCGCCTACAACGCCCCGCGACTCGACGAGGCCGGCGTGCGTGCGCTGATGGCCGAAGGCCAGCGGGCCCTGGCGACCATCCCCGGGGTGCGCGGGGTCAGCGTCGGCAGCGTCGCCGACGCGCCCGCCCGCTACCGACACTGCTGGCTGATCCGCCTCGCTGCGCCGGAGGCGATCGAGCGCTACAGGCGCCACCCGGCCCAGATCGCCTTCGTCGAGCGACTGTTCCGACCGGCGGCCGCGGACCGCCTGAGCGCCGACTATCGCATCGCGGACCGGCACAGCGAGACGGCGGCCCTGCCGCTGCCCCGGGTCCCGAGCACCGAGGCGGTGGCCTCATGAGCGCACGGCCACGGCCTCGTCGCCCAGATGCCACGGGATGCCACGCGCCCCAGACCGCGGCGGCGCCACCGATTGACGAAGGACGACTGTCGTGAACCCAAGAACGGCCGTTGCCCCTGAGACATCCCCGGATAAAAGGCCTGAACCGCCGTGGCGTAGGTCGAGTTTCCGACGCAAGCCGGCTCTCGCGATCCGAGCCATCTCGCCGTCGCGCGGCTCACTGGGAGCGCCGGCTTTCCAGCCGGCTCGTCGCCGTCGCGGCTCGATGCCGCGTCGGCGGCGTCTGGGCCGGTAGGAGGGCACGTGCGCAGCGGCCATCCAGCGGCGCTTATCGGTGATCTCCTGGTTCCAGCGCCGAAGGTCGCGCGCCGCGGGCATCGAGCCCCCGCGCGCGAAGCCGGCTGAAAGCCGGCGCTCCCAGTTCGTACCGACTCGCCGTCGAGGCCGATTTCGTGGGGACACCTCAGCCGTTGCCCCCTTCATCATGGATTCAAGTCGTTGACATCGCGAAGAGGCTTAGGAACGGTGCAAAAACAACCGATACAAGCACGTGGAAGACAAGAAACCACGAAATGCGCGAAAGTCGCGAAAACCCCAGATTCTTCCGCGTATATTCTGCCTTTTCGTGTGTTTCGGTGCTTAGGATGAACGCCGTCGATCCCGTCCCGCTGTTCTTCCTGCTCGGCCTCACCGCTGGCCTGCTGCGCTCGGAGCTGCGCCTGCCGGCGGCCGTCTACGAGCTGGTGAGCATGCTGCTGCTCCTGTCGATCGGCCTCAAGGGCGGGGCCGAACTCGCCCGCCAGCCCTTCGGCGATCTCGCCGTGCAGGCCCTCGCGGTCATGGTGATGGGCATGCTGTTGCCGCTGATCGCCTTTCCGGTGTTGCGCCGCATCGGGCGTCTGCCGCGCGCGGACGCCGCCTCCATCGCCGCGCACTACGGGTCGGTGAGCGTCGCCACCTACGCCGTCGCCGCCGCCTATTTCGCCTCCCGCCAGGTCGCCTTCGAGGCGCACATGCCGCTCCTGCTCGCGGTGCTGGAGATCCCGGCCATCCTGGTCGGCATCCTGCTCGCCCGCGGTCTGTCTCGCGATCTGCGCCTCGGCACGATGGCGCACGAGATCTTTCTCGGCAAGGGGATCGTGCTGCTAGTCGGCGGTCTCCTCATCGGCTGGGCCGCCGGACCGGAGGGGCTGGCGCCCGTGGAGCCCCTGTTCTTCGACCTGTTCAAGGGGATCCTGGCGCTGTTCCTGCTGGAGATGGGGCTGATCACCGCCGCCCAGTTCGGCAGCCTGCGCCGCCACGGCCTCTTCCTGGTGGCGTTCGGCATCGCCATGCCGCTGTTCTCGTCGCTGATCGGCGCCACCCTGGGCCTGGCCCTCGGGCTGTCGCTGGGCGGCACGGCCATGCTGGCCACGCTGGCGGCGAGCGCCTCTTACATCGCCGTGCCAGCGGCCATGCGCATCTCGGTGCCGGAGGCCAACCCGACGCTGTCGCTGGCCGTCTCGCTGGGGGTCACCTTCCCGTTCAATATCCTGATCGGCATCCCCCTCTACCATGCCTTGGCGACGAGACTCTTCGCCCTCACCGGAGGCCCGAGCCCATGAACGCCACGACGCGCCGACTGCTCACGATCGTCACCGAGGCCGCCCTCGAACAACTCCTGGTCAAGGACCTCGAGGCCCTCGGGGCGAGCGGCTACACGGTCACCGATGCGCGCGGCAAGGGCAGCCGCGGCACGCGCAACGCCGCTTGGGGGGAGAGCAGCAACATCCGCGTCGAGATCGTCTGCGACGCGGCCACCGCCGAGGCCATCGCCGCCCACCTACAGGCCCGCTACTACGCACACTACGCGATGATCCTGTTCGTCTCCGACGTGGCCGTGCTGCGACCGGAGAAGTTCTGACCGCCCGCGGAGCGGCGCAGACCGGGCCGGCGGATCAGAAGAGTTCGCCCCCCTGGCGCCACATGTCGGGCGTGAAGCGCACGACCCGGTCGCGCCCCTCCTCCTTGGCGCGGTAGAGGGCGACATCGGCGTACTTGAGGACCTGCCAGAAGGTCTCGCCGTCGTCCGGGAAGACCGCCACGCCGATCGAGATGGTCTTCTGCAGCGCGCCGTCGGCGACCCGGAAGCGGAACTCCGCGACCCGCCGGCGGATCTTCTCGGCCACCGCGACGCCCGCCTCGGGCTCGACATCCTGCAGGACGATGAGGAACTCCTCGCCACCGAACCGCACGAGGATGTCGGAGGCACGCACCGAGTCCTGAAGGACCTCGGCCAACCCCTTGAGGACGCTGTCGCCGACGTCGTGTCCGTAGTTGTCGTTGACCATCTTGAAATAGTCGAGGTCGAGCATCAGCAGCGCCAGCCGGCCGTCGCGGCGGCGCGCGCCGCGGACCAGCGTGTCGATGTACTCCTCGAGGAAGCGCCGGTTGTGCAGGCCGGTCATGGCATCGCGCAAGGACGAGTCGCGCAGCGTCTCGGTCAGCCGCTTGGCCTCCAGGACCGGGGCCATCTCGCGCAGATAGACGTGCACGAACGGCAACCGCTCGAGCAGCGTCTCGGCCTCGGCGACGGTCGTCACCAACTGGATGACGGTGCCGACGGTCCCGGACTGGATGAGCGGCAGGCAGTAGTGGCGCCGCGCCACGCCGTCGACCTCGGCCTCCCGCGGCAGGAACGCCAGGCAGACGCCAGGCTGCACCAGGCCATCGACCGGGTGTCCGGAGCGCTTCGCGCGGCACAGGTCGCCGCGCTGCTCGACCTGGGGGTCGCACCAGCGGCAGGCGCCGCCGATCGCCCCATCGACGGCCACGACCACGAGGCCGCGACCCTCGTCACCCGTGTCCTGGACCTCGTACATCGTGTACTCGCGCACCGCGAAACGCTCGCCGAGGAGGCGACCGAAGCGCTCGTAGATCTCGGTCTTGGTCTCGTCCTCCTCGATCGTCGCCTTGAAGCGGGTCGCGTCGGTGAGATTGTCGACCATGTCGATGGTCGCCTGGAGTTGATTCTCGTCGCGGTGCGGCGGCCGGCCGGTGAGCTGCGCGACGCGCGCGCCGATCTGCGACAGGCCCTGGTCGAGGAAGGCCAGCAGGCGATTGATGTGGGCGGCGATCTGGCCGATGTCATCGCGCGTGCGCTGGCGGATCCGCCCCTTGAAATCGCCCTGCAGCGCGCGCTGCACGACCTCCCCGATGGCCACGGCCGTGTCGCCGACCGGCAGGATCAGGCGCCGCGCCCAGAGGATCGCCAGGATCGAGATCAGCAGCACGGCCAGGACGACGGCCAGGGCATCGTAGGCGCCCCGGCGCTGGAGTTCGGCGAGCGACAGCTCGATCGTCACGACGCCGAGGACCGTCCCCTCCTCGACCTGGTGGCATTGCAGGCAGTTGGGCTCGCCGCGGGCCGTCGCCGTGTACGGGATGGTGCCGCGAAAGACCGGCTCGCCCGCCGCCTCGTCGAGCTCGAAGCGCGCCCGGCCGTCGGCGAGGACCCGGGCCTCGATCGGATCGGCGGCCATCTCGCGCGACAGCCCCGGCCCGAACTGCCGATTGACGAACGCCGAACGCACGACGCGCGCCGTGCGCAGGTTGTGCACCTCCGCCAACCGCGTCAGGCCCTGCTCGCGCTTGTCGATGACGCCATTGATCATCGACTCGGTGAGGTAGACCCGCACGATCTCGGCGGCCGTCTTCACATGGGCCGTCGACGAGGCGATCGAGAAGGAGCGGAAGGCATAGAGGCTGATGGCCCCGACCGTCATCAGGATCCCGAGCGCGAAGGCGACCAGCAGGAGGGTGATCTTACGATTGAGCGACATGATCATTGCATGGATCCCGATTGCATCGACCCGCAGCGCCAGGATCGCCGGCCGTGCCGTCGACCCAGCCAGCGGGCGGGCCGGCGAAGGTGCGCCGCGGCCCGCAGACGAGTCGGGGCGTTCCCGACAACCGCGCCTCGTTGAAGGCGGCGAAGGCGCGCTGGAAGCGGGCGCGCTCGGCCCATTGCGCCGCCGTGAAGGTCCCGCAGCCCCGGCGCACGCGCACGCAGGGCACGCCGGCGAGCCGCAACAGGCCGGCGCCACCGATCCCGGAGAAGAGCTTGGGCTGCAGACAGAGATAGACGGCCGGCCCCTCGCCCGTCCCAGTCCCTGACCGGGTCTCTCGCCCGTTCTCTTGCCTTGCCTCTTGCAGGCAGAGCGCGTAGCTCGGCTGGTTGAGGGTCATCAGCCGCGCACGACGGGCCGGCGTGGCGGCGGCGAGACGCTCGGCGAGCGGCGCCGGCAGATCATGCAGACGCTCGGCGAGGACGGCAAGGCCGGCGCGCGAGGCCGCCGATAGCGGCAGCCGCGCCAGGTTCGCTGCGATCCGCGCCCGCGGCAAGAGCCGGTGGCGCCGCCAGCGCGGCGGCGGCTCGCTGCGGCCCGTGAAGGCCCCGAGCAGGCGGGCCGCCCAGGGCGCCAGGCGCCCATGCAGACGCCCCACCAGATCGGCGAAGGCCGGGTCGTCGAGCGCCTGCCAGCCGGGCAGGCGCAGCACGGCGCCGGCCGGGCGGCGCCCGGCGACGACCTCGGCCGGGCTCGGCGCGAGCCAGTCGGCGCCGGCGAGGCCGAGCGGCAGGTCGGCGACGGCATCGGCGACCAGATCGGCGCCGAGGAAGGCGAGCGGATCCAGGACCTGACGGAGAAGCGCTGCGTCGGCCAAGTCTCCGAGGCGCTCCAGCGGCCCCGGGTCGGCCAGCGCGGCCAACTCGGCGCGCGTCCAGCAGATCAGGTGCAGGTGAAACTGCTTCGCGGCCTGGATGCTCTCGCGGTCGCGGGTGTGGGGGTCGCAATTCATCGCCAGGTGGACGGTCGCGCCGGCGAGCCCGAAGCGGCGCCGGACCTCGGGGTCGGCGACGAAGCGCACGAAACCGAGCCCGGTGCGCCAGAAGAGCCGCGCCGTGCCCGCCGGGACATCGGCCGGCGTCGCCCGCTCGCGCACCGCCAGGTCGCTCAGCATCAGGTCGTGGAGGGCGTGCGGCAGCGCCTTGTCGATGAGCCCGAGCCGACCGTCGAGGTCGTCGTCGAGACCGAACCACTGGATCAGCCGCCGGCGATAGCGCACCGCCGGGCGCGGGTCGTCGCGCTCGGTGGCATCGAGCGCGAGCCCGGGCGGCGGCCCAGGGATGCGGACCTGATCGAGCGCGACGGCCATCGCTCCCGCCTCCTCGGGGTACAGAGCGGCCAGCGGATCGGCCCCGCCCGTCACCGTGCGCCGCCCGCGACCAGCCGCGGGCGCTCGGCCTGCAGGTCGCGCACCGCCTCGCCGATCAGCCGGGCGGTCAGTCGCTCGAAGGCCGCGACCATGTCCGACGGGTCGTCGGCGGCCAGCGGCTCCTCGCCCCGGTAGCTGCGCGTCAGCCGGGTGCGGCGGGTGCGGGCATCGCTCAGGATCAGGTCGAAGGCCACGACGACGCGCGCCGACCGATCGTCCGGATGGTGCTCGAAGGCCCTGAGGGTGCCGTCCAGGAGATAGTCGGCGCGCCCACCGCCGGAGCGATCGGCGACGAACTCGAAGAGCCGGGCCGCGCGCAGGGCCTCGACGAGGGCGTCGGCGAGCGCGACCGCCGGCGGTGTCTCCCAAAGGTGGTACTGGTGCCGCTGCACCTCGTGCGGCGCCTCGCCGGTGCGGTAGACGATCTCGCGCCCGCCGAGGAAGCCGCGGGCGGCGAGCGGGTCGACCCGCAGCGTCGCCGCCACCGGCCGACCGGCGGGCGCGATGGCCAGCGCCTCGGCCGGGCTCAGGCGGTAGTAGCGATCCCGCTCGACGGGTCCGGACGCGGCGCAGGCCGCGAGCAGCAGGGCCAGGGCGATGATGGCGAGACGCACGAGGCTCATCTGGACCATGGCGAGGGGTCCTCGGTCTCGCGGCCGCGCAGGATTACGGCCGGGTTGGCACGCAGGTCGCGCGAGAGGGCCGCCAGGTTGCGCGTGGCCTCCTCGATGTTGGCGAGGATCGGGGTCAGGGTCGCGGCCAACTCCTGGAGCAGGTACTGGGCATCGTCGAGCGAGCGGCTGACATCCGGCTCGCTGCGCTCGACGACCTGGCGCAGGTCGCCGGCCAGCTCGCCGTAGCGGCGCACCGCGACGCGCAACTCGGCGGTGCCGCTGCTCAGGCCGGCCGAGGCCTCGCGCAGGTTGACCGAGACCTCCTCGATCGCGCCGAGGATACGCCCGAGCTGGGCCGGATCGACGACCGACTCGATCCCGGCGGCCAAACGCTGCACGCTCGCCAGCGCCCCGGCGAGGCGCTCCTCCCCGTCGCCCTCGCCGTCCTCGCCGCCGGGCGCGTCACCGGCGCCGATCAGGGCCTCGATCGCCCGGACCTGCTGCTGGATGCTCGCCAGGGTCGGGGCGATCGTCTCGCTGACGAGGGCCTGGAGCGAATCGGTCAGGGTCGCAAGCTGGGCCATCAGGTCCGTCTCGCGGCCCGTATCGCGCAGGCGCCCGCCGTCGGCGAGTCGCTCCCCGGCGCGGCCGGGCTCGATCTTGATCGCCGCCCCCTGGAGCAGGCCGGCCGAGCCGACCAGGGCGCGACTGTCGACCGGGATCGGCCAGTCCCCGGCGATCCGCAGCCGGGCCCGAAAGCAGGGGTGCTCGACGGCGCCCGGGCGATCGGCGGCCGGTCCCGGGCAATGGACCGCGTCGGCATCGCGCCCGGGGAAACGGGGCGCGACCGTGTCGACGAGGCCGATCGCATAGCCGGACTGCAGGACCGGCATCCCGGCCGCGAGCCCGGTCGCGTCCGCGAAGTAGGCCGTGACCAGATAGGTCCCGCCGAACAGGCCGGGGCGCAGCAGGGCCAGCGCACCGACGGCGACGCCGGCCATCGCCAACACGAAGAGCCCAGCCAGGCGCAGGTCGCGGCGGCGCTCCCGGCCGCGACGCTGACCCGGCGCGCCGATCTCCGGCGGAGCATAGAGGCGCTCGATGCCGCTCATGGCTCGGCCCGCAGCAGGTAGCGCAGCGCCAGGTCCTCGGCCGCCGCGGCGGCGAGGTCGGACTGACGGCCATCGAAGAGGAGCCGCCCGCGGTCGAGTACGGCGACCCGCTCGGTGTAGTCCGAGAGGGCCGCGGCACGGTTGTCGGTCGCGACCAGGGTCAGCCGCTGGCTGTCGCGCTCGACCGCCAACAGGGCCAGCGTGTCGCTCGCCGCCCCCGGGTCCAGGCCGTCGGTGAGGCCGTCCCAGATCACCAGGGCCGGGCGATGGATCAGCGCCCGCGCGAGCTCGACGCGTCGCCGCTGGCCAAGCGAGAGCGAGCGCGGCCAGTGGTTCTCCAGCCCGTCCAGCTGCAAGCGGGTCAGCGCGAGACGCGCCGCGCGGGCCCGCTCGTCGCGGCTGAGCGGCGCCGCGCGCAGCGGCAGCAGCAGGTTCTCCAGCACCGTCAACTCCTCGAGCAGCGAGCCGCCCTGGAGCACGGCGCCCAGACGCTGGCGCAGCCGCCGCAGCGCCGCGGCGTCGAGCGTACCCAGGTCCTCGCCGGCGAGGCGCACCCGCCCGGCCGAGGGCCGATCGAGCCCGAGCAGGAGGCGGGTGAGGAGGGTCTTACCGGCGCCATTCGGGCCGATGACCAGGAGCCACTCGCCGGGCTCCAGGCGCAGATCGATGTCGGCCAGCGCGCAGCGCCCGCCGATGTGCTGGAAGACCCCCTCGAGCGCGACCGCGGCGGTCATGGGGTCAACCCTCCACCCACAGAATGAAGAGGAGGTCGGCGATCAGGATCGCGACCACAGCCCCGATCATGGTGCGGGTCGCGGCCCGCGCGACGCCGTTCGGCTCGCGCCCGGCGGCGGTGCCGTTGACGGTCGCGATCAGCGCGATCAGCAGCGCGAAGACGAGCGGCTTGGCCAGCGCCTCGAGCAGGTCGCCGGGCGCCAGCGCACGCTGCAGCGCATCGACGAACAGGGCCGGCGAGATGCCGGCCGTCACCCATAGCCAGAGGAAGGCGCAGAGGAACGCGATCAGCGTCATCCAGACGGCGAAGGCGAAGGACATCAAGAGCATGGCCAGCAGCATGGGGCCGACGGTGAGTTCGCGCGGATCGATGCCCTGGACCAGCAGCCCGTCCATCTCGCCGCTGGCCGTGAGGCTCGCCTGGCGGACCGCCAGCGCGACCCCGGCGCGCCCCGCCACCAGGATCCCGACCAGGATGGGGACCAACTCGATGACGACCAGATAGGTCACCGGCAGGAGGGCGAGCCCCGGCAGATTGAGGCGCGCGAGGACCGACTCGATCTGGGCGCCCAGGATCAGGCCAAGGGCCACCGCGACCAGCGTGATGGCGCCGAGCATCGACAGGCCGGCCTGGCGCAGCGCGGCGGCGAAGGCCGGCATGTCGAGCGGGGCGCGCCCGAGGAGGATGCGCCCGTAGAGGTGCAGGCAGGCGGCGAGGGTCAGCGCACCCAGGCCGAGCTGTTCCAACCAGCCGAGTGGCCCGCCGAGGGGGCGCGGGGTCGCCCCAGCCGCCCGGCGCGCGAGAAGATGGCTCATGATCGCAGGACTCGCCAGGCTCCCAGTTAGACTCGGAACGATAACACGATCGGGGCCGCGTGCCGGACGACCTTGGTCGAGGACCGTGTTTTGCTTTACTGTAGCGCGCATGACACCGCGCTCCCGCGGGTCTCGCAGGCCGAACACGGCCTCCGGTCGCCCCGCTCGAGACATGGCCCTCGACGACAGAACGCCACTCCCTCTCCGACGGCCGCGCACGCCCGGGGGCCGCGACGACGCTCACCGATCACGCTGGAGAAACGTCCATGCACAGGCTCCCGACGCTCCTCGCACTCCTCTGGCTCGCCGCCATCCCGGCTGCCGCCGACGAGCTTCAGTCGCAGACCCAAGGCCAGACCGAGACCTACAAGGAACAGGAGATCCTCGCCAGCGTCGAGAACTTCTTCGGCCAGGGCGCGGCGAACCTCGCCGACGTCGTCCGCAAGGTCTTCAAGGAGCAGGGCGAGCCCAACGCCTACATCACCGGCGAGGAGATCGCCGGGGCGCTCGCCGTCGGGCTGCGCTACGGCAAGGGGACCCTGCACATGAAGCCCTACCTCGAGCAACCCGTCTATTGGCAGGGCCCGTCGATCGGCTTCGACATCGGCCTCAACGTCTCCAAAGTCTTCGTCCTCATCTATGATCTGCCCGACCCCGAGGCCCTGTACCAGCGCTTCCCGGGCATCGAGGGGAGCCTCTACTTCGTCGGCGGCGTCGGCGTGAACTACCTGCAGTCCGACGGCGTCGTGATCGCCCCGATCCGCTTCGGCGCCGGCTGGCGTCAGGGCCTGAGCGCCGGCTACATGGACTTCACGAAGCACTCGAACCTCAACCCCTTCTGAGGTCCGAGCCGATGGCCAACCACCCCCGCCGCCATGCTTGAACACGGCGGCCGCCTGCGCCAGGCGGCGGCGCGCCACGGCATCCCGCTCGCGCGTTGGCTCGACCTCTCGACCGGCATCAACCCGAACGGCTGGCCCGTCCCGCCGCCGCCCGCGGCCTTCTGGCAGCGGCTGCCCGAGGACGACGACGGGCTGGAGGAGGCCGCGCGCGCCTACTACGGCCACCCGGCACCGCTGCCGGTCGCCGGCAGCCAGGCGGCGATCCAGGCCCTGCCGCGACTGCGCCCGGTGGGGCGCGTCGCGGTGCTCGACCCGGGCTACGCCGAGCATGCCGAGGCCTGGCGGCGCGCCGGCCACACCGTCCTGCCGATCACCGCCGAGCGCCTGCGCGAGGACCTGCCACCGGTCGAGGCGCTGGTGCTGATCCACCCGGGCAACCCGAGCGGCGCACGCTTCGGGCGCGAGGAGCTCCTCGCCTGGCACGCCCGGCTCGCCGCCGACGGCGGCTGGCTGGTCGTCGACGAGGCCTTCATCGATGCGACCCCCGAGTCGAGCCTCGCCGACCTCGGCCCGCGGCCCGGCCTGATCCTGCTGCGCTCGCTCGGCAAGTTCTTCGGCCTGGCCGGGGCGCGGGTCGGCTTCGTCCTCGCCGAGCCGGCGCTCGCCGAGGCACTGCGCGAACGGCTCGGCCCCTGGCCGATCGCTGCCCCGGCGCGCTGGGCCGCCCGCCAGGCCCTCGCCGACCGGGCCTGGCAGCGCGCGACCCACGAGCGGCTGCCGGCCGAGTCGCAACGCCTCGCCGACCTGCTCGCCCGCCACGGCCTGGCGCCGAGCGGCGGCTGCGCGCTCTTTCAATGGGTCCTCACCCCGCGGGCCGCGGCGATCCACGAGGCCCTCGCCGGCCAGGGCATCCTGACGCGCCTCTTCGACGCCCCCGCGAGCCTGCGCCTCGGGCTGCCCGGCGACGAGCCCGCCTGGGCGCGCCTCGCCGCGGCGCTCGCCAGCGCCACGGCGCCTTGAGGACCGCACCGCGATGACCGCCGGTGGCGCCCTGATGGTCCAGGGCACGACCTCCGACGCCGGCAAGAGCCTCCTCGTCACCGCCCTGTGCCGCTGGCTCGCCCGCCGCGGCCTGCGCGTCGCCCCGTTCAAGCCGCAGAACATGGCGCTCAACAGCGCCGTGACCGTCGACGGCGGCGAGATCGGCCGCGCCCAGGCGGTCCAGGCCCAGGCCTGCGGCCTCGCGCCGCACAGCGACATGAACCCGGTGCTGCTCAAGCCGACGACCGACCGGGGCGCCCAGGTCATCGTCCAGGGCCGCGCGATCGGCGAGCAGGAGGCGCGCGCCTATCTCGACTACAAGCGCGTCGCGCGCCGCGCCGTGCTGGAGTCGTTCGCACGGCTGCGCGACGCCTACGAGGTGGTCGTCGTCGAGGGCGCCGGCTCGCCGGCCGAGATCAATCTGCGCGCCCACGACATCGCCAACATGGGCTTCGCCGAGGCCGTCGACTGCCCGGTCGTGCTGATCGCCGACATCGACCGCGGCGGCGTCTTCGCCCACCTGGTCGGCACGCTGGCGCTCCTGTCGCCGAGCGAGCAGGCGCGCATCGCGGGCTTCGTCATCAACCGCTTCCGCGGCGACCTCGCCCTGCTCGAGCCGGGCCTGCGCTGGCTCGAGGGGCACACCGGCAAACCCGTGCTCGGCGTCCTGCCCTATCTGCATGGGCTGATGCTCGAGGCCGAGGACGCCCTGCCGCGCGCGCTGGCAGCGGCCGGAGACGAGCGGCCCTTCCGCGTCGTCGTCCCGGCCCTGCCGCGGATCGCCAACCACACCGACCTCGACCCGCTGCGGCGGCTCCCGGAGGTCGAGGTCGACTTCGTCGGCCCCGGCAGGGCACCGCCGCCGGCGGACCTGATCCTGCTGCCCGGCTCGAAGAACGTGCGCGCCGACCTCGCCTGGCTGCGCGCCCAGGGCTGGGAGGCGGCGATCCACCGCCACCTGCGCTACCGCGGCCGGCTGATCGGGATCTGCGGCGGCTTCCAGATGCTCGGCGAGCGGATCCACGACCCGCTCGGCATCGAGGGCCCGGCCGGGAGCTCGGCCGGCCTCGGACTGCTGGGACTGGAGACGACGCTGGCCCCGGAGAAGCAGCTGCGCAACGTCACCGGCCGCCTCGCCTTCGCCGACGTCGCGGTCGCCGGCTACGAGATCCATGCCGGGGTGACCCAAGGTCCGGCCCTCGCGCGCCCGGCCCTCGCCCTCGCCCACGGCCCGGACGGCGCCCGGAGCGACGACGACCAGATCCTCGGCACCTACCTGCACGGCCTGTTCGACGAGGCCCCGGCCTGCGCCGCCCTCCTCGCCTGGGCCGGCCGCCCCGGTCTCGCGCCGACCGACACGGCGGCCGCACGCGAGGCGACCTTCGAGCGACTCGCCGACCTGGTCGCCGAGCACCTCGACACGACCGCGCTGCTGACCCTGCTCGGCCTGCCCCCAGACCGAACGATCGGGTCGGGAAAGCGCAGCGCATCCCGCCATGCCTGAGCGCAGCGCATCCCGCCATGCCTGAGCGAAACGCATCCCGCCACCCAAGAGCGCAGCACAACGCGCCATTCCCGAGTCACCCACTCCCGGTGGCGACACTCGCGCCGCTCAGGCAAGGCCCGCGAAACGACGAGCCATGTCGGGTTAGCCTCTCCGGTGTAACCCGACGACCGCCAACGCGGCCCCCACCGAGGCCGCTGTCGGGTTACGGTGCGCGCACGCCCTTCTTGCTCGGCGACCGCCGTGCCGGCGCGCCTCACCCGACCGGGCTGGCGCAGAGACGGTAGGCGCAAAGTGAAGAGAAAGCCTTGGTCGATGTCACCAGTACGCTCCTCTTCTCCTTCTCCGCGCCTTTGCGTCTCTGCGCGAGATATCTTTTTCGGGTGCGAGGCCGTTGGGTTAGGCGCGCCGTCTCGGGCCTTGAGGTCTTGGTAAGGCGTTGGATGCGCGCCGTAACCCAACGTCGCCGTGGTCTTTTATTTTCCGTGTGTTGCCTAAGTCGCCCCCCTGGGAGAGCTGTCCCATGCGGCGGCCTGCGACAGCTGACCGGGATCGACGCGCGCAACACGGCAAGCCCGTTCCGCGGGCGATGCGACGCGCGATTACGAGCGGCGGGATGCGCTTCGCTTTCCCGCCCTACGGCGTCGCAGGCACGGCCGATCCGCGGCCAGCGGGCGACGCCGATCGCGGCTGGGGTACATACCTCGCCGAGCCTCCGCCTCAACCCTGTGCCGCCAATGCCTACCCAGCCCCGCCAGCGCGGCGAGATGCGATACTAATGCCGCGCCGCCGCGGACCCGAGACCGCTCAGGCTCAGGATCGTCACCCGTCGGCGCGCACCACGCATGTCCGTATCCCGATTGGAGAGATGAGTGAACCAAGGTCTTGAATGGTTGGATGTCCCCGCGGCGGCCCTCGATGAGGCCGCCGGCGCCGCCGCCCTGGCCCGTCAGCAGGTGCTGACCAAGCCGCGCGGCTCGCTCGGCCGGCTCGAGGAGCTGGCCGTGCGACTCGCGGCGATGCAGGGCACCGAGCGGCCGCGCGCCGAGCGCATCGCCATCGTCGTCTTCGCCGGCGACCATGGGGTGGCCGCCGAGGGCATCTCGGCCTTTCCGCAATCCGTCACCGCCGAGATGATCAAGAACTTCGCCCGCGGCGGGGCCGGCATCAGCGTCGCCGCCCGGGCGCTCGGCGCGACGATGGAGATCGTCGATCTGGGCACGGTCGTCGATCCGGGCGCGCTCGCCGGCGTCGTGCGTTGCGACCTGGGCCCGGGCACGGCCAACTTCGTCGCCGGCCCCGCGATGGACGAGCACCAGTGCGCCCGGGCGCTCGCCGCCGGGCGTCACGCCGCCGAGCGCACCCGCCTCGCCGGCGCCGACCTCTTCATCGGCGGGGAGATGGGCATCGGCAACACCACCGTCTCGGCCGGCCTGGCGAGCGCCCTGCTGAGCCTCGACCCCGAGGCGCTCGCCGGTCCGGGCACGGGCCTCGACGCGGGTGGCATCGCGCACAAGGTCGCCGTCCTGCGCCGCGCCCTCGCCCACCATCGAGACCACCTCGACGACCCGCGCGAGGCCCTGCGCCGCCTCGGCGGCTTCGAGATCGCGGCCCTGGCCGGGAGCTACATCGCCTGCGCCCAGATGGGCCTGCCGGTCCTGGTCGACGGCTTCATCAGCTCGACCGCGGCGCTCGCCGCGACCCGCCTGCACCCGGGCACCCGCGACTGGCTGATCCTCACGCACGCCTCGGCAGAGCCCGGCCACCGGCGCGTCGTCGAGGCCCTCGACGCCCGACCGCTCTTGGACCTCGGCATGCGCCTGGGCGAGGGCAGCGGCGCCGCCGTCGCGGTACCCTTGCTGCGCATGGCCTGCGCCCTGCACAACGAGATGGCGACCTTCGCCGAGGCCGAGGTCTCGCCGCAGATGTAACGGACGGCGCAGAAACAACCGACGCAAGCGCGGGGAAGACAAGAAACTACGAAATGCGCGAAAGTCGCGAAAAAAATTGCAGATTCTCCCGCATATATTCTGCCTTTTCGTGTATTTCGCGTGTTTCGTAGTTCAAAAGAAGATGCGCCGGTTGTTCTTGAGTCGTTGCTAACGGCCCGATCCATGGGGCGAGTGCGCTGGACCTCTCAGCGACTGACGGACCAGGCCTCGCGCCCCCGGGCCGACCATCCGTCATCGACCGCGTTGACCGTTGCGCCGCGTTCGGTCTCTACTGCGCCGATCACTGTTCCCACCCGAAACTCGGAGGACGGAATGCTGTCAGTCAACGCGATCTACGAAAACGGCAAGGTCACGCTGCTCGAGGACATACCCGAGATCCAGCGCGCCCGGGTCATCGTGACCGTGCTCGAGGAGCTTAAGCCGACCACCGAAGCGGGCGACTCGTCCGCGTTCGACGAGCTCATCGGCATCATCTCCGCGCGGGAAGACGGCTCCGTCGAGCACGACCGGTACATGATCGGGCGCACGAAATGAGGCACGGCTTGTTCATCGACACGGGTTTCTGGATCGCGCTACTGGATCGCCGCGACAGGAATCATCAGGCTGCCACTGGCCGATTGGGCCATCTGCTCAGCACATTTCGGCCTTTCGTGTCGGATTTCGTCCTCTTCGAGACCCTGACTTACCTCAATTGCTCGCTCGGCCGGCACGATCTGGCCTTGCGTTTCCTGGACAAGGTGCAGACCAGCACAATCGACGTACTCGAGGTCGACAAGACAACGAAAAAGCGAGCAATCGATTTATTCCGCCAATACAACGACAAGGACTTCAGCGTCACCGACTGCACGAGCTTCGTGCTCATGGCGGCGAATCGCATCCGCCATTTCGCCGGCTTCGACGCGCACTTCGTGCAGATGCAGTTTCTGAACGCCGTCGCCGACGGCTGATCCTCACACGGTCGCGCACTGACCGCTAACCACACGAAGAGAAGAGACCATGGTGCGCCGCAGCCCATTCCGGCCGGCGCCCACACGAGAGGACAACGCATGCTCGAAGCCGTCATCTTCGATGTCGATGGGACCCTGGCCAATACGGAAGAGGCCCATCGACAGGCCTTCAACGCGACGTTCCAGGAGTTCGGCCTGCCCTGGGACTGGGACCCGGCGCTCTATCGGCGGCTGCTGGCCGTCGCCGGCGGCCGGGAACGCATCCACCACTACTGCCAGAGCGCGGCTCCGCAGTGGCTCGAAGCACCGGACGCCGAGGCGCGGATCGCCGCCCTGCACAGGCGCAAGACCGAGCGCTACGCCGAGATGGTCGCGAGCGGCAGCATCGCGCCCCGCCCCGGGGTACGACGCCTGATCGAGGAGCTGCACGGCGCCGGGATCCGCCTCGCGATCGCGACGACGACCTCGCTCGCCAATGTCGCGAGCCTGCTCGAGGGCAGCCTGCGCGGCCTACCGGGGGACACCTTCGAGGTCATCGGGGCCGGCGAGCACGCCGCCGACAAGAAGCCCTCGCCGGCCATCTACGAATGGGTCCTGGCGCGGCTCGCCCTGCCGGCCGAGCGCTGTCTCGCGATCGAGGACTCGCAGAACGGCGTGCGCGCCGCGCGCGGCGCCGACCTGGCGACGCTCGTCACCGAATCCTGCTGGAGCCGCGGCGACGACTTCTCCGGCAGCCTGGCCGTGCTCTCGGACCTCGGCGAACCCGACGCCCCGTTCCGACTCCTTGCCGGCACCCTGCCCGGCGGGGCCGACGCGCGCGGCTGGGTCGATCGCGATCTGCTGACCCGCTGGCACGCGAGCACCGCCTGACGGCCCGCACCGCGCCGCATCCGCCGACCGCCCGCCTTCGAGGAGAGACCCGATGCCCCTTGTGAACATGACCGACCTGCTCGTCCATGCCCGCGGCCACGGCTATGCCGTCGCGGCCCTCGACGTCGTGAGCCTGGACTTCCTGGAGGCCGTCATCGCCGCGGCCGAGACCTGTCGCGCCCCCGTCGTCGTCAGCCTCGCCGAATCGCACTTCGAGCACTACGACTTCGAACTGCTGATGACCGCCGTCGTCACCGCCTGCCAGCGCTCGCCGGCGCCGCTCGCGATCCACCTCGATCACGGCGCCAGCCTGGATTCGGCGGTGCGCGCGATCCGCCTGGGCTGCAACGGCGTGATGGTCGACGGCTCGCACCTGGGTCCAGACGAGAACCGTGCCCTGACCCGAACCGTGGCCGAGATGGCTAAGGCCTGCGGCGTCACCGTCGAGGGCGAGCTCGGCTACGTACCGGGCGAAGAGGGCGAGGACGCCGAGCGCCATCCCGGCGAGGTCGTCTACACGACCCCCGAGGAGGCCGCCGACTTCGTCGCCGCGACCGGCGTCGACTGCCTCGCCGTGTCGGTCGGCACCGTCCACGGGCGGATGCGCGGCGAGCCCCGGCTCGACTACGAGCGACTCGCGGCGATCGCCGCGGCCACACCGATCCCGCTCGTGATCCACGGCGGCACCGGACTCGGCGACGCGGCCTTCGGCCGCCTGATCGCCTCGGGCGTCGCCAAGATCAACTACTACACGGCGCTCGCCGACGCCGCGGCACACGCCATCCGCGAGGCCGCAGCCGCCGACCCGCGCGCCGGCTACACCCGGCTGACGCAGCGGGTCCGCGCCGCGATCCAGGCCGAGGCCGAACGCGTCATCCGCCTCTTCGGCGGCGCCGGGCGTGCCGACGAGTTGCTCGCACACTGCCGCCCCTGGCGCGAGATCGACCACGTGATCCTCTTCAACGCGACCGCCGAGGACGACGCGGTCGCGGCGATGAAGGCGGCCGGCCGCGAGGCGCTCGGGGCGCTCCCCGGCGTGCGCGAGGCGGCCACCGGCCGCGCCGTCACCGCCGATGCCCGCTACCGCCACTGCTGGCTGATCCGCTTCTGCGGCGAGCCGGTGATCGACGCCTACAAACACCACCCGGCCCACCAGGCCTTCGCCGACGAACGCTTCCGGCCGATCGCCGGCGACCGCATCACGATCGACTTCGAGCGCGACTGACCCGCCCTCGCCCCGGGAGACCGGAAGACGAGAACGGCCGGCCAGCAAACAGGATGCGCCGATGAATCGCGCCGAACGCATCTTCCGACTCCACGGTCTGCTCAAGGACAAGCCACGCTCCCTGGAGCAGCTCATCGAGGCCCTCGAGGTCTCCCGCGCAACCGTCGTTCGCGACATCGGGTACATGAAGGACTTCATGCACGCCCCGATCCGCTACGATCGCACGACGAACACCCACGGCTACGACCCCAAGGCGCCGAGCTTCGAGTTGCCCGGCCTTTGGCTCAACGAAAGCGAACTCTTCGGGCTCCTCGCCACCGTACACCTGCTCCACGGCATGCAGCCCGACCTGCTCTCGCCGCACATCGGTCCGCTGCGCAACCGCATCCGGGGGCTGCTCGCCCACAGCGGCCACAGCGCCGACTCCGTGGTCGAACGGATCCTCTTGCGCCCCCTGACCCCACGCCCGAGCGACCCCGAACGCTTTGCCGTCGTAGCCGACGGGGTGCTGCGCGCTCGTGTGCTCGACATCCGCTATCACGGCCGCGAGCGCGATCGAGAAACCAGTCGCAGCGTCCACCCACAGCGCCTGCTGCGTTACGCCGACAATTGGTACCTGATCGCTCAATGCGAGACCGCCCAGGACCTGCGGGCCTTCTCCCTGGACCGCATCCGCCGGGTCAAACGCGCGGAACGACCGGCCCTGGCCCTCGACGCCACCGTTCTCGACCGATTTCTCAATGCCAGCTTCGGCATCTTCTCCGGCGTCGCCGAGGCCTGGGCCGTACTGCGCTTCACGGCCGCGGCCTCGCGCTGGGTCGCCGACGAGACTTGGCACCCCGAGCAGATCGGCTATTGGGACCAGGGCTGCTGGCAGCTCCAAGTCCCCTACTCCGATCCCCGCGAACTGACGATGCAGATCCTCAAGTACGGACCCGACGTCCAAGTGCTGGCCCCGCCCGAGCTGCGTGCCGCGATCGCCGAGCGGCTGCGGAGCGCTGCCCAGCAATACGAATTTGGCAAGATGAAAGTGCACCACAACGCTTGAGGGGCGCTGCTGACCCGCAGCCCCCGAGAGTCTTCTAAAGTCGAAAGAGTCCACATTTGACAAATCGCCTCCGCGTTCGTATCGTTGCGATCGACCTGAACAGCGCGGGGTTTTTTGCCATGAACGACCAGCCCAATCGTCCGCTCCGCATCAATCGGATCCGGGAGCGGTCTTGCATCACGGACTACCACCCGACCGGCGCAATCCGATCCCAACAGTGGGCAGCACGAGAGCAGGTCTCTATCGACTGCACCGAAGTCCACGGAGCGGGTCTTTCCGGGAAGCGCCTGATCCGAGCGTTCTTCCGTTGGTTCCTCGTCCTCTCGGTGGCGTTCGGAGCCGCCGCCGACTAGGAAGATTCGCGTGATGCACATCATCGATGCCATACGGCGTTGAGCACTGGACTCTCTCTACTTTTGGTGAGGTTGCGAGAGAAAGACGATCGATGATGCCGAAAGGCGATCCCACCGGCTCAATCTGTGAGCCAGTCACCGTGCTACGTTAGATCATCGGAACACAGTCCAGGCACCACCGAAGCAGGCCGACTCTCTCATCTCAGCACCACAAGGAGGCGTGCAGATGCCCCGCGACCTTCGCGACCCCACAGGCAGTCAAACCATCGACTGCGCCTTCCCGGTCCAAGGCGAGACCATCCCGGTCGATCATGGTTACCCGCTCTATGCCGCGCTGAGCGCCGTCCCCGGCGTCGGCCCGTGGCTTCACGATGCTGCCGATGTCGCGATCCTCTCGATCCGCGGTCGTTACCTCCGCCCCGGCAAGCTGCAGCTCAACGAGCGGAGCCGCCTGCGCCTGCGCCTGTCCGCCGTGGATCTCCCGCGCACCCTCCTGCTGACGGGCAAGACCATCGACATCGATGGGCAGCCGGTCACCATCGGCGTACCCCAGACCCAGCTGCCGCACCCGGCCGTCGCCCTGTACGCGCATGTCGTCACCACGCGCAACGGCGAGGACGCCCAGCGTTTCGATGCGGAGATCGGCCGCCAGCTCGATGCCATCGAGGTCACCGGCAAGCCCACCCGCGGCAAACGGCGCGTCCTGCGGATCAAAGACAAGACAGTCGTCGGCCACTCGTTGCTGATCAGCGAGCTGTCCGCCGAAGACTCGCTGCGCTTGCAGAGTCTCGGCCTCGGCGGCCGGCGCAAGATGGGCTGCGGCGTCTTCGTCCCTTGGAGGGGATGACAGTGGCACTGCTCGCCAAGAGGATCCCAGGGGAAGGCGCGGGAAAGACCCTGGCCGACCATTCGCTGGATGTGTTCCAGGCTGCGATCGCGTTGTTCGGCACCGCATACGAGCCGACCCGCCTCGCCGAGGCCTGGACGCGGTTCTTCCGCCTCGGCGACGGCGACGCCTGGGCGCGATTCCACGCCCATCTGGTCGCCTGCGCGTGGCTGCACGACATCGGCAAGGCAAACGAGGGTTTTCAGGACGCGATGCAGCACGGGGGCGATCGCCAGATCGTTCGCCACGAGCACTTCAGCGCGCTGCTGCTCGCCTGGCCGCCGGTGACCGCCTGGCTCGGCGCCAACCCGTCGCTGGAGCCCGACCTGATCATCAGTGCCGTCGCCTGCCACCACCTGAAGGCCGACCCCAATCCGCCCCGGTTCGCCGGTTATCCGTCGTTCGGCGAGCGCTATCCGCACACCGAGCGCAACCGCCTGCGCATCGCCGAGCCGGAGCACCTCGCCGAGCTGCTGAAGACCGTTGCCGCGCAGCTGCGGCTGCCCGAACCGCCCCGACCGCCACCGATCTGGAGCTTCGAGGGCGGACAGGGCGAGTCCATCCCGGCTTCCGTCGAGGCGCTGCGGCGACGTTTCCGTCTGCTCGGTCGGAGACAGCGGACCCGCGACGGCTCGTTGCCCGATCTCACGCTGCCGGCGCTGAAGGCCGCGCTGATCGTGGCGGACGCCGCCGGCTCCGGACTGCCGCGTATCAACGAGGAGATCGGATCCTGGATCGCCCAAGCCCTCCCACCGACCCCGCTCAGCGGCGAGGACATCCACGCCAAGGTGCTGGAACCCCGCGCCCGCGAGATCACCGAGCGCCGCCGCGCGTCACAGCCCGGCTACACCTTCAGTTATGAGCCCTTTCAGCACCAGGCGGCGGCGCTGCCCCACCGCGCGCTGCTGCTGGCGGGCTGCGGCACCGGCAAGACCCTGGCCGCCTGGCGCTGGGTCGCCGCACAGCTCGACCGTCGGCCGGCACGCCATGCGCTGTTCCTCTACCCGACCCGCGCGACGGCCACCGAGGGGTTCAAGGATTACGTCTCGCATGCGCCGGAGGCCAACGACGCCACCCTGCTGAGCGGGACCGGGGCCAACGAGCTGCAAGGCATGTTCGACAACCCCGACGACCCGCGCAGCGAGTGCAGCTACGAGGCCGATGCGCGGCTGTTCGCGCTCGGCTTCTGGCCCAAACGCCTCTTCAGCGCCACCGTCGATCAGTTCCTCGGCTTCATGCAGCAGGCCTACAAGAGCACCTGCCTGCTGCCCGTGCTCGCGGAAAGCGTCGTCGTCATCGACGAGGTGCACAGCTTCGACCCGGCGCTGTTCGGAGCGCTCACGCGATTCCTCGCGACCTTCGATCTCCCGGTGCTGTGCATGACCGCCAGCCTGCCCCAACGACGCCGCCGGCAGCTCGAAGCGCTCGGATTCGCCGTCCATCCTCGCTCCACCAGCGAGTTCGCCGACCTCGAAGCCCGTGCGTCGGCGCCGCGGTACCGAATCCTGTCGCTCGATGATGAGGTGCCCGCCCGTGAGATCGCCATCGGGGCCGTCCGGGCGGGCCAGCGCGTGTTGTGGGTCGTGAACACCGTCGACCGTTGCCAACGACTCGCGCGATCGCTCGCCGAGCTGCGACCGCTCTGCTATCACAGCCGCTTCCGACTGATGGACCGCAATGCCCGACACCGCGAGGTCGTCGGCCGTTTCGGCGCGCGCCGCGACGAGGCCGGCGGCCTGATCGCGATCACGACCCAAGTCTGCGAGATGAGCCTGGACCTGGATGCCGACGTCCTGATCACCGAGCAGGCCCCGATCACCGCCCTGATCCAGCGCATGGGCCGCTGCCACCGACATGAATGGACGGGGCGCCCCCTCGGCCAGGTCTGTGTCTACATGCCAGAGGGCCATCGTCCCTACGAGCGCGAAACGCTGGCCGCGGCGGGCGAGTTCGTTGCCGAGCTGGCACAACGAGGCGCGGCCAGCCAGGCCGACCTAGAGGAGCTGCTCGAGCGCTACAGCCGGCTCGACCCGGCCGAGGGCGACATCCTCACCGCGTTCCTCGACGATGGCCCTTGGGCGAAGGGTGGCAGCCGCGAGCTGCGCGACGGCGACGACGCGAGCGTCCCAGCCGTGCTCGATGCCGACCTCGAACGTTGGTCACCCGGTGCCGAAGGGCTCGTCGTCCCGGTGCCTCGCCATGGCGGCCTCGCGGAGCCGGACCCGCGCCTACCGCATCACTTGCGGCGTGCGCCGGCCAGCCACTACTCGCCCGAGCTCGGCTTCCTGAAGCACCCGCTCGAGACCACGCAGGACGCAACCCAATGAGCACGCAATCGCGGACCGACGAGCAGACCCTGCTGCTCGACTACGACCTCATCGAGCTACCGACGGCCCAGCACAAGGCGGGCCTGGCCGGCCTGCTCCTGCACCTGAGAAGCCTCGAACGACGCGAAGTCGCCGATGCCCCACAGATCACGCGGCTCGGCCCCTTCGGCGCCACGATCCGCTTCGACCGACACTCGCTAGGCGTCCTGTTCGAGGACCTCTATGCCGGGGCATTGGAGGACGTTTGGACGCGCAGCAAGTACGGCGGCCGCGACCCGCTGGATGAGAAGGTCGAGACGATCGAACGCGACGGCAAGCAGGAGAACGTCAAGTCCTATCTGTACAGCGAGCTGCGGCCGCAATGCCCCGTGCTTCCCTTCTGGCTCGAAGGAGGCAGGGAAAGCAGCTGGTTCAAGCTCTGGCAGGGCATGCTCTGGAGCGTGCTGCGCGCCCAGCCGAAGACCCGCGGCATCTATCAGAGCGGCACCGATCGCGACAAGCTGGCCGACAAGCTCTGGCGCGGTCTAGTCAAGGCGCAATCGCAGCGCGGCCAAGGCAAATACGTCATCGAGTCCATCGCCGGCTCGCTCTTCATCGGTGCTCAGGATCGCAATGCCGAACAGGTCGCCTTCACCGGCCGTATCGAACACAACCTGCTGCTGCACTTCTGGCAGTGGGCCACGCCGGTCTTCGTGCCGCGCCTGCTCGATCCGAGGAAGGGTAGCTGGGAATACCAGGGCTTCCTCTTCGCGGTTCCCGAGGTTGCCGACCTCGAAGAATTCGTCGACGAGATGCCGCGCTACTGGCAAGGGTTGAATCCGGCCAAGATCGGCTATCGGCCGGCCGACGCGCTGATCGACCTCCCGGAGGAAGGGGGCCTCGAGTTTCTGTATCACCTGGGGCGGCACCGCGTCGGGCGCACCAAGCTGCGGTTCAGCCTCCACGCCGTCGAGCTCTACCACCAGCACAAACAAGGCAACAACGTCCGCCAGCTCGCCGCCGAGCGCCTGACGCCAGACCCCGGACTGCTCGGCCGCTACGAGGAGATCCGCCGCTACCGCCACAGGCATCCGCTGTTCAAGCGGCTCCAGATCGGCAATCTGGTGCGCGGCCGACCTTGGTACAGCGGCGCCCTGGACCTGTTCGACCGCTATGCCGTCGAGCTCTTCGTCCATGGCCCGCAGACACCGCGGGGGCGCTTCTTCGGTACCGACGTGCGCCGCTGCTTCGAAGCGGTTATCGCTGATCTGAACACCCAGGAGACACCCATGTCGGAAGACGATCGAGACAAGGCCCTGCAACGCCTGATCTACCGGGTCGCTCGCAACTATGTAGAGCGGCGCACCCGCGATCGCGCCGGACTGCCGGGCGACAAGGACTTCAAGCAGCTCACCCCGGCCGAGGTCGCCAAGTACCGCGATGCGAAGCCGAAGGTGGCCACCAATGCCTTTCTCGCGTTGCGCGGCCGGCGCGACCAGGACATCGCCGAATATTTCACCGGCACCCTGTGCGCGGTCGGCTTCCATCTCAAGGAGGATGATTTTCTCCTGCTGGCCGAGGCGTTGATGCGCGAGCCCGAAAAGGTCAAGACGCTCGCCATGCTCGCGCTGTCCGCCCACTCTTGGAGCGCTCCGAAGGCCGACGACACCGATGCCGCGGCCAGCGAGCCAGACACCTCTTCCGCCGATTGAACCGCAAGGAGCCCCCGTCATGAACCTGTTCGCCACCGTCCTGACCTACACCGCCCCGAGCGCCAACTACCGCGGCGAATCGGCCGAGAACCGAGCCGTCATCCAAAAGATCACGAAAGGCAACCTGGAGTACGCGATCATCAGCCCGGAGGCGATCCGCAACGCCATCCGCGAGCACCTACGACGCCTCGGCCTGCCCTGCAATCGCGAGCGGCTCGGCGACGAAGATCAGCTCGCAGTCCGGTTCACCGACTACCCTGATCAGGATCGTTTCGCCGACGATTTCTTCATGGGCTGGCTGGTCGCGGCCGGTGGCAAGGATCGTGCGAAGATCATGACGGAGATCCAAGAGGCTGGACGCGATCCGCAGCGCTTCCAATTCCGCCGGGACTCGATCCTGCGCATGAACATGGCCGTCGCGCTGGAGCCCTACCGCCACGATTCGGTCTTCACGCAGTCGCCCGCGCAGGTCGACAGCCCCTGGAGAAACGCGGACAAGAGCCAGCTCCTGCACCGCGAGACCGCCTACACCGCCTACCAATACCCGTTCGCGCTGAACCTCGAGGATTGCGCCACCCGGCCCGAATGGACACGCCTGCTGCTGAGGGCGATCGGTGAGCTGAACGACGTCGCCGGCAACCACGCCCGCAGCTACTTCGAGATGGCACCGGCCTCGATCGTCGTCCGCCTCACCGAGCAATTGGTCGCTGGTTTCGATACCTACGGCTTCGAAAACGACAAAGGCGCCCATCGGCTGCCGGAGATCGTCGACGGGATCCTGGCCGACGACTATCCCGGCAACGAATTTCTCCTCGGCGGCCAAGTCGTCAAGGATCTCGATACCGAGACCCAACGTGCGCTGGCAGGCAAGGGCGTCACGCTGGAGCGCAGCCCGCAACGCTTGCTGATGACGGTCGCCGACCGGGCCGGCCTATCCGGGCCGACCGAGTAGCACGACCATGCTCTGGCTCAACGTCGAGGCCCCCTTCGCCGCCTTCCGTACCTTCACGGCCGGCAGTTTCCGGCCGACGGCACCTTTCATCACGCCGTCGGCCGCCTACGGGCTGCTGCTCAACCTCGCCGGCATCGAGATGCGCCGCGACGACGGCAAGTCCGCGATGACGCTGATCGGCACCGACCTACCCCGCCTCGAGATCGCCCTCGGGGCACGCCGCGTGCCGGGCCAGCACAGCCTGTTCCAGCAACTGCACAACTATCCGGTCGGCAGCAGCGGCAAGGACCATGCACCGGCCTGCAAGGGCAGCAAGTACAACATCGCGCCGGCGCGGCGAGCCTTCCTATCCGATCTGCGGGCACTCATCGGGGTGCGCGGCGACGACGCCCTGTCCGAACGGATCCACGACGGCCTCGCCGGGCGCGGACCCAAGCGTTACGGGCTACCGTTTCTCGGCGACAACAACTTCCTGCCCAGCCGAATCGACCCGCTCGCCGAGCCCCTGCCGGCACGCTGGCTCGTGCCGCTCGAAGAAGACGACGCGCCCGAGACCGACACATCGCCCATGCGCCTGACGATCGCGATCGATCGTGCCGACATGTCTCGCACGACCAGTCGGCTGTACCGGATGCAAGCAACGGAGACGGAAACAGTACCCGCCGCCGCCTGGACGCCGGTTGGCTACTGACCGATGTCGTCGCGAAAGGGATCGAGAGGGGTCACGACATGCAGACCACGGAGGCCGATCGGCCCGTAACACGGGTCATGGCATTGCACGCCCTCGCCTACTGCGAGCGCCTGTTCTACCTGGAGGAGGTGGAGGAGATCCGCGTCGCCGACCATCGCGTCTATGCGGGCCGCACCCTGCACGCGGATATCGACCCCGAGGGCGAATGGAGCAGCGTGACGCTCGAAAGCGAACGCTGGGGCCTGAAGGGCAAGATCGATTACGTCCGCTACCGAGACGGCGCCGTCTGCCCGTTCGAGCACAAACGCGGGCGCGCCCGCGGCGACGACGCCTGGCCCTCCGACAGACTTCAGGTCATCGCCTACGCCGCCCTGTTGGCCGACCACCTCGAACGTCCCGTGCCGGAAGGCCGCATCCGCTACCACGCCAGCAACAAGACCGTGCGCGTAGCGATCGATACGGTCGCTCTTGGAGAACTCCGCGCGGCGCTGGCCCGCGCGGCGGAACTGCGGGCACGGATCGATCGCCCGCCCATCGCCGAGAATGAAAACCTTTGCGGGCGCTGTTCCCTCGCGCCGATTTGCCTACCCGAGGAAGAGCGTCTGCTCGGGCTCGACGAACCAAACGAAGACGCGCCCAAACCCAAGCGCCTGTTCCCTCCCGACGACGAACGCCTGATCCTGCACGTCACAGACGCCGGGAGCCGCATCGGCAAGCGCGGCGAACAGATCCTCGTCACGCCCCATGAAGGCGTCGAACAACGATTTCCGGCACATGACCTGGCCGCCATCGCCCTGCACGGCGCCGTACAGATCAGCGCGCAGCTCATTCAGTACGCCGCATCCCGTGATATCGCCATCCATTGGCTCAGCGCCGGCGGAACCTACATCGGCGCCATGGCCCCGCCCGGCGGCGTGCAGCGTCGTCTGCGGCAGTATCGCGGCCTGCTCGACCAAGCCAGATGCGAATCGCTGACCCGCCGCCTCGCCTCCGCCAAGGTCGAGAACCAGCTTCGCTTCTTGCTCCGCAGCGCCCGCGCCCGCAATCGAACCGAACAGATCTCCGAGCAGGTCGACGGTCTGAAGGCAGCCCTGCGCGGCATCGAGCGCGATGAGGGCATCGCCGCCTGGCGCGGCCACGAGGGCATGGCTGGCCGCCACTACTTCGCCGCACTTCGCCAACTGCTCGATCCGGAACAGACCCTGATGGCCTTTTCCGGACGCAACCGCCGACCACCGCGCGATCCGTTCAACGCCGCGCTGAGCTTCGGCTACAGCCTGCTCTACCGTGACGTGATGGCGGCCATCCTCTGCGTCGGTCTCGATCCGGCGCTGGGGTTTTTCCACACGCCGCGCAGCGCCGCATATCCCTTGGCGCTGGACCTCATGGAGCTGTTTCGCACGACGCTCTGGGACATGCCACTGGTCGGCTCAATCAATCGCCGTCAATGGGCCGAGGCACACTTCACGATCGCACCTCAGCAAGTGTGGCTCTCCGCAGAAGGCCGCAAACTCGCAATCCGCCTGTACGAAGAACGCAAGCAAGAGCATTGGCGACACCCCGTACTCGACTATTCGCTGAGCTACGCCCGCGCGATCGAATTGGAAGCGCGCCTACTAGAGAAGGAGTGGAGCGGCTCGCCCGGCCTCTTCGCACGGATGCGGGTGCGCGGATGAGCCACGATGCCGAACATGCCGAAAAACGGTGGTACCTGGTCGTCTATGACATCCGCGATCCGCGGCGTTGGCGGCGCGCCTACAGGATCCTCAAGGGCTCGGGCGAGCGCATACAATATTCTCTCTTTCGCTGCCGTCTATCCAAGACCGAGATGGAGCATTTAAGATGGGAACTCCATCGCGAACTCGCCGACGAGGACGACCTGATGTTCGTCCACCTCTGCCCACGCTGCGCCGGCCGCGTGAAGATCAAAGGCAGCGCTGAAGACTGGTCGCACGATCCTCCGCGCTACCAGATTCTGTGACGGCAAGCACCGACGGGTGGAGCGACCTGGCGCGCAGCAGAATACAAGACAATCGATTTTTAAACAAAAAGTTACCAGCCATTCATCCCAAAACCGAACCATGGCGAACGCAAGCCTCTGTTCTTCAATCTCGATCAGGATCTGCACCTCTTTTTTCGTAGCACGTGCGGTGTCTCGACTCCAGATGCCTGCGCGGGAGACCAAGACAACGAGAATAGACAAAGGGATACAACCCAGCGACGAACCCATCCGAGATGCCGAAAGGCGTTGAGCACACCGAGACCAAGACACGACGCATGACCGCGACCAGACGAACCCATCCGAGATGCCGAAAGGCGTTGAGCACCTCCGCCAGCGGCGCGAACACTACCGGCTGTGGGCGACGAACCCATCCGAGATGCCGAAAGGCGTTGAGCACGTGTAAGCGATGGCACGGGGCGGCTGCTCAAGGTACGAACCCATCCGAGATGCCGAAAGGCGTTGAGCACATGCAGATGGCCGAAATGATGGCCAAGGCATCTGTGACGAACCCATCCGAGATGCCGAAAGGCGTTGAGCACGACTTCATCCAGAAGAACAACCTCACCCTCGCCGAACGAACCCATCCGAGATGCCGAAAGGCGTTGAGCACATCTTGTCGACGTCGTGCAGCAGCCTGGTCTCGCCACGAACCCATCCGAGATGCCGAAAGGCGTTGAGCACGACTGGCTGCACGAGTCCTACGGCTGGGAGCGGGAACGAACCCATCCGAGATGCCGAAAGGCGTTGAGCACACCACCCAGATCCCCTACGAGACGCGCGACACCAGCACGAACCCATCCGAGATGCCGAAAGGCGTTGAGCACACCGGCTTCAGCTCGGTGCAGCTGCCGATGCGCCTACGAACCCATCCGAGATGCCGAAAGGCGTTGAGCACCAGCTGCTGGACGCCTACGCGGAGTACCACCGCGAGACGAACCCATCCGAGATGCCGAAAGGCGTTGAGCACAAATAGGCTCGGTCCGTCTGATCCTGCCGGGTCATACGAACCCATCCGAGATGCCGAAAGGCGTTGAGCACTATCGAGACGTCCTTCCGATCCTTCGAGGACCTCACACGAACCCATCCGAGATGCCGAAAGGCGTTGAGCACTCGATCTCAATACGAATGGGTCGAATATTGAGCAGAACGAACCCATCCGAGATGCCGAAAGGCGTTGAGCACCCGAGCACTCCGCCGGTGAACGGCAAGTATTGCTTGACGAACCCATCCGAGATGCCGAAAGGCGTTGAGCACATGGCGAAGATGCCCACGATGGCCACCAACACGAGACGAACCCATCCGAGATGCCGAAAGGCGTTGAGCACAACGAGAGAGAGAAGCAGCACTCGAAGAATGCTTAACGAACCCATCCGAGATGCCGAAAGGCGTTGAGCACAATACGTGGGCGGCATTTCTTGGTGCCATCGCTGACGAACCCATCCGAGATGCCGAAAGGCGTTGAGCACTCATGGGCATAGCGGGCCTCAGCCTGCCCCATACGCACGAACCCATCCGAGATGCCGAAAGGCGTTGAGCACAGTCCGGCTCAGGGCCAACAGTGTTACGCTCGACACGAACCCATCCGAGATGCCGAAAGGCGTTGAGCACGCGGTAGTGGGGTGCCTGAGATACCGAATCCTTGCACGAACCCATCCGAGATGCCGAAAGGCGTTGAGCACAAGCCCGAAATGCCCGCGCCGATTGAATCGACGACTGTACGAACCCATCCGAGATGCCGAAAGGCGTTGAGCACCCATGGCGGACCGACAAGGCAAGAGCAACCGGACGGCACGAACCCATCCGAGATGCCGAAAGGCGTTGAGCACGCAGGCGCTCGTGCCCCTGGAGGCTGCGCCGGGGGCACGAACCCATCCGAGATGCCGAAAGGCGTTGAGCACACGTTCGAGAAGTCGTTCAGCCGCATGGACGACGCCAAGCGACGAACCCATCCGAGATGCCGAAAGGCGTTGAGCACCTGGCGACGTTTTGGGCGTCGAGATTTGCGACAAGACGAACCCATCCGAGATGCCGAAAGGCGTTGAGCACGAGGCGCTGCTCGCGCCCGTCCTCGCCGCCCTCGACACGAACCCATCCGAGATGCCGAAAGGCGTTGAGCACGCACATACGATGTGAAAACGGGACAATTCGCCGCCGGACGAACCCATCCGAGATGCCGAAAGGCGTTGAGCACGCCTTGAGCTGGTCCTTGTTCGCCTTACGCCATTACGAACCCATCCGAGATGCCGAAAGGCGTTGAGCACTTAGGACTGACTGACCCCCCCCGGCCCCCCAAGGGGACGAACCCATCCGAGATGCCGAAAGGCGTTGAGCACGGTCGACGGATACGACCACCGACACGATGACGGGCAGACGAACCCATCCGAGATGCCGAAAGGCGTTGAGCACTCGTTCGACTGATCCAGGAAGCCGTAGCGCGTCAGCACGAACCCATCCGAGATGCCGAAAGGCGTTGAGCACTTGTGCCCCATGCCACGGATGATCTTACGCCCTGACGAACCCATCCGAGATGCCGAAAGGCGTTGAGCACTCGCGGACGCGTCGACTTTCCTGAATAGCTCGCCGACGAACCCATCCGAGATGCCGAAAGGCGTTGAGCACAGCTGCGACGCTTCTTTGACTTGTATTATCAGGTCTACGAACCCATCCGAGATGCCGAAAGGCGTTGAGCACCGGCCCAGCTGGGTCAGTTGGTGCTGGTCGCGATCGTCACGAACCCATCCGAGATGCCGAAAGGCGTTGAGCACAGCTGCGACGCTTCTTTGACTTGTATTATCAGGTCTACGAACCCATCCGAGATGCCGAAAGGCGTTGAGCACCGTAAACGGCGTGGTTATCGCGGTCGTCGGAGAGGCCACGAACCCATCCGAGATGCCGAAAGGCGTTGAGCACACATGCCGCCCCGCCAGCCAGCTTCGCCAGCAGGTCCACGAACCCATCCGAGATGCCGAAAGGCGTTGAGCACGCCGCCAACAAGCAAGCGGTCGAGGGCGCCACCGACGACGAACCCATCCGAGATGCCGAAAGGCGTTGAGCACTGTTTCCCGACCAGCCGCCGAACGTTGCTATCCAACGAACCCATCCGAGATGCCGAAAGGCGTTGAGCACCGCCCAGGATAGCGCGTCCGGTAGCGCATCGGTCAAACGAACCCATCCGAGATGCCGAAAGGCGTTGAGCACAGGGGGTGAAGGATCGGCGAGGCCATCTCTGGCTGGCGCACGAACCCATCCGAGATGCCGAAAGGCGTTGAGCACGGGAACTGGGCGGTCTTGATGATGCTGGTCGCCCCGTCGAACGAACCCATCCGAGATGCCGAAAGGCGTTGAGCACAGGCACCACCAGCTTGATGTTCTCGATGTCGATCACGAACCCATCCGAGATGCCGAAAGGCGTTGAGCACCCCCTGAGGATGAACTCGCGGTCGACGCCGTACTCCACGAACCCATCCGAGATGCCCGAAGGCGTTGAGCACATCTCGACAGCCAGCACTGGCGATCGGGGACTATGCCTCCGCCGCGGGGGGCAGCAGCGGCTGGCCAGCACTCGGTCGGCGCTACCGTGCCGAGGTCTTCCTGTCCGAGGGCAGCCAGCACGATGACATCTTCGACTCCAGGGGACCTTGAAAAATCGCCATCCGGGGACGTTCTCGAGACGGGACCTCCTTGCCCCGCGCGGGCACCTTGAATGTTCAAGGCGCCCTACAGGCGCGAGCCGTCGATCGCCGACACCCTGTCGCAGTACCAGAAGCGGTCCAGTTGCTGCACCTGACGCGATGACGCCGGCTGGCCGCCGCATCTCCGGGTGCGGCGGCGCCGCGCGCCGGGTCGGCGGCTCGATCACCGTGCCCAGCCTGGGCCTGTTCGTGATGCCGGCGATCCAGCCGCCGGCCGATATGGGTTGTCGGTCAGCGCTCGGGCGGCTCGACGCCGTACCCATCGCTCAGTGATTCGATGATCCGGCATTCCTCGATCAGGCCCCCCTCGCAACGGGCCAGCAGGCGTTGGAGTTCCCGCTCGAGACCTTGCAGGTCGCGCAGGCGCCGCTGGACCTGTTCCAGTTGCGCGGCCACCTTGGCATCGACGGCCGCGCATGAGGCCCGGCGGTGGTCGGCCAGCTCCAACAGTTCGCGTATGTCGTTCAGACTGAAGCCCAAGGAACGGCCGCGACGGATGAACAGCAGGCGGTCGCGATCCGCGTGCGAGTAGACGCGGTAGCCGGAGGCGTTGCGCGACGCCGCGGGCAGCAGACCGGCCTGCTCGTAATAGCGAATGGTCACCGCCTTGGTGTCGGTGGTGCGGGCCAATTGGCCTATGGTGAATGTCATTCCGTTCATGGCGCTTGACCTTGTAGTCGCTATAACCCTCATGCTGCCGCCATCGACCGACGGCCTGAGGAACGGGTGATGGACAGTTGCTGCGAAGGCAAGACCGGTGAACTGGCGCGACTGCGAACCCGGCAGCGCCGGGTCCTCCAGATCGTCCTGGCGATCAATGCCGTGATGTTCCTGTTGGAGTTCGCCGCGGGCTGGATCGCCCGCTCGAGTGCACTGCTCGGTGACTCGCTGGACATGTTCGGCGACGCCTCCGTCTATGCCCTCACCCTGTTCGTCCTGCACCGCAGCCCCCGTGCGCGTGCCGGGGCGGCCCTGCTCAAGGGCGGGTTCATGCTGGCGTTCGGCCTCCTGGTCGTCGGCGACGCGCTGCTCAAGCTGCGGCTCCAAGAAATGCCGGCCGCCGACTGGATGGGCGCCGTCGGGGCGCTGGCCCTGCTGGCCAACGGCCTCTGTTTCACGCTCCTCTATCGCCATCGCGCGGACGACCTGAACATGCGCTCGACCTGGCTCTGTTCGCGCAACGACCTGCTCGCCAATGCCAGCGTGATCCTCGCCGCGGGCCTGGTCGTACTGACGGGGAGCCTTTGGCCGGACCTCCTCGTCGGTTCGACCATTGCCGCCCTGTTCCTGCACTCGGCCAGGCAGGTCATCGGCGAGGCCTGGCAGGCATGGCGGTCGGCTGGTGCACCGAACCGACAGACCTGCGGCGGCCGCAACGCCGACGAGCCTCGAAGAGGCGAGGCCCATGGCATGCCCTCCGAGACGGAGCCGGTCCGATCCGCGGGAGGCTGCGGACGAGACGCACCGGCCAATGCCGCCGGGGCTGGCTGCGCTGGGGCCGAGTGGCCGACCGTCGGGGTACGCCCCGATGGGTCAACCCGACCGACGGCCCTTGCGGGCGATCGGGTCGGGCGATCGCCGAAGGAGCCGGGCTCCCAACGGTAGCACGCGCCCCGACGGTGCGATGGGATCCCCCGGAAGTCGGGGTATCGCCAGCGCGGCCCACCAGGGATCGATCGGCAACCGCTCGCACCACCGCGAAAAGGGCCGGGGCACGGGACTCCGGTGCCCTGCGTTCCCGGTGATCTTTCCCTGGCCGGGGATCTCGCGCATGCTGTGACGATCTCGTGGGACCCGGGGATCGGCGATCGACAGGGTCGGGGCCGAGCTCCATACTTTCGCGAGTACACGCGCCCGAGCGACGCGGCGACGCTCGCCACCGGGCCACCGCATCGAGGTAGGACAAGGGCGATGACCGACGACGTTGCACCCGTCGCCGAGGACGGCGCCGAACAGGGCCTGGGCAGGGCACCCGCACCCCCGACGGCCGACCGATCCAGCCTGGGCCGGATCGCCGCCGTCGCGGCGCTCTGCTGGGCGGCCGCCGCGGCAGGGCACCTGATCGCGCTGCCAGCGGCGCTGACCCTGCCGTTCGCCCCGACCGCCGGCATCGCCCTCGCCGCGTTCCTGATCCATGGACCGCGCATCTGGCCGGGCGTCTGGCTCGGTGGCTTCGCGGCGCTCCTCACGCTCGATTCCGCCGTCGGCGGGCCATGGGCGGCCGCGGTCCTCGCCAGCGGCGCGACCCTACAGGCCTGGCTGGGTTGGCTCCTGACCCGCGGCCTTTTCGCCTCGTCGACGCCGCTCGCGCGCCAGGCGCAGGTCTGGCGCTTCCTGCTCATGGGCGGGCCGCTCGCCTGCCTGGTGTCGGCGAGCATCGCGACGATCGCCCTCTTCGCGCTCGGCGGGCGGGAACCCGCCGCCCTCGCGGTCGCCTGGCTCGATCGCTGGGCGAGCGACACCCTCGGGGTGGTGTTGATCGCGCCGATCGCGCTGGCCCTCTGGCCGGGTGGGCGATCCCCCTGGCCGCACGGCATCGCCCGGATCACGCTACCGCTGGCGATCGCGGCCGCCCTGCTGAGCGCCAGTCAGTTCGAACACGACGCCTCCGAGCGCGGCCGGCTCGCCAGCGAACTCCAACGGCGCGTGGATCAGACCTACCAGATCGGCATCCAACCCCTCGCCGAGGCGCTCGCCAAGGTCGCAAGCATCGAGCGCTTCCTGTCGGCGAGCGAGGAGGTCACCCGCGCGGAATTCGCGCTCTTCACGACGCCGCTGCTCGCCGGGCCGGCCTTGCAGGCCGTCGAGTGGCTGCCACGCATCGCCGCGGCGGACCGCCCGACCTTCGAGACCGAGCACGGCGTGGCGGTTCGCACGCCGACCGCGGCGACCACCGCCGACGCGGATCGCGCCGGCGATGCCTTCCCGATCCTCTTCGCCGCATCGCCCACCGATCGCGCGGCACCGATCGGTCTCGATCGCGCCGCCGTGCCCGGAGAGCGGGCACTGATGGCGAGGGCTCGCGACGGTGGCTACGCCGCCGGCCCGATCGATGCGCCACGGTCGGGCGCCGCCGAGGTGGTCGTCTACGCGCCCGTCCGGCAAGGCGATCCGGCGGTGCTGACGGGCTTCGTCCGGACCTCGTTCAGTCTCGTCGGCCTCCTCGCCCCGCTCACCGAGACGGCACGGGACAATGCCCTCCTCCTGCGGGTGACCGACGCGACACCCGGCGAGCCCGGCGTCGCGCTCGCCGGTATCCCCTCGGAGACGGGGGCGATGGAGCGGCGTCAGGCGATCGCCTTCGCCGACCGTCACTGGCGCCTGGAACTCGGACCGGACCCCAAACGTTGGCCGCCCGGGGCCGGCCACCCGATCCACTCGCACCTGTACTTCTCGGTCATCCTCGGGGTCCTGGCCGCATTCGCGACCTTGGCCGCGGCCAGCCGGCGCACGGCCACCGAGGCGGCGGTCGCCGCACGCACCGGCGCCCTGAGGGACGAGCTCGAGGCCCGCCAGGCCGCCGAGGCGGCCCTGCGCGAGAGCGAGGCCTACAGCCGCAGCATCGTCGACAGCGTCCAGGACTGCCTCAAGGTCCTGAGCCTGGACGGGCGACTGCTCGACATGGCCCCCCGCGGCCGCGAGCTGATGTGCGTGGCCGATTTCGCGCAGCTGCGCGGCGCCGATTGGCTCGGCTTCTGGGAGGGCGAGGACCGCAAGGCGGCGCGGCAGGCGATCGCCGAGGCCACGGCCGGGCGCCTCGGGCAGTTCAGCGGATTCGCCCCGACCATGGACGGCACGCCCAAGTGGTGGGACGTGACCATCACGCCGGTGCGCGACCCCGACGGCCGCCCGGAGCGGCTCCTCTGTCTGTCGCGCGACGTCACGGCCCAGCAGCGGGCCAACGCCGAAGTCCGCCAGCTCAACGCCGACCTCGAGCGACGCGTCGCCGCGCGCACCGCGGAACTCTACCGGCAACGCGAGGAGAGCCGCCTGCTGCTGGAGAACCTCGCCGAGGGCGTACTGGTCTGCGATGCCGAGGCGCGACCGACCCTCTTCAATCGGGCCGCACGCGAATGGCTCGGACACGGACCACAGACCCGCCCGCCCGAAGAGTGGGCGACCTACTACGGCCTCTACGAGCCGGATGGCGTCACGCCCCTCGCCGCCGAACGGCTGCCCCTGGTCAGCGCCCTGCGCGGGGCGCGCCTCGCCGGGGTCGAGCTCTGCATCCGCGCCGAGGGCCAGCCGCCGCGCTTCGTCCTGGCGAGCGACGAGGCGATCGAGGACGCCTCCGGCCAACGGGTCGGGGCCATCGCGACCCTCTACGATGTCACCGAGATCCGCCGCAGCGCGCGCCGCCTGGCGACCCTCTTCGAGTCCTCGCCCGACGCCATCCTGACCGTCGACCAACAGGGCCTGATCACCCAGGTGAACCGCCAGACCGAGCGGCTCTTCGGCTGGTCGCGCGCCGGGCTCGTCGGCCAGCCGGTCGAGATGCTGGTGCCGCAGGATCGAAGGCACCATCACGAGGCGCAGCGTCGGCACTACACCGAGCGACCCCAGACCCGGCCGATGACGGCCAGCATCCAGTCGACCCTGCGCGGCCAGCGGCGCGATGGGTCGACCTTCGCGGTCAATGTCAGCCTGGGCCCGATCGAGTCGACCGAAGGGACCCTGATCGTCGCGACGATCCGCGACGTCACCGAACGCGAGCGGACGCTGCGCGACCTGCAACGGGTCGGCGAGGACCTGCGCGCGGCCAACGAGGCGATCGAGCACGAGCGCGAACGGCTCGCCCAGCGGGTCGCCGAGCGCACCGCGGAGCTGACCGCGGCCAAGGCCGAGGCCGAGCAGGCGAGTCGCGCCAAGTCGGCCTTCCTCGCGACCATGAGCCACGAGATCCGCACGCCGATGAACGGCGTCGTCGGGCTGCTGGAGGTACTCGCCCACAGCGACCTCTCGGAACACCAGCGCGACCTGGTCTCGACGATCGAGGACTCGGCCCAACTGCTGCTCGGGATCATCGACGACATCCTCGACTTCTCCAAGATCGAGGCAGGCCGGCTGGAGGTCGCCCGGTTGACGGTGTCGGTGAGGGACCTGCTCGAGGGGCTGTGCGGCTCGCTGCTGCCGCTGGCTAGCACCCGAGACGTCGACCTGACCCTATTCGTCGCCCCCGAGATCCCGGCCCGAGTCATCGCCGACGAGGTCCGACTGCGGCAGATCCTCTACAATCTGATCGGCAACGCGATCAAGTTCTCCGGTGGTCGGCCGGACGTGCGCGGGCGGGTGGCGATCCGCGCGACGCTGGCGGACGCCCCCTCGGCGCCGCTGGTCTTCAGCGTGTCCGACAACGGGATCGGCATGGCGCCCGCGACGATGAACGACCTCTTCCAGCCCTTCACCCAGGCCGAGGTGACCACGACCCGACGCTTCGGCGGCACCGGCCTCGGCCTCGCGATCAGCAAGCGGCTCGTCGACATGATGGGCGGCGCGCTGACCGTCGAGAGCGCCTTGGGCGAGGGCGCGACCTTCACCGTGCGGCTGCCGTGCGAGGCGAGCGTCGACCAGCCGGCCGAGCTGCTGCCCGACCTCGCTGGCCTCGACTGCGTGCTGGTGCGCCGCGCCGGCGGGCTGGACGTCGCAGACCTCGGCCGTTATCTCGCGGCCGCCGGCGCCCGCCCCCGCATCGTCGCCGATGACGAGGCGGCCGCCCGGCTGGCCGCAGGCCTCGCCGAGCCAGTCGTCGTCATCCAGATGCTCGACCATGAACATCGCTTGCAGCGGCGCCCGGGCGCCGCCTTCGTCGGCCAGGACCGGCTGCGCCACCTGCTGATCGGCTGGGGACAGCGGCGGCGCGCCCGTGTGCACGCCCCGAATGTCGTGACCCTCGACGGCGACGCGCTGCGCCGCCTGGCCTTCTTGCGGGCCGTGGCGATCGCCGCGGGCCGGGCCTCACCCGAGCCGGTCCCCGAGAGCGGCCCCGAGCGGCCGCTGATCGAGGCCGCGGCGGCGCCCAGCGTCGCGGAGGCGCGCGCCCAGGACCGGCTGATCCTGGTCGCCGAGGACGATGCCGTCAACCAGCAGGTGATCCGCCAACAGCTGGCGCTGCTCGGCTATGCCGCCGAGATCGCCGACGACGGGGCGGAGGCCCTGGCGCGCTGGCGCACCGGCGCCTACGCCCTGTTGCTGACGGATTTGCACATGCCGGAGCTCGACGGCTACGAGCTCACCCAGACCATCCGGCGCGAGGAGACCGACCGCCGCCGGCCGATCGTCGCCCTGACCGCCAATGCGCTGCGCGGCGAGCCCTACCGCGCCCGCGCCACGGGGATGGACGATTATCTGACCAAGCCGGTGCAGCTGCCGCGGCTGCGCGAGGTCTTGCAGCGCTGGCTGCCGGCGGCGGGGGCCTCGCCGCGGCAGGATGAGGCGGCGCCCGGCATCCCCCCACACTCAGCGACCGCTACCGGTCGCTGGCTGGACCTGTCGGTGCTCGCCGGCCTGGTCGGCGACGACCCGGAGATCATCCAGGAGCTGCTGCGCGAGTGCCTGACCGGCACCCGCCACGGCTTCGAGGCGCTGCACGCGGCCGTGACGACCGCCGATCCGGCGGCCATCGGCGCGACGGCGCACCGGCTCAAGTCATCGCTGCGCGCCGCCGGGGCGCGATCCCTCGGCGACCTGTGCGCCGCGCTAGAGCGCTCGGCCAAGACCAAGACCCCGGATTGGGAGGGCATCACGCGCCTGATGGCCGAGGCCGATGCGACCTGGCACGAGGTCGAGCGCGCCATCTCGGCCGAGCTGGCCGGGACCGGGGGGCAAGATGCGGAGGACGAACGATGAAGGCCCTGGTGATCGACGACGATCCCTTCATGCTCAGGCTGCTCACCCGGCAACTCGCCGCGCTCGACGTCGAGGACGTCGCCGCCTACGGCAAGGCCGCCGAGGCCCTGGCGGCCCTCGGCGCCGATCGCGCGACAACGGAACTGATCGTCTGCGACCTGCAGATGCCGGAGATGGATGGGGTCGAGTTCATCCGCCATCTCGTCGGTCTCGGCTACGTCGGGCGACTGATCCTTGTCAGCGGCGAGGACGAGCGCATCCTGGACACCGCCGAGCGCCTCGCCCGCAGCCAGCGGCTCGAGGTCCTCGGCGCGCTGCGCAAGCCGGTCTCGCGCGAGGCCCTGCAACAGCTCCTCGCGCGGCGTTCACCGCCGTGCCGCCAGGCCAGGGGCGCCTCGGCGAGCAGCCGCAAGTACTCGGCCGAACGGCTCGGCGAGGCGATCGCCGCCGGCGAACTGGTCAATCACTACCAGCCGAAGATCGCCCTCGAGACCGGCGCCCTGGTCGGGGTCGAGGCCCTCGCGCGCTGGCGGCACCCGCAGGACGGCCTGGTGCACCCGGACTGCTTCATCGCCGTGGCCGAGGAACGGGGCCTCATCGAGCAGTTGACGCGCTCGGTACTGCGCACCGCCCTGGCCCAACTGGGCGTGTGGCGCGAGCAGGGCCTACAGGTGCGGGTCGCCGTCAACGTCTCCATGGAGAACCTGCGCGACCTAGACTTCCCCGACTTCATCGCTAGGGCCCTCGCCGAGGCGGAGGTGGCCCCAACCGATCTGGTCCTGGAGCTGACCGAGAGCCGCCTGATGACCCACCCGTCGGGGTCGCTCGACATCCTCACGCGCCTGCGCCTGAAGAGGATCGGCCTCTCGATCGACGACTTCGGGACCGGTCATTCCTCGCTCGCCCAGCTGCTCAACATCCCGTTCGACGAACTGAAGATCGACCGCCAGTTCGTCCACGGCGCCCACCGCGACCACTCGCGCCAGACCATCTTCGAGGCCAGCATCGCCATGGCCCGTCAGCTCGGCCTGCGCACCGTCGCCGAAGGCATCGAGGATCGCGCCGACTGGGACTTCGTGCGCCGCAACGGCGCCGACCTGGCGCAGGGCTACTTCGTCGCCCGTCCAATGGCAGCGGCCGATCTGCCGGCCTGGTGGACGCAGTGGGAGGGGCGCCGCGACGAGCTGATCGGATCGGCTACCTGACCGCCCCAGGGCCTGGGGCGAGCACACGATGGCGCAACAGGAGGAGAAACGATGAAGCGAACGACGACGATGATGGCCGGCTGCTGCGGACTGCTGCTGTGCAGCGGGGCGGCTTGGGCGGACGGTTTCGCGATGAAGCCCGGCAAATGGGAGTCGACCTCGATCACGACGATGCCCATGATGCCGGAGCCGATGACGGTGCAGGATGTCCGTTGCGTGACCGAGGAGCAGGCACAGCAGGACCCGCTGGCGATGATGCTCGCCAAAGGGCAATGCCAAGCCGTACACGCCGAAGAGGGCAAGGGCCGGCTCGAGTTCGAGGTCACCTGTCAGGGCGACGCCGGCCCGCCGATGACCGGGATCGGTCATTTCGAGACTCAGGGCGACCGGGCATCGGGGTCGATGGAGATGAAGATGGCGATGCCGGCCATGGGGGGCGACGGTCCGAGCGAGATGACGATACACCAGCAGTGGGAGGCGCGCCGCGTCGGCCCCTGCGACTGACATCGCTCCAACGGTGCCCGGCCGACGGGCACCGCTGGGGCCGTTCTATCGCAACGGCAACGACTCAGGGCCGGATCTCGATCGGCGTGCCGTTGCGGGTCGCCGCCCAGATCTCGTCGATCGCCTGGTTCGAGACGGCGATGCAGCCCTGGGTCCAATCCTCGTCGCGCAACAGGTCCTGGAGGTCGCTGTATTCGTTCGGCGGGGGCTGGCCATGGATCATGATCAGGCCACCCGGGTTGACGCCGAGCCTGGCGGCGCGCAGGCGATCCTCGGCGTTGGGGTAACTGATGTGGATCGACCTGTAGAAGTTGCCCGAGGCCTTCCGCCAATTGAGCACATAGCGACCTTCCGGGGTGCGTCCATCGCCCTCGCGCTCCTTGTGCCCGGTCGGCGCGAAGCCCAACGAGACCGGATAGGAGCGCACGGGCCGTTCATCCTTGACCAGATAGAGGCGCCGCTCGGACTTCTCGACGACGACCAGATCGGCGACCAGGCGGCGATACTCGGCCGCGACCTCGGCGGCCCGCTCCGGCGAGGGCTCGACGGCCGGCTCCTCGCCGCGCTTGACGAGGAACGACATCGCGCCGGCCGACGGCGAGGCGGCCAGCCCCAGACAGAGCAGCAGGGGCAAGAGACGGGCGGGCATCGGGGAGGCGTCGACGGTTCGGGTCCTTGTTGGCGGCGGATTCTAACGAAGGGGCAGACGCGGAGACAATGCCGCCATCAGGGGATCAAGGGCCCCTTGGAAACGTCCAGGTGCCTGCGCAGGGCAAGGATGCCTCGCCATTTTCAGTCGCCTAAGCGACTTGGAATGAAGCGAAGCGAAAATCGCATTTTCGCTTCGCGTCTTGAAAGATTGCCCGGATGGCAATTCTTCAAGGTCCCCGTGAGTCCTGCTCACCCGCTCGGTGAAGGCCGCTACGGCGCCCGATGCAGGTCGCGCGCGGCGCACCTCGGGCACCGTCCAACTGCCGCCTTTCGGTGGAACGCTCGAGAGAAGATATCGTGATAGTCGCTGTGGTTCGCCATCGGCCGAGTTGACTGCCGGGCAGGGTGGTCGATGGCGATGAGGTGCTGGCCTGAATCGACCGCTGGGACTCCGAAATCGAGTGTGAGCGGCCCGGTTGAAGCGACTCCAGCCACGGCGAGCGCCGCACGGGATCTAGTGCGCTTGCGCGATTTCGTCGCCGAACACGACTTGGACGACGTGCACAGCCTCCCCCGCAAGTGACATCTGGCCGCGTGTTCTCGACTGGGCTCGGGGTCTGTGGTTGGCGCTCATGTCCGATAGTGGTCAGCGGGAGCGAAGCGACCGCGGACACGCGCCGCCACCCTGCTCGAGGTCGCCCTGCCATTCGGCGGCACGATCGAGCGCGTCGCGGTCATGGATCGTGATGTGTCCACCGTGCACCGAGATCAGACCTTCGCTCGCGAGTTGCTTGGTCACGCGCGAGAAGGTCTCGGGCTTGATCGACAGGCGCGAGGCCAGCACGGATTTGGGGATCTCGAGGGTGAAGGCACGCCGGTCGACCGGGCATTGCGACAGCAGGTAGCGCGCGACGCGGTTGCGCGCCGTGTGCAGCGTCAGGTTGTCGATCTCGCCGATCAAGGCCCGCAGACGCCGGCTCAGCGCGCCGAGCACGACGAAGCAGGTATCGACCGATTCGCGCAGCATGGCCGCGAAATCCAGGGCATCGATCGCAATCAGGCTCGTCGGCAAGAGCGCGGCCGCGCTGACCGGATAGTGCGGTGCCTGCATGAACATCAGCGCCTCGGCGAAGGTCTGGCCCGGCGAGACGATCTCGATGACCTTCTCGCCACCGTCGGCGGCCAGGCGAAACAGCCGGATCTGGCCCTCTTCGACCAGATAGAAGCGGGTCGCCGCATCGCCCTGAGCGAACAGCCACTCGCCCTCCTCGAGACGCCGCCTGTGCGCACGCGCAGCCACCCTCTGCAACTGGGCGTCGGTCAGTTGCGAGAGCAGCGGCGTGCGGCAAAGGGCTTCGATCATCGGGTCTGCTCGGGTGCGTGTGCGGCGATGCGGTCGCGCCAAGCGGCGTGGCCGAGGGACTCCGGCGGCCAGGGCGCCGACAGGGCCGGCATGATCCTGAAAACGGCAGTCGACCGTTTCATCATGGACGGAAGTCGTTGAAAGCGCAAAGAGGCTTTACGTGGGTCCTGCTCCCCCACTCGGTGAAGACCGCCACGCCCGGCACGGCGAACGCAAGACAACCGGCTGTCGCAATTGACGAAAAAGACGATTTGACCCTGATCAAGTCGGCCCTCGTCGCGATCTGGAAGACTGTCTCCCGTCAAGGCCGACATCGCTGAACCACCGCCAAGTTATCGAGCGTCTCCATGAATATGTTCTGTTTCCAGTGCGAAGAGGCGGCCAAGGGCACCGGCTGCACCGTCAAGGGCATCTGCGGCAAGACCGAGAGCATCGCCGTGCTGCACGACCTGCTGGTCTATCTGTTGAAGGGCCTGGCCCTGGTCGCCGAGGCGGCGCAGCGCCAGGGGCGGCCGGACGACTCGGTCGGCCCCTTCATCACCCGCGCACTCTTCGCCACGATCACCAACGCCAATTTCGATGCCGCGCGCTTCGACGAGTTGATCCAAGAGACCATCGCCAGGCGCGATGCGCTGAAGGCCGCGCTCGGCTTCGACGGCGCGCAGGATGCCGTCACCTGGAGCGGCCCGGCGAGCGCCTACGCCGCCAAGGGCGCCGCGGTGGGCGTGCTATCGCAGCCCAACGAAGACCTGCGCTCGCTGCGCGAGCTGCTGATCTACGGCGTCAAGGGCATGGCCGCCTACACGGACCACGCCGCCATCCTCGGCCTCGAGAGGCCCGAGATCCATGCCTTCATGATCAAGGCGCTGGCCGCCACGACCCGCGAGCTGAGCATCGAGGAGATGGTCGCGCTGGTCATGGAGTGCGGCGCGGTGGGCGTGACCGCGATGGCCCTGCTCGACGAGGCCAATACCCGCGCCTACGGCCACCCGGAGATCACCCAGGTGAGGCTCGGCGTGGGCAAGAACCCCGGCATCCTGATCTCGGGGCACGACCTCAGGGACCTGCAAGACCTGCTCGAGCAGACCGCCGGGACCGGCGTCGACGTCTACACCCACAGCGAGATGCTGCCGGCCCATGCCTACCCGGCCTTCAAGAAGTATCCGCACTTCATCGGCAACTACGGCAACGCCTGGTGGCAACAGGACAAGGAGTTCGCCGCCTTCAACGGCCCGATCCTGATGACCACCAACTGCATCACGCCGGTCAAGGTCGCCTACCGCGACCGCATCTACACGACCGGTATGACCGGCTGGCCGGGCATCGAGCACATCCCTGACCGCCCCGAGGGCGGCGCCAAGGACTTCTCGGCGCTGATCGCGCAGGCCAAGACCTGCGCGCCCCCGACCGAGCTGGAACAAGGCGAGATCACGACCGGCTTCGCCCATGCCCAGGTCATGGCCCTGGCCGATCAGGTCATCGACGCGGTCAAGTCGGGCGCCATCAAGCGCTTCGTCGTCATGGGCGGCTGCGACGGCCGGCACAAGGAGCGCAGCTACTACACGGATGTCGCCCAGGCCCTGCCGCAGGACGCCGTGATCCTGACCGCCGGTTGCGCCAAGTACCGCTACAACAAGCTCGATCTCGGCGACATCGGCGGCATCCCGCGCCTGCTCGATGCCGGGCAGTGCAACGACTCCTACTCGCTGGCCTTCATCGCGCTGAAGCTCAAGGAGGCCTTCGGCCTGGACGACATCAACGAGCTGCCGATCTCCTACGACATCGCCTGGTACGAGCAGAAGGCGATCATCGTCCTGCTCGCGCTGCTGCACCTGGGGGTCAAGCACATCCGCCTGGGACCGACCCTGCCGGCCTTCCTGTCGCCGAACGTCGCCAAGGTCCTGATCGAGCAGTTCGACATCCGACCGATCGGGGACGTGCACGAGGATGTCGCGGCCATGATGGCCGCGGCCTGATCCACGCGGGTCGGGCGGCCCGGTGCGCCCGGCAGCCCCCGCACGGCACGGGGCGAGGCGCCGCGCGGGTGTCCGCGGCGCTGGAAACGGCGTAGGCTATCGACAGGTTCCAGCCGGAGAGCGCGATGAAGACGCGAGGCGGCCAGGATCCATTCGCCGGGCGCGAACCGCGGCCTCCCCGCCCCAGGCCGGGCGGGTGGCTCGCGATCGCGTTGGCCGCAGCGCTCGGCGTGCTCGGCGGTGTGGGACTGTTCACGCTCGGCTATGGCAACGGCCTGTCCTACCTGACCGATGACCCCACGGCCTGCATCAACTGTCATCTGATGCAGGATCCGTTCGACGCCTGGGTCAAATCGAGCCATCGGGGGGTCGCCGGCTGCAACGATTGCCATCTCCCCCACGATCCCGTCGGCAAGTGGCTGATCAAGGCCGACAATGGCTTCTTCCATGCGCTGGCCTTCACGACCGGCGACTTCCACGAGCCGCTCCAGATCCGCCCGCGCAATCGGCGCGTCACCCAGGCCGCCTGTCTGCACTGCCACCGGCCATTCGTCGATCACATGCTCCCGGCCGAGCCCGGCGATCAGGCGCTGCTGTGCGTGCACTGCCACAGCGATGTCGGCCACGCACTGCGCCGCTGAGAAGACGCCGATTCATTGGCCGCCCTGGCCAAGAGTCGGCACGGGAGGCGCTGAATGGTCCAGCGCTTCCGCGGTCCCCAGATCGAGAGGTCCAGGATGAATCAAGCCCCGAACCAAGCCCGCCCCGTTCCCGCCCCGGACACTGCCCTTGGCCGGCCTCGCGACCAGCGCGGTGGCGCCTTGGTGCTTGCCGCCGTGTTCGGCCTCGCCGTCATCGCCACTTTGGTCGTGACCTGGGTGCTGATCACCATGTTCACCCACAAGCAGGACGCCCGCCAGCCATTCGTGCGCGTGGTCGAGGTCGATGAGATCACCACCGACCCCGAGCCTTGGGGAAAGAACTGGCCCCATCAGTTCGACGGCTGGAAGTCGACCTCGGGCGACAAGTTCTACGGCGGCAGCAGCGCGATGCCGCGGAGCAAGCTGGAGGCCCATCCCTGGCTAGCGCGGCTCTATGCCGGGTACGCCTTCAGCATCGACTACCGCGAGGCGCGCGGCCACGCCTACATGCTCTACGATCAGGGCGTGACCGAGCGCGTGACCCAGCGACCGCAGGCCGGCGCCTGCCTGCACTGCCATGGCTCGGTGAACGTGCTCTACCGCCGGGTCGGGCTGGAGGCGATGGGCGAGACCGTCACCGATGAGCGGCTGGCCGCCGCGCTCGACATGCCCGCGATGATTCGCGGCTTCCAGGAGCTCAGCCAGCGGCCCTATCAAGAGGTGTTGGCGATGCTCTCGGCCACCCCGGACGGCACGCCGGGCGAGGACGAGCCGGTCTTCCCGATGGCCCCGACCGGGGGGTTCACCGGCGGATACGCGGGCAAGCCCATCGACGGGGCGCATGCGCCACCGACCGGCGAGGCGCACCCGGTCAGCTGCGTCGATTGCCATGACCCGAACACCATGGCGGTCCGCGTGACCCGCCCGGGCTTCCTGCTTGGCATCGCCGAACTGGCCGCTGGCGAGGGGGCCGTGCCGCACCTGCCGAGCATCGCGCAGTGGCGCCGGGGCGATCGCCGCGCGCCCTACGACCCGAACGCGCTGGCCACCCGCCAGGAGATGCGCTCGTTCGTCTGCGGGCAATGCCATGTCGAGTACTACTGCGCCGACAAGGACACCCTGACCTACCCCTGGGGCCACGGGCTCAGTGCCGATGCGGCGGAACGGTTCTGGGAGGGGCGCCGGTTCCCCGACGGCACGGCCTTCTACGACTACGCGCACGGCGAGACCGGGGCCAAGGTCTTCAAGGTCCAGCATCCGGAGTTCGAGCTCTGGAGCCAGGGCATCCACGCCCGCAGCGGCGTGGCCTGCGCCGACTGCCACATGCCCTACGAGCGCAAGGGCGCGATGAAGGTCAGCAACCACGATGTCCGCAGCCCGATGGAGGACATCAACGGCGCCTGCCAGACCTGTCACAAGGTCCCCGAGGACGAGCTTCGCGCCCGGGTCGTGGCGATCCAGGACCGCACCGTCGCCCTCACCGAACGCGCCGGCGCGGCCATGACCGAGATGCTCGATGCGATCATCGAGGCCCAGGCCAGCGGCGCCAGCGACGCGGATTTGGCGGCCGTCTTCGACCTGCAACGCAAGGCGATGTGGCGGCTCGACTACATCAGCAGCGAGAACTCTCGGGGCTTCCATGCCGACCAGGAATCGATGCGCCTGCTCGCCGAGTCCATCGACTACAGCCGCCAGGCCCAGGCCGCCGCGCTGCGCCCGCGGTCGTCGAGGTGACCGCCACTCGCCGCCGCCGGTCTCGCGTCGCATCGGCCGACGCACGGGCGCCCCAGCCTCGGCCGCCTGGTGGCCCGGACACATCGATTTCACCATCGGCCCCGCAAGCATACAGCCAAAAAAAAGCCCGCTGAGTGCGAGACTCAGCGGGCTTTTTGGGTAGGGACCTGGCGGTGACCGACTTTCGCATGGGGAGGCCCCACACTATCATAGGCGATACACCGTTTCACTTCTGAGTTCGGGATGGGATCAGGTGGTTCCAGTGC
>NZ_NRRW01000017.1 GCF_016583835.1 Thiococcus pfennigii | reverse complement strand
TCCGGCCTCCGAGGTCCACCTGCTGACCCCGCGGCTGTGGAAGCCGCAGTTCGCCGACAACCCGCTGCGCTCGGACCTCAGCCGATCGGCGCCGGCGACGCAATAACGCCGCTCAGTTGCCGGTTACGACGCAACACCTCGGCGAGATAGACGGCCTCGATCAGCGTCGCGATGACCGCCGGGAGGTGCCGACCGAAGGTCTGGCCCCCGGATGAGATCGGCCTAGGATACCCGTAACCGCCTGTCAGCCACACAAGACGCAACAGAGCCGCTTCCCGAACAAGGCACGGCGCTTTCGAATCATTCGGTGCATCCGTCGTCTACGGGCCGGCGCGCCGGAGTGTCATCTGACGGCCGAGGCACCCCCCTGGGTGTCGACTGACCTGGCCTGGCGGATCACCAGGTAACCGGAACGATAGATCCGCCGATAGAGCACACCGCTCGCGCTGCGCGGGATATCATCGAGCCTCTCTACCAACAGTCCATCGGGATTCGCGTCGCCCCAGGCGATTGACGCCGCCCGGCCGATCTCCTGAACCGGCCGGGTCAGACGACCGGCGAAATTGAATTCGCCGTGGTAACTGCCGACGTAGGCAACCTCGTGGCCGAGGTCCTGTTGTGCCCTGATAACGGCGGCAATGTCCTCGACGGCATACGGTTTGGCGACCTCGCGAACAAGGCCCGGATACATGCCCAATACCAGCGCAAGGGTCAAGAAACCAGGCCATGTAGCCGGCGGCACCCAGCGTCGGATCAAGAGCGCGACCGGTACTGCTGCCAATACGATCCACCCCGATAACGAGGACAAGCCGTCGATCCAAACGGCGTACCCGTGCAGGAACTCCAGGTACGGCAACACCATCAGCAGTGCACCGAGAACGGCCGGAACAGCAAGCAGGATCCAGAACGTCAGTCGGCCGTTGCTGGCCACCTCACCGGAGGCAACCAGCGCACGTGCGGCAAACAGGGCAAGCACCGGAAACAGCGGCAGCAGATAATGGATCTGCTTGCCGCTTATCAGGCTGAAGATCAGCAACCCTGAGAGGAAGACCAGCAAGGTCAGGCGTTCTCCGCTGTCGTAATGCCCTTGCCAGCGCGAATGGATCGAACGCCACAGCGGTGACCACAGACTCCAGGGAAACAGCAGCAGCGGCAACAACGGTAGGTACCACCAGAAAGGCCGACGGTGGGCAAAGGATTCGACCATGCGATCTGCGGTCTGCCCCCACAGGAGGCGTGCGGCATAGTCCGCACCACCTGCGGCCGCGGCCGGCAGCGCCCAGGCCAGGCCGATCGCTACCCCGAGCAGCACCGCTGACACCATGCCTGCATACCAGTTGAACCACGAGAGGGTGCGCTGCTCGGTCATCCACCAAGGGGCCAGCACTGCCGCGGGCAGTGCGTAGACCAGGATGACGGGGCCTTTAGCCAGGATCCCAAGACCGATCGCGGCCCCGGTCATGGACCAACCAAGCCACTGGCGCCCGCGCCAAGCAAGCAGAATTCCCAGTAAGGCGAACTCAGCGCAGACGGTGACCAGCAGGTCGAACATCGTCACCGTGGTCCACAACAGCCAGAACAACGTGGAAAAGGCCAGCCAGGCGGCCAGGGGTCCAGCGCCACGCCGCTCAGGCCAGAGCGCCCGCGCGATAGGCATCAGCAGCAAGGCGCCGGCCAGACCCGCCAGGGCCGGTACGAGTCGGGCCGCCCAATCGCTCACACCGAGCAACCACCAACTCAGATTGATCAGCCAAAAGAGCAGCGGTGGCTTGTGGCTGTAAGGCTCGCCGTTGAGGTGCGGGACCAGAAGATCGCAGCGCAGCCACATCTCCCAGGCCACGCCGAGATACCGGGTCTCGTCGATCACCATGGGGTGACGGCTCCAGAAGGCCAGCAGCACCAGCAGCAGCCATGTCAGCGCAACGACCAGGACGGCGTCACGCCGGTTCTCGAGCCGGATCATCGCGTTTTCAGACCCCCAGTCATGTCTCTGCTTCTGGCCATGAGCACCAGATTCCTGGCATACACGACCAATCCCAGGCATTGGCCGACGATGATCACCGGATCGCGCACCGCAACGGCATAGCTCAGCAGCATCAGCGTGCCAACGATGCTCAGATACCAAAAGCCGCGCGGCATGAGGCTGCGGCGCTCGCGCTCGGTGACCCACCACTGCACGACGAACCGCCCGGTGAACAGGAATTGGCCGACGAAACCGAAAACCGTCCAGAAGTCGTGCACCAAGAGCGGCCGCAACGCCGAATCCGGTCCGACATGGTAACCGACCACTACGGCCAACCCGACCAGCCCCAACCAGAGCGATGCCGAACGCCGCACGACAAAGCTGTCCGTCTGCGGAAGCATGAAGCGGAGATTTCGCAGGTAGATGCCAAGGCTCGCCAACTGACCGGCAACGATCACAGGATCGCGACGGTGAACGGCGTAGGCGAGCAGCAATACCGCACCGGCAACGCTGAGATACCAGAAGTGAATCGGCAGCACGCTGCGCCCGGCGCGCTCACTCAACAGCCATTGCGACAGAAAACGGGCGGCGAAAAACACCTGCGCGAGAAAACCGACCGCCAGCCAGAGCATGTCACTCCACTGCATCAGCCGATTCCTGCACGTGGGGGAGTGAAGACCGCCGCTGGAGCCACATGACGCCCATCAGATCTACGATGCCGACAAGCAGTCGATCGAGGGTCCCGTACTTGGATGAACCGCGCTGTCGATACCGATGGCTCACCCCCACCGAGATCACCTGCCCCCCCGCACGCAGCATCAGTGCCGGCAGGAAGCGATGCATGTGATCGAAGTATGGCAGCGTCAGAAAGGCGTCGCGGCCGAAAACCTTGAGGCCGCATCCGGTGTCGGGTGTCGCATCACCGAGCAAGCGACTGCGCACCCTGTTGGCGATTCGCGACGAGACCTTCTTCAGCCAGGAATCCTGCCGCCGCGTGCGATGGCCGGCGATCAGAAAATCGCGGTTCTGCGCTGCTGCGACGTGCGCCACCTCGAGCAGACGCAGGATGTCCGCAGGGTCATTCTGACCATCCCCATCGAGGGTTGCGATCCATGCGCCCCTGGCCGCCATCACCCCAGTGCGCAGGGCCGCACTCTGACCACAGGGACTGCTGTGCGTCAGAACCCTGAGGCGGCGATGGGACTTGCGCGCGTCGCGCAACTCCTTGGCCGTCGCATCACGGCTGCCGTCATCGACGACCAGCACCTCGTAGTCTGCATGCTTGGCGAGGGCTGCATCGACCTCCGACAACAGCGGCAGCACATTGCCGGCCTCGTCACGCACCGGAATGACGATCGAGAGCTGTGGCAACCGGCGCTGCTCGGGGGCTTGGGTATTCATACACCTAAAGACAACTCGCACCGCCTGTCGTTTCCCGTCCGACACCAGGCTCTTCCTCGGCCTGCGCCGTGCGCTTGATGCTCGGCATAGTCCCTCAGGCGGCCGCTCTCAGCTGTCCCGCGCATCGACATACCGACGCCGAGCCTAGGGAGTTCGATCCGACGGTCTTCACGCACCCTTCGCCCCCCGGTCGGCTGACGAAGAAGTGTCGCCCTGAGCTCCGCAAAATATCGACCTTGCGAGAAAATGCGTCCTGACAAAGCCGGACGAAAACTGCGTGAGCGAAACATGGATGATACCAGCCAGATTGAACATCCTAATGCAGCTGTGCCGATGTTCCGGGACCGTCTCCGATCGTCGTCGTTATCGGCGTCATCGACTGGCGAATCTTCGTTGACGACCACGAACGCCCTCGAAATCTCCCAGATGCTGCGCGAGTACAAGACCGCGAACTTCCCGAGAGACCGCGCGTCGCGGCCTGCAATCCTCGCGTAGGGCGAGCCCAGATCATATCGTGACATGAAGACGGCCTCATTAGTTCGAGAGCGAGACCCTGGTGCAGCAGCGCAGATGGTCCGAAACCGCCTGCGATTGCTATCGTTGGCGTAATCGTCTCGTCGGCTTGCGCAGCTTCGCGTAACCCTTTACCCCCTTTGAGGCGGCATCTGTCTGTCTTCGCTCAATCTATTCTCGGTGGATCTTCGGCTCGCTCGGCGCCCGGCGACACTCGGATTTCATTAATCAATGAGATGCGAGCGCGGAATCATCTGCGGCATGAATTCTTGCATCCGTAACCCGCGGAAATCGAGGGCTCGCGAGGGGGGCTGAACGGTTACATCCTCGCTTACGACAATGAACGACCTCGGGATTTCCAATGTGCTGCACTAGCGCCTCCTTTGCATCTGAAGCACATGATGCGAAGGCCGAACCCAATCGGACCTCGCCCCTTCGGCTCTTTTCCTCTGCTCAGCATTGCGCCGTGACGAGGGCCTCGAGCTTGGCCATCGCTGCGCCGCTCGACAGCGCCTCGCGTGCCATCTCGGTGCCTTGCACATAGGAAGACGCATGGCCGGCCGCGTGGAGTGCGGCGGCCGCATTGATGCAGAAGAAGGTCGCCAATTCCTCCGGGCCATCGCCCGCGAGGACGCGCTGGATCGCCTGTGCATTCTCCGCAGCCGATGCGCGGCTCTTGATCGCGTCGAAGGCGACGGGGCGGCAGCCGAACGATTGCGGCGTGAGGGTGACTTCCGAGATGGCGCCCTGGTCCAGCGACAACACCCGCGTCGGCCCGCAGGGGCTGAATTCATCCATGCCGAACCGAGACGGAACGCCATCGACCATGCCGTACGGGGAGAGGGCGCGCGGGGTCCCGGTCTTCTCGAGGATCGCGACGAGTTGATCGCAGACGTGCGGAGCATAGGCACCGATGACGATGCAGTCCGTCTGCGCGCAAGGCCGCGTCAGCGGACCGATGATATTGAACACGCTCGTGAAGCGCATACTCCGGATCAGGCGCGCCCAGCCCGACTTCAGGAACGCCTCGCCGGGCAGGTAGCAGAGACCATTCGACGCGAGCGATGCGGACGCGCGTTCGAGCGGCGCGTCCAGATCGAGACCGAGGTACTCGAGAATGTCGCTCGCCCCGGAGACGCCGGTCACGAGACGCGCGCCCTTCTTGGCGACCGCTAGACCGCAGGCGGCGGCGATGATCGCCGCCGGGGTACTGCAATTCACCGTCTTGAGACGATCCGAGCCGGTTCCGACGATGTCACAGACATGTCGGTGCGATACGGCCCCCAGCTTGGCCGTGTCGTATCGATCGAGCGCGTCCCAGGCCCCGGCCAGCTCCTCGGTCGTCGGGCCGCGCATGAGATGGGCCATCAGGAAGGCGCCCTGTTGGAGCTCCGGTTGTTCGTCGAGGATGACCTGCTTGTAGAGCTGGCAGGTCTCTTCCCGACTGAGCGTCTCCCCGGCGGCGATTCGACCGATGCAACGTCCGAATTCACGCAGGGAGAGTTCGTCGGCCATGGCAGGTTCCCTATTTCGCGCAAGCCGCCCATGGGGCGAGCGAGATGGATTGGAAGAGGGTGTCCCGAGCGCAACGCTGCGCAAGGCGCACCGGGAGCGAGGCGAAATTGCCCGGCTCGTCGGCCAGTAACGAGAGGGTGTCTCGGTGTTTGTCGATCAGGTCCAGTGCCTGCCCGATTTGCGCGCGTGTCTGACCGAACGCCCCCACCAGATGGAGCTGGCGATAATGGATGGCGTTCAACTGCTCGGCGGTCAGGGTAGCGCCGGTCGGGCGCAGGCCGCTGAAGAGGATGCCCCGGCCACCGGGGCCGAGCGCGGCGAGCATCTGCGCGAATCCCGTCGGCGACGAGGTCGCATTGATGGCGATGTCGAATGGCCCCGCGTGACGCTCGACGAGCGGAATGGCCGCGGCGTCTCGGAACGAGCGGGTGATCTGCTTCCGATCGGCGTCGGGATCGATGAGCACCGCCCGCACGGGGCCGAGCCGTGTCGCGAGAAAGGCGAACAGGTGGCCGAAGGGACCGGCCCCGAAGATCGCGATGCGGGCGTGTTCTTCGAGCTGAACCTGTTGCAGCGCATTCAAGCAGCAGGCGACCGGTTCGGCGAGTACAGCGAGGCGGTCGGGAATACCGGCCTTGACGGGGATGAGGTTCTCGGCGGGCGCGGCCACGCGTTCGGCGAAGCCGCCGTCACGATCGACGCCCAGCACCGCCATCCGACGGCAGAGATTCTCCCTGCCTTGGCGACAACTGGCGCAGGCGCCGCACGCGCGTCCCGGCCAGAGGATGCCACGGGCGCCGCTGCCGGGGTCGGCCACGACGATCTCATGGCCCGGAATGATCGCCTTCGCCGTGGCCGTCGCATCCGGTCGAAGGAATCGACAATCGCTGCGGCAGAGCCCGCAGGCGAGGACATCGAAGACGATCTCGTGGCCTTGCGGATGCAGCTCGGGCAGAGACCGCAGGACGAGACCTGAATCGGGCTCGAAGCGCCAGGCGTTCACCGCGTTCCCGCCAGGGCTGGATCAGGATGCATCTTGGTCCTTCATGGGGATTGGCATCGGAAACCTTGCCATGGAGTCGATCCGGTCGACGTGGACGGCATCGCGCTCGCCGGCCGCGCTCCAAAACCGCCGCGCCGTCTCCAAGACGACCTCCGGCGCGGCGTCCACCGCGACCGGGATGTTGACGTCGAGTCCACGACTCCAGCGTTGGAGGCGCGGTCGGCGCAACCGCTGGCGGAAGGCCCCGTGTCGCAGCCCGATGCGCAGGAACGGGGCCATGTTGTGCTGGGTGTAGAACAGGTCGAGGCGCTCGACCTCCCGCCAGGGTAGCGAATCGACGCCATGACGCGACCGCAGGTCGCCGTAGCCGATGCCCGCGCGGTTCATGACGATCTCCTGGGGCCAGGTTCGACGGATTCGACCCGAGATCCACACGCCCACGAGCAAGAAGCCGGCAAAGACCAAGGTGAAGGCCAGCCGGGCCGCCAGCCCTTCCAGGAACGCGAGTTGTACGAACACGAAGAAGCCGCCCGCGATCAGCGCCACCTGCCGCAGGTACGCCGGATCGCTGCGTTGGGGATGAAATACGACCTCGGTCTGCATCGGCGCCCGCCTCCAGCACTTGGTGGCCTGGTGTCTTACCGGACCTTCTCGCTCCGCCTCACGGCCTTCGCACGACGCCGGCGGCGCCGATGAGGATGCCGGAGAAGGCGGTCGCGAAGGCGATCAGCGCAAGCGGGATGCCAGGCTCGATGGCGCGGACGACCTGGGCGAGCAGCAGCGCGAGGCCGGCGATGGCCAGCGCCAGGCCCGAGAGGATCATCGGCATCGGCGCCCTCCCCGGCGCCGGCCGTCACTCATGGAGCCAGCAGGCCACGCCGTGGCCAGGGCGCGGCGCCAGCATCGGCGGTTCGTCGCGGTCGCAATGCCCGGCGATCGCGTGCGGGCAACGCGGGTGGAAGCGGCAACCGGCCGGGGGCTTGACGAGGCTCGGCGGCTCGCCGGGCGGGATCTCGCGCTGGCGGCTCGCGTTGTCGGCGTCCGGGTCGGCGATCGCGGCGAGGAGCGCCTGCGTGTAGGGGTGCAGCGGGTGGTCGAGCAGCTCGTCGACCGGGGCCTGCTCGACGATGCGCCCAGCGTACATCACGAACAACCGCTCGGCGAAGTGGCGCACGGTCGCCAGATCGTGGGTGATGAAGGCAAGCGTCAGCTCCCGCTCGCGCTGGATCTGGCGCAGAAGGCTCAGGATCTCGACGCGCACCGAGGCGTCGAGCATCGACACCGGCTCGTCGGCGATGATCAGGTGCGGGGCGAGGATCAGGGCGCGGGCGATGACGACGCGCTGCTGCTGACCGCCGCTCAGCATGTGCGGAAACTTGTGCAGGACCTCCTCCGGCGCGAGCCGCACCTCCTCGAGGACCGCCCGGATGCGCCGCTCGCGCTCGGCGCGGTCCATGACCCCGTGGACGATCAGCGGCTCGGCGAGCAGGCGGCGCACGTTCATGAACGGCGGCAGGGCGCCGTAGGGGTCCTGCTGGACATAGCCGACACGCGCCCGATAGCGCTTGAGCGCCGCGCCCGCCAGGCCCGCGACGTCCTGGCCCTCGAAGACGACCTCGCCGCCGCTCGGGCGGTGCAGGCCAAGCAGGGTGCGAGCGAGCGAGCTCTTGCCGCAGCCGCTCTCGCCGACGAAGGCGACCGCCTCGCCGCGCGCCAGTTCGAAGCTGACGCCGTCGACGGCGCGCACCGAGCCGACCCGCAGGAAGCCCCATTGGCGCAGCTCGAACCAGGTGCGCAGGTCACGGACCTCGAGCAGCGGTGCGTCGCTCATCGTCCCTCCCCACCCGGGCGAAGGGTCCGTGATGCGGTTCGTTCCTCACCGCATCCTACGGTGTCGGCATGGAGCCAGCAGCGGACTCGGTGGCGCGCGCCCGACGCGAAGACCTCGGGGTCCTGGTCGCAGCGCGCGAAGCGCTGCGGGCAGCGCGCCGCGAAGCGGCAGCCGGCCGGCGGGGCCAGCAGGCTCGGCGGCTGGCCCGGGATGTGAACCGGCCGCTCGGCCTGGTGCAGACGCGGGACACTCGCCATCAGCAGCCGGGCGTACGGGTGGGCCGGGTGGGCGAAGAAGTCGGCGGCATCGGCGACCTCGACGAACTGGCCGGCGTACATCAGCGCGACGCGGTCGGCGAGCTCGCTGGAGGTCGCGACATCGTGCGTGATCAGGATGAAGCTGGTGCCGAGCTCGGCCTTGATGCGCTTGAGGACGTTCATGATGCCGGCCTGGGTCAGGACGTCGAGGGCCGAGGTCGGCTCATCGAGGATCACGACCTCGGGCTCGGTCACGAGCGCCATCGCCAGCACGACGCGCTGGCGCATGCCCCCCGACAGCTCGAACGGGTAGCGCTGGAGGAAGTCGCTGGCGACCCCGACCAGCGCGAAGGTCCGTGCCGCCTGCTCCATCGCCTGCACCCGCGACCAGCCGCGGTGCACGCGCAGCGGCTCGGCGACCTGCTCGCCGACGCGCACGACCGGGTTCAGCGCGCTCATCGCCGCCTGCATCACGAGCGCGATGCGCGTCCAGCGGACCTCGGCGCGGAAGCGCTCCTCGGGCAGGGCCAGCACGTCCTCGCCGGCGAGGCGCACCTGCCCGCCGAGGCCCTCGGCGTTGCGCGGCAGGAGCCGCAGCAGCGCCTTGGCGAGCGAGCTCTTGCCGCAGCCGGACTCGCCGAGGACGACCATCGCCTCGCCGCGGCGCAGATCGAAGCCGACCCCGTCGACGGCCCGTACCGGCCCGCGGCTGGTGCGGTAGGTCAGGCGCAGATCGGCGACCTCGAGCAGCGGGGGGACGTCCACTAGAGGTTCCTCAGGCGCGGGTTGAAGACCCGGTCGAGGGCGAAGCCGAGCATCGCGAAGCCGAGCCCGGTCAGCATCAGCAGTGCCGCCGGCTCCAGCACCCAGTAGTAGTAGCCGTTGTAGAGGGCGCTCTGGGCCTGGGCGTCGTTGAGGATCTTGCCCCAGGTCGGCAGCAGCGGGTCGCCGAGGCCGAGCAGCGCGAGCGAGGCCTCGAGGAAGACGAACGACGGGATCAGGGTCACGAAGGTCGGGATCAGCACCGGCAGGATCCGCGGGATCATGTAGCGCAGGATGATCCGCGCATCGCTGGCACCGTAGGCGCGGGCCGCCTCGATGTAGGGTGCCTCGCGGATCGGCAGCAACATCGCCCGGTACATCTTGATGCCGGCGCTGAAGATGCCGAGCGCGATGACGACACCGAGCATGACCCAAATGCTCGTCGAATAGAGGGTGCCGACCATGACCAGGATCGGCAGCAGCGGCAGGATCATGTTGACCTCGGTCAGGCGCTGGATCAGCGCGTCGAGCCAGCCGCCGAACCAGACCCCGGCCGCCGCGATCACGAGCGTCGTCAGGGTCGTGCCGACGGCCGCGAGCAACCCGAACGCGAGCGCCACCGGCGTGCCCCAAAGGAGCGCGACCATCAGGTCGCGCCGCCTGTGGTCGGTGCCGGCCAGGCCCGCAACGCGACCGTAGACGACCAGGTCGGCGGCGAGTGTGGCGCCCGGGTTCGCATCGACGTCGAAGAGGATCGCATCGAGCAGGAGCCGGTAGCGGCCGGGCTGGACGACGGCCGGCGCGCTCGGGTCGCCCGGCTCGGCCAGGAGTCCCACGTGCGGCACCCGCCCGAGGCGCTGCTCCAGGCTCCAGTCCTGCGACAGCGAGATGCGCTCCTCGCCACTCACCTGGTGGCCGCCGAGCGGGATATATCGCCCGTCGGGGGTCTCCCAGGTCAGACGCACGAAGGCGTCGCGCGCGCCCTGCGGGGCAGACAGGAACAGGTTCAATTCGCTCGGAAAGGCGGTGTGACGGTAGTCGAACTCGAGCGGGATCCGCAGGCGGCGCACGCCGTCGAAGTCCTGCTGCTCGCTGGGCGCATCGCTGCTGCGGACGACGCGCGTGCCCGGCAGGTCCTCGCCGGCGAGCCAGGCGGTCCAGACCGGCCGGGCGTTGACCGGCGACATCTGCCAGGCCTCGCCGCCACGCCACAGCTCCAGTGCCTTCGGGTACGGGATCGCGACCAGCGTGTAGAGGGCGATCACCACCAGCGCGAGGATCAGCGCCAACCCGGCCAGGGCCGACGGGTAGCGGCGCAACGGCGCCAGGATCTCGCGGCCCGCGCTCATCGCCCCCCCTTGTCCAGGCGCACGCGCGGGTCGAGCACCGCGTAGAGGATGTCGAGCAGCAGCACGGTCAGCGCGAGCAGGTAGGCGAAGATCACGACCGAGCCGATGATGACGGGGGTGTCGCGGTAGCCGATCGCCTGGAACAGGAGGGTGCCGAGCCCCGGCCAGTTGAAGACCTTCTCGAGGATGATGGCCCCGCCCCAGAGCCCGATCAGCATCAGCGCGAAGCTCGTGACGATCGGCGAGAGGGTCGGGCGCAGGATGTAGCGGCGCTCGATCAGCCGCGGCGGCAGCCCCTTGGCGCGGGCCATCTCGACATAGTCCTCGCTGGAGTGGATCAGGAAGAAGGTGCGCCAGGAGTAGATGGCCATGAAGATCGAGGAGATGAACATGGCCGCGACCGGCAGGACCATATGACGCAGCAGGCTCGCGGCATAGGCCCATGTGCCCTCGGGCGGCGGCACCCGGACCATGCCGCCGGCCGGCAGGATCGGGATCAGGAAGGCGAAGATCAGGATCAGGAAGATGCCGTAGTACCAGCCGGGCGCCGCCGAGGTCGGGGCGAGCGCGATGACGACTCGGTCCCAGAGGCTGCCGTAGTGGCGCGAGAGCACGAGCGCGATCCACACCGAGCTGAAGAAGACCAGCAGGTTGGCGGTGCCGAACAGGAGCAGCGTCGCCGGCAGCCGCTCGGCGATGATGCGGTAGACCTCGCGCGCGCCCTGGTCGCTGTGCATCTGCTCGGCCCGCCCCAGATCGAGCCGCATCGCCTGGTTGAGATAATCCAGGCTGCGCCAGATGAAGGGCTCGTCGAGCCGCAGGCGCTCGACCTCCAGGCCGACGCGCTGCTCGATCAGCGCATTGCGCTCGTCGCTCGCCAGGTCGCGGAAGGCCGAGTCGGCGCGCACCTGTTCGGCGACCGTCGAGCGGATCTGCACCAGCCGCAGCTCATCGACCCGCCCGCCCATGTTGGCGAAGAAGATCGTCAGGTAGACGCCGACGAGGACGGTGAAGAAGAGCGCGACGACCCGCCGCGTCATGAACAGGGCCAGGCGCTGCAGGTCGCGCAGTGGCCAGCGCCGCCCGGCCGTAAGGTCCGCCTTCGATCCGCTCATCGCGCACCTCCGTTACCGGCCCGGATCGCGTCGGTTCGGGTCGCGAGCGCCGCGGCCGGTACGGTCGCGAAGACGTGCGAGCCGAAGGCCGGCAGCGCGACCCGTCGCGAGGTCACCGCGACCTCGAGGCGGTTGGCGCCGACCCCGAGGGCCGCGACCTGCTCCGGGTCCAGGCCGATCCGCCAGCGCCCCGGCGCGACCGGCTCGGCCTCGCCCTTCGCCGCGAGCCCGCCCGTGCCGTCGAACAGCAGGAAGCGCGCCGCCTCGATCGCCTCGCCCGGATAGGGCTGGTCAGCGTAGGTGATCCCGAGCGTGAACGCGGCACCGTCCCCGGCCGCGACCACCAGCGGGCCGTCGAGGGCCAGTTCCGGGATCTGCGGCCTCGTGAAGCGCAGCCACTTGTCGGCCGGGTCCGGAAAGTCGGCGACGCGGCGCAGGACAAGGTTGCGCTCCACCGGGCGGACCGAGTCGAGATAGAAGGGCCCGTCGCCGACCCAGAAGTGACGGCGCGCCGCATACCAGTCGGCGAGCGCCCGGTAGCGCGCGGCCGGCTCGTCGTTGGCCAGATATGGCCCCAGCAGCTCGGGATAGGGGACCAGGCCCTGCTCGCGCGCCGCCCCCAGGTGGCGTTCGAGGATCGCCAGGCTCGGCCCGGCGACCAGGCTCATCCAGTCGACCTGCTGGCGATCGGCCTTGTCCGACGAGAAGGCCAGCTCGCCGCGGCGCTCGGCGGCGATGCCCAGCGCCAGCACGTGCCACGGCGAGACCGACGGGGCGCGCGCGGCGACGATCGTCTCGGCGTCTGGATAGATCTGGTCGCTGTAGATCTCGATCACCAGCGGCGCGCGCGAGACGATGCGCCAGCCGCGGAAGTGGCGCTGGAAGACCTCGAAGGTCGGCGCATAGCTCGCATCGAAGAGGGGGCTGTCGGTGTCGGCGCGCTCGAAGGTCAGGGCCCAGGGCAACAGGATGTCGGCGAGCGACATCGGGCTGCCGTCGTGCCAGTGCCGATCGAGGAAGCCGGGTTCGTACTGCACGCGCGTGCGGGTGCGCGCCGTGAGGCCCTCCGGGTGGCGCTCGCCGACGGTGAGGAAGCGCCCGGCCGCCGGGTCCCAGTCGATCCAGGTATCGGCGGGCACCCGGATCTCGGGGGCGGTCTCGAGCGTCAGCCAGTCGAGCGTGCGGGCCACCGGCAGCCCCTCCTTGACCGTCACCTCGGCCCCGGCGATGCGCTGCGGCCAGAACAGGCCCGTGTAGGGATCGGGTAGCAGCACCGGGTCGTCGAGGCCGCGCGTGATCAGCCGGTCATAGAGCCAATTGCTGCCGGCAACCGGGTTCCAGGGCTCGGTGAGCAGGTTCGGGACGCCGAAGACGACCTGACCACCCAACCGCCCCTGGAATCGTAACGTATAGGGCCAGAGCGAGGAGCCGGCGACGCCGCCGGCGAGATCGGTCGCGAGCGCCAGCTCGCGGGCGCGCGGCGCGACGTTGAGTTGGTCGACGACCCAGACCCGCACCGAGTCGCGCATCGCGAGCTCCAGGCCACGCAGCAGCAGCGACTCGCGCTCGGCGGTGCTGGCGTAGTCGCCGCGCTCCAGCCGCTCGGCGATCCGATCGAGCTCGGGGTCGGGGCTGTAGGCCTGCCAGAGCGGCTCCGGGCGACCGCGCGGCGTGTAGTAGTAGGTCAGGTTGTCCGACTCGTCGCGGTTGATCGCGGTCGCGACCCAGCCGCCGGTGTAGAGGTGCCAGCCGCCGGCGGCCGGGTCGGTCGCGATCCAGATGCGCGAGGCCTCCTCGGCGGTGCGGTAGAGGCGCTCGACGGTGAAGCCCTGGTCCTCGAGGAGATTGGCCAGGTAGTCGCCGACCTGCTGGCGGGTGTCCTCGGTGCGGATCAGGACCCGGATGCGCACCGGCTCGCCGTCGACGAGCCACCGGCCGTCCTCGCGGCGGGCGCCGAGGTCGGTCATCTCGCGGCCGATCACGGCGCCGGCACGCTCGGGGTCATGGCGGTAGCGCAGCTCCAGCGCCCGCGCGCGATCCGCCAGCCGGGCATAGTCGACGAACGCGGTGCTCAGCGGCAGGAACCGCGGCACGGCCAGCCCGCCGTAGAGTTCGTCGGCGACATGGCGTCGGTCGATCAGCCAGTTGAGGGCCTCGCGGATGGCCGGGACCTGGAAGGGGTTGAGATCGCCGTTCGCGAAGCGCGGCCCGACCGGGTTGACGGTGACCTCCATCGACGAGCCGTAGGCGAGGTCGTAGGCGGCGCTCTGCGAGTCGCGCAGGCGCCGGAACAGGGTCGTGTTGGTGATGCCCTGGCCATAGACGTCGAGGCCGCCGTTGCCGATCAGACCGGAGATCTTGCCGAGGTCGCCCTCCTGCGTGAAGACGACCTCGTCGACCAGCGCGCCGCGCCGCTCGGCCAGGGCCGCGTCGCTCAGCGGGACGCCCTGGGCGCCCGCCGCGCGCCGGTCCGCGCCGCCGCCTTGCAGGAGCAGGAGCATCAAGGCGGCGAGCAGCGCCAGGGCCAGCAGCGGTCGTGCAACCTTCTTCCACATCAGCGTGAACAGGGCTTCGACCTAAGAACGGCAGTTGACCGCTTCATCATGGATTCCAGTCGTTGCAATCGCGAAGAGGCTTTACGTGAGTCCTGCTCACCCGCGCGGCGAAGGCCGCTACGGCGCCCGATGCCTATCGCCTCGCCCGCGCGCGGGCCCCTGCGGGATATCAGGTCCCATGGTACCCGCATTGCCCCCCTTTCGCGCGCAGGCCGCCGCGGTCCCAGTCGAGCAGGGTGCACGGGCTAGCGCGCCCCGCACTCGCGGAAGATCGGCCGCGGACAGCCCTTGCAGACCGCCTTGTCGAGCTTCTGGTAGATGGCGCGAATGGCCGCCGACTTGGTCTGAAAGACATTACGTGCGCCGTCGCCATCGAAGCAACCGCAACGCTCCATATCCTCCCAGAGGCCCTGTTTGACATTGATCAGGTAGAGCCCCCCGCCGGCGGCCCGGCGGCGCGCGAACTCGCGCCGCAGGGCCTCGCCACCTTGCAGGTCGACGAAGTTGATGCCATCGGCGACGATCGCCAGGTGCTTCTGGTCGGGATAGGCCTCGCGGATCTGGTCGAAGATGCCCTCGACGTGCGGCACCGAGCCGAAGAAGAGCGAGCCGTCGATGCGGATGATCCGCAGCTGCGGACACTGGGCGATGTCCGGCTCGCTGGAGAAGGCCCGGTTCGGCAGACGCGGATCCGGATTGAGCGTGACGACGCGCGGCTTCGAGGTGCGCTCCAGATAGAGGACCAGCGACAGCAAGACGCCGGCGAAGATCGCCAACTCCAGCTCAAGGAACAGGGCCGAGAAGAGGGTCACCGCCAGCACCGAGATCTCGCGCTTGGAGCTGTGTATGATGTGGCGGATCTCCTTGAAGTCGATCAGCCCCCAGGCGACCAGGAACAAGAGGCCCGCCATCGCCGCCTTCGGCAACCAGACCGCGAGCGGCGCGACGAGCGGCACCACGCCGATCAGCATGACCCCGGCGAGGATCGCGGCGAGCGGTGTGCGCGCCCCGGCGGCGAAGTTCACGCCGCTGCGGTTGAACGAGCCGGTCGCAACATAGCCCGAGAAGAAGGACCCGGCGATGTTCGACAGGCCCTGGCCGACGAACTCCTGACTGCCGTCGATGCGGTAACCGCCGCGGGCGGCGAGCGACCGACCGATCGAGACCGCCTCGGTGAGCGCGAAGAGGGTCACGGCGAGGGCCGTCGGGGCCAGTTCCCGGATGTGGTCGAAGGTCAGATCGGGCGCGGAGAGCGGCGGCAGCCCCGCCGGCAGCGCCCCGACGGTGGCGATCCGCGTGACCTCGGGACCGACGACGAGATCCAGCCCGGCGGCGACCAGGCTGCCGCCGACCATCGCGGCGATCATGTAGGGGAGCTTCGGCCACCAGCGCTTCACGGCGAGGCCGATCAGCAGGGTCGAGAGGGCCACCGCCGTCGCCCAGGGATTGATCTCGGCCAGGTGCTGGCCGAAGTGGATCAGGATATCGTGCAGGTGCCCGCTGCTGTCGATCTCGACGCCGAAAAAGTGCTTCAACTGCTTGGCGGCGATCAGCACGGCGGCACCGGCCGTGAAGCCGACGACGACCGAATGGGAGATGAAGTTGACCAGGGCCCCCATCCGCGCGAGGCCGAGCGCCAACTCGATGACGCCGACCATGAAGGTCAAGGTCAGGGCCAGGGTCACATAGTCCGGTGTGCCCGGGACCGCCATCACCGACAGCGACGAGAAGAGGACCACCGAGGCCGCCGTCGTCGGCCCCGAGACCAGGTGGCGCGACGAGCCGAACAGGGCCGCGACGATGGCCGGGACCATCCCGGCATAGAGGCCGTATTGGGGCGGCATGCCGGCGATCGTCGCGAAGGCCACCGCCTGGGGCAGGACGACGATGACGCCGGTGATCGCGGCCAAGGTGTCGGCCCGGATCTCGGTGCGCCCGACGCCGGGCAGCCAGGTCATGAACGGGAACAGCCAGGACCAGCCTGACCAGGCGGCGGAAGGCTTCTTCAACTTCGAGTCACCTCGTGGTGCGGAAGGGCGGCAGCCGGGGTCGAGCGCAAGGCCGCGGCTGAGGTCGCACGGCGTCAGGAGCGGACCCGCGCACAGACGCAGGCCGCGGCGGACGGCCGCGCCGATCGCGACGGGGAGGCTGGCGAGAGAGACCGCCGCGCCAGGCGAAACGGCTCGCCCAGCGCGCGCATCGCCCCTGGCCCGGGCGTTGTTGTCTTTCGTGGCGCAGAGTTTAGCGCCGGCGGGGCATCGGCTCCAAGGGCGGCGTGGTCGGCTACCGGCGAGGCCAACGACCGGCGGATCGCGAGCAGCCAACGAAAAGGCCGCCTCGCGGCGGCCTCTCGACACCTCGCCGCGACCCCGCGAACGGGGCCGCGCGAGTCTGCAAACGAGGGGACTCAGCCCTCGCTCTTGATCGTCACCCGGCGCTGCTCCAGCGCGTAGGGGCTGAACTCGGGCAGCATGTCGCGCTCGCCCATGCTCTGGGCCGGACCGATCTGGCTCTCCGGGATGCCCTTGGAGATCAGGTAGTCGCGCACGGTGTTGGCGCGACGCTGGCCGAGGACGTCGTTGTACTCGTAGGAACCCTTCGCGTCGGTGTGGCCGACGACCGTCAGGTACTCGTTGGCCGGCGTGGTCTTGACGTCGGCGATGTAGGAATCGAGCCGACGCAGTTCGTCGTCGTTGACGATGTTCTGCAATTGGTACTTATCGAACTCGAAATTCAGGCGCACGACGAATTCTTCAGGGACCACGGCGGTGACGCAGGGCTGGAGATCGGTCGGCCCGCCCAGGCTCTGCCAGCACTCGCCATAGCTCGTCACCCAGGCGGTCTGCGGCTCGGCCGACGACCAGAAACGCTCGATCATCTCGGCGCTGGCCGCGAACGGCGCGGCCAGGCCGGCCGCGAGTAGAACAGGTGCGACGAACCGCGCGGCACGGAGGGCACTTCTTGATTTGGACATGGTGTTTTCCTCTGATTCAGGGTTTACAGATGTGGCCAAAAGTCGGCAACCCGGATCACTGCCACTCGCAGAGAGCGGAAAAGCAACCGATAGCCGCCTTCCCGCCACGCTGTAGGCTCCTGTTTGCGGGCTCCGCCACTCGAGGACGCGCAAAAAAGGCCGTCGATACGCGAATGGTCTACCCGTATCCTAGTGTAACGTATGTTGCGGATAATAGTGCAACAAATTTTGTCTTTTCGCACGAATCCATCACCGCGCCCTACCCGATAGAGACGCAAGTAATTGTTTTAACTAACCAATAAAAGTCGACCGGTTTGGTGACGACAATGCGACTGTTGTCTTTTTGCAAAATTACCCCGCCCCGGACGACCCGAGCCCAAGCGGCGGGGCGACCCGCCGGCGCGCGTCGACACCGCACGCCATCGACCGGCGGTTGGGCGCGCCGCCGGCTGTCCGACGGACCCCGGCCCCCGCCGCAAGGGCGCATCGAGCGACCGAACCGACCGCGCGCGATCCCGGAATACAGCATGGCGAAGAGGGACGACGGATGAGCGAGGAATCACCACAGACCATCTCCACCAAGGTCCTGATCGAAAAGTATTGCCGGGGGGGCGAGGACTCGGTCGCGGCGGTACGACGCCGCGTCGCCGAGGCGCTAGCCGCCGTCGAGGCCGAGCCCCAGCGCTGGGCACCGCGCTTCCTCGCCGCCCAGGGGCAAGGTCTGGTCATGGCCGGGCGAATCAATGCCGCGGCCGGCACGACCCAGCGCTCGACCTGGATCAACTGCTTCGTCCAGCCGATCGGCGACAGCGTCTCGGGCTACGATGCCGAGGGGGTCCCGGGCATCTATCTGGCCCTCCAGCAGGCGACCGAGACGATGCGCCTGGGCGGCGGCGTCGGCTACGACTTCTCGCCGTTGCGCCCGCGCGGCGCCCTGGTCGGCGGCACCGGCGCCGAGGCCTCCGGGCCGATCAGCTACATGCGGGTCTTCGATCGCTCCTGCGCGACCGTGATCTCGGCCGGGGCACGGCGCGGCGCCCAGATGGCGATCCTACGCTGCGACCACCCCGACATCCTCGAATTCATCCAGGCCAAGGACGAGGCCGGCGAGCTGACCAACTTCAACCTCTCGGTGGCCGTCACCGATGCGCTGATCGAGGCCGTCCTCGCCGACCGCGACTTCGCGCTCGTGCACCGCCGCGCGCCGACCCCGGCCCTGGTCGCCGAGCTCGGCGCCTACCAGCGCGACGACGGCCTCTGGGTCTACCGCACCCTGCCCGCCCGCGCGCTGTGGGACGCGATCATGGCCTCGACCTACGACCACGGCGAGCCCGGGGTCTTCTTCGTCGACCGGGTCAACGCCGACAACAACCTCGCCTACTGCGAATCCATCGCCGCGACCAATCCGTGCGCCGAGGAGCCGCTACCGCCGTACGGCTGCTGCTGCCTGGCGAGCATCGACCTCACGAGGCTGGTCGAGGACCCCTTCACCGACGAGGCCCAGCTCGACTGGGAGGGGTTGCGCCAGCTCGTCGCGATCGGCGTGCGGATGCTCGACGATGTCCTGGACGCCACCCCCTGGCCGATCCCGGAACAGGCGGCCGAGGCCCAGGCCAAGCGCCGCGTCGGGCTGGGCATGCTCGGCCTCGGCGACGCCCTGATCCTGCTCGGGCTGCGCTACGACAGTGCGGAGGCCCGCGAACTCGCGGCGGCGATCGCCCGCACGATGCGCGATGCCGCCTATCGGGCGAGCATCGCGCTCGCCCAGGAACGCGGCCCCTTCCCGCTCTTCGACGCCGAGGGCTACCTGGCCTCGGGCTTCGCGATGCGCCTGCCCGACGACATCCGCGAGGCGATCCGCGCCCACGGCATCCGCAACTCCCACCTGCTCTCGATCGCCCCGACCGGGACCATCTCGCTGGCCTTCGCCGACAACGCCTCCAACGGCATCGAGCCGCCGTTCAGCTGGTACTACGAGCGGCGCATCCGCACGGCGAACGGCGGCTGGGACGTCCACCTGGTCGAGGACCAGGCCTTCCGCCGCTACCGCGCCCGACACGGCCTGGCCTCGCGGGCGCCGGCCGAGGTGGCCGCCCAGCTGCCCTCCAGCTTCGTCTCGGCGCTGGAGATCCCGGCGCGCGACCATGCCCTGATGGTCGCCGCCTTGCAGCCCTACGTCGACGCGGCCATCTCCAAGACCGTCAATATTCCGACCGATTATCCGTTCGAGGACTTCGAGGACATCTACCTCGAGGCCTGGCGCGCCGGCGCCAAGTCGCTCGCGACCTTCCGCCCCAACCCCATCACCGGGTCGATCCTCGCGGCGGCCAAGCCGAGCGCCGACCTGCCGGAGGGCACCGTCGAGGACCTGGTGCAGTCCGACCCCGACCGGCGCGTGCGCCTGGAACGCCTGCCGGAGTTCACGCTCAACAGCGTGCGCTGGCCCTCGCGCCCGCGACTGGTCGCCGGCAATCCGGCCTGGACCTTCCTCGTGCGTCACCCCGGCGGGGCCAAGTTCGCCGTCTTCGTCGGCCACATCGAGAACGACGCCCCCTACCCCTTCGAGGTCTGGGTGACCGGCGAGCCGCCGCGCGGCCTCGCGGCCCTGGCCAAGAACCTCTCGCACGACATGTACTCGAGCGACCGCGCCTGGCTGAAGCTCAAGCTCACGGCCCTGATGCGCACCAGCGGCGACGACGCCTTCGCGCTGGCGATGCCGCCCGACGGCGAACCGGTCCAGGTGCCGAGCATCGTCAGCGCCTTCGCCCGGATCGTCCACTACCGCTGCCAGGCCCTGGGGGCCTTCGACGCCCACGAGGCGAGCCCGGTCAAGGATGCCCTGATCTCGCCGAAGGAGCCCAAGACCGGACCGGACGGCACCCTATCCTGGACCGTCGACATCGAGAACCCGGCGACCGGTGACGACTGCGTGCTGTTTCTGAAGGAGCTGGTGCTACCCGACGGCCAGCGCCGCCCCTACTCGGTGTGGCTCTCGGGCGAGTACCCGCGGGTCCTCGACGGGCTGTGCAAGTCGCTGTCCTACGACATGCGCGTCGTCGACACCGCCTGGATCGCCCGCAAGCTGCGCAAGCTGCTGAACTTCGAGGAACCGCAGGGCGATTTCCTGGCCCCGGCGCCCGGCAGCCGGCGCCAGCGGCGCTACCCCTCGACGGTCGCCTACCTGGCCGCGCTGATGACCCACCGTTACCACACCCTCGGCCTGCTCGACGAGGACGGCCGCCCGGTGAGCCCGCTCGGCGTCGTCGCCCCGCCGATCCAACGCGCCCCGCCGCCGGAGATCGGCGCCGCGGGGATCGGCGCCCGCTGCCCCGAGTGCGGGGCGCTGGCCGTCGTGCGCGTGGAGGGCTGCAAGCGCTGCCGCGCCTGCGGCTGGATCGGCGACTGCGGGTAGCGCGTGGCGCCGGCCGCGCGCACTCAGAGTCCCGCGCGGCAGCGCTCGAACCCCTCGCGCACGGCCCGCGGCGGCGGCGCCGTGACGAGGCTCGCGATGACGATGGCCAGGGTCGCGAAGAGGATCCCCGGGACGATCTCGTAGAGATCGAACAGGCCGCCCTCGAGCGGCTTCCAGGCGACCACGGTCAGGCCGCCGACGAGGACCCCGGCGAGCGCCCCGGTCCGATTCATCCGCCGCCAGTAGAGCGACAGCAGGAGGACCGGACCGAACGCGGCGCCGAAACCGGCCCAGGCATAGCCGACCAGCCCGAGGACCGAGCTGTCCGGATCGAAGGCGAGCCAGGTGGCGACGACGGCCAGGAGGACCACCGCCCCCCGTCCGACCGCGACGATCTCGCGCTGCCTGGCGGCGGGGCGCGCGAGCTGGCGATAGAGGTCCTCGGCGAGGGCCGAGGACGAGACGAGGAGCTGGGAGTCGGCCGTCGACATGATCGCCGCGAGGATCGCCGCGAGCAGGATGCCGGCGACGACCGGGTGGGTCAGGGCATGGACGAGGACCATGAAGATGGTCTCGGCATCGGCGAGCTGGCCGCCGAGGTTGGCGTCGACATAGGCGACGCCGGCGAGCCCGACCAGGATCGCGCCGCCCATCGTCGCCGCCGACCAACCGACGGCGATGCGCCGCGCGAGCGGCACGTCGGCACCGCTGCGGATGCCGGCGAAGCGCGCCAGGATGTGCGGCTGACCGAAATAGCCGAGCCCCCAGGCCGCCAGCGACACGATCGCGATCAGCGTCAACGGCTCGCCCGCCCCGTCGACCCATGGCGAGAGCAGCGCCGGATGGTCCTGCCCGAGCGTCGCGAGCAACGCATCGACGCCGCCGGTCCCCTGGATCGCGATGATCGGCACGACGAGCAGGGCCGCCGCCATCAGCAGCCCCTGCACCAGATCGGTCCAGGAGACGGCCAGAAAGCCGCCGAAGAGGGTGTAGGAGACGACGCAGAGCGCCCCGACGACGACGGCGACCTCGTAGTTCAAGCCGAAGACGGTCTCGAAGAGCTTGCCGCCGGCGACCAGGCCGGCACTCGTGTAGAAGAGGAAGAAGAGCAGGATGAAGACGGCCGAGAGGCCCTGGAGCCAGTGGCCGCGGTCGCCGAAACGGTTGGCGAAGTACTCGGGGATCGTCAGCGCGTCGTCGGCGAGGTAGCTGAAGGTCCGCAGGCGCCGCGCGACCAGGCGCCAGTTGAGCCAGGTCCCGGCGAGCAACCCGCCGGCGAGCCACAGGGACCCGAGCCCCGAGGTGAAGGCGAAGCCCGGCAGGCCGAGCATCAGCCAACCGCTCATGTCCGAGGCCCCGGCCGAGAGCGCCGCCGGCCAAGGCCCGAGGCTGCGCCCGCCGAGGAAGTAGCCCGAGGAGTCGCTGGTGCGCCGGTAGGCCCAGGCGCCGATGCCGAGCATCATGGCCAGATAGACGACGAAGGTGGCGGTCACCGCCATGCCCGTATCAACCATCGCATCACCCCCCGCCGTACCAGATCCGCACGCCCGCACCGGCGCCGGGTGCGCACCACGCACCGAGCGCCCGCCGCCCGACCCCGGGATCGATGCCCGAGGACCGATTCCGGGGCCAGGTCCCTGCCGTACCCGATCGCCCCCGAAGGGCAGATGGTACGCGGTGCGTACCCGAGATGGCTATCAACACTAGAAGCGGCAGTTGGACGGCCTCTGAGGTGCGTCCCGCGGGGTGTCCGGCAAGGCACGAGGGGGCGCAATGGCTGCGCTATTGCAACGAGTTGTAACACCGCCGGGCGCCGCGCGGGGCGTGCCTCGGGGGTCGTAGCGCCCCTCACCTCGCTGGCGAACCTGCGTCGCGCAAGTATTCGATAAGATTTCAACGACTTGAATCGATCGCGAAGCGGTCAACTGCCGTTTCTAGGATCAAAGGTCCCGGCCGGCCACTACCCGATCTGCCGCGCATAGAGGGCCGCATACAGCCCCTCGCCATCGATCAAGTCCTCGTGGCGGCCCTGCTCGACGATGCGCCCGCGTTCGAGCACCAGTACCCGGTCGGCGCGGCGCACGGCGCTCAGGCGGTGGGCGATGATCAAGGTCGTGCGCCCGACCAGGAACCGCTCCAGGGCCTCGTGCAGGCGCGCCTCGGTCTCGCTGTCGAGGGCCGAGGTCGCCTCGTCCAGGATCACGGCCTGCGGATCGGCCAGGACCATCCGCGCGACCGCCAGGCGCTGGCGCTGGCCACCGGAGAGGCGGATGCCGCCACGCCCGACGACCGTCTCGAGCCCCGCGTCGAGGCCGCGCACGACGGCCCCGAGCTGCGCCACCCGCAGCGCCTCCCAGAGGCGCGCCTCGGGCATCTCGCGACCCAGCGTCAGGTTCATCCGCACCGTGTCGTTGAACAGCGCCGGATGCTGGAGCACGGTGGCCACATGGTCGCGCACCACGTCCATGCCGATCTCCTCGATCGGCACGCCATCGAAGAGGATCCGCCCCGAACTCGGCGCATAGAGCCCCAGCACGACCTGGACGAGGGTCGTCTTGCCGGCCCCGCTCGCCCCGACCAGGGCGACCTTCTCGCCGGGGGCGATCGCGAGCGAGACTCGATCGAGCACCGGCGGACCATCGCCGTAGGCGAAGCTGACCGCCTCGAGCGCGACGCCGACGCCGCGCCGAGCGGTGAACGGATCGCGCCGGTGCGGCCAGCGGGGCTCCAGCCGCAACCGAAACAGGCGATTGATGCGATGCAGCGCGGCATCGGCGGCCTGATAGGCGTACTGGACGTTCAACACGTCCTGCACCGGTGCCATCATGAACCAGAGATAGGCGAAGACCGCCAGCATCTCGCCGATCGAGAGGTCCGAGAAGACCACCATCAACATGCTCACGGCCCGGAACAGGTCGAAGCCGACCAGGAAGACCACGAACGACAGGCGCCCGGCGGCGTCGTTCTTCCAGGCGAAGGCGCAGGACCAACGGCGGATCGCATCGGCCCCGGCGATGCTGCGACCGATGTAGAAGCGCTCGCGGTTGCCGGCGCGGATCTGCTGGATCGCCTCCAGCGTCTCGGCGAGGCTCTGCTGAAAGGCCTCGTAGGCGCCGTTCTCGCGCCGTTTCATCTCCTTCACGCGCCGCCCGAAGACCACTGTCACGTAGACGACGAGGGGGTTGAGGAGCAGGATGAAGAGCCCGAGCTGCCAGTGCATCCAGAGGAGCACGGCGGCCGTCCCGGCGATACTGAGGGCGGCGACGATGAGCTTGGCGACGGCGCTGCCGACGAAGGCGTCGATCGCGTCGAGGTCCGTGACCAGGTGCGAGGCGACGGTGCCGCTGCCGAGGGTCTCGTACTCGGCCATCGAGACCCGCTCGAGCCGCCGCAGCAGGTCGTGCCGCAGCCGGAAGATGATGTCCTTGGAGATGATCGTGAACTGCCGACTCTGCACGACCCCGAGGGCCACCGCCATCAGGCGCAGCAGGACCGAGACCGCCAACACCGCGCCGACATAGAGGAGCGGTCCGTGCCAGGCCGCCGGGGCGAGGCCGTCGATGACGGCCACGGCGACGCCCGGGCGCTCGAGCAGCACCTCGTCGACGAGGATCGGCATCAGGAGCGGGACCGGCACCGCGACCAGGGCCGCGAGCAACGCGACCAGGTTCGCGAACGCGAGTTCGCGGCGGTGCTCCAGGATCATCCCGAGGAGGTCGCGCCAGCGATAGCCGACGGCGGCACCCGGCTCGGCGGAATCCGAAGGGGGGATGGTGCGCGGTGCGTACGCCAAGGGGCGCGACGGGACGTGGCGGGTCGTCGTGCGGCCCTGCTCAGTCCTCGATCAGGATCTCGAAGTGCGGCGGGTCGATGATGTGCTTCTTGACCGCGCAGAGGTCCATCGCGCGCACGATGCTGTCGCGATAGCGGTCGGGGAAGCCGTGCGGGAGGCGCAGCCGCAGGGTGGCGTTGGCCTGGGCCGCGCCGGGCTCGCGCGACCAGTCCATCGCGAGTCCCAAGCCGTCGGTCGGCAGTTTGCGGCTCTCGCAGAAGTTCAGCGCATAGATGCCGGAGCAGGCGGCCAGCGACGCCAGGAAGAGCGCGAAGGGCTCCGGAGCCGACCCCGCGCCGCCGGCCTTGGCGCCCTGATCGGTGTGGATCACGAAGCCACCGACCTCGACATCGATACGCTTGCCGCCGGGAAACCTCACCTCGAGTCGCTCAGACATGCCATACCTCCTCGAATCGCTTCAGGCGCGATCGAACGGGCGGCCACGGATCGGGTCCGCACCGCGTACCGAGCCCCTCAATAGCGCCCACCGTTCCTGACGACGTAGTTCCTGAGTTCCGAACTCTCCATGTTGACGCGCATGAGGTTCGCATGCGTGATGCGGAAGATCGCCCGCATGACCTTGTAGACGAGACGCGGGTGGCTCTCGATCAGGGCCTCGAAATCCTCCGGCTCGAGCGTCAGCACCGTGCAATCGCCGACGGCACGCAGGCCGGCCTTGCGCATCGAACCGTCGATGAAGGCGCGCGTGCCGGCGCACTCGCCCGGGCGCATCTGATAGACGCGCCGCTCGACCCCGCCGACGGTCTTGCAGACGCAGAGCCGTCCGGCGGCGAGGAGAAACAGCGTGCGCTGCTCCTCGCCCTCGTCGACCAGCAGTTCGTCGCCCTTGACCTCGAGCACCCCCATCCGCTCGGCGAGGACCTGCGCCTCGGACTCGTCGAGCTCGGTACCCAACACCGAGGCGCGCAATACGTTCGTTTTGTCCACTTGGCTCATCGCTCGCTCACCCTCTCTCTAGCGCGGCTCACCCAGCGCGAATGACAGCTTGACGGAATCGCCCGCACTCGTAGCGTACCGGCGCAGAGCGAAGTCTAGGCGATTTGTCGCGCCGCGCCCATCGCGCACCGCGACAGGTCCCCGCGAGGGCCTCCGACGAAGCGACAAGGGACGCCGAGGCGTCCCTTGATGCGGCGACCGCGCGGGTCGATCAGTTGACCTTCGGTTCGAGCTCGCCCTTCTCGTAGCGGGAGGTCATCGCCTCGAGGCTCAGCGGGCGGATCTTCGAGGCGTTGCCGGCCGTCCCGAAGGCCTCGTAGCGCGCCACGCAGATCTCCTTCATCGCCTTGGTGGCGGCCTCGAAGTACTTGCGCGGATCGAAGTTCGAGCGATTGTCGTGCAGGTGCTTGCGGATCGCCCCGGTCGAGGCCATGCGCAGATCGGTGTCGATGTTGACCTTGCGCACGCCGTGCTTGATGCCCTCGACGATCTCCTCGACCGGCACGCCGTAGGTCTCGCCCATGTCACCGCCGTACTCGTTGATGATCTTCAGCCACTCCTGCGGCACCGAGGAGGAGCCGTGCATGACCAGGTGCACGGTCGGGATGCGGGTGTGGATCTCCTTGATGCGCTCGATGGCCAGGATGTCGCCCGTCGGCGGACGGGTGAACTTGTAGGCGCCGTGCGAGGTGCCGATCGCGATCGCCAGGGCATCGACCCCGGTCTTCTTCACGAAGTCGGCCGCCTCGTTGGGATCGGTGAGGAGTTGGCTGTGGTCGAGCGTGCCCTCGGCGCCGATGCCGTCTTCCTCGCCGGCCTGGCCGGTCTCGAGCGACCCGAGGCAGCCGAGCTCACCCTCGACCGAGACGCCGCAGGCGTGGGACATCTCGACGACGCGGCGCGTGACCTCGACATTGTATTCGTAGGAGGTTGGGGTCTTGCCGTCCTCGCCGAGCGAGCCGTCCATCATCACGGAGCTGAAGCCGAGCTGGATCGAACGCTGGCAGACGGCCGCCGAGGTGCCGTGGTCCTGGTGCATGCAGACCGGGATGTGCGGCCACTCCTCGATCGCGGCCAGGATCAGGTGGCGCAGAAAGGGGGCGCCGGCGTACTTGCGCGCCCCGGCCGAGGCCTGGACGATGACCGGCGAGTCGGTCTGATCCGCCGCCTCCATGATGGCGCGCATCTGCTCCAGATTGTTGACGTTGAAGGCCGGCACGCCGTAGCCGTGTTCGGCCGCGTGATCGAGCATCTGTCGCAGTGAAATCAGTGCCATGGTGGAATCTCCTCGGTTTTCTGCTGGTTGGGAATGGGGTGAAGGCCGCCGGCGGCAGCCGGGCGAACGGGCCCGGACCGTCCGCCGGGATGCTCGGTCCTAAAGTGGCGATTCAAAACAACCGGCGCATCTTCTTCTAAGCACCGAAACACACGAAAAGGCAGAATATACGCGGGAGAATCTGCCGTTTTTTCGCGACTTTCGCGCATTTCGTAGTTTCTTGTCTTCCGCGTGCTCGTATCGGTTGTCTCTGCATCGGCCCTAATCGTCGGTCGGAAGCCGGTGCTCGCCGACGCGCATGACCTTCATGATGTTGGTCTGACCCTCGACGCCCGATCGGTCGCCCTTGGTGATGATCACCAGGTCGCCATCGCGCACGATGCCTTGGCTCAGCAACACCTCGACGACATCGCGATTGACCTCGTGGATGTCGGCGCTCGACACGTCGAAGGATACCGGATAGACGCCGCGAAAGAGCGTCACCTTGCGGCGCGTCGCGACATGCCGCGTCGGGGCGTAGATGGGGATGCCCGAGCTGATGCGCGACATCCATTTGACCGTCGAGCCGGTCTCGGTCAGGGCCGCGATCGCCTTCACGCCGAGGTGGTTCGCGGTGTACATGGTGGCCATCGCGATGGCCTCGTCGACGCGGCCGAAGACCGAGTCGATGCGGTGCGTCGAGCGCCGCGCGCTGCGCTGCTTCTCGGCCTCCTCGCAGATGCGGTGCATCGCCGCGACGACCTTGGCCGGGTAACGCCCGATCGAGGTCTCCGCCGAGAGCATCACGGCGTCGGTCCCATCGAGGACGGCATTGGCGACGTCGAAGACCTCGGCCCGGGTCGGATACGGATGCTCGATCATCGACTGCATCATCTGGGTCGCCGTGATGACGACGCAGTTGAGTTCGCGCGCGCGGCGGATCAACTCCTTCTGCACCGCCGGCAGTTCGGCGTCGCCGATCTCGACGCCGAGGTCCCCGCGGGCGATCATCACCGCATCCGAGGCGCCGATGATGGCATCGATGTCGGCGAGGGCCTCGGCGCGCTCGATCTTGGCGACGATGCCGCCGAAGCCGCCGGCCTCGGTGAACAGCGCCCGCGCCTCGCGCACATCGTCGGCATGGCGCACGAAGGAGACGGCCAGATAGTCGGCCTGGATCTCGCCGGCGAAGGCGATGTCGGCCTTGTCCTTGTCGGTCAGCGCCGGGGCCGAGAGGCCGCCACCCTTCTTGTTGATGCCCTTGTTGTTCGACAGTTGCCCGCCGATCAGGACGCGGCAGTGGGCGGCCCGACCGGCGAGCGCCTCGACCTCCAGCTCGATCGCCCCGTCATCGAGCAGCAGCCGGTCGCCGGGGCGCAGGTCGTCGATGATGGCCGGGTAGGTGGTACCGACGCGGGCCTCGTCGCCGTCGTCGAGGGCGCAGTCGGCGTCGATCGCGAACGGCGCCCCCGTATCGAGCTCGATCGCCCCGGCGCGGAAGCGCCCGATGCGGATCTTCGGCCCTTGCAGGTCGAGCAACAGGCCGACGTCGCGCCCGAGCGCAGCGGCCCGCTCGCGCACCTGCTCGGCGCGCTGGCGGTGGCGCGCGTGGCCATCGTGGGACAGGTTGAGCCGGACCACATCGACCCCGGCGGCGATCAGGGCATCGATGACGCGCGCGTCATCGGTCGCCGGCCCCAGGGTGGCTACGATCTTGGTTCTTCTTGGCATGGGACAGCCTCTAGCCGCGGTCACCTCAGTTCTTGGCCCGGGCCTCGAGCATCGCGACGGCAGGCAGGGTCTTGCCCTCGAGGTACTCGAGGAAGGCCCCGCCGGCGGTCGAGATGTAGGAGACTCGATCGTAGATGCCGTACTTCTGGATCGCGGCGATCGTATCGCCGCCGCCGGCCAGGCTGAAGCCGGGGGCCTCGGCGATCGCCAGCGACACGGTCTTGGTGCCCTCGCCGAACTGGTCGAACTCGAAGACCCCGACCGGGCCATTCCAGACGATGGTCCCGGCCTTGGCGATGATGTCGGCGAGCTCCTGGGCGGACTTGGGTCCGATGTCGAAGATCATGTCGTCGTCGGCGACGGCGTCGGCGCCCTTGAGGACGGCCGGCTCCTCGGCATCGAAGCGCTTGCCGACGACCACGTCGACCGCGATCGGGATGTTCGCGCCGCGCGCCGCCATCTTCTCCATCAGGGCCTTGGCGGTCGGCACCAGGTCGCCCTCGCACAGCGACTTGCCGACGTTGTGGCCGGCGGCCTTGAGGAAGGTATTGGCGATGCCGCCGCCGACGACCAGCTGGTCGACCTTCTCCGAGAGGGCCTCGAGGACCGTGAGCTTGGTCGAGACCTTGGAGCCGCCGACGATCGCGACCATCGGCCGGGCCGGGCTGGCCAGGGCCTTCTTCAGCGCCTCGAGCTCTTGGGCGAGCAGCAGACCGGCACAGGCGACCGGGGCCAACTTGCCGACCCCGTGGGTCGAGGCCTGGGCGCGGTGGGCGGTGCCGAAGGCGTCCATGACGAAGACGTCGCAGAGGGCCGCGTAGCGCTTGGACAGCGCCTCGTCGTCCTTCTTCTCGCCCTTGTTGAAGCGCACGTTCTCCAGCAGCACCAATTCGCCATCGGCGACCTCGGGGACCTGGTCCAGATAGTCCTTGATCAGGCGCACCGGCTTGCCGAGCTTGGCGGCGAGATCGGCGGCGACCGGGGCGAGCGAGTCGGCCTCGGAGTAGACGCCCTCCTCAGGACGCCCGAGGTGGGACATGACCAGGACCTTGGCGCCGGCCTTCAGGCAGTGCTCGAAGGTCGCCAGCGAGGCGGTGATGCGGGCATCCGAGGTGACCTTGCCGTCCTTGACCGGTACGTTGAGATCCGAGCGGATCAGCACGCGTTTGCCGGCGAGATCGAGATCGGTGAGCTTGATGAAGGACATCGATGGGATCCTCGTCTATGGTTTCGTTATCTGGTGGCCTGAAGGGCGCAGTCAGCTTCCGGCTTCCAGCCGCCAGCGCAGGCCAATCAGCGCTTTAGCGATATTCTGCCCCAATCCGCGACTCACCCTTCGGTGAAGAGCGAACGAGCGAAAAGTCCTTAGGAACGGGCGATAGGCTGGCGGCTGGCGGCTGTCTGCTCTCCTTCAAGGGTGAAGCGATCTGGAAAGCCGGTGGGCTTTCCGCATCGCTCGGCGGGCCCGGGCGCCGCCGGCCGCGGCACCCCGTCGGGTGCCGCGCCGCGCGCCCGGACCGCCCGGCGGGATCGCCTCAGGCGACGTGCTCCAGCATGCGCAGCATGTTGCAGGTGTAGCCGTACTCGTTGTCGTACCAGGCCACGACCTTGACGAAGGTCGGATCGAGCGCGATGCCGGCCTCGGCGTCGAAGATCGACGGCGTGTTGCGGCCGCGGAAGTCGGTCGCCACGACCTTGTCCTCCGTGTAGGCGAGGACCCCGGCCAGGTCGCCGGACTCGGAGGCGGCCTTCATCGCCGCGCAGATCGCCTCGTAGGAGGCCTCCTTGTTGAGCTCGACGGTCAGGTCGACGACCGAGACGTCCGAGGTCGGCACGCGGAAGGCCATGCCGGTCAGCTTGCCGTTGAGCTCGGGCAGGACCTTGCCGACGGCCTTGGCGGCGCCGGTCGAGGACGGGATGATGTTCTCCAGGATCCCGCGGCCACCGCGCCAATCCTTCTTCGACGGGCCGTCGACGGTCTTCTGCGTCGCCGTGGCGGCGTGGACCGTGGTCATCAGGCCGCGCTTGACGCCCCAGTTGTCGTTCAGGACCTTGGTCACCGGCGCCAGGCAATTGGTCGTGCACGAGGCGGCCGAGATGATGGCCTGGCCGGCATAGGTCTTGTGGTTGACGCCGTAGACGAACATCGGCGTCGTGTCCTTCGACGGGGCGGACTGCACGACCTTCTTGGCCCCGGCGGCGAGATGCGCCTCGCAGGACTCGGTGGTCAGGAAGAAGCCGGTGCACTCCAGCACGACGTCGACACCGACATCGCCCCACTTGAGATTGGCCGGGTCCTTCTCGGCGGTGAGGCGGATCCGCTTGCCATCGACGATCATGGCGTTGCCGTCGACGGCGATGTCACCGGCGAAATTGCCGTGCACCGAGTCGTACTTCAGCATGTAGGCGAGGTAGTCGGGATCCAACAGGTCGTTGATCGCGACGACCTCGATGTTCGGAAACTCCTTGGAGATCGCCCGGAAGGCCATACGGCCGATGCGGCCGAACCCATTGATGCCAACTTTGATCGTCATCTTCTCGTAGCTCCTGATTGCAGGGTAGGGATTTGGCGGGTGGGGCGCGGCCGCGCGCGCCCCGACGATTCCGTCAGAGGACGCCCTTCACCGCGGCGACGACATTGTCGACGGTGAAGCCGAACTCCTTGAAGAGCTGGCCGGCCGGGGCCGACTCGCCGAAGCGGTCGATGCCGACGACCGCGCCGCGGCGGCCGACGTACTTCCACCAGCCGTCGGTGACCGCCGCCTCGACGGCGACCCGCGCCGTCACGGCCGTCGGCAATACGGCCTCGCGGTAGTGCTCGTCCTGGGCATCGAAGGTGTCGGTCGAGGGCATCGAGACGACCCGGATGCGCCGCCCGGACAGGGCCTCGGCGGCCTTGAGCGCCAGATCCACCTCGGAGCCGGTGGCGATGAGGATCGCCTCCGGGGTGCCGGCGCAGTCGCGCAGGACGTAACCGCCACGGGCGATCGCCGCGACCTGCTCGGGGCTGCGCGGGACGTGCGGCAGGTTCTGACGCGAGAAGATCAGGCAGCTCGGCCCGCCGCGCCGCTCGATCGCGAGCTTCCAACTGACGGCCGACTCGACCGCGTCGCACGGGCGCCAGACGCTCATGTTCGGGATCATGCGCAGGGTCGGGATCTGCTCGACGGGCTGGTGCGTCGGGCCGTCCTCGCCGAGGCCGATCGAATCGTGGGTGTAGACGAAGATCGAGGGCACCCGCATCAGCGCCGCCATGCGCAGGGCGTTGCGCGCGTACTCGGAGAACATCAGGAAGGTCGCGCCGTAGGGCACGAAGCCACCGTGCAGCGCGATGCCGTTCATGATCGCCGACATGCCGAACTCGCGCACGCCGTAGTAGATGTAGTTGCCGCCCTCGTCGCCCTTGCCGACGCCCTGGCAGCCCTTCCAGATGGTCAGGTTCGAGCCGGCCAGGTCGGCGGAACCGCCCATCAGTTCCGGCAGCAGCGGACCGAAGCCGTTCAGTGCGTTCTGCGACGCCTTACGCGAGGCGATCGTCTCGCCCTTCTCGACGACCGAGTCGATGAAGGCCTGGGCCTGCGCCTGCCAATCGGCCGGCAACTCCCCGGCCAGGCGGCGCTTCAGCTCGGCGGCGAGCTCCGGGTGGGCCTGGGCGTAGGCGGCGAAGCGCTCGTTCCACGCGGCCTCGGCCTGGGCACCGCTGGCCTTGGCGCTCCAGCCGTCGTAGACGTGGCCCGGGATCTCGAAGGGCGGATGACTCCAGCCGATCGCCTGGCGGGTCAAGGCGACCTCGTCGTCGCCGAGGGCGGCACCATGGCACTCCTCCTTGCCCTGCTTGTTCGGCGAACCCCAGCCGATGATGGTCTGACAGCAGATCAGCGTCGGCCGGTCGGTGACGCCGCGGGCCTCCTCGATCGCGGCCTTGACCGCCTCGGGATCATGGCCGTCGACCCGCGGGATCACGTGCCAGCCGTAGGCCTCGAAGCGCTTCGGGGTGTCGTCGAGGAACCAGCCCGGGACTCCACCGTGGCCGCGGACCTCGCCGTCGATCGAGATGTTGTTGTCGTCGTAGATCGCGATCAGCTTGCCCAGCCCGAGCGCCCCGGCGAGCGAGCAGGCCTCGTGCGAGACGCCCTCCATCAGGCAGCCGTCACCGAGGAAGCAATAGGTGTGATGATCGATGATGGCGTGGCCGGGGCGGTTGAACCGGGCCGCCAGGGCCTTCTCGGCGATCGCCATGCCGACGGCATTGGTGATGCCCTGGCCGAGCGGGCCGGTGGTGGTCTCGACACCCGGGGCGTAGCCGTACTCGGGGTGACCGGGGGTCCTCGAGTGCAGCTGGCGGAACTGCATCAGGTCCTCGATACCCAGGTCGTAGCCGCTCAGATGCAGCAGCGAATAGAGCAGCATCGAGCCATGGCCGTTGGACAGCACGAAGCGATCGCGGTCCGGCCACTTCGGGTTGGCCGGGTTGTGCTTGAGGAAATCGTTCCACAGCACCTCGGCGATGTCCGCCATGCCCATCGGCGCGCCCGGGTGGCCGGAGTTGGCCTTCTGGACCGCATCCATGCTGAGGGCACGGATGGCGTTGGCAAGTTCTCTGCGTGAGGACATTGGCCCCTCCTCGTACTATTTCTGTTAGGGATGAATCAAGCGTGCCACGTGCCGAGGTCGCTCGCGACCCCGGGCGGCCGGTATTCGAGCCATGGTGGGCGAACGGCGGAGACGGCCGGGCGGTCGATCGAAGGAACCGACGGCGACGACCCGCTCCGACCCCTCCAACCCCGATCGGAGCCGACGAGGGAAGGCGCGACAAGGCCGCTATTCTTGCCCAACCGAGTGGCGACAGCCAAAAAGACTGGCTTTATGGTACCAGAAAATAAGATTTATAGGACTCGCATATGTTGACCATTGAGTAGGCGCCGGGCAACGAAGCCGCCACCGCGCCGGCCATCGCGCCCCGGCGGTCCGCGATCAGTCGCCCTCGCCGCGCCACTTGATCGAGCAGCCCATGCTCGGGATCTGCTCGCGCGGGCCGCGCCCGGTCGCGGCGACCTCGCGCATCGCCTCGAACAGGTCGCGGCGCGCATCCGGCGGGGCGGCCTCCTTGCGGCTCGCATCCAGGCGCCCGCGGTACTGGAGTCCGAGCCCGGCGTCGTAGCCGAAGAAGTCCGGGGTGCAGACGGCCCCGAAGGCCTTCGCGACGGCCTGGGTCTCGTCGAGCAGATACGGAAACGGGAAGCCGCACTCGGCGGCGACGCGCTGCATGTTCTCGAACGAGTCCTCCGGGTAGTCGCTCGGGTCGTTGGCCATGATCGCCACCGAGCCGATGCCCAGCGCGGCCAGCTCGCGGGCGTCGCGCACGATGCGGTCGCGCACCGCCTTGACGTACGGGCAATGGTTGCAGATGAACATGACCAGCAGCCCCTTCTCGCCCCGGCACTGATCGCGGGTCCAGACGCGGCCGTCGACGCCGGGCAACGCGAAGTCCGGTGCCGGCTGGCCGAAATCGCAGACGGGGGTTTGCAGTGAGACCATCGGCTTCGCTCCTGACAAGGTTACTCGCAGGGCCCATCGCGGCGCTGGCGCCGAGGGACGCCGAGCGCCCGGTCGGCGCCCCATGGATCGCGGCCATGTTACCCCAATCGGACCGAAATCCAATGACCCAAGCCGCTGACAACGCGCCCCTATTTCGCACACAAGACCGGCATCGAGGGCGGCGCCGCGCACACCGCGCCCCAGGCCTCGGCAGACCCGACCAAGCGGCCCGTCGCGAGCCCCGACGGCGAGCGCACCGCAGGCCGACGCCGGGCACCCCCGTCGGCACGGCCCGTTTTACAGAGGGTTAGCATCGATGCCACAATGGTCGGCCAGCCCGTCCCGCGGAAGGCGCCGTCGATCACGGCGTCCCCATCGGCGCGCGGGACTTCACCAGGGGCCCTGGAGGGTCGTCGTCCGACGACCCTTCAGGCCGGGCACCTCGGACCCTCAAGGCACCCGGACATGCGCCATTCGCCGATCCCGCCCGGACCTACCAACCGGGTCGCGATCAGTCGTCAAACGAGTTGCGGAGTGATCCCTCAACTATGTCGAAAAACTTCATCTTCACCTCGGAGTCCGTCTCGGAAGGCCATCCGGACAAGGTCGCCGACCAGATCTCGGATGCCATCCTCGACGCCATCCTGACTCAGGACGCCGACCCGGCCCGGGCACGCGTCGCCTGCGAGACCATGATCAAGACCGGCGCCGTCATCGTCGCCGGCGAGATCACGACCAACGCGACCGTCGACTTCGAGCAGGTCGTGCGCGGCGTCGTCAACGACATCGGCTACAACAACTCGGCGGTCGGCTTCGACGGCTCGACCTGCGCCGTCATGTCGCTGATCGGCAAGCAGTCGGCCAACATCGCCCAGGGCGTCGACCGCGCCCTGCCCGAAGAACAGGGTGCCGGCGACCAAGGCATGATGTTCGGGTATGCGACCAACGAGACCGACGTGCTGATGCCGGCGGCGATCACCTTCGCCCACCGTCTGGTCAAGCGCCAGGCCGAGGTGCGCAAGAACGGCCAACTGCCGTGGCTGCGTCCGGACGCCAAGAGCCAGGTCAGCTTCCGTTACGAGAACAACAAGGTCGTCGCCGCCGACGCCATCGTCCTGTCGACCCAGCATGACCCGGACATCGGCTATGCGGACCTGCGCGAGGCCGTGATGGAGCACATCATCCGCCCGGTGATCCCGGCCGAGTGGGTGCACCGCGACACCAAGTTCCACATCAACCCGACCGGCAGCTTCATCATCGGCGGCCCCGTCGGCGACTGCGGCCTGACCGGGCGCAAGATCATCGTCGATACCTACGGCGGCGCGGCGCGTCACGGCGGCGGCGCCTTCTCGGGCAAGGATCCGACGAAGGTCGACCGCTCGGCCGCCTATGCCGCGCGCTATGTCGCGAAGAACGTCGTCGCCGCCGGCCTGGCCGAGCGTTGCGAGATCCAGGTGTCCTACGCGATCGGCGTCGCCGAGCCGACCTCGATCTCGATCGAGACCTTCGGCACCGCGAAGATCGACGAGGAGAAGATCGAGCGGCTGGTGCGCGAGCACTTCGACCTGCGCCCCTATGGCATCGTGCGCATGCTCGACCTGATCCGGCCCATCTATCGGATGACGGCCGCCTACGGCCACTTCGGCCGCACCGAGCCCGAGCTCACCTGGGAGCGCACCGACAAGGCCGACGCCCTGCGCGAGGCCGCCGGCCTCTGACGCGACGAGGGGCCAATATCGTTCGAACCATCCGATCACAGCTCGATCCCCACTTCGAGGAGCGCTGCAACGGGCCGCTGGCCCGCCAGGCTCGAAGACGGGGCGCAATTCGCACAACGGCGCTCACTCAAGATAATCACCGGAGATGACTACCATGAGTGAGCAACCTGACTACAAGGTCGCCGATCTGTCCCTGGCCGAATGGGGCCGCCGCGAGATCCGCATCGCCGAGACCGAGATGCCCGGCCTGATGGCCCTGCGCGAGAAGTACGGCGCCGAGAAGCCGCTCGCCGGTGCGCGCGTCACCGGCAGCCTGCACATGACCATCCAGACCGCGGTCCTGATCGAGACGCTGGCCGCGCTCGGCGCCGAGGTCCGCTGGGCGTCCTGCAACATCTTCTCGACCCAGGATCACGCCGCCGCGGCCATCGCCGCCGCCGGGATCCCGGTCTTCGCCTGGAAGGGCGAGACGCTGGAAGAGTATTGGTGGTGCACCGAGCAGGCCCTGTCCTGGCCCGACGGCGCCGGCCCGAACATGATCCTCGACGACGGCGGCGACGCGACCCTGCTCGTGCACAAGGGCGTCGAGTACGAGAAGGCCGGCGGCGTGCCGGAGCCCACGTCGGCCGACAACGAGGAATGGACCGCGGTCCTGCGCCTGCTCGGGCGCGTCTTCGCCCGCAACCCGCAGCACTGGCACCAGGTCGCGGCCAACATCAAGGGCGTCACCGAGGAGACCACGACCGGCGTGCATCGCCTCTACGAGATGGCCAAGAAGGGTACCCTGCTCTTCCCGGCGATGAACGTCAACGACTCGGTGACCAAGTCGAAGTTCGACAACCTCTACGGCTGCCGCGAGTCGCTCGTCGATGGCATCAAGCGTGCCACCGACGTCATGATCGCCGGCAAGATCGCGATGGTCTGCGGCTACGGCGACGTCGGCAAGGGCTGCGCCCAATCGTTGCGCGGCCTGGGCGCGACCGTCTGGGTCTCGGAGGTCGACCCGATCTGCGCCCTGCAGGCGGCCATGGAGGGCTTCAAGGTCATCACGATGGAAGAGGCGGCCCCGATCGCCGACATCTTCGTCACCTCGACCGGCAACAAGGACATCGTCACCTACGACCACATGGCGGCGATGAAGGACCAGGCCATCGTCTGCAACATCGGCCACTTCGACAACGAGATCGACGTGGCGGGGCTGAGCGTCTGCCAGTGGGAGGAGATCAAGCCCCAGGTCGACCACGTGATCTTCCCGTCCGGGCGACGGATCATCCTGCTCGCCAAGGGCCGGCTCGTGAACCTCGGCTGCGCCACCGGCCACCCAAGCTTCGTCATGTCGGCGAGCTTCACCAACCAGGTGCTGGCCCAGATGGAGCTCTTCTGCCGGACCGACGACTACCCGATCGGCGTCTACGTGCTGCCGAAGCTGCTCGATGAAGAGGTCGCCCGGCTGCACCTGGGGAAGATCGGCGCCAAGATGACGCGCCTCTCCCAGGACCAGGCGGACTACATCGGCGTGCCCGTCGAGGGGCCCTACAAGCCCGAGCACTATCGCTACTGACCGAGCGGCACCCCGCTCGCCCCCTGCCCGGCTGCACGCCGGCGGGGGGACCCACCGCGACCGCCGCCGGCGGCCGAGGCACCGGGATGGCCACCCGGACACCGGAGCGCGCCCGTCACGGGCCGCCCGGTGCCCGGGCCTGCGGCCGTCCGGCGACCTCGCGCCACGACGGCGCTCGCCATGGCAGTTCGGTTGATGCTGGAGGCCCCTTCGATGACAGAACCTTCCCCGATATTCAGCTTCGAGCTCTTCCCGCCGAAGACGCCCGAGGGCATGGCCAAGCTCAAGGACCAGGTCGAGCGCCTGCGCGCCGTCGGGCCACGCTACATCTCGGTCACCTACGGCGCCGGCGGTTCCACCCGCGCCGGCACCTTCGAGACCGTCGACTGGCTGTGCGCGCAGGGCCTCGACACGGCCCCCCACCTGACCTGCATCGGCGCGACCCGCGCCGAGGTCGGCGAACTCCTGCAGCGCTACCGCGACCAGGGCATCCGGCGGATCGTCGCCCTGCGCGGCGACCTGCCCTCGGGCATGGGCCGAGGGACGAACGGCGACTTCCGCTACGCCAACGAACTGGTCGCCTTCATCCGCGCCGAGCACGGCGCACACTTCCACATCGAGGTCGCCGCCTATCCCGAGGTCCACCCGCAGGCGACCAGCGCCGCCCGCGACCTCGACAACTTCGTGCGCAAGGTCGAGGCCGGCGCCGACGCTGCGATCACCCAATACTTCTTCAACACCGACGGCTACTTCGCCTTCGTCGACGCCTGTCGGGCGCGCGGCGTCGACATCCCGATCGTGCCCGGCATCATGCCGATCACCAACTTCACCCAACTGGCCCGCTTCTCCGACGCCTGCGGTGCCGAGATCCCACGCTGGATCCGCCGCCGCCTGGAGGGCTACGGCGACGATCTCGCGAGCCTGCGCGCCTTCGGCCACGAGGTCGTCGCCGACCTCTGCCAACGGCTCCTCGCCGGCGGCGCCCCGGGCCTGCACTTCTACACGATGAACCAGGCCGGCCCCGTGCTCAGGCTCTGGGACCGACTCGGTCTGTCCAACGCACGCTAGCCGCGCGCCAGGCGGGCAGAAGGGCCGAGACGCCAACCAGGATGGGCCTGCCGGCGCCGCGACCCGGCGCCCGGCAGGCACCATCGAGACACCGGGCACAGCGCTCATCGCAACGGCGATGGCCACCGAGGCGGTCGTGCAAGACTGCGCAATTCCCGAGACCGCACGCTGCGGCCTGCGACCCTCGCGTCGATAGGGGCCTGCCTGCGGGCGATCTTCGCCGCCACGCGCGAGTTGGTCGCCCGCAAGCGCCGTCGGGTTAGCCCCCAGGGCGTGACCCGACGGCCGGCAACCTGACCCCCAGGCCGATGTCGGGTCACGGCGCACGCCGGCCCGTTCCTTCTCAGCGAACGTCGTGCCGGCGCGCCTAACCCGACGGGCTTACCTCTGTCCATCTCATGAGGCCGCCGTCGGGTTACGGCGCGCGTCGGCCTGTTCCTTCTCACCGAACGTCGTGCCGGCGCGCCTAACCCGACCTACGGGCCGTGCCGATCTGCGCCGGGCCGTAGGTCGGGTTAGCCCCTCAGGGGCGTAACCCGACAGCCGGCGACGCGACCCCACCAAGGCCGCGGTCCGTTGGTTGTGTCCTCGGGCACCCGCTCTTACGATCGTAGGCAGCATGTCGCAAGGTCCAGCCGGCGCCGGGGCGGATTCCGCGGTCCTTCACCCGGGGGCCTTTCATCAGTCGGGAGGAAAGCCATGGCCAGTCGCCTCGACGCCCCGAAGATCGATGCCACCCTGACGCTGCTGATGGGCTCGTTCGCCACCGTCCTCGAAGGCCTGGGCGAGCACGAGGTCGCGCGCGCACTGCCCTGGCGCGAGCGCTGGGGCGACGGAGCGGTCGCGGCCGCGTGGCCGGAGGCCAAGGCGGAGTCTTGCCTGCAGGCCTTCTCGATCGCCTTTCAGCTGCTGCATCAGGCCGAGGAGAACGCCATCGCGCAGGGCCGGCGGGCGCGCGAGGTCGCGGGTGGGCTCGTTCAGGAATCCGGCTCTTGGGACCAGCATCTGGCGCGCCTCAAAGCCGACGGCCTCGATGGCCCGGCGATCGCCGCGGCGCTGGGGGAGCTCCGCATCGAACCCGTCCTCACCGCGCATCCGACCGAGGCCAAGCGGGAGACGGTCCTGCACCATCATCGGGCGCTCTACCGACTGCTGGTCGATCTGGAGAATACGATGTGGACGCCGTCGGAGCGTGCCGCGCTCGAGGCGAAGGTGACGGCTGGGATCGAACGGCTCTGGCGCACGGGCGAGGTCTACCTCGAGAAGCCGGCGGTCGCCGACGAGCTCCGCAATGTGCTGCACTACCTCCGGCAGGTCTTCCCGACCGTGCTGCCTTGGTTGGAGGAGCGCCTGCAGGCGGCCTGGCGGCGAGCGAATCTCGACCCCGCGCTGCTCGCCGACCCCCTCGCCCGGCCGCGGCTCGTGTTCGGCGACTGGGTCGGCGGCGATCGCGACGGACACCCGCTCGTGACCGCGGAGGTCACGGCGGCCACGCTCGCGACCTTCCGCCGCTCGGCCCTCGAATTGCTGGACGACGAACTCACCCATCTCGCCGCCCGCGTCAGCCTCTCCGCCTACCGCCAGACGCCGCCGGTGGAGTTGGCCCGCTGGATCGCGACCCAGGCCGCGGCGCTCGGCCAGGCCGGCGCCCAGGCGCTGGCGCGCAACCAAGAAGAGCCCTGGCGCCAGGCCATCAACCTCCTGCGCGCGGCCCTGCCGCCCGCCGAGGGCGAGGCGCCGAAGGGCGCCTATCGACAGGCCGGCGAGCTCGAGGCCGACCTGCTGCGGGTGCGCGCCAGCCTCCAGGCGATCGGCGCCGAGCGCCTCGCGCAGACGGATGTCGATCCCGTCCTGCGCCTCGTGCGCACCTTCGGCTTTCACCTCGCGCGCGTCGATATCCGCCAGAACAGCGCCTTTCACGACCGGGCGCTCGCGCAGCTGTTGACGCTCGCGGGCATCAAGGGCGGCGCGGACTTCCCATCCTGGGCAGAACCGCGCCGTCGCGAGTTGCTCGCGCGGGAGCTCGCCGTCGTGCGGCCCTTCGCCCATCCGCGCGACGAGACCGGCCCCGAGGCGGCGGCAGTCCTCGGCTGCTACCGGGTCCTCGTCGCCGAGATCGAACGGCACGGCACGGGCGGCCTCGGCGCGCTGATCGTCAGCATGACGCGCAGCGCCGCCGATCTGTTCGCCGTGTTCGTATTGGCGCGCGACGCCGGGCTGCTTCGGCGCGACGGCCCGCAGGTCTGGTGCCCGTTACCCGTGGTACCTCTGTTCGAGACGATCGAGGACCTGCGCGCCGCGCCCGAGATCCTCGATGCCTTCTTGCGGGAGCCCATCGTCCGACACTCCCTGGAGCGGCAGGCCGACGACGGCGAGCCGGTGCAGCAGGTCATGATCGGCTACAGCGACAGCGGCAAGGACGGCGGCTTCGCCGCGAGCTTCTGGGCGCTGTACCGGGCGCAACGGGCGCTCGCCGATATCGGCGCGCGGCATCGTGTGCGCATCCGCTTCTTCCATGGCCGCGGCGGTACCATCGGCCGCGGCGCCGGACCGAACCATCGCTTCCTCGCCGCCCTTCCTCCCGGCACCCTCGGGGGCGACCTCCGGGTCACCGAGCAGGGCGAGATCATTGCCCAGAAGTACGCGAATCGCGTCACGGCCGTAAACCACCTCGAGCTCCTGCTTGCGGGGACGCTCGGGCGGACGCTGCGCGATCGCCGCGGCGGGGAAGACCCGGCCCCGCTGCCCGAGATCATGGACCGGCTCGCCGAGACGAGTCTGCGCGCCTATCGCGCGCTCGTCGAGGCGCCTGGCTTCCTCTCCTTCTTCGAGTGCGCGACGCCGATCGATGCCATCGAACAGAGCCGCATCGGCTCCAGGCCCGCCCGGCGGACGGGCCAGCGCACGCTTCAGGACCTCAGGGCCATCCCCTGGGTCTTCGCCTGGAATCAGGCGCGCTTCGTGCTGCCTGGATGGTTCGGCCTCGGCACGGCGCTTCAGACCCTGGTCGACGAGGCCCCCGAGGCCTTCGACGCACTCCTGCGCGCGAAGGCCGGGGACGGCGATCGGTGGGCACCCTTCCACTACATGGCGAGTAACGCCGCCACCGCCTGGGCCCAGGCGTCGCCCGAGATCATGCGCCTCTACGCCGAGCTCGTGCCCGATGACGCGGTGCGCGGGCGCCTGCTCCAGCAGATCCTCGACGAACATGCCCGCACCGCGGAGGTCCTCGAGCGCCTCTACGGGGCGCCGCTCGCCGAGGCGCGGCCACGCATCCACCGCGTCCTCGAGGTGCGGCATCGGGCCTTGGTGCCGCTGCACCACCACCAGGTCGGCCTGCTGCAGCGCTGGCGCGCGGCCGGGGCGGCGGGCAACGGCGAGGCCGACGCCCTGCTGCGGACGCTGCTCTTGAGCGTCAATGCGATCGCCGGGGGCCTCGGCGCCACCGGTTGAGACCCGCCGGCGCCGGCCGAGCGCGGCGCTCGCCCACCGGCGCGTCGGGCGGATGCCCGATCGGGCGATCCGCCGTGCGAGGCTAGCGCTGGTCCTTGGTCAGGGTCTTGCCCTGTTCGACCCAGAAGCCTTGCGCGCCGCGATGGACCGGCGTGACGATGCCGTTCAACGCGTTCTCGATGGTCATCGCCTTGGCCGCCTCGGACACCGAGCGCATGAAGGCCAGACCGTCGGCCGAGTAGATGGTGGCGACGGCCTGCGCGACCAGATCCTTCGCCAGATGGCGACCGGCGACCCACAGGGCGCCATCCTCGATGGTCTCGACATCGTAATCGACGCCCGGATAGGTCCCGGCCGGGATCGTCACCTTCGTGTAATAGGGATGATCGTCGAATAGGGTGCCCTGTTGCGCGGCCGCATGGACCTGGAGCAGCCGCACCCGGTTGCTGGTCGCGGCCTGGATGACCGAGGCGTTCGGGAAGCCGGCGAAGACCCACAGGGCGTCGATCTGACGGTCGCCGAGCGCCGAGGCGCCCTGGTTGTAGCCGATGAACTGCGGGCGGATCTTATCCCACAGGCCGAGACTCTCGAAGAAGCGCTGCGCCGAGGCCGCCGCGCCCGAGCCGGCCGGGCCGACCGCAACGCGCTTGTCGGCCAATTGCCGTACCTCGGTGATGTCCGAGTCGGCCCGGACCACCAGATGGGCCGGCGCCCCATAGAGATAGGACAGGGCGCGGACGTTGCGATAGCGCTTGGTGTCGTTGGTCAACTGCCCGGTTGCGCCAAGGTACAGATCGCCCGAGTAGACGATGCCGAAGTCGGCATCGCGCGCGTTGACCCGGCGCAGATTCTCGACCGACCCGGCCGAGGCCATGTTCGAGACGTCGACGCCCTCCATGTGGCGGGACAGATAGGTCGCGATACCGTTCGAGAAGAACTGGAAGGTGCCGCCGTCGGGACCTCCCGAGAAGGCCAGGCGCTGGACCTGGGCCGAACCGAGCAGCGGCACGGCCAACAACGCGACCACCGCGACAGCGGTCAGCAGACGGCCGAGGGTGGCCCTGGATCGAAAGGGCTTCGCTTCATTCATGCCAATCTCCTCATGGTGGTGGATCTAATGACGCGCCCCGGCGGCACCGAGGTCGGTCGTGCGGGATGGGGCTCCGAGCCCTTGGCCGGGCAGGCCGGGGCCCACCCTCGACCGCCTCGGCCGGCTGACGGCCGACGGCTACTCCCGGACGGTCAGGACCGGGATCGGCGAGCTGCGGATGACCTTTTCCGCCGTCGACCCGAGCAGCATCTTTTCGAGACCGGCCCGACCGTGGGTGCCCATCACGATCAGATCGGCCTGCACCTGTCGCGCGTAGCGGACGATCTCGGCGTGGGCGCGCCCGATCAGGATCTCGGTGACGACCGGCAGGTCCTGGAAATGCCGTTCGCGAAAGCCGTGCATGTCCTCGACGGCATGGCGTTCGACCTCGGCGCTCAGCCGTTCGATGACCTCGGCGGAGACGAGCCGGGCGTGGCGATCGCCGAGTTCGGTGATCACGTGCAGCAGGATCAGCGAGGCGCCATGGGCCCGGGCCAGGGTCGCGGCCATGTCGCAGGCGCGCGCCGCCCCTTGCGAGAAGTCGGTCGCCAAGAGGATGGTCTGGATCTTGGTCATCTGGGTTGCCTCCTATCGCATCGATACCGAACCGGCGGCGCCGGTCACCGCGACGTCGCGCTGGAGCCACCAGACGACGCCGATCACGAGCAGGCCCACCGCGTCCGAGACGAGCCCCGGCCAGAACAGGAGCAGGGTGGCGAACCCGAGCAACAGCCACTCATACAGTTTGGTGCGCCGCCGCAGGAATCCCATCGCGAAGGCACCGAAGGCGATGGTCCCGAGGGTCGCCGAGACGAAGGCGACGACGATCTCCGCCGGCGTGCCATCGAGCAGGATGGCCGGGACATAGGCGAACAACAGCGGCATCACGTAGAGCATCTTCGCGAAACGGAACGCGGTCCAGCCCGTTCGCCAGGGATCCGACCCGGCGATCGCCGCGCCAGCATAGGCCGCCACGCATACGGGCGGCGTGATGTTGGAATCCTGCGACAGCCAGTAGACGATCATGTGCGCGGCGATCGCGGCGACGCCATAGTTGCCGAGCGCCGGGACCGCGAGGACCGCGACGATCAGGTAGGCGGCCGTCACCGGTACCCCCATGCCGAGCACCAGCGAGGCGATCGCGATCAGCACCAGGGCGACGAACAGGCTGTCGCCGGCCAGCGAGATCACCAAGTCGGAGAACTTCAGGCCCATCCCGGTCAGCGAGATGACCCCGACGATGACGCCGATGACACCGATGGTCGCGCCGATGATCAGCGTGTTGCGCGCCCCGATCTGGATCGCCTCCCAGATCTCGCGCGGCCCCATGCGGGTCTCCGGCCGGACCCAACTGACCGCGATGCACGACAGCGTCGCCCAGAAGGCGGCATTCCCCGGCGAGCGACCGGTCAGCATCAGGACCGTGATGATCACCAGCGGCAGCGCGTAGAACCAGCCCTCGCGCAGGACCAGCCGCCAATGCGGTAGCGCCTCGTCCTGCCCACCGGTCAGGCCCTGCTTCTTGGCCTCGAAATGCACCATGAAGAAGACCGACAGGAAGTACAGCAGGGCCGGGCCGACCGACAAGAGCATGATCTGCGAATAGGGCATGCCGGTCAGTTCGGCCATCAGGAACCCGCCGGCGCCCATGATCGGCGGCAGGAACATCCCGCCGATCGACGCGGCCGGCTCGATGGCCCCGGCGACGTGCGGCTTGAACCCCGCGCGCTTCATCATCGGGATCGTGAAGGACCCGGACGACACCGTGTTGGCGATGGCGCTGCCCGACACGGACCCGAATAGGGCCGAGGACATCACCGCGACCTTGGCCGGACCGCCGGCGGAGCGCCCGGTCAGCGCCAGCGGCAGCTCGATGAAGAACTTGCCGGCCCCGGACTTCTGCAGGAAGGCACCGAAGAAGATGAACAGGATCACATAGGTCGCCAGGACGCTGGCCATGATCCCGAAGACGCCATTCGTCGTCAGGAACAACGAGGTCGCGAGCCGCTCGAAGCGAAAGCCGCGGTGCGCGAAGAGCTCGGGCAGATGGGGGCCGAACAGCGCGAACGCGATCATCCCGATGCCGATCAGCGTGATGGCCCAGCCGAGCACGCGCCGGCAGACCTCGAGCGCGAGTAGCAGGCCGACGATGCTGACCAGGTGATCGAGCGGATTTTCGGCCCCGGCGCGGTAGTTGAGCGCCTCGAACTGGCTGATCCAGTAGAGGACGGTGGCCGCGATCACCAGCGCCATGATCAGGTCGCTCGCGGTCGGTGCGTGGTGAAAGCGCCGCGACGACCATTGATCGAGCGGCAAGAGGACGACCGTGAACGGCAGGACCAGTAGCAGCGCGAGGGGCAGGTTGGCGCGGTCGTTGGCCCAGGCCTCGGCGAACCCGTCGTATTCCCAGGTCTCGCGAAACAGCGTGATCTGCTCGTAGAAGGCGGTCGGCGAGTCGAACAGCCAGAGGCTGCTCGCGACGACCGCCAACAGGGTGCCGCCCCAGACCGACATGACCGCCACCGCGACGCGCCCCCCGGCCGGGTAGAGCAGGAACACCAATACGAACGTGATCAGGACATAGACGCCCAGGTGATACTGGGTATCCAGGGCCTGGACGCCGGCACCGTAGAAGTAGACCAGCACCATGGCGGCGCCGAGCGCCGATGTCAGCCACAGCCAAGGCCCGCGTACCCGCCGCTCGGCCTTGACGTCCTGCTGCATCAGCGCCTCGACCTTCTTGCGCTCCTCTGGAGTCAGGCTGTCGAGGGACGGGTCCGAGTTCGCCATAGCGGTCTCCCAGCGGCAAGGATGGAACGCCTGCGGGCGCGGGCTTAGCCTGACGAACTCGGCGCCCACCGTCAACCGACCGCCGACGCATTCCCCAGCTGGAATTGCGGATTCTCAATGCCACAAGGGGGGCAGCTCCCTAGAATCATTCCCGCAAACATCCAATCCTCCTTGGAAAGCCGCCCCACCCGCCTGATTCGGGGGCGGCTTTGTTTTTTCCGCACCCTTCCCCTCGCCCGCCGTCACGGCGGCCGGTCGGCTACGGCGCCCGCATCCCCCCAGCCCCTCCAGGTTTAGGCGTTGTCGAAGCGCTGCGCGAAGTAGCGGGCCAGGAAGCTGTCGAAGTCCTCGGTATCCGCCGCCTCGATCTCGGCCTGGCGCGCCTCGGATGCCACGGTCAGGCGCTCGAACTCGGCCAGGCGCTCGGGCGCCAACGCCCTAGCGCGAAACCAGTCGCGATGCGCCTCGCTGAGGCGGCGCGCGAACTGGGCGAAGCCCTCGCCGTGCGCGCGCATCTCGGCGAGCATCCGCGCCGAGGGGGTCAAGGTCGCGTCGCTGACCTTCTCACGCTGAGACGCCAGGCTGCGCCGACACGGGCCGTCGCGGCCGCCGTCGAGCAAGGCGGCGATCGGGGCCATCGCATCCAACAACTCCACGGCCCAGTCGCGCAGCCGCACCTCCGCCCCGTCGCGCTCCAGCCGGAGATCCGGGTCACGGCCGCGGTGGGCGGTGAGGACCTGGTTGCGGTCGATCGCGCGGCGCTCCCGGGCGCTGATGCGCGGGCTCTCGTGCAACAGGCAGAAGAGGGCGAGGACGCGCAGGAAGTCGATCTGCTCCTCGTCGACGCCGAGCGGCGCGAAGGCGTTGACGTCCATCGAGCGCAGCTCGATGTAAGCGATGCCGCGCCGATGCAGGGCCAACGTCGGGCGTTCCATCCAGCCGGTAACCTGCTTGGGGCGCACCGTGCTGTAGTACTCGTTCTCGATCTGCAGGACGTTGGCGTTGAGCTGCTCGTAGCGCCCGCCGACCTTGACGCCGATGTGCTCGTAGTGCGGGCAGGGGGTCTCGATCGCCCAGGTCAGGCTGCGCACGTAGGAGTCGAGGCTGTCGTAATTGGCCTTCATCCCGGTGCCCTCCTCCTGCTGGTTCTGATAGCCGATATCGCCCATGCGCAGCGACGTGGCATAGGGCGCATACGCGGTGTGTTCATCGAAGGCACAGAGATCGGCCGCCCGGCCCTGCAAGAAGCTCTTGCAGACGGCCGGCGAGGCGCCGAACAGGTAGGGCACGAGCCAGCCGACGCGCTGGAGGTTGCGGATCAGACCCATGTAGAGGTCGTCGCGGAATTCCCGGGGCGCCCGGGCATCGTCCTCCAACGCCCGATAGCGCGCCCAGAGGGCATCGGCGAACGAGAAATTGAAGTGCACCCCGGCGATGATCTGCATCGTGCGGCCGTAGCGATTGCCGAGCCCGCGTCGGTAGACGGTCTTCATCCGCGCCGCGTTCGAACGGCCGTAGCGCGCGAGCGGGATCGGCCGGTCGCCCTCGAGGACGCAGGGCATACTGGCCGCCCAGATCAGCTCATCGTCGATGTGGCGATAGACGAAGCCGTGCAGGTCGCGCAGGAAATCGAGGGCCTGCCGCCCGCTCGGCAGCGGTGGCGTGATGAGCTCGAGCAGGGCCTCGGAGAAGTCGGTCGTGATGTAGGGATGCGTGAGCGGCGAGCCGCAACCCACCGGGTGTCCGGTCATGGCCACGGTGCCCGGGGCGGCGACCCGTAGGCCCTCCTTTTCCAGTCCGATCAGACCGACCAGCGGTTGGGATGGATCGCAGCTCTGCGCCAGGCCATTCAGCCGGCGCTCCAAGGTCTCGTAGCGGTCGTTCACGGGCGGGGCTCGAAAAATCGGCACGGCGGCCATCGGATGGAAGGGGACACGCCCGCGATCCTCCCGGAGGCGGCTCCGAGACGATGACAGGCGACATGGGACGATGCAGATCGAGGACTGCGCCCTTGCGATCGCGTGCCCGGAGGCCGGGTTCAGTCGCGCATCGCCGCCCGCGGACGGTGAACGTTGTCGGCCTGGACGGCGTCGGCCAGGATCCGCGCCGCCTCCTCGAGCTGGATCCCGGCGATCGCCTCGCGCTCTTGCTCGAGCGCCTCCTCGTCCGGATGCTCCTCCTCAGGCGGCACGGGCGTGATACCGCGTGTGCGCAGAAAGGCATTCTTCTGCTCCTCGAGCAGCCGCTCGCGCCGCTTGGTCTCGGCGCGTCGGTCGGCCTCCCGCAGTGAGACCTCCTGCTCATCGGCGATCTCGGCGAGGATCGCGTCGCGGGAGACGAGCATCCGAAAACCCGGATCCTGCGTCACGCGCCGCGCCGAGCGCCGGCGCAACTCTGCGACGTCGAGCGACTCGAAACGGGCATGATCGAGGGCGGCGATCTGCGTCCAAGGCAGCGGATTCTCCAGCGACCGCTCGCCATGGTCGGCGACGTCACCGGCCGGCGGCAGGGGGACGTCGGGCTCGACCCCGCGCAACTGGGTGCTACCGCCGCTGACGCGATAGAACTGTGCCATCGTCAGGCGCAGGCGACCGAGATCCGCCCCACCCCCCGGCACGTAGCGATTGAGGTCGATCAGGGTCTGAACCGTACCCTTGCCGAAGGTCGGCTCGCCGATGACCAGACCGCGTGCGTAGTCCTGAATCGCCCCGGCGAAGATCTCGGAGGCCGAGGCACTGTCGCGATCGACGAGGACCGCCAACGGCCCGGAGTAGACGACGCCAGGCTCTGGGTCCTTCTCGATCTCGAGGCGCCCGGCCGAGTCCCGGATCTGCACCACAGGCCCACGATCGATGAAGAGCCCGGTGAGGGCCGTCGCCTCGGTCAGCGAGCCACCGCCGTTGCCGCGCAGATCGATCACCAGGCCGTCGATGCCCTGCTCTTCGAGGTCCTCGACCAGTTGGCGGACATCGCGCGTGGTGCTGCGGAAGTCCTTGCGTCCTTCGGATTCGCCCTGGAAATCGCGATAGAAGGCGGCGATCTCGATGACCCCGATGCGCAGCCCGGGGGCATTGTCGAGCCCGTCGAAGACGCGCGCATGGGCGGCCTGGTCTTCGAGCTTGATCTCGTTGCGCACCAGCTTGATCTCGCGCGTCGGCCCATCGGGACCGACGGCGCGCGGCAATACCTGGAGGCGCACGAGGCTACCCTTGGGGCCGCGAATCTTGTCGACGACGTCCTGGAGCCGCCAGCCGACGACATCCTCGATCGCCCCTTCGCTGCCCTCGCCAACCCCGACGATGCGATCGCCCGAGTGGATCTGCCCGGACTCCGCCGCCGGCCCACCGGGGATCGTGCGCTGCACGACGGTCAGGTCGTTGTCGGCCCGCAGGACCGCCCCGATCCCCTCGAGCGACAGGCGCATGCTGATGTCGAAATTCTCCGAAGTGGCGGCGGACATGAAGCTCGTGTGCGGCTCGAGCGTCTGGCCGAAGGCGTTCGCGAACATCTCGAAGACATCGTCGCCCGTCGACTGGCGCACGCGTCGCGCCACGCCCTCGTAACGCTTGCGCAACTGCTCGCGGATCCCCTCGTCGTCCTTGCCGGCGAGACGCAGGCTCAGCGCATCGTTCTTGACCCGCTTACGCCAGATCTCGTCGAGTTCGACGTCGCTCGTCGCCCAAGGCGCCTCGGAGCGGTCGAAGGCATAGGTCTCCTCGACGCTGAAGTCGAATGGCCGTTCGAGGAGTTTGAGCGCGTAGTCGACCTGGTGCTCGACGCGCATCCGGTAGAGACGGAAGATGTCGAACGCGGCCGCGACCTGACCTTGCCGCAGGTCCTCGGCAATGCGGCCGAGATTGCGCTCGAACCGCTCCACGTCGCGGGCCAGGAAGAAGGAGCGGTTGGGATCGAGCGCGCCCAGGTAGTTGTCGAGGACCTCCGCGGTGAACGGCCTGTCGAGCGACAGCTTGCGGTAGTGATGGCGCTCGAAGACGTTGTTCATCACCAGCATCATCTGCATGTGCCGATGCTCTGGGGAGAGCTCCGCGAGGGCAACCTCCTGCTGCCGGGCGAGCCCCGCCCCCGTGACGAGCAGGGCCAGCAGGATGGCAATCAGGATTCGAAGGCTCAACCTCATAAGGGTGCACTCACAAAGCAGTTCTGTCGATTGGCCGGGCGGTCGGCGGGGCCTGGATGACGACCATCATGGGCCCGTCGCCGCCTTGCATCAATGGCCGTCGGACCCCGCGGGGCGCCCGCGGGAGCGATAGACCTTGCGCCGGAAGAGATCCGTGCGGCGGCTGACGACCCGGTCGACGAACAGCAGCCCGTCGAGATGATCGATCTCGTGTTGCGCGACACGTGCCTCGAAACCCTCCATCTCCAACTCCCGCGCGGTGCCATCGAGGGTCTGGGCCTGGAGCCGCAGGCGCGTGGCCCGGATCACGTTGCCCGTGTAGTCCGGCACCGAGAGGCAGCCCTCGCGGCCCATCTCCCAACCCTCCCAGTGGACGATCTCGGGATTGACGAGGACCAGATGGCCGTGTGTCGCCCCGCCCTTCTTCGGCGGCACGTCGATGATGATGAGGCGCTGGAAGCGCCCGACCTGCGGCGCCGCGATGCCGACCGCCGCCGGCCCGGCGAGGCGAGTCTCTTCGAGATCGGCGGCGAAACGGCGCAGGTCGGCATCGAAATCGACGACCGGCTCCGAGACCTGCCCGAGGCGCGCGTCCGGGACAGTGAGCAGGGGCAGAACCGCCATCGCGCTAGCCGATCATCGTCTCGATGGGCGCGATGTCGATGGAGACCCCACGCGCCCGCAGCCCCGCCATCGCCTCGTCGAGCACCTCCAGCGCCTCGCCGGAACAGCCGAGGATGTTCATGATGTAGAGTGGGCGCCCCGGCTCGCCGCAGACGCTCGAATCGAGCTCCAGGATATTGAACCCGGTCGCCGCCAGGACCTCCGTCACCTCGGCGACGATGCCGGCCCGATCGGCACCCATGACCCGCACCTGGATGTTGGGCACCGGATGGCGATCCAGTGCCCCGGGGATCGGATCGATGTGGCAGCGCAGACCGAGGTCGGCCGCGACCGGCGCCAGGGCCTCCTCGAGCCGCGCGCCCGGCTGTCCGCCATTGACCATCAACATGATCGTGAAGTTGCCGCCGAGGCGGATCATCGAGGCCTCGCCAAGATTGCAACCGGCATCGTACAGGGCGCGGGTCACGGCGGCGACGATGCCGGGGCGATCTTCGCCGACCAGCGTCAGCATGTTCCAGTCAGCCAATGGACACCTCGATAGGGATTTGTCGGGTTACCGCGGGAATGCGCCGCAGGCGCCCCTTCGCTCGCCAGCCCTCCGCGAGAGGGCGAGGCGGGGAAGGCCGGCACGCCAGACCCGTCCGTCTTCGTCGGTCGCGGCGACGCGGGTGCGCTGACGGGTGCGCGACCGGCGGCCTTCGATTCGGGTTTACCCTAGCGCAGCGCACCCCGTCAAGCCGCGTCGCGCCAGATCAGCGTCGCCATGCGCCCGCAGGTCCCATCGCGCCGATAGGAGAAGAAACGCCCGGCGTCGCCATAGGTACAGTACTCCCCACCCCAGACCCGCGTCACGCCGGCGCGCGCGAGCCGCTGGCGGGCCAAGCCATAGAGGTCGGCCAGCCACCTGTCCGGCGGCCGCGGGCGGAAGGCCTGCGCGGCGGCCGGGTCGGCGGCGATGAAGCACGCGCGGACCTCGGGGCCGACCTCGAAGGCGCGCGGACCGATCGCCGGGCCGAGCCACGCGAGCACCTGCTCCGGGGGGCCGCCCAGGCGGGCGATCGCGGCCTCGAGGACGCCGCCGGCGAGACCCCGCCAGCCGGCGTGCACGGCCGCCACCCGCTCGCCCGCCCGGTCGCAGAGCAGCACCGGCAGACAGTCCGCGGTCAGCACGGCGCAGACCAGCCCCGGCCGCTCGGCGACGATGGCGTCGGCCTCGGCACAGGCCTCGGCGGTGCCGGCGGTCGCCACCGTACACCCGTGGACCTGATGCAGCCAGTCGGGTTCGGCCGGGAGCCCGGCCTGGCCCGCCAGCAGCGCACGGTTGCGCGCGACCGCCGCCGGATCGTCGCCCACGTGGTCGGCGAGGTTGAGGCCCCGGTAGGGGCCCAGGCTCACGCCGCCCAGGCGCGTCGTCGCCAGCGCCCTAACGCCAGGCGGCGCCGGCCAGGTCGGGACGATCCAGCTCGGCTCGCAGCGCGTCATCGGCAACCTCCTCCTCGCGTAGGCAGGCCAACAGGGCGGCCAGATCGGCGGCCAGCGGGACCTCGAAATGCAGCGGCGCGCCGGTGCGCGGATGCGCCAGCCCGAGCGCGATGGCCTGCAGCGCCTGACGGGGAAAGGCGATCAGTGCGGCCCCCGCGCGCGGCGATGCCCCCTTCGGCACCCGAACCCGCCCGCCGTAGACGGGGTCGCCGACCAGCGGGTGTTGGACATGGGCCATGTGGACGCGGATCTGGTGGGTCCGCCCGGTCTCCAGGCGCACCGCGAGCAGGCTATGGGCCGCGAAGCGCTCCAAGACCCGATAGTGGCTGACGGCCGGACGTCCGTCGCGCACGACCGCCATCCGCGTGCGCTGCGTCGGGTGCCGGCCGATCGGCGCGTCGACGCGCCCGCCGGCGACGACGACACCGCTCACCAGCGCCCGGTACTCGCGGCGCACCGTGCGCGCGTGCAGTTGGGCGACGAGGGAGCGGTGCGCCGTCAGCGTCTTGGCGACCACGAGCAGGCCGGTCGTGTCCTTGTCGAGGCGATGGACGATGCCGGCACGCGGCAACCGCGCCAACTGCGGGGCATGGTGCAGCAGGGCGTTGAGCAGGGTCCCATCCGGATTGCCCGCGGCCGGATGCACGACGAGGTCGGCCGGCTTGTCGAGCACCAGGATCTCCTCGTCCTCGAAGACGATGCGCAGCGGGATGGGCTGCGCCACCAGTTCACCGCTCGCTTCGACGACGGGCTCGAGGACGACCTGCTCGCCGGCCTTCACCTTGTCGCGGCAGCGCCGCACCGCCCCATCGACCCGCACCCGTCCGTCGGCGATCCAGGCCTGGAGGCGGCTGCGCGAGAATTGCGGAAAGGCCTCCGCGAGGACCTGATCGAGCCGGCGGCCGCTCTGCTCCGCGGCGATCTCCAGCGTGCGCGGGGCGAGCTCGTCGGTCATCTGTCCTGGAATCGTCCCGGGGAGCGGCTCAGCCATCACGGCCCCCGCGTGAGGCGATGCGCGGCCGAGCGGCGCGGGCCGATCCCGCGTGGCGGCCCTTGCGGTATACTTCGAGCGTCTCTCCGCGACCCGAGCCGAGCATGTCCAAAATCTTCTCGATCATCGTCAGCCTCCTCCTCGCCTTCACGATCTCCGGCTGCGCGTGGCTCAGCCAAGGGGCCGACGTGACGGAGGATTGGAGCGCCGCCGAACTCTACACCGAGGCGTCCAAGGAGCTGGATGCGGCCAATTACGCGCGCGCGCTCGAGCTGTTCGAGAAGATCGAGACCCGCTACCCGTTCGGGCGCTACGCGATGCAGGCGCAGCTCGACACCGCCTATGCCCACTACAAGGCGGACGAACCGGACGAGGCCATCGCCGCCGCCGACCGCTTCATCAAGCTCTATCCGCAGAACCCGTTCGTCGACTACGCCTACTATCTGAAGGGAATCGTCAATTATAACCGCAGCGTCGGCTTCCTGGACCGTTATATCCCGACCGATCCATCCCAGCGCGATCCCGGCTCGGCACTCGACTCCTTCAACGACTTCGCGGTCCTCGTGCAGCGATTCCCCGACAGCAAATACGCGCCGGACGCACGCCAGCGCATGGTCTACCTGCGCAGCAACCTGGCCAAGTACGAGATCCACGTCGCCCGCTACTACATGAAGCGCGGCGCCTACATCGCCGCCGCCAACCGGGCCAACTACGTGATCGAGCGCTTCCAGCGCACCAGTGCCGTCGAGGACGCACTCGTCGTCCTGATCGACGCCTACGAGGCGCTCGGGGAAGAGGAGTTGGCCCGCACCGCCGAGCAGGTGCTGGCCGTCAACCGCGAGGCCGGTCGCTTCGTCGACGACACCGAATCGCCCGAAGAGGTCGGCCTGGCGCGCAAGATCTGGAACTACCTCGAACTCGACGAGAACTGACGGCCCCGCCGACCCCACGAAGGCAGGGAGGCGTGGTCGGCCCCGACGCGGCAGACCACGTCGGGGCGGCGCATCAGACCGCCGCTTCGTTCTCCTCGCCGGTGCGGATGCGCACGACGCGTTCGACATCGCAGACGAAGATCTTGCCATCGCCGATCTTGCCGGTACGCGCGGCATTCGTGATCGCCTCGATGCAGGCATCGACCAGGTCGTCGGCCAGGACCAGTTCGATCTTGACCTTCGGCAGGAAGTCGACGACATACTCGGCACCGCGATAGAGCTCGGTGTGGCCCTTCTGGCGACCGAAACCCTTGACCTCGATCGCGGTCATGCCGGTGATGCCGGCCGCTGACAACGCCTCGCGCACGTCGTCGAGCTTGAACGGCTTGATGATCGCTTCAACCTTCTTCATGGGTATCTCCAAAGCTCGAAATCGGCCCCGGCGAGGGGCGGCCGTCGGCCGCCGCCGCGCTCCTCGGTAGTGGGGCGGGAATCCGTCCATCGCAAGGGGCATGCTCGGCCGCGCCCCTACCATGCCGCCAGTATAAGGAAGCCGCCGGGGCGCAACCAGCACCGCCCCGACCGAGGCCGCTGTCGGGCTGCGACGCGCGCGAGTCCGTTCCTTGTCGTGCCGGCGCGCCTCACCCCACCGACGCGGCCGTGCCGATCTCCGCCGTGGCCGTAGGTCGGGTTAGCCCCTCGGGGCGCAACCCGACGGCCGGCCAGGCGACTCAGAAACCGCTCGTGATCGGATAGCGGCGGTCGCGGCCGAAGGCCCGGCTGGTGATGCGCACCCCGGGCGGGGCCTGCCGGCGCTTGTACTCGTTGCGATCGACGAGGCGGGCGACACGCCGGACCTCGGCCTCCGGGAGGCCGGCCGCGACCATCTCGGCGACCCCCTGATCGAGCTCGATGTAGCGGCGCAGGATCTCATCGAGCAGCGCATAAGGCGGCAGGCTGTCCTGGTCGGTCTGATCCGGGGCGAGCTCGGCGCTCGGGGCGCGCTCCAGGACCCGTTCCGGGATCACCGGCGCCGAGCGGTTGCGCCAGCGGGCCAGGCGGTAGACCAGGGTCTTGGCGCAGTCCTTGATCGGTGCGAAACCGCCGGCCATGTCGCCGTAGAGGGTCGCGTAACCGACCGCCATCTCGCTCTTGTTGCCGGTCGTCAGCAGGATCTTGCCGGACTTGTTGCTGATCGCCATCAGGATGACGCCGCGACAGCGCGCCTGGATGTTCTCCTCGGTCACATCGGGCGCACTCCCCGCGAAGGGCTCGGCGAGCAGCCCGAGGAAGGCCTGGAAGGCCGGCTCGATCGGGATGATCCGCGAGACCACCCCGAGGCGGCGCGCCTCCTCCTCCGCATCCTCGATGCTCATCCTGGCCGTGTAGCGCGACGGCATCAGGACCGCCTCGACCCACTCGGCGCCGAGCGCGTCGACGGCCACGGCGAGCGTCAGGGCCGAATCGATGCCGCCCGAGAGCCCGAGCACGGCGCCGTTGAAGCCGTTCTTGCGCACATAGTCGCGCACGCCGAGGACCAGGGCCTGGTAGACCGCCGCCTCCTCCTGCAACACCGCGGCCAGCTGGCCGGGCACGGGCCGCAACGGCTCGCTCGGCGACTCGCGGGTCAGCTCGACGAGCAGCTCGGCGGGCTCGAACGCGGGCGCGCGCCGGACCACGGATCCGGCGGCGTCGACGGCGAACGAGCCGCCGTCGAAGACCAGCTCGTCCTGGCCGCCGACCAGATTGACGTAGAGGATCGCCAGGCCGTGCTCGCGCGCCCGCATCCCGACCAACTCCTCGCGCTGGGCCTGCTTGCCCTGGTGGTACGGGGAGGCATTGATGTTGATCAGTACCTCGGCCCCGGCCTCGGCCGCCTGCCGCGCTGGACCCTCCTCCCAGATGTCCTCGCAGATGGTCAGACCGATGCGCCGCCCCTGGTGCTGGAACACGCAGGGCGCCTGGCCCGGGCGGAAATAGCGCTTCTCGTCGAAGACGCTGTAATTCGGCAGGGTCTGCTTCGCGTACTCGGCGATCAGCTCACCATCGCCGATGACCCCGGCGACGTTGTAGAGCCCGCCGACCGAGGCCTGCGGATAGCCGACGATGGCCGTGATGCCGCGCAACTCGGCGCGCAGGCGCTCCAGCGCCGCGCCGACGCGGGCGATGAACTCGGGGCGCAGCAGCAGATCCTCCGGCGGATAGCCGGTCAGCGTGAGCTCTGGGAAGACGACCAGGTCGGCCGCATCGCGGTCGCGCGCCGCGGCGGCAAGTGCCAGGACCTGCTCGGTATTGCCGGCCACGTCGCCGACCAGGGGATTGATCTGTGCCAACAGGATGCGCAACGTCGGCTGCTCCTCAGGCCGCACGCGGGCCGGGCCGCCCCGCCAGCCGCTCGGCCATGCAGGCGCCCATCTCGGCCGGGGAGCGCACGACGGTGACGCCGGCCGCCGCGAGGGCGGCGTACTTGCCCTCGGCCGTCCCCCGGCCGCCGCTGACGATGGCCCCGGCATGACCCATCCGCTTGCCCGGCGGGGCCGTGACCCCGGCGACATAGGCGACGACGGGCTTCTCCATCCGCTCGGCGATGAAGGCCGCGGCCGCCTCCTCGGCGCCACCGCCGATCTCCCCGACCAGGAGCACGCCGTCGGTATCGGGATCCGCCTCGAAGCGCGCCAGGCAGTCGACGAAGTCGAGCCCTTGGATCGGATCGCCGCCGATGCCGATGCAGGTGCTCTGCCCGAGGCCGATCTCGGTGGTCTGGAAGACCGCCTCGTAGGTCAGGGTCCCGGAGCGCGAGACGATGCCGACCCGCCCGGGGCGATGGATGCTCCCCGGCATGATGCCGATCTTGCAGGCACCCGGCGTGATGATGCCGGGGCAGTTCGGCCCGATCAGCAGGGTCTCGGTGCCGGCCAGGGCCGCCTTGACCCGCAGCATGTCGAGGACCGGGATGCCCTCGGTGATGCAGACCACGAGGCCGATGCCGGCGTCGGCGGCCTCCAGGATCGCATCGGCAGCGAAGGCCGCCGGGACATAGATCATCGAGGCGTCGGCGCCGGTCGCGGCGACCGCGGCGTGGACCGTGTCGAAGACCGGCCGCCCGAGATGGCTCTGCCCACCCTTGCCCGGCGTCACGCCGCCGACCAGGTTGGTGCCGTAGGCGATCGCCTGCTCGCTGTGGAAGGTCCCCTGCCGGCCGGTGAAGCCCTGGCAGATGACCCGCGTATCCTTGTCGATCAGGATGCTCATCGCCCCTCCCCCGCGGTCTCGCGTGCCGCCGCGACCACCTTGTCGGCCGCCTCGCTCAGGCTGGCGGCGGTGATGATCGGCAGGTCGCTCGCCGCGAGCATCTCGAGCCCGGCCGCCGCGTTGGTGCCCTCCAGGCGCACGACCACGGGCACGGCGAGATGGACCTCGCGCACCGCCTGCATGATGCCGGCGGCGATCAGGTCGCAGCGCACGATGCCACCGAAGATGTTGACCAGGACCGCCTCGACCTTGGGGTCCGAGAGGATCAGCTTGAAGGCCTCGGCGACGCGCTCGGCCGTCGTGCCGCCGCCGACGTCGAGGAAGTTCGCCGGCGCCCCGCCGTGGAGCTTGACCAGGTCCATCGTCGCCATCGCCAGGCCGGCGCCGTTGACCATGCAGCCGATGTTGCCATCGAGGCTGATGTAATTGAGGTCGTGGGCACGGGCCTCGGCCTCGCGGGCGTCCTCTTGGCTCGCATCGCGCAGCGCCAGCAGCGCCGGGTGGCGGTAGAGGGCGTTGTCGTCGAGCACGATCTTGGCATCGAGGGCGACCAGCGCGCCGGCCTCGGTGACGACCAGCGGGTTGATCTCGATGAGGGCCGCATCGCTCTCGAGAAACAGTCGGTAGAGCCTGCCCAGCAGGTCCTGGAGTGCACGGATCTGCTCGGGATCGAGGCCGAGCCCGTAACCGAGCCGCCGGCCGTGCCAGGGTTGCAGACCCATCGCCGGGGCGACGCGCGCGAGCAGGATCCGCTCCGGGGTGCTCGCGGCGACCTCCTCGATGTCCATACCGCCGGCGGCCGAGGCCATGAAGGCGACCTGGCGCGCCTCGCGATCGACGAGGACGGCGAGATAGAGCTCGCGGGCGATCGCCGTGGTCTCCTCGATCAGCAGCCGCGTCACCGGCAGACCCGCCGGGCCGCTCTGATGCGTCACCAACCGCTCGCCGAGGAGCCGTGCGGCGGCCTCGCGCACCCTCTGCGGGCTTTCCGCCAAGACGACGCCGCCGGCCTTGCCGCGCCCGCCGGCATGGACCTGGGCCTTGACGACCCAGCGCGCGCCGCCGAGCGTGGCGAGGGCCGACGGGACCTCGTCGAGGGCGGCGACCGTCACACCGCGCGGCACGGCGACGCCGTGCTCGGCGAGCAGTTGCTTGGATTGATGCTCGTGCAGATTCACTGGGACCTCACACCATTGCGACCGGGCGCGGCGCACCGACCGATATTGTCCGGGAAATTGCGTCGCCTGCCAAAATAGCAGATGCGACCGACGGCGACAGCCCGACGATCGGCCCGAGGCACGGCCCACCGCGACACCATGAGATCGCCGTGGATCGCCCCGCACTTTGCCAAGTACGCGCCCCTTCAAGTAACTTTCCCCGCCAAGGCTCGCCCTTCGGAACCGACCAGCGCAGGTGCCACCGATCGTGAACGACCTCCTCCCGCATGGTATCGCCGCGTCCGACCGCGGGGCCCTCCCCTCGGAGCCCGAGCCCTACCCGAATTGGACCGTACTGCGCTGGCTATTCCTCTTCCGGCTGCTGCTCGCGGTCAGCCTCACGTCGGTCTTCTCGGTCCACGGGGCGCTGCCCGCGCAGGGCACGGAGCAGGCCCCGCTGGTCTGGATCGTCCTGCCGGTCTACGCGCTGATGCTCCTCGTCGGCGCCGTCGGCCTGATCCGGCGATGGCCCGGTCCGGAGCGTCAGCTGCAACTGACGATCACCGTCGACATCGTCGTCTTCACGCTGCTGATGCACGCCGCCGGCGGTGTCGATAGCGGCCTCGGCCTGCTGCTGGCGATCTCCGTCGCCGCCGGCGCGTTGCTCATGGAGGGCCGACTGTCGCTGTTCTTCGCGTCGCTGGCCGCGATCGCCGTCATCGGCGAGGCGACCTTCAGTCAGTTCTACCACGACCTCGCGAGCCCCCACTACACGCAGGCCGGGCTCCTCGGCGTCACCTTCTTCACCGTGGCCTTGCTCGCGCAGGTCCTGTATCGGCGCATCCGCGCCGCCGAATGGCTGGCGGCCCGGCGCAAGGTCGATATCGCGGACCTCGCAAAACTCAACGCCTTCATCATCCAGAGCATGACGACGGGCATCCTGATCGTCGACGGCGAGCGCCAGGTCCAGATGCTGAACATCGCCGCCAAGCAACTGCTCGGCCAAAACGATGTCCATCCCGGCGCCCGGCTGGCCGCGATCGCGCCGCAACTCGCTGCCTGGCTCGACCACTCGGTCGAGGTCTCGAGGAAATCCCTCCAGCGCCCAACGGCGACCATCCTGGCCGGCCACCGAGAGCTGCGCCCGAGCCTGCAATGGCTCGGCGAGCGCCGCGCCAGCGGCGTCGTGATCTTCCTCGAGGACCAGCAGGAACTCACGAAGGAGGCCCAGCAGATCAAGCTCGCCTCGCTCGGGACCCTGACCGCGAGCATCGCGCACAACATCCGCAATCCCCTGAGCGCCATCTCGCACGCGGCCCAACTCCTGGCCGAATCGCCGCAGCTCGCGGCCGACGACCGTCACCTGCTCGACATCGTTCGGCGCAACGGCGAGCGCATCGAGGAGATCATCCAGAGCATCCTGCAGCTCTCGCGCCGCCGTCAGCCCCAGCCCGAGGCGATCGACCTCGGCCCCTGGCTGCGCGAACTCTGCGAGGACTTCCGCGCGAGCCACGGCGTCGGCCCGCAGACGGTCGCGCTGCGCCAACGCGCCGATACCGAATCGGTGGTGACCGTCGACGCGCGCCACCTGCGCCAGATCATCGTGAACCTGTGCGAAAATGCCCTCAAGCACGGGACCCACGGCGAGCGCGCGCCGTTCGTCGAGATCCAGGTCGAGCGCCGCCGCGGCACCACGCGCATCGAGGTCCTCGACAACGGCCCCGGAATCGCCCCGGACAAGGCGCAGGAGATCTTCAATCCCTTCTACACGACCAGTGCCAGCGGCACCGGACTCGGGCTCTACATCGCCCGCGAGCTGGCCGAGACCAATGGCGTCCTGCTGGAGTATATTGCCCGGCAGCCGCATGGATGCTGTTTTCGCCTGACCTTCCAGACCTGAGCCAGGAGCGTCGGAGAACGCATGACCAAAGCACAAGCCCTCGTCGTCGACGACGAACCGGACATCCTCGACCTGATCCGGATCACGCTGGCGCGGATGGGCGTCAACGCGCACACGGCGGCGGACCTCCGGGAGGCCAGGCAATTGCTCGCGCGCGAGCGCTTCGACCTGTGCCTGACCGACATGCAGCTGCCCGACGGCAACGGCATCGAACTGGTCGCGCACATCAGCGAACACTATCCGGACCTGCCCGCGGCGATGATCACGGCCCATGGCAACATGGAATCGGCCGTCGCGGCGATGAAGGCCGGCGCCTTCGACTTCGTCTCCAAGCCCGTCGACCTCCAAGTGCTGCGCCGCCTCGTCGAGTCGGCACTGCGGCTGCGCGAGACGACCCCGAGCGGCGAAGGCGAAGGTGACCAGATCTCCGGGCAACTGCTCGGCAACTCCCGGCCGATGCGCGAGATCCGCCGCATGATCGGCAAGATCGCGCGCAACCAGGCGCCGGTCTTCATCACCGGCGAGAGCGGCACCGGCAAGGAGGTCGCGGCGCGGCTGATCCACGCCGAAGGGCCGCGCCGCGATGGCCCCTTCGTCCCCGTCAACTGCGGCGCAATCCCCCAGGAGCTCGTCGAGAGCGAGCTGTTCGGCCACAAGAAGGGCAGCTTCACCGGGGCCGTCGGCGACAAACAGGGCCTCTTCCAGGCGGCCGAGGGCGGCACCCTGTTCCTCGACGAGGTCGCTGACCTGCCGCTGCCGGCCCAGGTCAAGCTCCTGCGCGCAATCCAGGAGAAGAGCGTCCGCCCCGTCGGCGCCCAGCAGGAGGTGCCAGTCGACGCGCGCATCATCAGCGCGAGCCACCGCGACCTGAACGCCGAGGTCGACAAGGGCGCCTTCCGCCAAGACCTCTTCTACCGGATCAACGTCATCGAGCTGCGGATGCCGGCCCTGCGCGAGCGGCCCGAGGACATCCCGCTGCTCGCCACCCGTATCCTCGGGCGCATCGCCAAGCAGACCGGCCACGACAGCCTCAAGCTCAGCGACGGCGCCCTAAAGAAACTGGTCGGCCACCGCTTCCCGGGCAATGTCCGCGAACTGGAGAACATCCTCGAACGGGCCGCGGCGCTGTGCGACGGTGACCTGATCGGCGCCGACGAGGTCTACCTGCCCCAGGGTGCGACGCCGACGCCGACGGCCACCAATCCCACGCAGAGCGACCTGCCGCTCGAGGACTACCTCGGCGAGATCGAGAAGAAGGCGATCCTCCAGGCGCTGGAGGAGACCCGCTGGAACCGCACCGCGGCGGCCAAGAGGCTCGGCATGACGCTGCGCTCGCTGCGCTACCGGCTGAACAAGCTCGGCCTGGACTGAACCGCAAGGGCACCCCGATGGCCGACGAGCCGCCCGCGACGGTCCGCCCCGCGACCGACACCGACCCGTTCGTGGACTGGATGCGCCAGTCCACGCCTTACGTACATACCCATCGCGGCCGCACCTTCGTCATCGCCTTCGGCGGCGAGGCGGTCGCCGCGCCCGACTTCCCGGTGCTGATCCACGATCTGGCGCTGCTGCACGGCCTCGGCATTCGCCTCGTCCTGGTCCACGGCGCACGGCCGCAGATCGAGCAGCGCCTCGCGCGGCACGGCATCGAGCTGCGCTATGTCAACGGCCTGCGCGTCACAGACGACGAGGCGCTCGCCTGCGTCAAGGAGGCCGCGGGCGTCGCCCGCATCGAGATCGAGGCCCTGCTCTCGCTCGGACTGGCCAACTCGCCGATGCAGGGCGTGCGCATCCCGGTCGCCTCGGGCAACTTCGTCACGGCCCGCCCGCTCGGCGTCCTCGACGGCGTCGACTACCGCTACACGGGCGCCGTGCGGCGCGTCGACCGCCAGGCACTGCGCCAGCGCCTCGACAGCGGCGCCGTCGCCCTGCTGCCGCCGATCGGCTACTCCCCGACCGGCGAGGTCTTCAACCTGAGCGCCGCCGACGTCGCCCGCTCGGCGGCCATCGCGCTGGAGGCCGACAAGCTCATCTTCCTCACCGAGGAGCCCGGCGTCACCGACGCCGCGGGGCGGCTCGTCCCGCACCTGCTCGTCTCCGAGGTCGACGCCCGCCTCGCCGGCCCGGCGCCGCTGCCCGAAGACCTGGCCGGCGCGCTACGCGCCGCCGCCGAGGCCTGCCGGCGCGGCATTCGGCGCGTGCACATCCTCAGCCGCCGCCAGAACGGCGCCCTGCTGCGCGAGCTCTTCACCCGCGACGGCAGCGGCACCCTGATCACTGCCGAGCCCTTCGAAGACCTCCGTGCCGCCCGCATCGACGACGTCGCCGGCATCCTCGAACTGCTCCACCCCCTCGAGGCGCTCGGCGTCCTCGTGCGCCGCTCCCGGGAGCGCCTCGAGACCGAGATCGACCGCTTCTCCGTCCTGGAGCGCGACGGCATGATCATCGGCTGCGCCGCCCTCTACCCCTACCCGGACGACCGCATGGCCGAACTCGCCTGCCTCGCGATGCACGAGGACTACCAACGCGGCGGGCGCGGCGAAAAGCTGCTCGAGCGCATCGAGCGACAGGCCCGCGCGCTGGGCATCGAGCGCCTCTTCGTGCTCACGACCCAGACCGCCCACTGGTTCCGCGAGCGCGGCTTCGAACCCGCCGACCTCGCCGACCTGCCGATGGCCAAACAGGCCCTCTACAACTACCAGCGCCGCTCGCAGGTCTATTTCAAACGGCTGTGACGAGCGGTCGGGCAGAAGCCCCAAGCAAGACGGGTCCGTTCCGATCGACGCGAGCATGCAGACGGGCAAAGGCGCACCCCGCAGCCTTCGCCTGCGCCGGTAGGAGCCCGCTCGCGGGCGATCGGGGCAGGCGATCGCCGAGAAGCCGGCCGTCGGGTTACGCCCCGAGGGGCTAACCCGACCTCGGTCCCGGCGAAGCTCGGCACGGCCCGTAGATACCGGGTTAGGCGCGCCGGCACAGCGGTCGCTGCGAAAGGACAGGCTCGCGCGCGCCGTAACCCGACATCGGCCTCGATTCATTCAACGACATCGCCGATTATTTTGGCGTGCACGACCCCAATCTCCGCCGTGGGACCCGCCAAAGCCAGGAATGGACCCGCGGCCCCTGACCTCGCGAGCCGAGAAATGCTTGGCACCGATCTTCACTCGCCATACCCACCAATTGCGTGACTTCACCGGCCACCAATGCGCCTCACTCCAATCCAGCAACAACAGATTCGCCAGGCCGTGCACGAGGTCTTCGGACCGCGCGCGCTCGTCCGGGTATTCGGCTCTCGGCTAAAAGGCGACGTTCGCGGTGGTGACCTGGATCTGCTGATCGCGATCGACGAGCCGATCGACCATCCAGCGCGACTCGCCGCGGCCCTGTCTGCACGGGTGTCCCGCGCGATGGATGGCCGCCGCGTCGACGTCCTGGTCAGTGCCCCCGGGCTTCGGCGCCTGCCGATTCACGATGTCGCTGATCGCGAGGGTGTTCCGCTGTGACTCCGGTTCCCGATGCCCTTCAACGGCTGCGCTTCCTCGTGCGGGTCACGCAGAGGGAAATGAAACACTTGCAGACCACCGACCATCGTCTATTCCAGCGACCCTTCACCGCCGAGGCCGTGGCCCAACTGAGGCCGTGGCCCAACTGGCGCACCAGCCCGACCTCGCCGAGCGCGTCGACGCCTTCGTCAGCCGATTCGGACGTTTGCAGGACACGCTCGGCGATAAGCTTCTCCCCGAGCTATTGCGGGCATTGGGCGAGCGGGTCGGAGCGGCCATCGACAACCTGGATCGGGCCGAGCGCTTGGGCCTGCTGTCGTCCGCCGACGCATGGATGACCGTCCGCAGACTCCGTAATCAGATGATCCACGCGTACATCGAGGATCCTGTCGTGCTCGCCGACGCCCTACAGACCGGTCACGAAAGCGTCCCACTGTTGCTCGACGCCGCCGACCGTATGCATGCCGAAATCCGTCGACGCGGTTGGCTCTGAAGGGCGCAACGCTATGGGAACCGGATCTCTTCGCCGTTCGTCTCCGCCGGCATAGGGCCGAGCCGTCCCGCTGCGTGCCCGATGGGAGGAGAGGTGGTCGGCTCGATTCCTTAAAGTAGCCGGCGATTTCGGCATACACTTGGCGACGGTGCGGCGCATCGTGGAGTGCAACGATGCGAGATCTGGCCCCGCCAACGGTGAGATCTGGCCCCGCCAACGGTGAGATCTGGCCCCGCCAACGGTGGCCCCGCCAACGGATGGCAATCGATCAGGATGCGCGGGCCGCGCCATCCCGCGAACGCTCAATGAGGAAGCGGGCTTGACGTGGACGTGGACACTTCGCGTGATTTGGAGACCGGACGCCAGCTACCCGCTTCGAGGTGATGATCGATGAACACAAAAGAGCTGATCGAACACGCGATCGACTTGCCCGTCGAGGAACGTGCCTTGCTGGTGGACTCGTTGCTCCGGAGTCTGAATCCGCCGCAGTCGGAGATCGATGCCCATTGGGCGACCGCGGCCAAACGTCGGCTGTCTGAGCTGCGCGCGGGCAAGGTCGATGCCGTCCCTGGAGAGGCGGTGTTCGACCGCATCCGGAAGCGTTTCAAGCGATGAGCTATCGCTTCCATCCCGAAGCGGAAGCCGAGCTGAACCTCTCGATCGACTATTACGAATCCATCGAGTCCGGCCTTGGCTACGATTTTGCGATTGAAGTGTACGAGACCATCCAGCGCGTCGTCGACTTCCCGAAGGCGTGGCCCATCCTCGGCGGCGACGTTCGAAGATCACTCGTCAAGCGCTTTCCCTACGGTGTCTTGTACAGCGAAGTACGCGACGGCATCCTGATCCTGGCGGTGATGAACCTTCACCGGGCTCCCGACTACTGGCAGCATCGCGCGTGAGTCGGCCCCTCCCGAAGTCGAATGCATCGGCTCGTCCTGGAGGCGCCCGGTCGCTGGTGGCGGACCGTGAGCACCACTCGCGGCTTTTGTCTAAGCGGCTCACCAACGAGGGCGATCGACTCCGCCGCCCTCCTCCGGATCGGCAAACGGCCCGGGGCCGCCAGTCGCGCCTTGCGGACAAGACCAACGATGTGCCCCCAGGGACTTATGCGGTACGACTTGATCGTTGCGAGCAAGCCGCAAGACACTGCTCCCTGTGCTTTGCCGAAGAACTGTATCAGGCGCAACTCATTCGGATCGCCGCCAGCTTCCCCAGGCAGTCGGCAACCGTGGGGCGCATCGTGAGGGGCGGAATGCAGCGACGCAAGAACTGCCCCGAAACAGGCTGGCGGGGCGGAATGCAATGATGCGAGACCCCGGCACCTACCCAACTAAAAGCGATGCCGGTAGAACTTAACCTAATGGCATTGAGCGAGCTTGTTGCCTTCCTGGTCGACATTGTAGAGATCAAATATCGCGCCAGTCTGTCTGCAGTGCAGCACGCAAGGCATAGGCCACAGTCTAGTCAACTTTGGGCGTCTAACGATTGATGAGATACACGTACACAGCGGCTTGGGCAGTGGTCGGAGGAATAACTCTCCGGGAAGATTCTCTACCAATTGAGCTGGCGAGCTCAGAAAGCGCTCGGTTCACGTTGACTCGAGATCCCGACACTCTCCTCGCAAAAATTTATGAGGCCTCCGCAGTTGGCCGCCTGATGCTGAAGGGCATAGTGGGCCAACGGGGACCAGCGGACTTTCAAACTGTACTCGCTTCAGAGGTTGAGGAAATCAAGGCAGAGCGCAAGAAGAAGGCTGGTGCGCAGGCAGTTCTTCTCTTTCAGGCGCACGGGAAGATCGAAGCCTCGGTCAAGGAGCCACTCCGCGAGCACGACACTTTTATTGTCACTTTCGATGCAATCGAGAAGAACCGAGTGAGGCAGCTACACCAAGCTGACATCGAAGCCATGAAAGTTGCCGTTGCTTTCGAAAGTGAGGCGCCATCGCGCTTTGCTTATCTGGCCGACGGTAACCGTTTAGCCCCCCACCCCGGATGGACCGGAAACTTGCCGCTCGGGAAGGATCAGCAGTTTGCAGGACAAATCTGATTGGGTGTGCGAGGATAGCGCGCAAGGTTGGATTTGCGCCTCTGCGGCGCCCCGGCAATGCACCTCAGCGACCACGATCTCAGATAACTTGACGAGGCGGCCCTGGCGAAGCTCACGCCGGAGCAGGCGCAGGCGTTGCTGGGCAAGGCGTTGGCGGACCTGAAGGCGGCACGCGAGAAGCTGGCGCAGAATTCGCGCAACAGCTCGCGGCCGCCGAGCACACGGGCACCGTGGGAGCAGACACAGGAGCAGGACGAGACGCCGGTGGCTTCTGCTGCGGGCGAGCACGAGACGAAACCGGCGGGAGAGCCGGGTGCGCAGTGCCAGGAGAAGCCATCCCGGAGCACGCCGGCGAACAAGGCAGCGAAGCAGGACGCCGCGCGCCCGGGTCGACGCAAGGGCGCACCGGGGCACAGCCGCACCCAAGCACTTCCGATCGATGCCGAGCAGGTCCACGCGCCGCACGGCTGTGCCCGATGCGGACGCCCTCTGGAGGAGGCGTCTCACGCGCATCGGCCCCACAACGCCCGCTACATGCTGGATCTGGTGCCTGCCGCCGCTGGCGGCAGTGGCCTGGTGGTGCAGCACACCAAGCACATTTACTGGGAGATGCTTTGCCCCTGCGGGCATTGGAGCCGGGCATTGCCTGGGCGCTGCGACGAGGAGGCCGCCTGGACGGTCAAGCTGAGCGAATGGCACCTCGCGGGACCGACACTGGTGGCCTTCATCTGTGCGCTGACCCAGCGCATGCGTCTGTCACGCGCGAAGGTGCGCGAATTCTTGAGCGACTGGCTGGGCCTGTCATTGTCCACGGCGCTGATCAACCAGTGCGTCCATGAGGCCGCCCGCGCGCTCGAGCCCGTGGTCGAGCAGGAGATCCTCGCGACGGTGCGCAATGTCGAGCTGCTGTATGCCGACGAGACCAGCTGGAAGGAGCATGGCAAGCTCCTGTGGCTGTGGGTGTTCACCTGCGCCACTGCCACCTTGTTCATCGTCGGACGGCGCACGCGCGAGATGGTCCAGCGGGTGCTCGGCGAGGGCTTTGGCAACTGGCTGATGAGCGACGGCTATTGGGCCTACCGGGAGCTCGATCAGCGCCTGCGCTGCCTGCCCCACATCATCCGCAAGGCCCGCGCCTTGGAGGAGGGCTTCGCGGCGCAGGGCTGCGAACTCGGTCGCCACGTGCTCGATGTCATCACCACCGTCATGCAAGCCGTCTACGAGGCCCGCGGCGCGCCCCCGCCGGTTGGACTGCGCGAATCGCATGCACCGCTACTCAACGGGCTGCTCCAGCATTGCCTGCGCCTGGCGGATTGCCCGCACGAGAAAACCCGGGCACTGGCCCGCGAGCTCCTCAATGACTGGGATACCTTCTGGGTGGTACTTGATCATCCCGAGCTGCCGTTGAGTAACAACGAAGCCGAGCGCGCCCTGCGCCACTGGGTGATCGCCCGGCGCATCGGCATGGGCACCCGCACTGCGCAGGGCACCCGCGCCTTCGCCCTGCTGGCCAGCGTCATCGAGACCTGCCGCAAGCGTGGCGTCTCTCCTTGGCCGTACATCGCTGAGGTCATCGGCCAACGACGCCAAGGGTTGCCGGCACCGCCCCTACCAGCGCCCGCTATCTGACAGCACGCCCAACCCCCGGCAGGCCGTCCGAAGCGGGGGGGGGGCTAAATGGTTACGGCCGACGGAACGCACTTGCTTAACGACGCGGGAAAACCCATTTACAGCATTTCTTTCTCAATGAGTGCTGAAACCTCCGTATCCACTCCCCTTTCTAATGAAGCGGCTGCGCGGATTGGTATCCGCTACGTAGCATTGAATCAGGAGAATGATCTCGATTCTGTCGAACGACTTTTTTCTCAAATGTCTGATTACGGCACTGATCGATTGAAAGCATTTCTGTCGGGCTGGGCTGCGCTTGAAATTCTGATCGCGAAGTCCTTCAAAAGTTATACCCCATTAATGCAATATCTGCGATTTTCTTATAATTTGAAACTTGGGCGAAAAAAGGGTTCTCCGCGACTTTTTCTCTTGTGATGTTGTGGCATCAACGCAGGCCATGATGGCCGCTTTGAATTTGGGGAACGAGTCATAATAGCGGGAATACAAGACTTCCTGCTTGACATGCCGCCAAAGTCTCTCAATCAAATTGAGGTTTGGCGAGTATGAAGGAAGATAGATCAGTTCAATTTTGAGTTGCTCGGCAAGCGCCGTGACAACTTCGCATTTTTGATAGCGCGCATTGTCCAGAAACAATGTAATGGCCTCGCCAGCATGCTTTGCTGCTAATTTTCTTAGCAGGTCGCAGAAGCTTAGTGCATTAATGTAAGAATCATTGGTGATCGTCACCACTTCATGTGTGATCGCATTGAGGGCTCCAAGTACATTGAAGCGCTGTCGTCCTGATGCAGAGTAGACAAAATAGCGCTGAAAGCACCACAGGAAGCCGAGGAAAGGTTGCAACACAAAGTGTGCCGCATCGACGAAGTATACGTGCTTTTTACCTTGTTTTGCCTCCTCGAGGTTTGACTCTAACCGATTGCAAATAAATGATTTTTGCTCTTCTCGCTTCTTATCATCCATCTGTCCTGGAACGCTTCCTGTTTTTTTCGGCTAAGGCCAAGCGAGAGGAGGAAGTTACGCACATGCGGGAGCGTGAAAGACAAACCCGTCAGCCGCTCGATCTCGGCGGCGGCTTCTTTCAATGTCCGCGGCGGATGCGCAGCGAAATAGGCTGCAAGCTCCGAGCGATACGGATCGAGTTGACTCGCGGGACAGTGGAAGTTCCGTTCCACCAAGGCCGTTAGCCCTTTTTCTGTATAGGTCCGAATCGTCGCTGTCACGGTATTCGGCGCCGCATCACTCAGCTTGGCGATTTCTTGATGCGGTAAGCCCTGGCTTTTATACCACAGAATCGTCATCCGCTTACGCACGACTGGATCCGGGTGGTGGTAACGATGGCGGCGAATTCCGCGTAGTTCGGCTGCAGAAAAATCACAATTATACATGATGAGTGTATTGTGCCTCTAAATGCTCTCTGGCAGGTTTGCCGAAACAGAATGTTTTAAGAGGAAATTTTCTCAAAATTTTCATTAAAAGAGTATACGAACAGGCCTTCCTCTCTCCATTCACTAATGCACATCAACCGACGTTACGTGAACGCTTTCTTGCACGTATCAAAGGTGTGATGAAAGACAAATACCGGCTAACGGATAAATTCATAGCCGTGACGGCAGTTCTGTTCCCGAGCATCGAGGATGCTGAGGCCGAGAAGAACTACTCTGATTTTTGCAAGCTGAAGGAACTCCGAGATTCAATCTTTCATGGCGAACCATTTTCAGAGAAGGATTTGCCTGTCCATGAAATGGCTGCGTTGCTCCGTAAGTACGTTCTCGCGCGGATAGCTACGCCCAACAAGGGGCTCAACTCGGACGCGCCGATAAGCGGCGCGCCGGTTAGCTAGTACGTTAGCTGATCAACGAGGAGGGGCGCCGCCGGGGTCGGGTCTCACATTGCACACCTGACTGACGTTGTGCGGGCACAGGACAATCTCACCAGGAAGGACGTTCTCCTCGCAACAACAGACGTTACTCGGTGCGGGATGCGGGGGTCAGGATGCGCGAGAGCAGGCGCAGGCATAGGCGCAGGGGTCACACAGGCGCAGGGGTCAGGTCTCGCATCGTAGCATTTCTCCCCTGCCGGACATGGGCCGTAGGGTGCGGAAGCCAAGCGCATCCCGCCTGACCTGAATTTCAGTCCGCGCCCACCCAATCTGGCGGGCGCTGGGGGAAAAGAACCCGGGCTCAGTTTCAGCTTTTCCATCTCCGATGCCTGCGACGAACCGTTCAGGCGGCACGACGAGGCGGATCTCTCTTCCCGGAATCGATTGACCCCTGGCTCCTGCCGCCATGGCATCGACCCGGACGGCACGGTGCTCGGCAGAGGCGCGCTGCTACGATACGAGACCTTGGCGCCCCCACTGGCGCCCCCAGAAATCGCCGCAGTTGGACAGCCTCGATTAGCCGCCCTGAGCCGAGGCTCGGGGGACAAAACCATCTTACTCTTGCTCCGCTAGTAGCCCTCCTCGATGGCCTTGGCGCGGGCGTTGCCCTCTTCCTCGATCCATTTGGCCTCTGCCTTGCCGCGCTCTTCGATCGCCTTGGCGCGGGCCTTCTCGCGCTCCTCGATCCACTTTGGCTGGCCCTTGGCACGCTCCTCGATCCATTTCGCTCGCGCCCTCTCATGTTCTTCGATGGCCTTGGCCTCCGCTTTGGCCCGTTCCTCGACGTAGTTCGCCTCGGCCTTCGCCTGTTCTTCGTCCGCCTTCTCCCAGTCAACCGCGGCAACACCCGCCGCCAGCCAGGCACTGCCAAGCACTGCGCCTATCAGGCGCCAGCCCAACCGATGACGCATAAGTCTTTCGCACCTCTCTCGATGGGAACGGTCTCTTCTCGCCCACCCAACGGGGGCTGGGGTCACGGTAGCTGGGATCAGGTCTCGCATGGGTGCGGCCTCCGCATAATGTGCTCAGCCGGCGCATTGAGCCCCGAACTGATCGATCTTCTGCCAGAACTGTGTCCACCGCCCGGCGGTGTGGGTGAGGGCGCGCAGGCTGAGGACGATCTTCGCGCCTTTGTTCTTCCAGCGCATGCCGGAGGCGCAGAGCCGTTGCTTGACCAGGGTCTTGCAGGCCGCCTCGGTGA